>CAZQKW010000096.1:0-2202 GCA_964594075.1 uncultured Thermodesulfobacteriota bacterium | reverse complement strand
AGGACTCTTAAAAAGACTATTCTTTATGCACAACAAACCCAGAAGAAGCTATTTTTTAATGATCTCGGTTGCCTTTTTATGCGTCATCTCTTCGAAGATTTCCTGCCGGGGAAGCGCGGGAATTTTTTCAACGCTGATGCCTTCGTAAATCTGCTCGTCAACCGTCATCACCGGTCCTGCATTGCAGCACCCCATACAGCGCACTTTTTCCAGTGAAAACTGACCGTCTTCCGTGGCCCCTTCTCCGTCAATATTGAGTTCCCGGCACAGCCGTTCATATATTTTCTCGCTGTTATGCAGATAGCAGGAGGTGCCGGTGCATACCCGAATGTGATGTTTTCCCCGCGGTTCAATACTGAACGCTTTATAAAAGCTTACCGCGCTGAAAACCTGGCTGACGGGCAGCGCCAGCTTGCGGCTCACATAGTGCGCTGCGTCTTCTGAAATGCCGCCCTGGGTCTTTTGAATTTCATGCAGAATGGAAAGCAGAGCATCCTGCTTGCCGGCATATTTTTCTACGGCCGTATCAATGGTGTGTGCTATCGTGGTGTCCATGTTCTTGTTCTCCCTGTTGACTGGATGCTGACAGCAGTGAATATTCATGTGCTACCATAGCTTGAATGTCCGCACAGTCTGCGTCGCTAAACTGCGCAAAACGTCCCTGCAGCCGCATATACTCTTTAACCGAACGGGGCCGGGGAATTGTTACCGTCACAAAGCAGACACCCTGCGCAACTTCATACAGCGGGAATACTCGTGAATCCACCGCCAGCCTGCCGATTTTTACTGAAAGGCTTGCATCAAACGCCCACCCCACAGGACAGGGGCAGAGGATATGAAGATAGGCATCGCCGGGAGCAGTGCAGGCTTTTTTTACTTTGGCTATGAGATCAAAGGGGTAACCAGGACACGCTGTTGCCACATAGGAAACACCCTCCGCAACCGCGACTGCCGGCATGCGTTTTTTCCAGAATTCCTTTTCAATTTTCTCTGTTCCGGTGCGCGCCTCGTTATCAAAACATATGGTGAGGACCTGTTTGCTGTCTTTGGGCAGGCGCAACAGTGAGGGCATTGTCGGCTCGGTTTTTCTGGTGCCCAGCACGTCTGCCAGAGGCGGCTTAAAAGGAATCTTCCAGGTTCCCGTGCTGATCATGGCGGCACCCAGCGTTTTAGATACCAGGCGGACTGCCAGGGCCTCGCCGCAACCTTTACAGCTTATGGGGGCATCGGGCAAAAAACACTCTTCCCGCGGCAACAGTTTTGGGACAAATAGCGCAAACCGATCCATCAGCATTCCTCCATCATGGTAATGGCGCCAAACCAGCACTCGCGGGCGCAGATGCCGCAACCCTTGCAATAAGTATCGTCTGCCTCATAGAACCCGTCCTGCCGCATTCGTATGGCTGCATCCGGGCAAAATAGATAGCAGAGCGCGCATTGGGTGCATTTTTCCGTGTCCCAGGCCGGCTTCTGTGTCCGCTTATCGCCTTTTTTAAACGGCTGGGCCAGCTTTTTCTCAAGAAGAATACACCCGACTTTGTTTTGACTCCACGCGATCATGGGATTTCCTTTCAGCAGAAGAAACTTTGGCTAAAATTTTACAGGCGGTATCCAGAGAAGCAAGCAGTGCTTCCTTGTCTTCCTCGGTTAAATGTGAGAAAATGGATTTGGCAACTTTACGGCGGTGCGCTCTAAACTGTGCCCTGATTTTTTCTCCAAGGGGCGTAAGGCGCACCATAACTTTGCGACGATCTTTCTCGTTTCGGTCACGCTCAGCGATGCCGTCTTTAATCAGGCTGTCCACCATCATGGTCATATTTGACAGCTTGACATCCACATTTTCGGCGAGCTCTTTCATGGATAGACAGCTTGCATCCTTGAAGGCAAACAGCGCCTTAATCTGAGAAATTCTGAGGTCAGATTTAATATTGGTTGAGCCATTGGCAATTTTTTCTGTGTAGAGGCGGCCAAAATTTCTCAGAATGCGCATGTATTTGTTTAATTGCTCTTCCATGAAAACCCCGCAAAATAGTTCAATTTGTAACTATTCAAACCTAAAATGTCTTAACTTTAATATTTTGTCAAGCATTTTTTTGCGGCGCGGGATTTTTTCAGGTTTGTAACCGATAGATGTCTGCGCATGGCGGAACCTGGAGTTTCCTGAGTTTTATACTGCACATAGTGATAACATATTGAAATAGC
>CAZQKW010000095.1:0-2551 GCA_964594075.1 uncultured Thermodesulfobacteriota bacterium | reverse complement strand
GAAAAAAGATAATGTTAACCGCTCATAATGGGCAGTTGCGTGCAAAATTCAGGTAATAAGCTGCGGAACACCGCCGTAAGAATGGGGCACTGCTAATAAAATGGTTGCGGTTAATAACGTTAGTAATAAAACCTTTGAAATCTTGATTCTGTTCATAAGCCCTCCTCTCTTAAAATGTTGATAAGTTTTTGTTTGTGGTTTTTGGCAGTTGCCCTAAACCATTATCAATTTTGGGGCGGATTATACCGGTTTTTTTTTTTGATTGTCAATAAAATAAAAAGAATTTTTTTTAAATTGTTTTAATTTATTTTTGAAGAAAAAAATGGGTTAGATAATTGAGGGAACGGGTATCGGAATGCGGATTGCGGTATGATAACAGGCCAAAGAATTTCACAGAAGACACTGAAAGTTTTTTATGGGACGCAGATGAACGCAGATTTAAAACGTAACCTTTACAAGCCAGGATTACTCTTAAAATCGAGATTGCCGCGCCTTCGGCTCGCAATGACATGCTTATCGGCTTGCAACCTTTTGTAAATCCTGCTAATCTGCGATTAACAGAGTCCTCCAAATAACTTATTTGAAGGAATGTTATGCAAAACTATGTGTTAGGAATCGATATTGGCGGCACTATCATTAAAGGCGCGCTCTTTAATAGCGAAGGGCAATTATTAGAAACGTCCTCAATAGGAACGCAAGAATCCCAAGGAAAAGAAAAAATTCTGGGCAATCTTTTGAGCTTGGTTAACTCGCTACAAAAGAAAGCGAAAAAGGTATCTGCCATAGGGATCGGAGTCGCCGGTATTCTTGACGCGGAAAAAGAGGTGTTATTACAATCGCCAAATCTTAAAAACCTGGAAAACGCCCATATTAAAAACTTTCTGACCGAAGCCCTGCGGATTCCCGTCTATCTGGAAAACGATGCGAATGCTGCGGCGCTGGGAGAAAAATGGGCCGGAGCAGGCAAAAACATTGAGAACTTTCTTTGTATCACTCTGGGAACGGGAATTGGGGGCGGGCTTATTTTGCGCAATGAGCTTTGGTCCGGAGAAAATGGCAAAGCCGGTGAATTTGGTCATATGATAGTAGCGCACCGCGGCGTTTCCTGCGCCTGCGGAAAGAACGGGTGCCTTGAGGCTTACAGCTCAGGCGAGGCGATCAGCCGCATGGCACGCAAAACGCTGCAGAGCGGCGTGTGTTCAAGTTTAAAAAATCTTTCAGGCGGTGATTTCAATAATATTGATGCAGAAATGGTTTACCACGCTGCGCGCAATGGCGATACGGTTGCCATTGAAATTTATAAGCAGGCTGCCGCCTATCTTGCAGTCGGCATTGCCAATGTTAATAATCTTCTGGATATTCATTACGTTATACTGGGCGGTGGCGTAAGCAAAGCCTTTGATGTGTTTGCCCCTTTTTTGCTCGAAGAAATCAAAAAACAGGTTTTCATAATTTCGCGGGAAAGAATTGTGGTTGTGCCGTCAGCGCTTGGCAGCGCTGCAGGCATATATGGAGCGGGATATCTGGCTTTACAAAGAGCTGGTTTGTCGGAAAAAAATTACGTCGGGACGCCCCATGGTTAATGCTTTCTTTTGACCAGAAGGTGGGGCCGGTATGAACGAATGCTCATCACGGTTTTCCCCCCGCTAAAAATGCGCACCGTGCCCGTTGATTCTGAAACCGTGACAGCGATTGTTTCGCTGTGCGCGGTAATGGCGGCTGCCGCAGCATGCCGCGCCCCCAAACCTCTGAGCGGCGTGGCTTTTCCGCCACCTGCTCCAGCATGCAGATACCGACCAGCGGATAACACTATTCCATCTTCTCGTATTATAAAAGCGCCGTCTATGAGCGTTAACTCCTTTACGCTTTCCTGAACTTTTGGATCAAAAATACTGCGTTCTTCTTCAGGGTAGCCGAGGAATGGATCAAAAATCATCGGTTTTGAAAGCTCATTAACCCGCTCAGTATCACCCACCACAAAGATGGTGCCGACAGAAACACCTTCTCGTCCTTCCCGGCCAATTTCCATTGCAAGATTCACCACGGCATAAAGAACGTCAACAGGAATATTTTTGGCGATACGTTTTAAATCCCGCAGCGAAATATGGCTGTAGAGTTCTTCGCCCCGTATAATGCGTAGGCTGTCTACCAGTCTGGCACCCGATAAACTGAACAGGCAGATAGCCTTTTCCCCTTTTTTCAGCTTTCCCTGTTCTGCAGCAGTGCGCAGGATATAATCAAGCCGGTCGCTGCGTGCCACGCCCCTATAGTCACATAAAATGACTTCATGCTCAAGGTCTTCAATCACCTTTTCATGAGGCACTACCACAAAAAACTGAAATTTTTCCGTATCCTTTGGAATGGTGCGAACCAGAATTGCCTTTTCGCAGACAATGAGGATTCTTCGTATTTTGAGTTTCTCGGCAATGACCATAGCCTCATGGATGAGAACCAGGCTTTCTTTTTCAGTTTTTTCGCCGCTCGTTGCGCTCATAATTTAGCTTCTTCTGGGTTTGTTGTGCATAAAGAATAGTCTTTTTAAGAGTCCTTA
>CAZQKW010000094.1:0-2579 GCA_964594075.1 uncultured Thermodesulfobacteriota bacterium | reverse complement strand
CGATGGTGGCAGAGAAGCCGAAGAAAGAAACCCCCATGCCGCCTATGCCGCCAGGCGGAATGGAATATTAAAACATACATGAACTTAAGAAAAAAGGCTCTGGGAATTCGGCCCAGAGCCTTTTTTCGTGGATTCATGAAAGTGACAATTCAGGGCATCCGTAATGACAATTTTGGAAGTTAAAAGGGGTAATCAAATAAATTATAAAGTAATTCCAATATATTGTAAATATATCACCAACGGCATAGATTTTGAATCTTTAGCAAGCATGCGTAACATTTTTTCAGGAAAAAAACCTTTCAGCATGAAATCAAAAACAGCAATCCACAATCATAATGGGTTTACCCTTGTTGAGTTAATGATCGCTGCAGCAATTATAGCGATATTGGCCTCAATTGCTGTTCCTAATTTTATAGCATACCGATATAGGGCAAAAATAGCCAAAGGCGTCGGTACCGCAGATTCCATTCGGGCAGCATTAGCAGGATTTGCCTCATCCGCTAATGATAATCTTTTTCCGGCGGCTTCTTCCATAACGAACTGGCAGGAACTGACCGAAGTGTGCAATGGCAATGGTGCAACCCTGAAAGAAACTGAAACTGAACAGGGACTTATTTTTAAATCTTACGATGATATGGAAACACGCAGTGATTATTGTCTTGTGCTGACGGTGCACGGCGTCCCGCAGGATTTAACTGGCAGCCAGATTGAAATTAGAGCCTCAGGAATTATCAAGCAGACATTGGGTTGAAGCGCTAAAAAACCCCCCTCCTCCGTCTTCTTATTCTCCCCAGTCCAAAAAAATTTCCTGACGTTCCCCACAATGTATTAAATAAATTCCAGTAAACCGCACAAGAACACAAAAACTCGATGGGTAAGAAGGGGAAATGAAAAACTCCAGGCGTTGTTTCATCCCCACCAATGAAATATTTTAAGGAAAGTCCTGAAAAAATATTTCTGTTGAAATTCTTCGTTAAATTTACCATAGTCCATGGATACAGAATAAACAAAGAGCCTGAAAATGACGCAAGCTCTCATTGTAATAGATGTCCAAAATGATTTTTGTCCCGGCGGTGCTCTTGCGGTTCCGGAGGGCGATAAGATAATAGTTTCGCTCAATAGATATACACAACTTTTCTCTGAGCGAAGACTGCCAATCTTTGCCACACGCGATTGGCACCCTTCAAAAACCACGCATTTTAAAGAATTTGGCGGCATGTGGCCTTCTCACTGCATACAGAATACGCCCGGCGCACAATTTCATCCTGCATTGAATCTGCCGCATGAGACAATAATTTTATCAAAGGGTATGGATCCGAATCAGGACAGTTATTCAGCTTTTCAGGCATATGATTCGCACCGCAATGAATTGATGAAAGTCCTTTCCGCATTTCATATCGCGGAACTTTTTGTTGGCGGATTGGCAACTGATTACTGCGTCAAATTAACGGTTCTGGATGCGCTGAAAAACGGGTTTTCCGTTACGCTGCTTATGGATGCTATACAGGGGGTTAATTTACATCCAAAAGATTCTGAAGAGGCAATTCAAGAAATGATAAAACGAGGCGCAAAACCGGCCACGTTTGAAGATGTTGTTAAATGTCTTAAATTAAATCGCAACTAATTACCGGTAAAAAACTCAATAACAGGTAGGGTAAAAAGTCATGTGCGGAGAATTTCTGGAAATCGTTAATATACAAAACGAGGTTATCGGGCTTGCCTGCAGGGGCGATATTCACAGAAAACAACTGAAGCATCGTTCAGTTCATATTTTTGTTTTTAATACAGCCGGTGAGCTTTTTTTGCAAAAACGTGTCCATACTAAGGATGAATTCCCTGGTTTCTATGATTCATCGGCGGCAGGGCATGTTAATCCCGCTGAAAGTTATTATGACGCAGCAGCGCGTGAACTTAAAGAAGAACTTGGAATTACCGCCCGGTTAGAAAAAGTTGCCGAGCTTCCTGCCTCAGGGGATACCGGATGGGAGTTTGTCTGGTTTTATAAAACCGTTACCAACGATGCAGTGAAACCTAATCCTGAAGAGATTGAGGACGGGGGATTTTATTCGCTCAGGGAAATTAAAAAGTGCCTTTTTGCAAATGATAAGAAGTTTACCCCTTCTTTCAAGAGACTATTTGGCATCTACTTACAGCACAGCGCTAGAGAGCCTAAAGCACTGCCCCACAGCTTCTATGAAGCAGCGGATTAATTTAATCTGACTGTTTAAAAAGGACTTACCTCCAAAATGTGCCCTGAAATCCGGACAACCGGCAAGAGAGGACATTAGACGCAAAGGCAATAATGGGGAACATCAACACAGAAGCCTCTGGGGGTTTTTCTTTGCCACAACACAACCATCCGTGCCGGGAACACGGCAGGTGCAGTTATATTCTGCAGTTCCCAGACCCCGATGCATCACCGGCGACGACGGCTCTAACGGCTGCCTGCCTGGGGCAGGACAGGCACAGTGCCGGGGTCGTGATGCCAGCGGATGATCAGATTATTGTGGCAAAGAAAAACCTCCAGACGCTTCTTCATCTCCATCAATAAAATATTTTGGTAAAGTCATGTTTAATTA
>CAZQKW010000093.1:0-2625 GCA_964594075.1 uncultured Thermodesulfobacteriota bacterium | reverse complement strand
GCGGTTTGAAAGTGTGACGGTAAAAAGGGCGTTTTAAAAGTGTGACACCCCAAATTAGCTTCCTTTATTAGGCGATGATATAAATCTTGGATTTATTCGATCGTCTCATACAGGAGGAGAAAGGGTGTACACGAATATGGAATTTTGGACAAAGATACGATTGGATGTATTAAGAGATGGTGTCAGCAAAAGAGAGATTTTAAGGCGTGAAGGGATTCACTGGGAGACATTAAAGAAAATCTTAAGCCATTCTGAGCCCCCTGGTTATCGGATCAAATCAGTTCGTCAAAAGCCGAAGATCGGCCCTTACCTTGATTTCATTGTCCGAATTCTGGATCAGGACAATGATTTTCCTAAGAAGCAGCGTCATACAGCCAAGCGCATCTATGATCGACTCATAGAGATCGGCTACACCGGCAAATACACTCAAGTGAAGGAAGCGGTCCGGGCAATCCAGCGCTCCCGGAAAGAGGTTTTCATGCCATTGATTCATCGGCCGGGTGAGGCACAGGTTGATTTTGGGTATGCATTGGCAAAGATAGGCGGCCATCTAAAGAAGGTGGCTCTTTTTATCATGGCGTTGCCTTTTTCGGATGCCTTTTTTTTGATGGCGTTTGAGCGGGAATGTACGGAGACTCATTGGGAGGGGCATGCCCGGGCATTCGAGTTCTTCGGCGGCGTGCCACATAGAATCAGCTACGATAACAGCAAGGTTTTGGTTTCTAAGATTATCGGGACTTATGAACGCAAACTTACAGACGGCTTTTTAAAACTCCAGAGCCATTATTTGTTTAAAGAGCATTTTTGCCGTGTCGCAAGGGCCAATGAGAAAGGCGTTGTCGAGGGGGTTGTTAAATTTGCCCGGCTGAACTTTCTGGTTCCTGTCCCCCAGGTTCGGGATCTGAGCGAGTTAAACGCCATGCTGAAAAAAATGTGTATCGAAGATAGGGAACGGCGCCTTCGGGGCAAAACAGGAACAAAAAAAGAACTTTTCGAGGAAGAGCGGAAGGCCTTTTTGGCACTCCCGGCAGCGGCGTTTGATGCCTGCAGAAAGCAGTCGACTCATGCTAGCTCATTGTCTCTGGTCAGATTTGATAACAATGACTATTCTGTTCCAGTGGCGTATGCGCATCACGAAATTCTGATTAAAGGATACGTCGACCGGGTGGTTTTATACAGCCACCATACCATCGTGGCTGAGCATCGGCGTTCCTGGGATAAGGAGGGGGTCTTTTTCAACTATTTGCACTATCTGCCCCTGCTGGAGCGCAAACCCGGCACTCTGGAGCATGGTTTGCCCTTAGCCGGTTTGAGTCTTCCAGAATGTTTTGAGACCTTGCATCGGCGGCTGATTGCCGGGGAACAAAAACAGGGGGAAGGCACAAGGGAATTTATCAGGGTGCTTCGCCTTCTGGAAGACTATCCTATGCCGAAAATCGAAATGGCTGTAAAAAAGGCGCTTCTCATAAATGCCCATAGTCGGGATGCGGTTGCCCAGTTTTTGATTCCTCAATTTTCATGGTCAGAAACAACTTTTTTCATGGACAGACATCCACATCTTCGGCTGGTTACGGCAATGAAGCCGGACATATCGGCTTATAGGTCTCTTCTGTCGAATGGAGGTGTGCTATGACTGACAAGGATAAACCCACCCTCCTTTTGGAACATTATCTGAAGAAGCTGAAGCTCACGACGATGCTCAGAGAATATGCGTCAATGGCTGTTGTATGTCAAAAAGACAGGTCTGACTTTATGACATACCTTCTCCGCTTGGCTGAAAGAGAATTATTGGACAGGGAAAAACGGGCTGCTGAAAGGCGGATCAAAGATGCCAACTTTCCTGTGGTCAAAACCATCGACACATTCGATTTTGATGAACAACCATCAATTAATGAACAGCTGGTCAGGGAACTGCTGCGGGGCGAATACATCGACAAAAAAGAAAATATTCTCTTTATCGGCAATTCGGGAACAGGCAAAACACATCTGGCCTGCGCCCTGGCTTTTGCTGCCTGTGCCCAAGGGTGCAAGACCCGGTTTTACACCGCCACCGGACTTGTTACTGAATTATTGGAATCCCGGGAAGAAAGACAGCTCCAGCGTCTTCAGAAACAATTGGATCGGCTTCATCTGCTTGTAATCGACGAATTGGGATACGTTCCTTTCTCCAAGACCGGGGCAGAACTTTTATTTGAGATCATGAGTCGGGCATATGAACATCACAGTCTTATACTTACCTCTAATTTGACCTTTGAACAATGGGCGGAGGTTTTCGGCTCCGAGCGGCTCACCGGGGCGCTCCTGGATCGCATTACCCACAGGTGTCATATACTGGAGGCTAATGGTGAAAGCTTCCGACTCAGGCAAGCTCAAAAACGGTTAAAGTCTAAAAAGGATGCAAGAAACAAGGATGGCTGACGATCGTAACGGGCGGCTGCCCCCCCTACCGCCTGGGAGTTGTCGCTTTTGTGACCGAAGCATGACGCCGTCCACCTAAGAGCGGCTTTATGCTTCGGTCACCAACCCCGGCGTTTGTGCCGCTTCCCGGGATTGTATGCTGGCTTTAAGACATGGCAATAACAACTTGACTGGCATATGAAAGATGAATAATTATTAATCAGGTGT
>CAZQKW010000092.1:0-3139 GCA_964594075.1 uncultured Thermodesulfobacteriota bacterium | reverse complement strand
ACTATATAACAATCCATATGATTATGTCAATATAATTTTGAGACGGTTAATATATTGTGGCGATAAAAAACCCCAGGCGCTCAAGTGTCAATGTTCCACAATTTCCCATTGCAGTATAGTGTACCCAGGTGATTCAACGGAATCTCAAGGCTAATATTTCATGGTTAATTTTCGGGGAAAGTCCCTTCCATTTTTAGCTTGACAGAAAACCATTTGTCTATTAAAAGTTAGCCCTACAGATGTAGTTTAAGAGAATATATCCTGTCAAACAACGCTTACATTCATAACTCAAGGAGAATGAACCATGACCATCGTTATCAGCATACTCATTGTAATTGCGCTTATACTGGGTTTCTTTTTTGTACTGTATAAATATAAAAACCGGCCTTTAAAACCAGACTATTATGAATACTATAAAACACAGGATACGGTGCCAGTCGGCAAGGTTGGCATATTTGCCACTGCGCTCATTATGCCTGAGAACCATAGCCATGCTTTTTTTCATAATATTGTGCATAAAATATTTAAGGTAATAGTTCCCTGGCCCTTTAAAATTTTGGCGTTAAAAGACAATGGAGTCGCTTTGCTTGACCCGCACCATGTCCATGCGCGGGAAAAATTTGAACCAACACATCTGGAAGATGCTTTTGGTAATGATAGAGACCTTGACGGCACGCCGTATATTGAGCGTTACCGGCAGGGGCAGGTGGTTTGGATGCCGCCTTCTTCGCGGATATATCTTGATCATGGATACTTTCTTTACAAAGGGCGTAAATGCGGCGAACCATCGCTTGCCGGCAAGGTCGCAAATAAATCGCGGCTCTATTATTATGGCCACGGGATAGTTCAAAAAAAATTGCCCCACTGGGTTGAGAGTTTTAAAATAATTAATGGGGCATTTGAACGTATTAAACAAAAATATCCTTCGGTTGAATGCCGAGCAGAAACAAACATGTTTCTCTATGAAATGCGGCAAAAAATTCGCGAACTGCTTGACGCCGGCTGTGAAACCCTTGTTCTTGCAGCGCCCATGGCCATCTATTCGCATTTTGAGGAATTCAATTCAGGGTTTCGCCACTGCTTTGAATACGTTGAGGAATGGGAACATCAACATCCTGGCAAAAAAATTAAAGTCATTATTGCGCCGCAAATGGGCAATTATCAGCCGTTGCGCCAGGCATTTCTTGACATGCTAAAAGATCGTCTTGACACAATTCCCGCAAATTCAAGCGTCCTCATTGCTGTCACAGTGCATGGCATGCCCTGGGATTATTTTCCCTGGGAGGCATGGCTTGAACTGGCTCCTCCCTATCGTGACAAACTGTTTGAAGAAGTTAAAGAACTGGTTAAACATTATCCATTTTCAAAAACCGAGGTGGTTATTTGCCAGGACGAATTTTCAGATCCAATCTGGGACCCGAAGCAGAAATATCTTTCTACCAACCGGGCTTATTGGAAAGCAATCAATGAGGGCTATGACTATGCGATTGGCCTGCCTATTGAATTCTTTGCCGAGAATTCAGATACTCTCATGCACCACGCGATGAAGTGTTTTGAAAAATTTGATCAGTACGACATTAACGACCCCGTTGACTATCCTAACTGGTCTGTCCCCTATACCAGAGAACTGATGCAGGGAAAAACCCGGGTCATATACAATGGGGTCCCGGTCGGGAAATATCAACACCACGTCATAGATGCGTTTTATCAGTCTCTTGATGAAGTCTTATCAAAGCGGACAGCAGCGTAGGGCGTTACAGGATTTATTCCATGAAAGTTAATATTGCGGTAATTGGAGCAAGCGGTTATTCGGGGCTGGAACTGGTTCGACTTCTGAGCTCTCACCCGAAAATTAAAATAACCGCCCTTACTTCCGAGAAATTTGCCCGGCAGCCTTATGATCAGGTATTCCCGTCGCTATTCCCCTTTAGCGGGATAATACTTGAGCCATTGAACCCCGAAAAAATTGCAAAAAAAGCTGATTTTATTTTTACTGCGCTGCCACATAAGGAGGCAATGGAGGTTATTCCATTTTTTATAAGTGCAGGAAAAAAAGTGGTGGATCTAAGTGCTGATTTTCGGTTTAAAGACTGCTCGGTTTATGAGCAGTGGTATCAAAAACACACGGCCGCCTCCCTGCTTAAAAGGTCTGTGTACGGCCTGACTGAAATAAACAGAGCCCAGATTAAAAAAGCTGCTCTGGTAGCAAACCCGGGCTGTTATCCGACTAGTGTTCTCATCCCCTTATATCCGCTGATAAAAGAAGGACTTATATCTTCACAGCATATAATTATAGACGCAAAATCAGGGGTAAGCGGAGCAGGAAGGTCGTTAAATATAAGTTCGCTGTTTTGCGAAGCAAGCGAATCATTTAAAGCATATAACGTTACCAAACATCGTCATCAGCCGGAGATTGAGGAGCAGCTCAGTATCTATGCAAAGCAGCCGGTGCAGGTCACGTTCGTTCCCCATTTAGTGCCGATGAACCGCGGTATATTAAGCACAATATATGTCACGTTAAGGCGCGACTCTCCTGTGCAATTTATAATAAATACTGTAAATCAGTATTATGGCAAAGAACAATTTATTAGAATATTTCCTGAAGGCATTCTGCCCCAATCCGGCTGGGTTCGCGGTTCTAATTACTGCGATGTGGGATTAACAAAAGCCCATGGTAACCGGCTCATAATCATTTCCACTATTGATAACCTTGTTAAGGGCGCTGCCGGTCAGGCAGTGCAAAACATGAACCTGATGCTGGGCTTTAAAGAGAACATTGCGCTGGAGCAGAAGCCGCTGTATCCCTAAACATCAGTAACGTCTAAATTCATCTAAAATGAATACCGCGAAAAAATTAAATCTTTTTTGCCTTAAGCTTTAATTTTAAAGAGGTGTGTTAATGGAATGTAATATGACCAAAAACAGTAAGGCCTGTACGTGTACCTACGAACCGTGCCCGCGAAAAGGCAAATGCTGCGAGTGTGTTCAGTATCATCTGCGTAACGACGAACTTCCTGGATGTTTCTTTCCTGCCGATGTTGAGCGTTCTTACGATCGCTCGCGAAAACGCTATATTGAAGCGTTCCAAAAGTGAATTACCCCGCCTACAAGGCGGGGCATCAAAAATTTTAAAACATCT
>CAZQKW010000091.1:0-4199 GCA_964594075.1 uncultured Thermodesulfobacteriota bacterium | reverse complement strand
CAGAATCCAGGAACTGTTTTCACATGCCAGTAATACGGTAAATCCGTTTGCAGATACTGCGATCAAGTCGCAGGATGACTCATAAGGTTATTCAGTGTGCTTCAGTTGTTAATTAAGGTCCCATAGTGTTTTGCTATAAGGATTTTAGTTCCGATGATTCTGTAACCTCTGTAATTAATTTCTGACCATACTAAAGATTACTAAGGGAGTGCACCGCATGAATTCATATGATGAAGACGAAAAAGAACGACCAAGCTGGCGGGATATTGATCGCAAAAAAGACCGCAGCAAACATGTTGCTGAAGAACGTTCTGCGTTCCGCCCTAAATCAGCAAAAGCCCAGTGGGCGCAGAAGCAGTATCTTAAGGAAGTTGAGAACCTTTTTAAAGGGAAAAAGGCCACAAAGGAACATGCCATTGCCCATGAAGCAATTCATAAATATGCCGGAACCAGCAAATTCAATACTGCGGTAAAAAAATATATTGAAGAATATGATCTGCCGGATGACTGGAGCACCCTGTTTCTTTTGCTCGATTACAAAGACCTTTCCGTGGTCAAACGGGTAATCGAAACTCTGAAGGAAAAGGCTCAGGAGGAAACGCTCAACGTAAAAGAGGGACTCAAAAGCAAGCTGCGCATCATTGCCATGACCACCCCAGACAGTGAATTAAAAGAGATTGCAGAGGAAGCAGTGGCGGGGCTGTAACGGATAGTATCCATAATGATAAAGGCAGGAATCTTAGTTTGATCCCTGCCTTTATTTCGTTTTGTTCTCTACGTTATTGCCAAATCACCAATCCGGTGACACTTTTAAATCATAATTCTCCATTATGCAATTTCTTTGTGCCTTTTTTAGATTAAGTTTATCTATACACCTTCTTAGTTAACACTGTTGCTCGCACTGCGGCTGACCGCACCCGCCGCACCCGGGCGTCGTATCGCATACATCCCCCATCCCATCATTGTCCGCATCCAGTTGTTGCGCATTACAGTTATCCGGGCAGTTGTCGCATACATCGCCTTTACCGTCAGAATCCGAGTCCTTCTGGTCTTTGATACACAAACCGTTGGATGAGCATCCATTAGCACAGTCAGCGTCAGCGGTGCAGGTTATCCCCGGCTTGTCTGATGTGGCTGAACAGGTGCCAAGATTCTCCCCGTTGGGCACGTCCGGGCAGTTGTCTATATCACCGCACAGACCATCGCTGTCGGCATCATTCTGCGCATCATTCGGACAAGTGTCAACACAATCAGCTATGCCATCATCATCAGTGTCAGCATCAGGCACTCCGCAGCCGCAGGATCCTGGTCCTGCCTTATTCGGGTCATTCGGGCAGCCATCGCACACATCACCCACCCCATCCTGGTCAGTATCTTCCTGATTCTTAAGGCACTGTCCATTTGATGAACAACCCTCCACACAATCAGCGTCACTGGTGCAGGTTATGCCGGGCTTGTCTGAGGTGGCGGAACAGGTGCCGAGGTCGGGGCCGTTAGGCTTTTGCGAACAGTTGTCGTCCGTGTCCGGTATTGCATCATTATCACTGTCAACCTGAACAGCGGATGATGTGCTCTGCAGATGCCCCCAATTATCATCCTCCCGGTATTCATCAATGACATTGCCATCATCCACCGTTACTTCGTATATTTGATCAGCTAATATCCATTGCTTCTCAAAGACTTCACCAACCTTTAATCCTGAAACATTTTCTGTATGTATTTCTTGCTCATCTTTCTTGATTGTTATGGTAAATCCCTGTGCATCAATTGCTCCATCATTTGCAACTTTAACCCACCCTAAACAACTACCATTATTCAGCTTTATCATATCAGTTTTCACTAAAGTTAGATTGGGCTTCAACAACAGTGCATAGGTTTCATTATTCCCGCGGTTCACATCCTCTTTTAAACCTGCAGGGTCTACTACCATACTTACCTTGAGCGGTTGATTTGTATTGGGGATTTTCCATGTCAGGGTTACCTCGCCAGTTTTGCCAGGGGCAAGTGTTGCCGCATAGGTTGCATTACCTATAACGTTACCCATATAAGGTTCCCCATTATAAAAGGCAACCTGCAGGTCTTCTTCATATCTGTCCCCTTCATTTATTATAACACCAGATATTATAACTTCTTCATCAGGCACTGCACGAGGATTGTTAAAATTGACACTTGTAGCTTTTAAGTCGCCCTGTTCTTCATAATTTAAAAGGTACAGGTCTGTCTGCCCAAGTATTGGAATACCTGCAGCATCATACGTTACGTTTACTTTATCATAGATGAGCTGCAGGGTGTTGTTGGCAGTATATGATCCTCCGATTGATCTTTCCAAGCTTCCATCATCGGTCAATTGCTTTGGCGTACCCCATTGCTCGTTCATGCCGTCCCAGTGGGAAAGATAGATGTCCGCTCCTGTTAGTGTTTGATCACTCCAGACTACTGCTAATCCACCCGGTTTCCTTGTGATAAGATCAAAACCCATGCCTCCCATTGATTTCATGTTGGAAGCAACTATAACAGGATTGTTAAAATCAAAGTCCTTTAACATCTGTATGGCGTCATCTTTCAGCCAGACCAGAATAAGCTCCCCATACTCGTCAAAAACTATTTTGGGATTCTTGTCTGGTAGTAAATCCTGAGTTAAAGCTGTCAGTTGGCCCCAAGCATCATTATCAAGCTGGCTATAATACAATTCCGTGTCTGCGGATGTTGAAATGTCTCCATCGGTATCTTTTTCCATTACCAGATATCCGGTAATGCCATTATAGGCAATGCTGTATTTCAGCATACCTGAGATACCCGCATGTAGCGACGCCATCCCGTTCCATTGACCGCCATCCCACAGTGCATATCTGAACGTGTCTGGTCCATCTGTGTCACCAATTAATTTATTTGCTGCATTTTCTATCCATGCCATGAGCACCTGACCATTATTACCAAGCGATAATTTGGGCGAATGATCAAAATAGGCATTATTGGTTATATTGCCAAGGGATTGCCAGTTCCCAGTTGCAGGGTCATACAGGGCTGTTGCTATCTCCACTGCCGGTAGCATCTCAGTCAATTCTGCACTATTGCCAAATACCGCATTATTATTTTCCCATGTTATCAGTATTTTACCGTTAGGCAGAATAACAGCATTGGGATGAAAATCTGCGGTCCCATCATCGTGTACGGCAGCAGGCTGCGACCATCCTTCAGCAGTCTTCTTTGAGAACACCAGCTTTGTCCTGTCTGCCGATCCTCTCGCCGGGTCATCATAGAGCCAGAAAAGATAGGTTGCACCATCCTGTGAAACAATCACCGGTTCAGAGTATGGATATACATTTTCCTGCAGCATAACTTCATTGCCACCAAGAGTCGCCTGCAAGAGCTGCATGGTTCCTTTCTTGACATGTGTTTTGTGAAATTTTGCATAAGGAGATTTTTTTAGATAATTGCGTGGCAAAAGCTCAAAGCTTTTGGGATTCATGGAGCTCAGACTTAAATAAGCTGCCTGACTCATGCCGCCATAGAGATCCCATTCTTCGTCCCAGAACTTTTCTTCATATTTGAAACATAAAAACACTGCCTTTCCCCAAACCTCAATTATAAATAGCAGGTCCTTAGTAAGCGGTGTCTCAGGCATTTGTAAAGTCCATTCGAGTTCGCCCTTTCCATAAAGCTCAAGAGAGGCAACATCGGCGGCCCCAACACCTCCGATAACTTTTAAATACGGTCCGATTAAAAACTCGCCGTGTAGGTCTAAGCTAAGGTTAGTCAATGAGAGAATATCCAGATCTGCATCTGCTTCCAATCCAGCCCCCAAGCGGACATAGACAGGCACAACACCCGCAATCAACGCATAATACGGCGGGGTTTGAATGTAACCTTCAACGGTCGTCCCAATTCCTCCGGTAAAACTCCACCGTGCATCACTTCTATTATAAGTGCAGTCAAAATTGAGCCGCGGCTCAAAAGTCAGATACCCTTTATCAGCTATTAACCCTCTTCTTCCTGTGTTTTTTTCTACTATGGGCACCCGAGCGCCTGCATAACTGAAATATTTATCGCTTAATTTACTGCAATCAACAACATCACATCTGCTAACTTCATAGGCGAGCTTAAATTCACCGGTGCCATTGAACTCAACGGTCATAAAAATATCGCTTCTTCTGGGTTTGTTGTGCATAAAGAATAGTCTTTTTAAGAGTCCTTAATAA
>CAZQKW010000090.1:0-5004 GCA_964594075.1 uncultured Thermodesulfobacteriota bacterium | reverse complement strand
TTGTGCTTTGATTTCTTGGATGCACTTACCTAACCAAAACTCAGGAAACTCCCATTTTATATATTCTTGATTAGCGGCGAGATTTGCAATATAGTGCATAATTAATATGTTAAATGGCTATGGCTTGTGAAAACCTTTAGCTTTATGGGAGGGCTGTGATGAGGCGCATTTTAGCGGGTATTGCACTATTTATTATGATATGTTTTGTTGCGTTAAGTTTTGCCGGCGAAGAGCCTATCACAACGGGTGATCTGGAATTTGATGAGAATTTAAAATTATTGAATAATATGGCTCAATCAAACCTGAAAGGTTTTTGCCGGGATGTGAGTCGTTATTACGGTGCCGACGCGAAAACAATAGACCGCCTCATTAACAAGGCCGGTATGGCACCTGCAGATGTTTATATGGCGGCAAAAGTGCGCAGATTAACACTTCGTTCCTGGGATGAAGTGCTGAGACAATATAAGGAGAATAAGGGGAAGGGATGGGGTGTGATTGCAAAAAACCTGGGTATCAAGCCGGGATCCAAAGAATTTCATCTGCTCAAGGAAGATGATTCAGGCATGATTGCCGTAGCCAGGGGGACAAAGGGCAATCTCCGCCACGAGAAGGTCCCGAAGAGTAAAAAAGGTTCCGCCAAGACCAAACAAGTTAAGAAAAAATAACCCGAATCGTTTTACAGAAAGGTCATGAAGAGTATGAACAGTAAAGGCGCGGGGGCAGGTCATTCTTCTGCAAACGGCCGGCGGGTAAGGAACGGTCACATTGCCGGTGTAATAATTTCTTGTTTATTGCTGTGCACGTTGTGCGCGCCCGGTTCGGTGCATGCCGTTGAGGCTTTTTCTTTTAAAAACGTGCGTGAGAAGGCGCGACAGCTTGCAGGCCAGCCATATGAAGAGCGCAAAAATCAGATTCCTGAATTTTTAAAAACAATCAATTATGATGAGTGGCGTGATATTCGGTTTAAACACGAACATGCTCTGTGGCGAAACACCGGGCTACCCTTTACCATAGAATTTTTTCATCCGGGCTTTTATTATGACCGGACGGTTGCCATAAATATTGTTGATTCAACAGGAGTAAAACTGGTGGTGTTTTCCGGCAATCTGTTTGATTACGGCAAAAATAAGTTTCCAGACAACATACCTAAAAACCTTGGATTTGCAGGCTTTCGGCTGCATAATCCGATTAATACCAAAAAATATTATGACGAAGTTGTGGCATTTTTAGGCCCGACCTATTTTCGGGCGGTTGCCAGAAAGCAGACATATGGCCTCACCGCGCGGGGGCTGGCGATAGATACTGCGTTAAGCTCAGGCGAAGAGTTCCCGTATTTTACTGAATTCTGGATCGTGAAACCGTTGGAAGAGTCCACCCGAATTACTGTTTACGCCTTGCTTGATAGTCCCAGCGTAAGCGGCGCGTATGAATTTATTGTCAAGCCGGGAAAAGAGACCATTATAAACGTCAATGGAACGATTTTCCGGCGTAAAGAAGTCCAGAAGCTGGGCATTGCGCCTCTTACCGGCATGTTTTTTTATGGGGAAAACACCAGCCAGCGGCCGGTTGATGATTTTCGGCCAGAGATACACACGGCGGACGGGCTGCTCATTGCTTTCAGCTCCGGCGAGTGGCTCTGGCATCCGCTGATAAATCCGCGCACGTTGAGCATAAATTCCTTTAAGACGGTAAATCCGCGCGGCTTTGGACTGATACAGCGCGATGTCAATTTTATTTCATATCAGGACCTTGAAACCCGCTTTGACACTATGCCCAGCGCCTGGGTTGCGCCGCAGGGAAATTGGGGGGCTGGCCATATTGAATTGATTCAGATTCCCACGGACAGCGAACTGAATGACAACATTATAGCCTTCTGGGTGCCAGAGAAACAACCCGAGGCGGGATCCCCCATATCTATTTCCTATACTATGAGCTGGCACTATCCCGATAAAAAGGTGCCGCCGGGCGGACATGCGGTTGCCACCTATACGGCTAAAGGCAAAACCGACGATATGAAAAAATTTATTGTTGACTTTGCGGACGGCACTCTTGATCGCCTGCCTCCTGATTCTCAATTGACTGCTGTGATAACCGTTGACCAGAACGCCAAACTGATTGAACAGCAACTTTATAAGAATACCGCCGCGGGAGGGTGGCGGCTGGTTTTTCAAATTCAGTTAGAAGAACAACGTGGCATGGAAATGGTTCTTCCCAAGAAACGAGAACCTGTTGAACTGCGGGCGTTTCTGAAAAAGGGTAATAATATTCTCACGGAAACCTGGAGTTATACCTATCTCCCGTAGACAAGCATTCTCTTTATGGATAAATCAGCCGAACAATTGCCTGACCGTGGTGATGTTACGTGTCAAGCATCTTCCAATCAAGCGCGCCCTGATGATTATTCGCATGCGCGAAATCGCGTAATGGCCTACCTGAAAGCGCTATGCATTCCTGAACACGAAGCAGCCGTGTATGCTGCTGAAGCCCTGGCGCGTGCGCAGCAGGAGCAGAACCTGCATCCGGTGGTCAGCGCAATGAGAGCCCTGCGGGCAGTGCTTACCGAACATTCGATTGATGCACGATGCGGCCTGTCAAACAGTTTACCGGATGGTAGCCCTGTGCCGGCGTTGAATCGTTCCTCTATGCTTCCGGTAGAACTTGACCGAATGCCCTGGTGGACATTCTTTTGCAAATATATACTCAGGAAGAAGCCATAGTAATGCTCGTGAGGGTCAAGCAAAGAATACCCAGACGGTGTTAACCCCCTCATTTTACACTATTAACTCAAAACAGTTATAACGCAGAACCATAACCCGCACTGATGTTAGTGCATCTTTTGCTGAAACAGAGAGCGCTTTTATGATACCAAAAGAGAAGCTTCCCTGGGAACAAGCAGCGCGGCGTCGGCGCCTCATTATGATTGCTTTGATCGTGGGCACGACGCTCATTGCCAGCTCGTATATGGCCGACCTGCTGCCAGGCAAGGGCACGACAGCACTTGAGATTGCCATTATTGCCGTTTTTGGCGCGCTGTTTGGATGGATCTCCATTGGATTTTGGGAATCAATTGCAGGATTGTATACGCTGTTGCGTCGCACCGATCGGTTTGCCATCACGAAAACTATCATCGATGCTGACGGGAAGATTAGCCCTGAAGTGCGGACGGCCATTCTGATACCGGTCTGCAATGAAGACGTCAACCGGGTATTTGCCGGTTTAGAAGCAACGTATAAATCTCTGGAAGCCACCGGATTACTGGATCAGTTTGATTTCTTTGTGTTGAGCGATTCCGGTAATCCTGACTGCTGGGTTGCTGAAGAAATCGCCTGGTATGAGACGTGTCAGGCGCTGAACGGCTTTAATCGTATTTTTTACCGGCATCGTCGGGTGAACATTAAGCGCAAGAGCGGCAATATTGCTGATTTTTGCCGCCGCTGGGGCCGCAATTACCGCTACATGATTGTATTTGACGCGGACAGCATCATGGCCGGACAGACCCTGGTGCACATGGTCAGAATCATGGAAAAAAATCCTCGCGTTGGCATCCTTCAGACAGCGCCGCTGGCGGTTAACAAAGAAAGCCTCATTGCCCGTGTCCAGCAATTTTCCAATCATGTGTATGGCCCCATGTTTGTCGCCGGTCTGCATTTCACCCAGCTTGGCGATTCACATTTCTGGGGACACAATGCCATTCTTCGCATAGAGGCGTTCATGAAGCATTGCGGCCTCCCGCAATTGCCGGGCAAGCCGCCTCTCGGCGGAGAAATCCTCAGCCATGATTTCGTAGAAGCAGCTCTGATGCGAAAAGCGGGGTATGAAGTGTGGCTGGCCTATGATTTGACCGGAAGCTATGAAGAACTGCCCCCAACATTGCTTGAGGAATTGAAACGCGACCGGCGCTGGTGCCAGGGTAATATGCAGCATATGCGGCTTGTGTTCGCAAAGGGGCTTTTTCCTGCCCATCGCGCCTTGTTTCTACACGGCGCTATGGCCTACGTTTCAGCGCTACTCTGGTTTCTGTTTTTAAGTTTGAGCAGCGCAGAGGCAATTTATGAGGCAATTCGCGAGCCCGTATATTTTCCTGCGGGGCGCAGCCTTTTTCCGCAGTGGCCAGTGTGGCATCCCCGCTGGGCGCTGACGCTGCTTGCCACCACGGCAATAATTCTCTTTTTGCCCAAACTGCTGAGTGTTATGGTTATTATGATTAAACGGGCAGCCCGCGGTTTTGGCGGCGTGGCGCGACTGTTGTGCAGCATGGTGGCGGAAGTAGTTTTTTCCACGTTGTTTGCGCCTATTCGCATGCTGTTTCACAGCAAATTCGTCTTTCTAACGCTGTTGGGACAGGAAGTTGGCTGGGGCGCGCAGCAGCGCAGCGATCGGGGCACCGGGTGGGGAGAGGCAGCGCGCATGCATGCGACCGGCACCATCACGGCATTACTCTGGGCAGCGACGCTGTTTCTGTTCAACCGATCGTTTTTCTGGTGGAATCTTCCTATTTTTGTGCCTATACTTCTTTCAATTCCGCTTTCAGTGTGGTCAAGCCAGGCGCGGCTGGGCCGCGCATTTCGCAAAGCGGGACTTTTCCTCATTCCGGAAGAAATTGCCCCTCCCTATGAACTGCGGGTCCTTAAAGAACAAGAAGCGTGCATGAATCAGCCAAACAGAACGCCGATGCCTGATGCTGACAATTTTGTCCGGGCAGTAGTGAATCCGCGGGTTAATGTGTTGCATCGCACGCTGCTGAGAAAGAAGAGAACGGTTGCGCCGGCCATCGCCGATAGGCGCAGGCAATTGCAGGAAAAAGCCCTGAGCAACGGCCCCCAGATGCTCAGCGCCCGTGAAAAAAAGGAACTGCTGTGCGATCCACAGTGCATGGAAGAATTGCACCGGAGGGTATGGGAAATAACTGATCCGGCGCTGGCAGCTCACTGGGGTCTTGCTGCGTAGCAGTTATTAACCGTCTCAAAATTATATTGACATAATCATATGGATTGTTATATAGTA
>CAZQKW010000089.1:0-5612 GCA_964594075.1 uncultured Thermodesulfobacteriota bacterium | reverse complement strand
CCTCTATGGTTTTGCTACCTTTTTTTATCCTATCATGCAAAATTCAGGTTATAACATGTTTTACTCCGACATCTTCTAAAGCAGCACCAAAAGATTATACTAATCTGATCGAAGACTCCGCTGATAATTCACCATTAGGTGAAAGAATCCCACTTATTTTAATTCATGGCGTGCATGGTAATAAATGGCCTACCGGTGAGGATAATATTAATAATCCTTATCTCTATTATTGGCAAACATTCAGAATGTTCTTTTATTCATGGAACAATAGCGGGTTAAAAAACAAATTTAAACTTTATACATTTTGGTACATTAGCGATGAAATAAGCGTTGATGAAATAAGCAAAGGTCTAAGAGATTGGATTGATGAAAAAACCTATCAGATGGACGAGAAGCCCTTTGTGATTGTTGCCCACAGTATGGGTGGTTTAGTATCAAGGGCATTCATGAATAAAACGTTCAATGTTGGGAACTGGTCCGGCAAAGCCGGAGGTGACCGAACATTAAAGTTGATTACATTAGCCACTCCACATCATGGTTCGCATGGTGCAAATGGAACAAATTTTGGCGAATGTTTTAACAATGAGGCAGACTTGCTGTGGCGACCAAGTATTCATATAATTGGAGTCCCTTGCTGGGGCTTTTTACTGCCGACGAGTTTTCCAAATAGAAACGACCTTCTATGGGATAATTATAATGGTTCTATGTCTGACTGTAATGAGAATAATGGATTATTACCCATTAGCTCAACATACGATAACAAAATAATAGCATATGGTGGCATACTGCCAGTTTCTGACCCGGGAAGGCCCAATGATCCAGTGAATTTTGTAGAACTCTATTATTCTGAGGGAATTGATGATCACTCAAAATTATTATTTGCCTCTGTTTTACTTTATGAGGCAATGCAAAATCCAGAAGAATATGGGGAGAATGATGGCATGGTTCCCATATCAAGCAGTTTCTTTTATGGTCATAACATTGATCATCATCATTTACTAACAGATTTTGATCATGCGGAAATGAAGGGTGATGATCTTAGTCCCGCAAATATAAAATATGATCAATTATTTGACCCTATCACCGATGATCTAAATTCATTAGTTTTCGGAATCAATATAAGTCCAGCTAACCCCCGTGCACCTGTCACAATAACCTTTAGTCCTGTGGGGGGTTTTTCAGCTAATGCAAGCTATGAATGGCAGTTTCATGATGGGTCTATTTCACATGAGCAATCCCCCAATTTTTTATATCGCCATGATGGAACTTACTCAGTCACGATGACCGTTCACGATCCGGGATTGGGCGATATTGTTAGAACCAAAACAATTTTAGTAGGTAATCCTGAAATCGATGTTTCCTGCCCCGATGGTTGCCACGATCTCCACAGACATTTCTCTGCTGATTCTAATTCTCACATTGACCATTACACATGGAACTATGGTGATGGTACACCACAGGAGGACGGTAGGACACAGGGGCATACCTATGCAGATTCTGGGTATTATACTGTAACGCTCTATATTACCCTTGATGATAATTCAGTAATCACAAGTCAGAAAGGTATCTGGGTAGGGCCGGGAACACGATACATTCAAGGACATACTATTTACGGAGATGAAAATTGGGATAATGATGAGAAGTATGTAGTGATGGGAAGTATAACAATTGCACAGGGTGCAACATTGACTATTGAACACGGTACAAGAGTAGAACTTAATGGTGGAGTACAAATCTCCGTATATGGCACTTTGACGGCGACTGGGGTGACGTTCACGTGGGCAGACGGGCAGAATCAGTGGGGGGGGAATTTGGTTTAGCGGAGCAGGTGCAAGTGGGAGTCGGCTTGAGAACTGTGTGTTGGAGCATGCATATGGAGCATATTGTTATTATGGTTATGGTTACCAAGGGGGGGTAATCAGTTTGTATCAATCTTCTCCGACGATCACTGGGTGCACGATTAGCAACTGTAACGCCGCCCGGTATGGGATATCTATGGATAACAGTTCACCGGCCATCAGCAACTGCACGATCAGCGGGATGCAGGCCTATGGACTCTATATTTTTTCCGCGTCTTCGCCGACCATAACCGGCTGCACCATAACGAACAACCAATACGGCATATATGTTGAGTACTCTCAGTACTCATCGCCCATCGTGACGGGGTGTAACATTACAGGCAACCCGCAATACGGGATCTATATATATGGCAGCGGTGTTTATCAGGGCAATACTATAAGCGGGAATGGCTATGGTATCTACGTTTACTACCAAGGAGGCAATCCTTTAATCAGCGGGAATACCTATACCAATAATACCGCAGATATGTATGCAGGGGGAACGATTAGCGGCACCGTTATCTGGGAAGAGCCGGGGCATGCTTACCGCCTGCAAGGGTTAAGCATCGAAGAGGGATCAAGTCTGACTATACCCGCAGGGAGTACTGTTAAGATGGACGGCAGTGCCCAGATCACGGTAGTCGGGACGCTGAATGCGACTGGGGTGACGTTCACGTGGGCAGACGGGCAGAATCAGTGGGGGGGAATTTGGTTTAGCGGAGCAGGTGCAAGTGGGAGTCGGCTTGAGAACTGTGTGTTGGAGCATGCATATGGAGCATATTGTTATTATGGTTATGGTTACCAAGGGGGGGTAATCAGTTTGTATCAATCTTCTCCGACGATCACTGGGTGCACGATTAGCAACTGTAACGCCGCCCGGTATGGGATATCTATGGATAACAGTTCACCGGCCATCAGCAACTGCACGATCAGCGGGATGCAGGCCTATGGACTCTATATTTTTTCCGCGTCTTCGCCGACCATAACCGGCTGCACCATAACGAACAACCAATACGGCATATATGTTGAGTACTCTCAGTACTCATCGCCCATCGTGACGGGGTGTAATATAACAAATAATCAACAGTACGGGATTTATAATGCGATGAGCAATGTAATTGATGCCACCAATAATTACTGGGGCGATCCTTCAGGCCCATATGATCCATCTGATGACAGAGCTACCGGTGGTTTATATAATCCGGATGGTTTAGGAGATATGGTGAGTGATCATGTAAACTATGAGCCGTGGGCGATTTCGCCTATATTGGGAGATAACGATAGTGACGGCATTACCAATGAGGATGATAATTGCATATTTAAACCCAACGGTCCTGAGCTTGGAACATGCTCATCAACTTCAGATAAACCTGGAATAACATGCCAAAATGATGCGGACTGCGCAGATGGCTGTTCTTCTAATGGTCAATGCCTCAAGAATCAAGAAGATAGCGATGGTGATGGCGTGGGTGATGTGTGTGATAACTGTCCTACCAATTGCAACTCGCAACAGTTGGATGCGAATGGTAATGGAATAGGGGATGTGTGTGATACTGATCCGGGGTGTGGGGGATGTAGTGGGATAGGGTGTGAACAGGAATGCTAAGGACGTAACCCGTGGCTCGTGATTCGTGACTCGAAAGAAAGGAAAAAGGGGAATGTAAAAAGTAACGAGCGATGAGTGCGAAATAACTGAATTCGGATTGCGGAATACAGATTTCGGAATGCCATTCGGCCCAGAGCTCACGGCCGAGGGGCGGAGTGCGGAATAAATGAGGCTAAAGATAAACCGCAGAGAGCGCAGGGATCGCGGAGGAAAGAGACGAGATAAAAGGCAGATGCTGTGAAAAGGGCTTTTGCCTTTTTATTTCTTGACTGTTTATTTCCATGACTTGACCTTATCTGCGATTAACTTTATAATAGTATAAATAATTAATAAAGGTATGGCCTCTTGTTGCAGTCTTTAATCTAAAAATTATGTCAATAAAAAATATCGCAGATAAAATCAAAATTGGTGCATATCGCATTTCAGATCATGCCGTAAAACAAATGATAAAAAGATCAATTGATAGGTTAGAGGTTGAGGAAGCGATTAGAGATGGTGAAATTATTGAGCACTATCCTGAGGATAAATATTCTCCAAGCTGTCTTATATATGGTAAGACGAAAGCCGGGAGGAATTTACATATTCACGCTTCTTTGCCACCCAAAGTTGTTATTATTACAACCTATGAACCTGATTCGAAAGAATGGATTAGTTGCCGGGTAAGGAGATAATATGAATAAATGTGTTTTTTGTGGAGGAAAAGTAGTTAAAGAGCAGGTGACCTTTGTATATGAAAGTGAGGAAAGCTACTTTTTTGTAGAACACGTTCCTGCAGAGGTATGCAGCAAATGCGGAGAAAAGACCTATGCTCCTGATGTCGCTGACAAACTGCTTAAGTATGCTGAAAGGAAAAGCAGGCCGGCGAAAACTGTGAAAGTTCCGGTTTTTAATTTTGCTGCTAAGGCGGTTTAAAAGGAAAGGTTAATATTTCGTTTAACCGCAGAGAGCGCAGGGATCGCTGAGAAAACAAATGTTTCTCTGCGTTCTTTGCCATTCGGCTCCGAGCTCCATTCGGGTCTGAGCTCATAGTCAAAGCCAGGGTCGAAGACATGGCCGATTGGCGGACTCAGCGGTTTAAATATATCCATAGAGTATCTTAATCAGCGCAAGAAAGGGAAGGGAACTACTACAACATCGCCCTTTACAAATTTTGCCATGCTTCATCCTCTTCAGGAGTCAGCCAGTCTTTTAGGAGAGAAGACTCGCTGAGGATTGTTACTTCCATTTGTTCCTTCATTAGTTTTCTTTTGAGATAAAATATCCCTATATTCATATATTTTATTCTGGCCATTCAGAAAGACGTGTATTTCTGACCCACGAGAAGCTGTTTTTCATATCCTTGCGGTTCTGCCAGATTCCTGTAAATGATTCAGTAGAAAGTTTTTGCTTTCGTGGTCTGGCGGTTCTGGCCGCGGGAGTTTTTTTGTAACGCTTTTTCAAGAATTCAATATAATCGGCTATCTCTTTTTGTTGTGTGCGAGGGAGTACTGCCAGATCACGGATAATTCTTGCTGTATCCATATAAAACCCTTTAAGGAATTAAACTATTGATGAGCGATTTATTTGGATTTAATTGAGAAAAATATAACAAAAAGACAATTGCATCGTCACAACATAAAAAAACTATTTAACCACAGATTGCAGGGATCGCTGAGGGAATAAAAATGCTTCTCTGCGTGCTTTGCGGACTCAGCGGTTAAAATCTATTGCTTCAGTATTGAAATACGGTTTGCTTTGACACTATCAACATGCTATATCCTCTGTTTCAGGACGTCTCAGGACGTTCAAAATCGTTTTCGGTATGACCTGGAGATAGGAAACGATGCATGTATCTGACGCGCTTGTGCAGTATGTTTTGAGTGGGCTGACGATAGGGAGTATATACGCCCTGGTAGCTCTTGGATTTAATATTATTTATAACACTACCGGCATAATAAATTTTGCTCAGGGTGAATTTCTTATGTTGGGTGGTATGTTTATGGTCGCCTGCTGCAATGTATTTCATTTGCCAATTCTTCCGGGAGCGCTGGTAAGTATTTTCCTTGTTGTCATGGTTGGTCTGATTATTGAACGCATTACCATCAGGCCGGTGAAAGATACCAGTATAGTGGCTCTTATTAATCGTCTCAAAATAGAATTAACATCACGCTGCATATTTAGTGGTTGCA
>CAZQKW010000088.1:0-6794 GCA_964594075.1 uncultured Thermodesulfobacteriota bacterium | reverse complement strand
CAATGAAAATCAACTGCCCCTCTTTGATTCTTAAATTTTTTGGGGAAAGTCCTGGCACTACATGGTGTTAAATTAATTGTTTTCAGTTGCCTTCGGGCTTTAATCCCTTTTTTACCAAGGAATATTAGCTGTTGCATGATGGGCAAATGATTGCTAAAGACGCAATATAAAAAATACAAAAAATATAAAGAAATCTAATTTGTTAAGAGAGAAAATATAAATGATTATATTATATTTTTGATACCCTTCAGCTAAAATGATTTTAAAAAAATAACGGGCAATAGAAATCTTGCTATAAACAGCATATCAACGGACAGCTTTTTACTGGTAATATTTAAGAATTTATGAAATAAATTACTCAACTTTTTAATTCAGTGCAGTACATTAAAAAAGAAAATGAGGCCATTGCATGAAGATATCGGTTGTTATACCAACGCGAAATGAAGAAGGCACGATCAAAGAAATTATTGACGGATGTCGGCGGTATGCAGATGAATTGCTGGTGGTTGACGGTCATTCTGTTGACCGGACGCGTGAGATTGCTGAGCAGGCGGGAGTCAAAGTAATCCTTGATAATGGGAAAGGAAAGGGGGCTGCGTTGCGCCATGCAATTAATTTTGTAACTGGCGATATAACCGTTTTTATTGACGCTGATGGTTCCCATGATCCCCGCGACATTCCTCGTCTTGTTGAGCCTATCCTTAAGGGAGAAGCGGATCATGTCTCCGGTTCACGACTTATCGGCGGTTCAAGCGAGTTGCACGGCGGTTTTGACGAGTGCTTTCGCCTCATGGGAAGTTCTTTTATCACTGCCTGTATCAACTGGCGGTTTGGGGTGGTGTTAAGTGAAAGCCAGAATGGTTTTCGCGCCATCAGGACTGATGTTATAAAACAGCTTGACCTTAGGGAAAATATCACAACGATTGAACAGGAAATGATCATGAAGACTCTTAAGAAGGGTTTTCGGATGGCAGAAGTCCCCACCCATGAACATAAGCGCAAAATGGGCTATTCAAAAATCAGCCTCAGAAAAGTCTGGTTCAGGTATGTGTATTCCTTATTTAAATATTTGTTTTTTTGATGAATGAGAAAGCTGTCCACGAGGCACCATCTAACTATTGTTTTTTTATTACTGGTAATAGGCGGTATTCTTCGTTTAATGCTATTTTCTGGATTTGTCCTGGGCGATGATGCAGCCTACGCGGACCTCGCCTCTCGGATAATTCAGGGGTCTTACCCACCAATCGGTACTCACGGTGTTTTTTCCTGCCGCCCACTTGTCTTATACCCGATTGCATTTTTTATTTATCTATTCGGGTGGTTTGAATGGAGTTTTGTATTAATCATTCTTATTGCTTCATTAATAAATATTGTTCTGGTGTATGTGGGAGGTATGCTATTTTTTAACTCCCTTGCCGGTATCCTTAGTGCCCTTGCGTATATTACATTTCCCCTTGATGCCGTTCATGCAACCACTTTAACTAATGATATTTTGCTTTCCACCTTTATTTGGACCGGTGGCTTGCTTTTTCTGATTTCATTCAAAAACTACCAGAATAAAAAAAATCTTTATTTGAGCGGACTGTCGGGCTTTATAACGGGTGCAGCTGTCGCAGTAAAATTCAATGGCATTATTGCTCCCGCATTGTTTATCGGCATGGGACTAATAGCGAGTTGGAATAACTTGCGACACGGCATATACAAAACTCTTTGCTCGTGGCTGTGTGGGTGGATTACAGCCAATGGTGTGCTTTGTATCTTTCTGTTTTTGTTAAGCGGCAATTTTTTTGCACATTATTTCGCAGAGTTGAGATTTAATTTAGATTATAATCCTTCCGGATATGTTGCCAGCCGTGAAAATCTTATTCAATTTCTATTAATGTACCCGCGTTGGATTCTCACGACGCTCAGGGAAGGACATCAGGGATACACCGTTCCACCCTATGGTTATTTTTTTTTGGCTTATATATTATGTTTACCGCTGATACTGCTAAAAAATTTTAAAGCGATACAGATCCCGGCCTTATGTGCGTTATTCTTTCTATTGGTGATGGAATTTGCCCCGCTTAAGCTTTTCCCGTTTTATGTTCCTATTCACCGTTTACCTCGATTTCTTCACATTGCAGCCATTCCTGCTGCGATTACAATTGGCATTTCCTGCGCCGTTTTAGTTAAATCTCGTGTGCGCTTTATGCCTTTTATTGTATGGACAATATTTTCTTTACTCATTGGCACATCGCTCTATTGGTCTTGGAATAAAGCATATTTTTATAAAGACTGTGCTCTTGATCAGCGTTGGGCATGGAATAAAATAAGAACTATTGCCGCAAAAAAGATTATTACCGATCTGGAATTACGTAACTACTTGATGTTTCGCTCAGGCTTCAATCCGGCTGTGCCTATTGAATATAGCGATAAGATGCCAGTCGTAATGGCTGCCGGATCAGTGGTTATTTTTGGAGGTTCTCGCAGGCCAGAAATGAACCCTTTCTATTCATTAAATTGGGTAATACGCCGACACAGCAAAAGCTGGCAGTTATTGGGAAAATCCCCGTATCCATTAACCCCGTGGCGTTTGTCTCAACTTGAGATATATCGTATTATTGACAACACTGAAACGGCAAATAAGCAAAAAGAAAGATTCGTGGCGGAGGAAAAAAATATTTTTAGAGAGCGCTCAGTTTATCACGAACCCATAATGGGGATGAAAAAAATTGCTGAGATTGATGTAGGCAATCTCTCATCAGAAAAAGAATTTAACTATCAACTTACCAAACCAACGTGGTTTGGAGATAGAAACTTTGCTTATAAAGACGGCTCTCGCTGCACGGACGATGGAAGGGCATATCGTGGGAGAGAGGAGATAACCATTACCAACCTTTTTAAAAATCGTCCGCTGCTTATTTTAAAGCGCTTGGATCCAGGCGTGCGCAACCAGGAAGTGTTGGTTTATTTTAGAAATGAACGTATTGGTGTTTGGACTTTTAACATGGCAAGCAGACCGTTTGAATGGCAGGAAAGTTCATTTATTATTCCGGAACAGTGGATTACCGAAAGTTATGGTAAACTCGAATTTCATTTTTGTAAAAGCGATAGTGATATTAACAGTTTTTATTACTGGTTTTTTCAACCAGAATAGGTAATAAATACCCTGGGATGAAAGTATTATTACTAAACCCCCCCACTCAAGACAACAAAAAATTCATTCGCGAAGGTCGTTGCACACAAGAGCAGGGCGTCTGGGCAACGCTGTGGCCGCCGGTGTCGCTGGCAACTGTTGGCGCGGTTCTGGAGCACAATGGTTTTCAAGCGCGGATTATTGACTGTCCCGCTTCAGAAGTCACGTGGGAAGAACTTGGCGATGTGATTAAAGAATTCTCTCCGAAGCTTGCCCTCTGGAGCACCGGCACCCCGTCCATTGACAATGATTTGTCCCTTGCTGCATTTATAAAGCAACATAGTCCGGCAACAGTCACGGCGGTTTTTGGCACGCACGTCACGGTGCTTGACCGGCAGTGCATGGCAAATTATCCTGCACTTGACTGCATTCTGCGTCATGAACCGGAATTAACTGCGCTTGAACTCGCACAGGCGATTCAGGACAAAATTTCTTTTGATGCCATAGCGGGTCTGACGTTTCGCAGGGATGACGGTGAAATTGTTTCCAATCCCGCACGCCATTTTATTGAGGATCTTGACAGCATGCCGCTTCCGGCCTGGCATTTACTTGATACCAGCCGCTATCGGCTGCCCTTTAGTAATGAGCCATTTTTAATTATTGCGCCGTTGCGCGGGTGCCCTTTTAACTGCACCTTTTGCACCTGCCAGACGTATTACGGAAGAAAACTGCGCAAGCGAAGTGTAGAAAATGTTATTAAGGAAATACAATATGACATGGCGAAATTTGGTTTAAAGAATTTTTTTGTATGGGCTGAGACATTTGTGGTTGACAAACACTATGTAGAACAGTTATGCCGCGCCATTATTGCGCAACGGCTTGCCATTTCCTGGACCTGCAATAGCAGGGTGGATACTGTTGACGCTGCGCTGCTTAAACTGATGAAGCAGGCAGGCTGCTGGATGATCAGTTTTGGCATTGAATCCGCCGAGCAAACTATTCTTGACGAGGTGCATAAGGGAACCACCGTTGAACAGGCACGGGATGCTGTGAGATGGGCGCATGACGCGGGCATTAAAGCGGTCGGGCATATCATATTCGGGCTCCCCGGCGAAACCGCAGCATCTATTAAAAAAACAATGCGCTATGCAAAAAAGCTGGGACTTGACCTGGCGCAATTTTATTGCGCCGTGCCCTTTCCGGGAAGCGCCCTCTATGAACGCGCCTGCAAAGAAGGCTGGATACATGATTCTGACTTTTCACATTTTAAGCAGGATAATGCGGTCATGGAACTGCCCACCATTGCAGCAAAAGACGTTAATCAATATCGCACGCGGGCCTATCGTGATTTCTATTTTGATCCGCGCAACATGATAAATGTGGCAAAGCTGATTGGCTGGAAAAATGCAGGACGAACCATGCGCTCAGTAATGGATTTTTTAGGATGGACGAAATAGGGTTTAGGGATGGGGATTTAGGGTTTAGACAGTCTTGGGATGGAAAATTATAAAGAATTAAATGTCTGGCAAAAATCAATCGCCCTGTGTATAGCATTATATGATCTGGTCAAAAGATTTCCGCAGAATGAGCATTTTGGTTTAGTCAGGCAAATTCAAAGATGCAGCACATCGGTGCCTGCAAACATTGCCGAGGGATGAGGGAGGGGTTTCACAAAAGAATATGTCCAATTTTTGTATAGTGCTCGAGGCTCGCTCATGGAGCTTGAGACGCACTCAATTATTTCACAAAAATTGGGATATATTGAAAGCAATAACTGTTCTGTATTTCAAAAATACATAGACAAAATCGGCAAAATGATTAATCAGCTTATAAATTCTCTAAAGAAGTCAATGCACAAATATTAAAAAAACTAAACGCCGATACCCAAACCCACAATCCTAATTCCTAACTTGAGGTTTGCATGTACATCTTAGGCATCTGGGACGGGCATGATTCTGGAGCCGCCCTTATTAAGGACAACCAGATTCTGGTTGCTATCAATGAAGAGCGATTAACGCGCAGAAAACTTGAAATACGTTTTCCTGAGCTCTCTATTAAAGCGTGCCTTGATTATGCGCATCTTGCGCCGTCCGACATAAAACACATCGCTGTTTCAAGTTATGACTTTTCTAAAACCCTCGCCCGCATATTTCCTGGCACGAAAGAAGAATACTATCTCATCAGGCGCAGGAAGAAAGCTCCCGGTCTGCTCAGCACGCTTAAAAAAAGAGCGAAATACCGGCTGACAGAATTCGGTCCCAGTTCGCTCACAAAACAATTGAGCATGCTTATCCTCAATAGCACCCTCAGAAAAATGGGGTTTTCCAACTATGAGTTAAATCTGGTCAACCACCACCAATGTCATATTGCCGCAGCAGCATTTTGCAGCGGTTTTGACACTGCCACTGTAGTTACTATTGACGGTATCGGGGATGCACTGTCAGGAACCGTTAGCCTGCTTAAAGACAAAAAACTGACGTGTATAGCGGAAATTTCAGGCAAGCATTCCCTGGGCATCTTTTTTGAGCATGTGACCAATTTGCTCAATATGCGTGAGCTTGAAGATGAAGGCAAAGTGATGGCGCTGGCCAACTATGCGTATCCCATAGCTGATCATGAAAATCCGCTGCTGGATTTTGTGCGGATAGAGGGCATACAGGTTCGCTGCAGATACAGTTCGCTGCGTATGTATGATGAGTTGAAAAAGATATTATGGAAATATCCTTCCGAACAATTTGCCTATATGGCACAGCGGACTCTTGAAGTTAAAATAACCGAACTGATACGAAATGCAGTGGCTGCCACCGGCGTGCCTGATGTGGCGTTGTCCGGGGGCGTTTTCTCAAATATTAAAGTCAATATGCTTATCAGAACAATGCCTGAAGTAGGCAATTGTTTTGTTTTTCCCCATATGGGCGATGGCGGGTTGGCACTGGGGGCAGCACTGGAAATGAATTATGAACATAATGGTATTACGCATTACAATCTTGATGATGTGTTTCTGGGGCCTGCGTATTCTGTTGCTGACGTAGAAGCGGCGCTTCAAGGAAGCGGATTAACGTATCGGTATTACGACAAGATTGAAGAAGAAGCAGCACGGCTGATTGCGCAGGGTGCAATTATTTTCTGGTTTCAAGGACGGATGGAATATGGTCCGCGGGCATTAGGAAACCGCAGCATATTGGCGCTGCCCAATTCCAAGCGCATAAGGGATCTGCTCAATTTGCGGTTGAAAATGCGCGTCTGGTATCAGCCGTTCTGTCCCAGTATGCTTGAAGAGGATGCGCTTAACTACCTTGAGCAATACAATGGAACGCCGAACCGATTTATGACCATGGGCTACATGGTTAAGGATGACAAGCGGGACGAAGTAGAAGGGGTTATCAGTGTGGACGGCAGTTGCAGACCGCAGATTATCCAGCCTAACAGCAGCCGCTACGGCACCTTGTTGCAGTGCATAAAGAACCTAACCGGCACCGGTGTCGTGCTTAACACCAGTTTTAATATTCACGGTGAACCGTTGGTCTGTTCTCCTTATGATGCGCTCAATACGCTTAAAAAGACGGGCAACGAATATCTGGTGATGGGGAATTATCTGGTCACACTAAAAACATAATTTAAAAAAATACGATCATTTGGGTTTTTAGTAAGCAAAAAGCGACTTTTATATCGATAA
>CAZQKW010000087.1:0-7015 GCA_964594075.1 uncultured Thermodesulfobacteriota bacterium | reverse complement strand
TGAAAATCAACTGCCCCTCTTTGATTCTTAAATTTTTTGGGGAAAGTCCTGGAATTAATCAGGACATTTTCCAGAATATTTCATTTCCACAACACAACCGCCTCTGCTCGAGGCATATTACGCGCGGTTCCGTGGTCTTGATATCAACGCACGAGCATACTGTTGTGGCAGAATTCCCTTCGGCGCGTGAAAGGCTCTCAGCCCGCACCACCGTTTTACTTGACAAAAACTACTACAGTAGTATAGACTTCTTAAACCAAAATTCTTCATAAATAGACAGAGTTCACATCTAAAATTTAAACCTGCAAGAGTTAACCAGCAGTTTATTTAAAGGTGCTTACGAAAGCATTGTATTTATCAAGTAAAATGTAACGGTATTGTTGATCGTGCTGCGGGTTAGCTTTAAATCAACTATCAAGGCATTAAAGATACCCCTATACACCTAAAATTTTTGTGCCCATGAATTTTTTGGGAATTTGGAACGCACCGGTTACCGGTATATGAAAGGAGATCTCGGATGGGAATCATTGCTGATAAAATTGCCGAACTAAAGGCAAAACAGGAAAAACTGCTGGAAATGGGCGGCAAAAAGGCCATAGAAAAACAGCATGCCCAGGGAAAGATGACCGCTCGCGAACGGCTTAATTATTTATTTGATCCCGGCACCTTTCAGGAAATGGACATGTTTGTGCAGCATCGCTGCACGAATTTCAACATGAGCAGCATGGAAATACCCTCCGACGGTGTTATCGTCGGCCATGGGAAGGTTAACGGCCGAACGGTGTGCGCGTATTCTCAAGATTTTACCTCTCGGGCAGGAACCCTGGGAGAAATGCATTCCAAAAAAATCTGCAAAATTATGGATCTGGCGCTAAAATCAGGTGTCCCGCTGATCGGATTTAATGATTCAGGCGGCGCACGCATTCAGGAAGGCATCGACGCGCTTTTTGGGTATGGTGAAATATTTTTCCGCAATTCAGCAGCATCCGGCGTTATCCCGCAGATCACCTGTATCATGGGGCCGACTGCGGGTGGCGCAGTGTATTCCCCGGCCATGACAGACTGGGTATTTATGGTAAAAAAATCAAGCTTTATGTTTATCACCGGTCCAGATGTCATACGCGCGGTTACGGGAGAAGAGATCACGCAGGAGGATCTTGGCGGTGCCATGACCCACAATATGCGCAGTGGCGTCGCGCAGTTTGCAGCGGAAAGCGACTCCCATGCCATTGACATGATAAAAGAGCTCCTATCCTATTTGCCCCTGAATAATATGGAAGACCCGCCGTTTGCGGCCACCGGTGACAATCCGAATCGCTTAGAGCCTATGCTGGACGAGATTATCCCGGACTCACCGAACAAAGCCTATGATATGAAACAAATCCTTGCCGCCGTAGTGGATAATGGCGTCTTCTTTGAGCCCCTTGAATATTTTGCCCAAAATATTATTACCTGCTTTGCACGGCTTAACGGCCATGTAGTGGGCATCATTGCAAATCAGCCGCTGTTTCTGGCGGGGTGCCTTGATGTTAATGCCTCTGACAAGGCAACCCGGTTTATTCGCTTTTGTGATGCGTTTAATATTCCCTTGCTTACGTTTGTTGATGTTCCCGGTTACTTGCCGGGAAAAGATCAGGAATGGTCAGGAATTATCCGGCACGGCGCAAAATTGCTCTGGTGCTACTCTGAAGCAACGGTTCCCAAATTGACCGTTATCACCCGGAAGGCCTATGGCGGCGCCTATATTGCAATGTGCAGCCGGCATCTGGGGGCTGATTTTGTGTTTGCTTGGCCCATGGCTGAAATTGCGGTCATGGGCGCTGAAGGGGCGGCAAATATTATTCATCGCCAAGAGATCCAAGAAGCTGCAGATAAGGCGGCCAAACGCCAAGAGAAGATTGAGGAGTATCAGAAGCTGTTCTCAAACCCCTATATTGCGGCTGCCCGCGGGTATGTGGATGCCGTTATTTTTCCGCGCGAAACCAGGACCATGCTTATAAAGGCACTGGAGACGGTTATTAACAAGCGGGAAACCCGGCCGCCAAAGAAACACGGAAATATTCCGGTATAACCTGAAAGCAAGGCCGCCATTTCGTCGGATGTTCATAATGGTTTACGCTATGGATAAAAAAAAGATTGCCGCGATAATGATTGCAGTTAATAACTATATTAAAACCGAACAGGAAAATGTTGCCGCTGTCCTACCGCCCACGTTTCCCTCTATCTGGGGGAATGACGGGCGCAGACATATGATGAGCATGCGCAATCTCTGGCAGCTACGGATTTTTAGAAAAGCTTGAAATATGAATACGCAGGAGGATTTAATGAAATCAGCAGCACGGCCGACCAAAAAAACAAAAAAAATGGTGGGTATTACTGACACGACTTTTCGCGACGGGCACCAGTCGCTCATTGCAACCAGGGCCCGCATGGACGATCTTATTCCCATTGCTGAAAAAATGGATAGCGTTGGTTTTCACTCCCTTGAGGTATGGGGCGGCGCAACCTTTGATGTGTGCACGCGCTTTCTGAACGAAGACCCGTGGGAACGATTGCGGGTCCTGAAGAAGCGGTGCAAAAAAACCCCTCTGCAGATGCTGCTGCGCGGACAAAATCTGGTGGGGTACCGCAATTATGCAGATGATGTTGTTGAGGCATTTGTTATGACCGCTGCTGAATGCGGCATGGACATTTTTCGGGTTTTTGATGCACTCAATGATGAGCGCAATTTTGAAGCATCATTTAAAGCCATCAAAAAGGCGGGCAAGCACATCCAAGCAACGGTATGTTACTCACTTACGGAACGGCACATGGGCGGACCGGTATTCAACATTGACTACTATGTCAAAAAAGCCAAACTTCTGGAAAGCATGGGCGCCGACTCCCTGTGCATCAAGGATATGGCGGGAATCCTTGCCCCCTATGATGCGTTTACACTTGTAAGCACCCTTAAAAAGGCGGTTAAAATTCCGCTGCAGCTTCACAGCCATTACACCAGCGGCATGGCATCCATGACCTATCTGAAGGCTATTGAGGCAGGTGTCGATGTGATAGATACGGCACTGGCGCCGTGCGCTCTGCGCAGTTCTCAACCCGCGGTTGAACCGATTGTGGTGGCGCTGGAAGGAACGGAGCGCGATACCGGGCTTGACCTTAATCTGTTGTCAGAGCTGGGCGATTATATTGAATCCATAGCGCCAAAATACCGCGATTTTCTTGACACCAGCAAAATGTCGGTTATTGATACGGGCGTGCTCATGCACCAGATTCCCGGCGGCATGATCAGCAATCTGGTCAGCCAGTTAAAAGAGGCAGGGGCGCTGGATCGTCTGCACGAGGTGTATGAAGAGCTGCCTCGAATTCGCAAAGAACTGGGCTTTCCGCCGCTGGTTACCCCCACCAGCCAGATTGTCGGCATCCAGGCAGTGCAGAACGTGCTGTTTGGCCGCTATAAAATGATTACCAGCCAGGTGAAAGATTATGCCTACGGTCTATATGGCAAGCCGCCGGCTCCTATGGACAAAAAGGTGCAAGAACTTATTCTCAAAGGCTATGAGCGCGGGGAGAAGCCGATCACCTGTCGCGCAGCAGATATTCTGGAACCCGAGCTTGACAAGGCAAAGCAGGAGACCAAGGGGATTGCCAAGACCCTTGAAGATGTGCTCACCTATGCCATGTATCCAACCACCGGCTTGAGATTTCTGCGCTGGAAATACGGCCTTGAGCCAGTTCCGGAGAGTGTGAAACCCAAAACACTTGAGCAGATTAAAAAAGAGGAAGAACTCATTGCAAAAGCAAAAGCCGGAAAGCTGGTGGAAAAGCCGGAAAAGACGGTGCCGGAGAAGGGGCACGGCGTGCGAACATTTAATGTGTTTGTGGATGGCGAATACTACCAGGTTGAAGTTGAAGAACAGGGCGGCATCCGGCAGTTTTCAGCTCCGGTAAAAGTTGCGGCGTCGCCAGCTGCCACATCCACGACTGCCCCACCTGCCCCGCAGAAGCAAGAAGCGCCGGCGGTTACGGTTGCCGAGGGTCAGACAGCAGTAACTGCGCCCATGCCGGGACTTATCATAGAATATAAGGTTAAAGAGGGCGACCGGGTGCATGCGGGGGACGTACTGCTTATTCTTGAAGCGATGAAAATGCAAAATAACATCACCACGCCGGTATCAGGGGTGGTGAAAAAGCTCAATGGGGCTCCGGGCACATCGGTGCCCAAAGACACCGTGCTGTGCATTATCGCAGCATCATGAAATTGGGACACGAACGCATAGGATTATTAAACGGGCAGCGCGCCAATGTCTGCGTATGAATAAGAACAGCTTACCTGCGACGAATCGGTGTTAATGTCCCGCAGAGATGACGCGTTCTACCACAGTAGAAACCTCCTGCCGGATTTCTGCAAGCCTTTTTTCAGAGTCTGCTTCAAATCTCAGTACCAGCACCGGTTGGGTATTTGAAGCCCGCACCAAGCCCCATCCACCGGGCATCAAAATGCGCGCGCCGTCAATATCAATTATCTGGTAGGTTTCCTTGAATATCTCTTTTATCCGTTCTATGACCGCAAATTTTCTGTCATCCGGGCAATCAACACGAATCTCCGGAGTTGTCCAGGTCTTGGGCACATCGCTTAACAGGTGGCTTAGAGATACTGCGCCCTTCGCCAGTATTTCAAGAAGGCGGCAGGTCGCATATATGGCGTCATCAAAACCATAGTAGCGATGGGCAAAAAATATGTGCCCGCTCACTTCGCCGGCAACCAGCGCATGCTCTTCCTTCATTTTAGCCTTCATCAGCGAATGGCCGGTTTTCCACATAATTGCTTTCCCGCCTTTTTGGTTAATATCGTTGTAAAAATTCTGGGAGGCCTTGACTTCTGAAATAAAGGTTGCGCCAGGCACTTCGTGGAGCACGTCCCGGGCAAACAATATCATCAGGTGATCACCCCAGATTATAGATCCGGTTTCATCCACAACTCCAATCCGGTCAGCATCGCCGTCATACCCAATACCGACATCGGCCTTTTCTCGCAGAACGGTTTCAATAAGATCCTCCATATAAGCGGGAACCGTAGGGTCTGGATGATGATGGGGAAACCTTCCGTCCATATTGCAATATAACTCTATAACCTCAACCCCCAGCCGCCTGAGAAGCGGCACCGCCGCCTGGCCACCCGTGCCATTTCCCGCATCAACAACCACCTTGAGTTTTCTGGGCAGTTTGATATCCGCTGCAATCCGATCCCAGTATGCGGGGAGGAGATTAAGCGAAGTCAGGCTGCCTGCGCCGGTTTCAAAGTCATTGTTTTTGATAAGTGTTTCCAGGGCTTTAATTTCTGTTCCGTAGATGGTTGTTTTTCCCAGGCAAACCTTGAACCCGTTAAACTCTGGAGGATTATGGCTGCCGGTGATCATGACCCCGCCATTCTTATCTAAATGGAAGAGAGAGAAATAAAGAAGTGGCGTGTGGCAGACGCCAATATCGACCACATTCACACCAGTGGCAAGCAACCCCTGGCACAACTGGTTTCTGAGGCTTTCCGATGAAAGCCTGCAGTCTCTGCCCAGCGTCATATCGCTGACGCCGTTGCGTTTGAGATACGTGCCGATTGCACGGCCCAAACCCATCACCACATCGGGCGTGAGGTCTTCGTTTACTGTTCCGCGTATGTCGTATTCTCTAAAAATATTTTCATTCATAGCGTTAACCCCCCGGACGCTGTTTCATCCCCGCCAGCGACCTATATTGGGGAAAATCCCACATTCCCAACCTATTGAATTCTCTACCTGTTGCTGCTGTTTGCGATGCTTCACCTCGTTCAGAATGACACTTTTGAACAGTTTTCTTAACACGCATAACGAAATTCTACAGATAGTTTTTCTTTCCCTGTTTTTCCAGCAATTCGACGACCTTTTTCACGTCCTGCGCCTGATCCTTGCGGCAGACTAAAAGTGCGTCCGCTGTTTCGACCACGATAATATCATTTAGACCGATGACAGCAGTTAACTTTTCCGGGGAATAGATGAGATTGTTTTCTGCGTCAATGGTGACAGCGGTTCCCTGGATGACATTGCCCTGGTCGTTTTTAGAAGATATGTCATACACCGCAGACCAGCTCCCCACGTCATTCCAGCCGAAATCGCCCATTAAGGTTACCACCCGCGTGCTCTTTTCCATCACGCCATAGTCAATAGAAATACCCTCAATAGCAGCATAGGCTTCTTCAAGGACTTTTTGGGCGTTCGGCATGCCCCAATAAGCCTGAACCGGGAGCAGCTTGTTATATATATCAGGAAGAAAGGTTCTGACTTCTTCAAGAATAGTGGACGCCTTCCAGACAAACATCCCGCTGTTCCACAGAAAATTGCCCTGCTCTAAAAATGCCTTTGCTTGTTCACGGGTTGGTTTTTCGTGAAATTTGCGCACCTGAAAAACGGGTATCCCATTATGCTGGCCGATAGTGTTTGCATACTGAATATATCCATAGCCGGTTTCCGGGCGATCAGGGGTAACGCCGATTGTTACCAGACAGTCATGCTGCTGTGCGATTGTCTCTGCCGCCTCAAGGCAGCGACAGAATGCCTGCGCGTCTGCAATAAAATGATCTGCGGCAAGCACGGCCATAACTGCATGGGGGTTTTTGCGGGCGACCTGCAGGGCGGCAAGACATATGCACGGCGCAGTATTACGACCGACGGGCTCGACCAGGACATTTTCAGGTAAAAGCAGTGGAAGCTGTTGGCAGGTTTTTTCCGCATGTTCCTTCCCGACAACGACGATAATGCGCTCCGGCGGCACCAGGCGGGAAATCCGCTCCACACTCTCCTGAAGCATGGTTTTGCTGCCCCACACATTCAGCAGTTGTTTTGGCACAGCTGCTCTGCTGCGGGGCCAGAATCGGGTCCCCTTTCCGCCTGCCATAATGACACAATACATATGGTGTTTTTTCCTGGATATAGTTTTTTTCAGGACTTTCCCCAAAAAATTTAAGAATCAAAGAGGGGCAGTTGATTTT
>CAZQKW010000086.1:0-7021 GCA_964594075.1 uncultured Thermodesulfobacteriota bacterium | reverse complement strand
CTGGATGGTATAATACAATAAGCAAAGGTAGAATAAAGATAAAAGTAACTGTTAGGAGAGGAGGTATCAAATGAATGCTGGATGGATTGGAGCTATCGTAGGAGTAGTCATCGGAATCATTGGCGGCATCATCGGAACGTACTTCAGCATCAAGAATACAAACGGCCCACGGGAACGCGCCTTCATGGTGAAGGCAAGCGTCGTGGTCTGGGTTGCCGGCATCCTGTTTCTTGGGTTGATGTTCGCCTTGCCAAACCCGTACCGCTATTTCCTTTGGATTCCGTTCGCGATCCTCCTGCCATTGGGCATATTCTTCGGTAACCGCACTCAACAGAGAATTCGGAAAGAGGAATCGCAGAACCAAGGAGCTCAGGCGACGCGGTAACCCGCGCGCCTGACCCCCGTCGTTGGGCCGCAAGGCCCACTGCAAATCACTGGCTGATACATCAATTATAGCGCTGCGGAGTGGTAGATAATGATCGAACTCTCTATTTTTGTGTCATATTGTCTGCTCATCCTGTTGACAAACTGCTTGTTCAAGAAACACAGTGAAACAGGGAATCGGTATCTTGAAGCAATCGGTGGGCTTGTCTTTCTACTTCTAGCTATCCTGCTGGCAGGCACAATTATTCCACTTTATTTGACCGCCAAACATTATCTTTTGGTACAGATGTGGCCCGATAATCCCAGTCTTGCAATTGGTCTGCTAATCATCTTCTACTCGTTTGCCAGAACTGAAATGATATCCAAGATCGTGTCGCAAGGAAGGGAACTCAAACAGAGTTTCTTCACCTTCCTTGGCCCACTGGCCGTACACTTTTCAAGTACGCTTGTGACTATCGGAATTACTTACCCTTGGTTGAAGACCATCTTGCCTTTGCCCGTGGCGTTATTTATCGCTTCGTTGATGTTTCCAATCTATCATCTTGCTCAGTTCCATTTCTTTCCTGTTGGATTGAAACCCGGATTCCAGTTTCAGATACTTGGCTTTTCTCTTGGCTATGTTCTGTTTTATGAACTGACCAGCTCATTCATACTTACCTTCGCTCTACAGCATCTCATTGCCACAACCACGTTCATCCATAATCGTGACTATCAGTTTGGGGAGCGCGATTTTCCGTTCTACTTCGGTATCATTGTTGTTGTATTGGCAGTGGCTTTCTGTTCGGTATGGCTAAAATGAGCCGCACTTTATGAATCGTGGACCGTAGAGATCGGCCTAACAACTCGCTGGAGCCGACCGTGCTCCGCTGCGCTTCGCACGGCGGCTCAGCTCGGTGCCGTTATGCCTTCAGAAATATAACAAGACGGCGATAGCCGCAGGAGAGGCGGATGTCTTTCAATTCCAAGCTGATCGAGGTTCTAAAGAAGGACCGGCGTTTTATTGACGAGGATGGGGAACTGGTGCTCGCGGCCGTGCAGGATCACGCATGGCGCATCGACCACGGCCTTGTCAAACTCCTGCTGGCCGACAAGGAGATCAAGGCCAAGTTCTTCGACGAGATCGAGGGCCACTGGGTCTTCAACCTCAACACCTTCATCGAGTTCGTATCGCAGAAGAACTTCCTGGACAACTCCTACACCCGGTTCCGCAACAGAATCGGCCTGACCGTCGGCGGCAAGTACCTGCGCGAGCGCGGCGACGTTGCCCTCGTGTGGCCGTACAAGGACTGCGTCCTGGAGGGCGGCCAGACGAAGGAAGAGGAGAAGCGGAAGGAGATCTTCTTCAATGAGGTTCTGGCCGAAGACGAGATCACCCGCTTGTTGGCCCCCAAGGTGTTGACCGCGTTCACCCGGTACACGGCCAAAGGACGGAAACCGGTCGGCGAAATGCACCACGATGCGACTGGCCTGCTCCGGGAGAACCTAATACTTCGTGGCAACAACTTGCTGGGGCTCCACACGGTGAAGGATATCTTCAGAGGCCGGGTCAAGATGCTATACATTGACCCTCCCTACAACACTGGCAATGACGAGTTCGGCTACAACGATTCCTTCAATCACAGTTCTTGGCTCACGTTCATGAAGAACCGGCTGGAAGTTGCCTATGAACTCCTAATGCCTTCAGGAATGGCATTCGTTCAATGCGACGAAACTGAATGTGCCTATCTGCGCTTCTTGCTGGATGAAGTGTTTGGGCGAGCCAACGTTCTCGCTCAGATCAGTTGGCAACGGGCACCCGAAGGAAGAACAGTCCTTGGCCAGGGATCGAAGTTCATCACCGATAGTACGGAATACATCCTGGCATATGCCAAAGACATCGAGAAGGTCGAACGGCCATGCCCGGTGAGGAAGAGAGTGGACGCGACAGAGAAGGCCCTGGGGCAATATGACCGCTCCTTTGTCACCGAAGGAATCCGCACACATCACAAAACGCTCAAGGATGCCAAAGGAAACGACATCCAGATCTATCGGCACCAGGACTTCAAGATTACACGCATTCCGAGTGCGACACCCAACGAAGAACGGCTCAAAAAGTTCGAGACCCTCGTCAGGATCGCGGCTCAACAGGAGGAAAGCTCTTTGCAGCAGAAGATTCTGTCTGCTATTGACCCGGGCTGCCTCTTTTCAGTTGAGTATGTTCCTACAATCGGCAAACGGAAGGGACAGCTGGTCAAATCCTACTATCTGGACAACGGCATCGTCTTGTTCCTCCACCACTACGCAGAGACGGACGGCAAACGCGTCTTCCGGGTCGCGCCAATGAACAACTTCTGGAGCAACGACGAAATCCAGGTAACGGGAATCGCCGAAGAGGGAGGCGTTGAGTTGCGACGCGGGAAGAAGCCCGAGGCGCTGCTTCAGAGGATCATCGAGATGTCCACCAAAGCAGGAGACATCGTCCTGGACTATCACTTGGGCAGCGGCACAACCGCTGCAGTTGCGCACAAGCTCGGTCGCCAGTACATCGGGATTGAGCAGATCGATTATGGGAAGAACGACAGCACCGCTCGACTTCAAAACGTCATCAAGGGCGACACATCAGGAATATCAACCGCTGTGAACTGGACGGGAGGCGGGGAGTTCATCGCCTGCGAGTTGATGAAGTACAACGAGTCCTTCATGGAGCGGATCGAGGCCGCCAAGACGAGCAAGGAGCTGGTCAAGATTTGGAGGGAGATGGCCGAGGGATCGTTCCTCAACTGGTACGTCAACCCACAGGTGCCGGAGGACGCGGTCAAGGACTTCGAGGCTATCGGGCAGGAGCAGGATAGCCTTAAGAAGCAGAAACGCCTGCTGGCCGAGTTGCTGGACAAGAACCAGCTCTACGTGAACCTGTCCGAGATAGACGACCCGCGCTTCAAGGTGAGCGACGAGGACAAGGCGCTGAACAAGGCGTTTTACGGCGAGGCGTACAATGCCTGAGCAATTCCTCTACGAGAAGCTCGACAGCATTTCTGGCTTCGGCCTGCTGGCCAAGGAAATGCCAAAGAGCATGACGCTGAACCTGAACCCACGGTACGACCTGCGGCCGTACCAGGTTGAGGCGTTCGCCCGGTTCTTCCACTGCCACGAGAAGGATTTCCCTGGCAAGGCGCTGCCGCTGCACCTGCTGTTCAACATGGCCACGGGGAGCGGCAAGACGCTGATCATGGCCGGGGTGATCCTCTACCTGTACGAAAAGGGCTACCGGAACTTCCTGTTCTTCGTTAACTCCACCAACATCATCCAGAAGACGAGGGACAACTTCCTGAACCCGCAATCGTCGAAGTTCCTTTTCGTGCCCGACATCGTCATCGGCAATCAGCACGTCCGGGTTACGCCGGTCGAGAACTTCGAGGCCGTCAATCCCCGGGACATCAACATCTGCTTCACCACGATCCAGAAACTCCACAGCGACCTGACGACCGAGAGGGAGAACGCGATCACATTCGAGGATTTCCGCAAGCACAAGGTCGTCCTGATCGCCGACGAGGCGCACCACCTGAACACGAAGACCAGGAGCGACCAGGAGCTGTTCGAAAGCTGGGAGAACACCGTTGAGCGCATCTTCGGACAGAACCCCGCCAATCTGCTCCTGGAGTTCACGGCCACGCACGACTTCGAAGACGCGGGCATGGTGGACAAGTACCGGAACAAGGTCGTGATCCGGTATGACCTCCAGCAGTACCGCAACGACCGGTTTTCCAAGGACGTGATGATCGTTCAGTCCGACTTCGATCTGAACGAGCGCATCCTGCAAGCGCTCGTGCTCAGCCAGTATAAGCAGGAGGTCGCCGCCAAGCACCGGATCAACCTGAAACCGGTGGTCCTGCTGAAGGCCCAGCGCACCATCGCGCAGTCGCACGAGAACAAGGAGAACTTCCACAAGCTGATTGACGGGCTGACGGTCAAGGGCATCGCCCGGGTCCGCAAATCGGACGTTCCGGCCGTACAGCGCGCCTTTCAGTTCTTCCAGGACAACGGCATCACGGACGGTCAGCTCGTGGTCCGGCTCAAGCGCGAGTTCCAGGCCGACTTCTGCCTATCGGTCAACGAGGAGGGGGAGAAGGAGCAGTACCAACTGCTGCTCAACTCGCTGGAGGATCGGAACAACCGCATCCGCGCGATTTTCGCCGTCCAGAAACTGAACGAGGGCTGGGACGTCCTCAACTTGTTTGACATTGTCCGCTGTTATGAAACCCGCGACGCAAAGGCAGGAAAGCCCGGTTCAACCACCGTCTCCGAGGCGCAGTTGATCGGGCGTGGCGCGCGGTATTTCCCATTCGTGACGCCAGGCAACAACGACCGGTTCCGCCGAAAATATGACGGGGACGTCACTCACGAACTGCGGATACTGGAGGAGCTACACTACCACAGCATCAACGACTTCCGGTACATCCACGAGATTCGCTCCGCCCTCGTGGCGCAAGGGATCATGCCCGAGGAGACCGTCGAGCGGCCGATGCGCCTGAAGGACTCGTTCAAGAAAACGCCGTTCTTCAAGTTCGGGGCGATCTACACCAACGCCCGGGTGACCAACGACTACCGGCAGGTCAAATCGCTGGCCGACATGGGAGTTTCGAAGATCAACTATGTCCACACCATCGCCACGGGGCACGGCGGACAGAGCGCAATCCTCGCCGGAAATGAGGCCAAGGCCGTTGTCGCGGAGGAGAACCGGCAGGACGTCAAGCTGACCGAAATCGAGCGGAACATCGTCGAGTCGGCACTGGCGCGGGTTCCGTTCTTCACGTTTGCCTCTTTGCGGCGGTACTTCCCGCACCTGGCCTCCATGCAGGAGTTCATGACGGCTGCCGACTATCTCGGCGGGCTGGCGATCACCTTCCAGGGGAACGTGTATCTCCTGGAGGAGAACAAGGTAGAGAAACTGCGAGCCGTGATCGGACTGCTAAGCCAGATCGAGGCGGAGGCCCGCAAAGGCATCACCGAACATCGCGGCTCCCGCGACTTCAGTCCGACCTGGGTCCGGGACGTGTTCACCGACAAGATTCTACGGTTCGACAAGTGGAACCCGCTCGCCCTGGAAGACCCCCAGTTCGAGTCGTTCATCGCTGGGCGCGATTGGTACGTCTTCAACGCGCTGTACGGCACGAGCGAAGAGAAGCCCTTCGTGCGGATGCTGGACCGCCAGATGGAGCAGCTTCGGGAGAAGTACGAGGCCGTGTATCTCGTGCGCAACGAGAGCCATTTCAAGGTCTACAACTTCGCTGACGGCCAGGCTTTCGAGCCAGACTTTGTGCTTTTCCTGCGCCAGAAGTCGGGCAAACTCCTGACGTACCAGGTGTTCATCGAACCGAAGGGCAAGCACCTGAAGGAACACGACAAGTGGAAGGAGCAGTTCCTAAAGGAAATTCGGGAGCAGTTCGCCGACAAGGTGCTGACGCTGAACACGGACACGAAATACAGGCTCGTGGGCGTTCCGTTCTACAACACCGAGGACGAGAACGAGTTCAAGACCACGTTGTACGAAGCGTTAACCGCGCAACGGACGGAACAGAAGGCATAACAACCGGTTGCAGCGGACGGCCCGCAAGCGGCCCGCCGCTGAACCTGGGCGTTAGATGCATAAAGGAGAAAAATAAATGGCCGTTCCAGATTATCAGAGCGTGATGTTACCGCTTCTGCAGTTTGCGGCACGGAAAGGAACTGAAATATCAACCAGCGAGGCTGTTGAAGCTCTGGCAACGGAATTGGGCCTCACAGAGGACGATCTAAAGGAAATGCTGCCGAGCGGCATACAGTCAACTTTTGTTAATCGTGTCGGTTGGGCTTCGACTTACATGAAGAAGGCCGGGTTGCTTGAAGCAACTCGCAGAGGATTCTACCAAATCACCGACCGCGGAAGAGATCTTCTTAAGAAACAGCCCAAGACCATCAACGTGAAACTTCTCAAGCAATACCCCGAATTTCTTGAATTTCAACAACTCAAGGGCACAAGAAGTGTTGACAAGGTAGCCGAATCAAAAGGGTCATCAGATATTTCAACAGCAACGCCATCAGAGGCATTAGAAACTGCATATGAAAATCTCCGTGACGAACTCGCAGATGAATTGCTCGCCAGGCTAAAGAAAATATCACCCTCCTTCTTCGAACGGGTTGTTGTGGAACTGCTGGTCAAAATGGGCTACGGAGGTTCGCGGGCAGATGCAGGCAAGGCAATCGGTAGAAGCGGTGACGGTGGAATTGATGGGATCATAAAAGAGGACAAACTCGGCCTTGATGTTGTGTATATTCAGGCAAAGCGTTGGGATAACAATCCGGTGGGTCGTCCTGATGTCATGCAATTCGCAGGAGCCCTACAGGCTCAAAGAGCAAACAAGGGTATTTTTATTACTACCTCAAGATTTACTGATGATGCTCGCAGTTACGTTTCGCAGATCGGCAGTAAGATCGTTTTAATTGACGGCGAACAATTGACCAATCTGATGATCGAACATGATGTTGGCGTATCCACAGTTTCATTGTATCCGGTCAAGAAGGTTGATAGTGATTATTTTGAAGAGAGCATCTAACAACCGCATCAACTCGGACTGGCTATTCCGCTGCGCTCCATTGCCAGCCGGTTATGCGGAGCGTT
>CAZQKW010000085.1:0-7550 GCA_964594075.1 uncultured Thermodesulfobacteriota bacterium | reverse complement strand
AATCCGTATTTTTTTGCAATTACTTTACGCCATCACTAAACGTTGGAACAAAGTCATAAATTAAGATGTCAGAATTGCTCGTTTAACCAAGAAATTGAACGCGGTTTTCTTCTCCTGAGTAGTCAAGAATTTCGCCAATAATAAATGCTTTTTCCTTCAGACCTTTAAGGCGCAACAAAATGTCATCTGCATCGCCTTCGGCAACTGCCAGCACCATCCCGATACCGTTATTAAATGTTCTAAACATCTCATTTTCCGTTACACCACCTTTTTCCTGAATATAGGAAAAGACAGGGTGAATGTCCCAACTCTTTTTCTTAATATGTACTGTACATCCATGGGGCAATATTCGTTCGATATTATCTATCAGCCCGCCACCAGTTATATGAGCCATACCATGAATGTGAAAATCTCGAAGCAAATTGGCGATTGCCTTTGCATAGATACGAGTGGGGGTAATAAGTTCTTCTCCCAGTGTCTTATTAAAATCTTTCACATATTCATCAACTTTCATTTGCAATTGGTCAAAGAATATTTTTCGCGCCAAGGAATACCCATTGCTGTGCAATCCGCTTGAAGCAATGCCAATGAGTTTGTCGCCAACAGCGATGTTTGACCCATCTATCAAGCTATCACGATTAACCACTCCCACCACAAAGCCGGCTAAATCATATTCCCCTTCTTCATAAAATGACGGCATTTCAGCGGTTTCACCGCCAAGGAGACAACACCCTGACTCTGCACACCCTTGGATAATGCCTTTTATTACGTCTAATAAAATGTCCTGACGAATTTTTCCGGTTGAAATATAATCAAGCAGAAAAAGTGGTTCCGCACCTTGAACAATAATGTCATTAACGCACATTGCGACAAGATCAATGCCTATCGTATCGTGTTTGTTCAACATAGTTGCTATGCGCAGCTTGGTCCCAACACCATCAGTAGATGACACAAGCACCGGATTTTTATATTTTTCTGTGTTTAGTGAAAAAAGTCCCGCAAAACCGCCAATTTCGGATAACACCTCGGGACGGAATGTAGAACTCACTAACTGTTTAATAGCACCGGCAAATTGATTGCCAGCATCAATATCCACGCCGGCATCCTTATAGCTTATTTTTTTCACCATATTTATTCTCAATTTTTAAACATGATATACAGCATCAATAGTGTCCAAAAATGGGTGAGTGCCTCCCCGTGCGTTGCCTCAGTGCATTGGATCACACGCTCGCAATGACCAGTGCCCTTCATACACCCCTTGTAACGGTCATTGCGAGTCCCACAGCGCGGGACGCGGCAATCTCAACTGCCAAAAAGTAAACATACTTAACGAGTTAATCTGCTATGGTGGACAAAACAGAAACAGCATACAAACTAAAAATTTGTCAAGCAATAATATATAGAATTTTTTATACTGATATTCAATTGTGTTGTCAAATTTTTTGGAAATCTATTGCGCGTCAATTATAGTAAACCTCACAAAATGTTATTTTGATTACCATAATTACAGCATTTTCCTATTTTAATTGACAAATAATGTGTAATTCATTTACTATTCCTCGATGTTTTCCAATTCATTCAAAAAGTATTTGGTGATTTTTTAAAAAATTTGCCTTTAAAAACAAACTATTACGAGTGAAGCAAACTTTGAAAGGAAGGCAATGAGTTACATAATTCTTGTTCTTGCGATAACCTTCAATGCTATAGCCAATATTTTAATGAAAGTGGGGATGCTAAAAGAAAAGCATTCCACAAATCTTATTGGCTTTATTATCAGCATGACGCTAAACCCAATTCTGATTGGCGGCATTATATGTTTTGCTCTTGGTCTTGCTGCCTATTGTTATGTCCTCACCAAATTAAATTTAAGCATCGCATATCCCATTATGACCAGCCTGGGTTATGTTATTGTTATCATAGCCTCCTGGCTATTTTTAAAAGAAACCATTACGCTGGTTCAGATTGCTGGTTTTGGTTTTATTATTGCCGGGGTATGGATGGTTGCCCATTGATAAAAATATCCTGGGCATTAACGTATTTGATTTTATCTTTAAGTAATTTTAATGAATAACAAAAACATGAGCACTATTGCAGGCCTGGTTTTTCGCAGCATGCGGCCTAAACAATGGACAAAAAATCTCATTTTGTTTGCGGCTCTCATTTTTTCTCAAAATGTATTATCCCCACCCCACCTTTTCAAGACCATTGTCGCTTTCTTTATTTTCTGTATTATTTCAGGTTGTGTCTATTTAATAAATGACCTTTTTGACTTAGAACAGGACAAAATCCATCCTGTTAAAAACAAACGTCCGCTTGCATCCGGAGCATTAGCTCCCTCGATAGCAATTATTGCAACCGTTTTTTTATTGTGCCTTTCCCTCCTGTGTGCCGTACTGCTTACCAACCTTTCTTTTATTTTTATAGCTCTCATTTATTTTATCCTGCAGATAGCATATTCAACGGTACTCAAACATATTGTAATACTGGATGTTTTTTCTATTGCCGCCGGATTTGTTTTGCGCGCTTTGGCGGGTGCGGAAGTTATTGAAGTCCCCTTTTCTACGTGGCTTTTATTCTGCGCTATTCTTCTGTCGCTCTTTCTTGCCCTTAGCAAACGACGCCATGAACTTATATTGCTGGAAGATGATGCAATTCATCATCGGAAAATTCTTTTTGAGTACAGTCCTTATCTCCTTGATCAAATGATTTCAGTAGTTACTGCCTCTACCGTTATCACCTATTCGTTATACACGGTTTCAGAAGATACCGTTAGTAAGTTTGGAACTGACCGTCTTAAATACACTATCCCGTTTGTCCTTTACGGTATATTTAGATATTTGTATCTCATTCATCAGAAAAACGAAGGGGGCAGCCCTGAGAAAGTTTTACTCAATGATCTGCCGCTCATTATCTGTATAATATTATATGGAATGACTGTTGGGATAATACTTTACTATTAAAAAGGAACGCTGTGATGAATAACAATCAGATGGTTGATATTATTGAAAATGTATTACATCTCAAAAAAAAGCCGGTAGGAATTAAAGTTTGGAAAAATAAACCTAAATCCGTGCCTGAATACCAGGGAAATGCTTTTCCGGGTCTGTGCACGCAGATCGGCGAGATACTTAATGGCGCAAATACATTCCATACTGGTCCTGAACACTGTTTTTGCACCGGCGGTGTTGTTGCCACAGGCGTAGCGCCCCCAGTTCCCGAGGAACAGAAATTGGAACTCATAGAAGTCCACAACTCTATCAGCAAGTCATACAAAAATATTGAAACGGCGCTCTGCTATGAAAAACAGATGGCGAAACGCATTCCGGAAGTAAGGGAAAGAAACACCGCCGTTCAAATTGGCCTTTTGGGGGACATTGCAGAGCCTGATCTAATTCTCCTGTTCTGCACACCCGGTGCTGCGGATATTTTAAACCGCTGTTACTGTTATATTGCGGGTGAACCGATTCAAGGACATGGTGGCAACGGTGGCTGCCCTTTCTTAATTCAGTATCCATATGTAACAAAGAAACCGTCCTTTTCATATAGCGACGTGGCCTGGCGAAAATACATAGGGCTTTCTGATGAAGAGCTCACTATGAGCTTCCCCTATCAGTGTATTCTCAATTTCATAGATGAACTGCCATTAATTGCAGAAACATACCGAAGGTATGGCGAGCCAGTCGAGGCATAGAAAAAGGTAAGGATGGGCATGGTGGTACAAAAGAAGCACTTAATACAATTTGTGTATTTAAAAATCATGCGGCATTTATACGCAATTGCTGTCTGCTCTTGAGAACCCAGGTACCAAGCGACGCAATCTGTTCATTTAATGCTCTGATACGCATACTTGAAATATGCATTAGCTGAATTAATATTTTGAGCCCAAGATGTGGATGGTTTTTTATCAACTCGTTAAATCCATCTTCTTCAATTTCCAGCACTTTTGAGTCTTCAAGACTCATAACTGACACACATGGCGGCATATTATCAAAAAAAGACATTTCTCCATATGTTTCTCCATCGCCAATCGTTGTTATAATTTTTTGGTTTTCCGGAGAAATTGACTTAACAATTTTGAACTGACCTGAAAAAATTATTGATAATTTTTCTATGGGTTCGCCTTCAGTAATAACTGTTGTATCCTTGGGATAATTATTTAAGACAGCATACGAAAGAACATTTCGCATTTCTTCCTCGTTCATTCCTTTAAAAAATTGCAACTCCTTCACATCATTAACACTGATGGAATTTTCCACAGATAGTTTCTTTCTCCTGTCTTTCCTTTCTTTGAGAATTAAGTATTCGAGTGGACAAAAATTTATTAAGCCTGTTACAATCCCGTAAAAGCCAACAATAACAGCAGTAAGTTTCCCGGTGAAGCCAATGTCACCAACCAAAAAAGGTAAACTGACGAGAATAACACCTCCCGTAAACCTTAAGCTCCTGTTCATTGAATTTCTTGTATACACTTTCAAGTCTCCCTGTGGTTATTCTATTTCAATAAGTTATCACCAATACGCTATTTTCATGTTCCAGATCATTCTCTTATTCGAAAATTTGGGTGAATTTATTTAGAAGATTTTAAGGGGACTATATTGATTTTAAAAAATGTTTCTATAGGGATTAACATGGTCGGCATGTTTTATGTGATGAGGTATAAGAGGTTAATTCCTGTTTTTCATAGAAAGCGACTTACCAGTATGCAACTTTATATATACCCGTAGGAAATATCGCCAGCCAAGGAATAAGCGCATCTAAGAGCGTTAACCAGAAATTTAGTGCGACCATAATAATAATATACCGATACATTCCTCCAAATTTCTCGATCATCATCAGACTGTTGGTTTTGGCACCTGTTGAGCGGGAGAGAAAATACGGTATGGCATAGTAACAAGCGGGTATTTCTACCAAACAACGCACACAAGCTGCAAGCAATACGGCAGGGGCATAATTTTCTACATTTTTAAAATACATAACAGCCGATATGTCTGAACCAGAAAATGCCACGGCAGTAGCGTAGAGAGTAGCCCATACTGTTAAGGTTCCGATGAATTTTAACATTGCACCAAGTCCCGGCGTTGGTTCCTTAGAAAATAACAGAATTGCAAGGGCCCCAATCGCTGAACTAATGAGCGCGCCAAGCGGACCAAAAAGAAAAAAAGCAATTACCCAAAAAAAACTGATGGGATCAAACGCTGCAGATCCCCAGAAAAATCTTGGCTTTTTTAGAACCGCAATAGGCGCAGATGCAAGGCCAATTATCACGCTACCCAGCAATAAACTCATAAGGCAGTCTTATTAAAGATTAACCAGGGAATATAATTTTTATTATAAACGAACAACACGGGCTTCCAGCATGCCCTCAATCTGCAGAATTTCATCAAGAACCGCTTTGCCTATGGGGTCATCAACAGCGACGAATGCGATAGCCTCGCCGCCTGGTTGCCTTCCGAGTTCAAAGTCAGCTATATTAATCTTATGATTGCCTAAAATTGTTCCCACCTTACCAATAATTCCGGGACGATCTGCATTTCTAAAAAAAAGGAACGAACCCTGAGGTATCATATCCACATGAAAGCGGTCAAAAAGCACTATTCTGCCCGAATGATCGGAAAACACCGTGCCAGCAATCGTCTTCTCTTGTAAATCGGTTTTTATGACGCACACGATCAAATCATTATATTTATCAAACTGGTCAGTCTTTGATTCAGTAACAACAATGTTGCGGTCCTTTGCCAGATACGGGGCATTAATATAAGAAACATTTTTCAGGTTGACATCGAAAAAACCCTTTAATGCAGCAACGGTAAATGGCTGATAACTTAGCGGCGCATCAAAAGTCCGTTCGCAAAAGTCTTCTTCAAAATTTTTCCCGACCATTATAATTTTAATTTCTTCTGTTCTTCCTCTAATAATCTGAGCTGCAAGAGAACCCATCTTTTGCACCAGATCAAAATAACGCTGCATGGGTTCAGGAAGCTGAGTCCTTATAACCGGGATATTGACTGCATTCACACACGCTCTGCCGTGCAGAGCATCTACTATTTGCTGTGCAATTAGTCTGGCAACGCCTTCTTGTCCCTCAAAGGTGTTTGCGCCGATATGTGGCGTGACAAAAACGTTTTCGAGCTCAAACAGCCTATGGCCTTTGGGAGGCTCTTCTTCGAACACATCAATGCCGGCAGCGAATACCTTACCGGATTTTAATGCCTCGTAAAGATCGTTTTCGTTTACAATACCGCCACGGGCACAATTAATGATAATGACGCCCTGTTTCATCTTACTTATTTCTGTCGCCGTAATCATGTTCTGTGTTTCCTGTGTAAGTGGCGTATGCACCGTCAGCACATCGGAATCGTGTAGCACTTCATCCAAGCTGTCGCACAGTTTTACCCCGATAGACTCGGCTTTGCTTTTTTTGATGTAAGGATCATAAGCGATAACTTTCATGCCAAAACCTTTGGCGCGGATGGCAACATTGCCACCAATCCTGCCAAGGCCAATTATGCCCAGGGTTTTATTGTATAACTGAAAACCCATAAACTTTTTTCTGTCCCATTGACCAGATTTAAGCGAGGCGTTGGCAAGCGGTATTTTTCGGGCAGCAGCAAGCATGATGCCCATCGTTAGTTCAGTTGCTGCAAATGTATTGCCAGTTGGTGCGTTCATAACAATGATACCCTTTTTACTTGCCGCTTCAATATCAACATTATCAAGGCCGACTCCCGCTCGGCCAATTATTTTCAACTTGCCGGGGTTTTCAAGAAGGTCAGCAGTAACCGCAGTTCCGCTTCTGGTTATAATTGCATCATAATCACCAATAATACTCTTTAATTCCTCATTCTTTATTCCGGGACGCAGATCAATTTCAATGGTGTTATCACGCTGCAAGATGTCAATTCCTTCCTGAGATATATTGTCCGTAATAATAACTTTGAACTGTGGCATAATACCGTCCTGTGAAAAGTAAATTTAGTGTTTTGATGGTTTGATTTCATGAGTAAATACCAGAAATTACAGGATAGCGCAAGGGACGTGACAAACTATGTTAAAACACCGGTTGATCAAAAATAATAATGGATATTTTTATAGTTGCCCGTTCTCTTTTTTTATTGATATAATAAAATAATTTAATTATATACGATATTAGGAACAATAAAATTATGAATGATCAGAAATTTTGAACTTGAAATGTTTATTCTTGAGAGAAGTCGTTAAAACAGCCTAACAATAATCGTTTTGAAATTATCGCAAAAATGATACTGGTCTGAGCATTTTCGTTCGGTAAAAATTTAAATCCTCTCTGATTAATATAACCAGCTCTTGGATTCACTATTCCGCCACTTCTTCCTGAGTCTGCTGCGCTCTAATAAATTCCGATTGTTATTTATAAATTATTTTTTTACAAGCTAAAGCCTGCAAAAAAATTATCAAAGCGCTTGAAAAACGCTTTCTAACTTTTATTAACTTGATCCACAGCGCTACTATAAAATAATAATTTTAGGCTTTGTTCTAAAGTTTAGTGATGGCCCCTGACCAAGAGTATGAGG
>CAZQKW010000084.1:0-7766 GCA_964594075.1 uncultured Thermodesulfobacteriota bacterium | reverse complement strand
TGCCTCATACTCTTGGTCAGGGGCCATCACTAAACTTTAGAACAAAGCCTAATTTTGCGTATAAAAACCGATTTCTGAAACCTGCATGAATTACATGCGGCTTTTTTATTTAATACTATCTATGAAATAAAGGAGGTGTCTTTTTTGCTTTTTCTTCTTGAGAAAGATCTGCGCAGAAAAAATATTACCAACACAATTCCCAAGACTATAAATCCCCAGGAAGAAGGTGATACAAACGCATGGCGAATCGTCTGTAATGTTATTTTGATGAACCCTGCTTTCTCTACCGAAGCGAGCGTGACAAGCTGCAGGGTTGTATGAGCAGTGCCGTTGACAAAGGCTTTAATCGTCCCTATCGGTTGATGTTTTACCAAAGGGGAGGTTACCGTTAACGGAATATCGGTTTGAAGCTGAATAGCAGGAGCCTGATCGCGCGGTACCGTTATATAGGATGATTCCAGAACGCCCAGTGACACGAGATTTTCAACGCCTCTCTTCACCTTAATGGTTGCGAGTTCTTTGCCGGGTTCAATCAGCGGGATCGTCTTGAAATTTCTAAAACCGTAGTTGAGCAACTTCAAAGCTTCTTCCGCGCGTTTGTTAGGACTTTGCGCTCCCATGACCACAGCTATGTAGCGGTCGCCGCCGCGCTGCGCTGTAGCGATCAAATGGTAGCCTGATTCCTTGATCCAGCCAGTCTTTAACCCATCAACGGTGGGATCACGCCACAGCAGCTTGTTTCGGTTTTGCTGTGTGATGCGGTTATAGGTCATCTCCTTTGTGCGATGAATTTCAAGTGCATGCGGATGGGTTTTTATGTATTGATACGAGAGAAGTGCCATATCGCGGGCAGTGGTGTGCTGCCCCACAGCAGGCAATCCGTGGCAATTTTTAATGATAGTATTAACCATGCCGATTTCAGCGGCCTTTTTGTTCATCTTTTCTACAAAAGTCTCTTCCATGCCGGCAATTTCCTCTGCTGCAGCAACGCATGCATCGTTGCCGGAGGAAATCGTGATGCCCTTAATAATTTCTTCCCAGGGAACCAGCTCCCCCTCTTTAAGATACATCTGTGAGCCCCCAAAATTCGATGCTCTTTTACTAACAGTCACGATGTCCGTCAGCTTTACGTTGCCGCGATCAATCTCGTCATAAATAAGAAAAAGCGTCATGATCTTGATGAGGCTTGCGGGCGGTATTGTTTGGTCGGGATTCTGCTCAAAAACAATGGTGCCGGTTAATCCGTTGATGAGCACTGCAGATTGAGCGTCAACCTGAAATGCAGGGACAGGGGCACCGTTGGTTTGGTAAACAGGAAAAAGAACAACCGCAAGAAGTATCAGGAAAATTTTTTTAAAGCTGTTCATTGAGGGAACCTGCTATGCTTTACTTTAAATTGGGGACAGTAGCGTTAAAAATAGTTTCAGATTAAAAAATTTTTCTCACTATATTTAAATTTAATGGGGAAGGCAATAAAAAAGAAAAAATGAACAACTGCGGCTTCGTATGAATCAAACATGTTCTGTGGTCTTTCATTATCTGCATCTTATAAACGATAGCGAACAGAATAAATTTGATTTAAGCCAATGCCATAACCGCACGACACTACATTATTATCTTTGCTCGGGATTTTTTGATTGAATATTTATTATAAAATGATAAAATTAAATATAAATTTAGTTATAATTATTTCCGGGAGGATTAAAGCATGAGCAAGCCCTTGTATTACCAACAACGTTATCTGATTTTTTGTCTTGTTTTAGTTGTCATGGGATTATGTGCCTGTCAAAAATATAAACCGTGTAATCCGGATGCCGATCAGAATTGTCCACCGGGCAAAGTGTGTGAACAAATAAAACCCGACCGGAGTTATTGCCTCAGTGTCTGTGACAACCAGACAGGAAAGCCGTGTGCATCTTATGAGGCATGCATCCATTATGCTGATGATCTATATGCCTGCACCCCGACGTGCAATCCCGCAGCTGCCTTTTCATGCCCGCAGGGCTGGCTGTGCGCACCCATTGCCGGAGAACGTGCTGTTTGTCGCCCCGCATGCGATATAGCCGCGCCAGCATGCCCGGCAGGCGAAGTATGCGAGCCGCTGCCTGACGGCAGCGCGGTATGCGTGGCGCAATGCGATCCCAACGATTCAGGCTCCTGCGGGTCGGGAAGAGTCTGTGAATTGAGAACTGACGGATTGTATATGTGTGCAGAACCGGTTTTTATAAGAGGTAGCGTTTTCGATTCTTCAGATAGGAAATCGATTGAAGGGGCGCATGTTATTGCTGTTGACAAAACCGGCGCAGCAGCAACCGATGTGGGCATTACTGACAGCGAAGGGGAATATGCTATTCAGGTTCCGGTGGTAAGAAACCCAGATGGAACTTTGGCAGAGGGTATTTTCACCCTGAGGGTTTCAGCCCTGTATTATCTTCCCTACCCATACGGCATCAGGCCTGCGATACCGGTTGATGCGACCACGGCTGAACATCTTGCGGCAGAGAAGAAATGGGTGGTGCATAATCCTGCAACTGATGTCGCCCTTATTTTCCTAACCTACGACACTCCCGAGAAACTTGAGGAGCTTGGAAGCATTTCAGGAAAAGTCATTGTGGAAAGCGATAAAAACCCAGGCGGCGTTTTAATAACTGTTGAAGGAGTCGCCAAAGAAGCACAGATAGCATTCAGCGACAAAAGAGGAGCATATACCGTTTTTAACGTCCCTCCGGGGACGTGGGAGGTTCACGGCTATAAAGCATTTCTGCAGCTTGAGCCGGTGTCAGTAACTCAGGGAAAAGGAGAAAATAAAACCAACATCAATTTAAATGAAAATGCTACAAAACCATTGGGGACAATAACGGGAAATGTAAATATCGTAAATGCGCCTGGTGGCAGTGCAACCAGTGTTGTTCTTGTCCCGGAGTCAACATTTAATTCTGCTTTTGTAAAAGGAGAGGTGCCGCAAGGGCTGCGCGCACCAGCCCCGCCGCAGGCCCCTAATATTACGGGCAATTTTATCATCCAGGGAGTGCCTGATGGGAACTATGTGGTGTTGGCAGCTTTTGAAAATGATAAACTGGTGAGGGACCCAGACCCCAATATAGCAGGTACACAAATAGTCCATATATCCGTTCCCAATAACGGAGCATATAATATAAACCTCGCGACTTCTTTTAAGATCACTGAGGCATTGGTCATTGTGGGGCCTGGTGCAACAGAGCCGGAGAAAGTGACCGAAGCCCCGACTTTTGTATGGAAGGATGATTCAAGCGAGACAAAATATTCTATTGTCATTTATAATGCTTTTGGTCAGGAAGTCTGGAGGGATGATAATCTTCCACGGGTGACGGGCGCTGAAAATGTAGTAGTGCGAAACGACGAACTGCCTTTGGAAGTTGGCATGTATTATCAATTTAGGGCAACCAGTTGGCGAGAAACAGGTCCTATTTCTCAAACAGAAGATCTGTTGGGCGTCTTCTATAAAGCACCGGCTGAATAAAAAAATACTTGAAAACCGCTTGATATTATTACGCTTATGACTTAAGATACGATTATATTTTATATAATATCTTTAAAATGTTCGCCAATTTACCGGGGTGAGGGAAGACATGTTTAAAGATATCATTAAATTGGGGCTCCTGGTCATTATTATATTATTTATTATAAATCTCGCCTTTCCAAAATACCCGATAATGAAACCAATTAGCTCGCGGCTGGAAAAAGCTTCTTCCTCGGTAGCGTATTTTTTAAAACAGACCTTACCCTGACTTTACCAATCAGTATCGGTGCAATACCGAGCATAGTGCGTTGTTCTTAACCAACTGTGAGATTTTCGGCGTTTCTAAGGCCTCGGATACTTTGAAATATAGAGGCCTTTTGTTTTTTTACTCGATCTCGCGTTGCACAGCAGTTTCTCATTGTAGAATATTTAATATTTTGCTAACTTCAAGACACTGCCTTCATTATGATTTATGCGCACATTTTGAATTTCAACGTTACATTGAAAGGAGACTCGGAAATGTTAACAACAAAACAAAACAGACAGGAATTAATAATTGCGGCACTTCTTATCGGAATACTCATTATTAGCTTATTTTCAATCAATTTTTCCCCGGTGCTGGCAGCGGATCAGGAGACCGCTCAGGGGATAGTTGACAATGCCCATGCCACGTTCGTCAGTTTTATGAGCGACCCAAAATATACGTGGCTTCATGAAAACCTTAGAGATGCGCGTGCTCTTCTCATTTACCCCCAGGTAATAAAAGGGGGCTTTCTTATCGGCGGTTCCGGGGGGACTGGCGTTCTGTTAGTAAAGGATGAAAAAACTGGCGACTGGAGCCAGCCGGTATTTTATACTATAGGGTCAATGACTATCGGGCTTCAATTGGGAGGAGAAGTATCAGAAATTCTGGTGATGGTGATGAGCGACAAGGGTATTGATTCTCTGTTTGCCTCCTCATTTAAAATGGGGGGGGATGCTTCTATCGTGATTGGTCCTGTTGGTTCCGGGGCGAAGCAGAATGTCATGGCAGATTTTATTGCATTTGCCAAATCAAAGGGGGCATATGCAGGACTCAATCTTGAAGGTTCTGTGGTCGCGGTACGCGATAGCCTGAATGAGGCTTACTATGGCAAAGCAGTGAGACCTGTAGAGATTGTTATAGAGAAAAAGGTAAGCAACAATGGATCGTCACAGCTTCGCAAGGAATTAAGAAATAAGGCGCAATAATAACCCTGGCACCTTTACCCTGAGATATCATAAATTGTGTTAATTTATCTTTTCGGTATCCGATATGATAGATACCCTGACAAAATTAAAAACAGGAACTACTATCTATAAAAAATTACAGACAGCAATATCAATAACTATGCAAAATTGTAACAGCATTTCAATACTTGTTGTAGAAGATATGGAACCAATTCGCGAGCTTATTCGTGAAATTCTCGAGGAAGATGGCTACTTTGTGGAAGTTGCGTGCAATGGGAAAGAAGGTTTGGAGCTTTTCAGAAAAAAGCATTTTGATATAGTCTTCACTGACTTTAAGATGCCTGAGATGTCGGGCTGTGAGATGGCTGAAAAGATAAAAATGATAAAAAAAGATACCTTTATCGTCTTAGTAACCGCATGGGCTATGGACTATACCGATGCTGAATTACGCAATAAGGGAATTGATTTTATCGTAAAAAAACCATTTAGAGATGAAGAGCTTCAGAGAATAGTGCGAAAAATGGGTTTTAAAGAGATTAATGAGCCAATGAGTATGCCCGCCTGAATCACAGTTTTTATTATCTTTTTTATTATCTAATTACCTCCAGTTTTTCCTCTCTCTTTTTTTGAGGCAATAAAGAATCATTTATGCACTTATGCCCCACTGGTAACCACAATGGATGTTTATTCTGATTTCTATTCTTACCGTTTGAGTGTTTACAGCGATGTAACCGGCACCTATGAAGGCGGACATGCTGTTTTGATTGTGGGCTATGATGATGCCGGACAGTATTTTTAACAATAGCTGGGGAACGGGCTGGGGCGAGACAGGGTATTTCAGAATTTCATACAGCGAGCTTGCCAGCGTTGTAGATTTCGGCGACTACACAATTGCGTATGAAGCCAATGAAAGTCCGCTACCACCGCCGCCTTCCGCATGCACCTGTATTATTTCACCAACCAGCAAAATATTTAAAGCATCTGCGGCAACTGGCGCCGTTGCGGTTTCAATCCAGAGCGGCTGCGCATGGACAGCAACAAGCAATGCTTCCTGGATTATTATTAAATCAGGAACCAGTGGTATAGGCAACGGCACGGTGGTTTATGCACTCTCAGCCAATACCAGCACCAACGCCCGAACAGGATCGATAAACGTAGCGGGTTTGACTTTTACAGTGAAACGGCAAGGGGCGAAAGCACGAAAATAATCAAACCACTGTTGGCATAACAAAGTGGCCGTACTGAAAGCATATATACATACAGTATGGCCACTTTTAGTCTAAAAAAACAATGTTACCCACTCAGCTTTTCAGCAGTGTCAAACAGCTCCCTTAGTGTTTCTGGACTTGGATATCCCTGGCCCTGAAAACGTATGATACCTTCGCGGTCAAGCAAAAATGCATGACCGAACCGGGGATTAATATTCAGCTCCCTTATATATTTCTCTACATTGCCATACATAGTAACCACGTGCTTGTGCTTATCAGAGGGAATGCCGGCACGCATTCCACCATCTATCATAAAGCGCATGAACAGGTATCCAGAATTAATCATAGGAACTTCGAAAAAGGTAAAATCCTCTTTGTCGCCAAAGCGCTCAATAAAAGGGCCAAGCCATGCGTCAAGCTGCGCCTGGCTCTCTCGCAGGAATGCAACCACCACCAATGTTACCTTGCCCCGCGCTGAATCGGGGATGGATTCGCGAGTTTTAGCCAAAGACTCGGCAGTTACGTCTGGAAACTTTTTCCCGATGTTAGAATTTGCCTTTTCTGCCATGGTATCGTTCCGCGCCCATTGTTGTTGGCTTTTTGCAACGTCAGTACATGCAGGAAGATATATTCAAACTCAATGCAAGAGTTATTACTATCACTTTAGTTTGAGGCCGTAAAGCTGAAATATTTGCCCGCCCCGCAGAACATCAGGTTAATTAAACCATGCCTCCTGCTATCTGTGCACCTGCGTTGCGCAAAAGTATCAGGCAGAAAATATCACATCCGATACAGGCACCAAGGTTAAATTGAAATTTATGAGAAAATTCAAAAACAGCTTTATGGCGCTGGCAGTTTCGGGGAATGGATGACCAATGCCAATTGCATGGCCATGCTGGCATGCATGCTCGGCCAGCTTTTTGAGTTGAAACAGAATTGCAAGTTCGTTGAGATCATTATCCAGAAAAACATTGCGGCGGGCAGCAGGCATTTGCAGCTGTTTTGCAATATGATAGCCTTTCGAATCATGGGATGTGACACTATCAACAAAAAAAAGGCCCCGCTGCTTGATAATTACAAGGGTCTCTTGTATTTCTCTCTGGCTGGCGGTAAATCGAGAACCCATATGATTGTTAAGCCCTATGGCAAACGGAACAAGGGAAAAATTTTTCTCAAGCACGCGGAAAATTTTGGGCGCTTCATCTCCCACATATAAGGCGCCCGGCCCCGGGTCAGCTTCAGCGTCATATGGTTCCATGGGCTGATGAAGGAGGATATCATGTCCCGCGTCATGTATTTCGAAAGCTAGTTCTTCTGAATGAGCGTAGTGTGGCAGGATTGAAAAGGTGAGCGGTATATTCAATTGCAAAAACTGCCGTGTCCTATAAATATTGGGGCCTATGTCATCAATAATGAGAGAGATACGGGGCTTTGCAACGCATCTGTTACTGGCAAAGACTTTTGCAAAATTATTAAACCCCAAAATGCTTCCCAACAAAAATGAAACGCTGTCGCGTATAAACTTTCTTCTATCCATGCTCTTGTTTGTTTTAAGCAAATGGGGTAAAAGGTGAAAATACCGATGTTCGTGAAGATGATTTTCAAATACATCATATAGTATTAAGAGTCAATAAAAATACAATATATTGTATTTTAAACAATATTAAAAATTTATCTAAGCACTATAAGTTTCTTATTCAATTTACCCAAAAGCATTACCTTGAGTTTGACGGGATATCTGGCACACTACGTAACAAAAAAACTGCTTGCTATTCAAAAAGGATTGTGTTAAAAATTTTGCTTCTTCTGGGTTTGTTGTGCATAAAGAATAGTCTTTTTAAGAGTCCTTA
>CAZQKW010000083.1:0-8606 GCA_964594075.1 uncultured Thermodesulfobacteriota bacterium | reverse complement strand
AACATAGTGATAGAGCCGATTCAGCAGCAGGGGCAGCCGCAGAGTTGATAAAAAGCCGGTCTGGTGCAGGCAGGCCAGGCTCATGGACACAAATACTATAAAGGCAAAGCTGTATGAGCGGCTCTGCCTTTTTTTAACAGGTTTCCGACCATATTGTTAATAGAATCAATCTGGCATTTTTTATGCAGTAAATTAAATGTGCATTATCACTGTAGGGTTTTATTATGGCGATGCGGGTTTATTTCAGCTTTGATTATGATAGAGATTTTTGGAAAGTTTTAGAAATTAAAAACTACTGGGTCATAAATTCAGACAGGGAATCAGCAGGCATTATAGATTCCAGTGCCTGGGAATTTCTTACCCTCCAAGGAGATTACGAAGTCATGAAATGGATAAGAAATCAACTACTGGGCACTTCTGTGACCGTCGTTCTCATTGGGGCAGAGACATATGTCAAAGAATATGTAAATTATCAAATATTATTGAGCCGCGAACGCAAGAATGGGCTGTTGGGCGTTTATATTCACAACATAGAAGACAGTAACAGAAAAAAGGACCTTAAGGGAGAAAATCCTTTTAATAACTTTCGTGACACAAATTCTGGTTTATTGTTTTCCCAGATCTATCCAACATATGATTGGGTTGAAGACGACGGTTATGATAATTTTGCACATTGGGTTGAAACAGCCGCTGCTCTATCCGGGAAATGATATGCTTAAAGCAGGATGGCGCAGAGTACGACATGTCTTTAATCATAAAAAAGTCCTGTCGATTATGCAGGGCTTTTAAGTTTTTGTAAGTTTGCGGTTAATTCCTCAGTGAGCATGGAAAAGCATTGCATCGGTTTGCATCCGTGACAATATTTACGAATCGAAAAACTAAGGTAGTTTATTTCATTTTGTTATTTTCTGTGTTCATCGCTTGAGACTTATCCTCCAGAGCATTTTTTAAAACTTCATCAATCGTGTCCACCATAATGAAATTCATGCCTTCTTTAACCGTTTCAGGCGTTTCTTCCAGATCCTTTTGATTCAGACGTGGTAGAATCACTGTGGTAATGCCAGCGCGTTTTGCCGCCAATATTTTTTCCTTAACGCCGCCAATTGGCAATACTTTGCCGCGCAAGGTTATTTCTCCGGTCATAGCCACGTCAGACCGCACCAGCTTGCCGGTGAGCATTGAAACCATGGCACATACCATAGTGATTCCTGCGGACGGCCCATCCTTTGGAATTGCGCCGGCAGGAACATGCAAATGTATATCTGTGTGCTCATAAAAATCAGGGGCAATACCAAGTTCTTGCGCTTTGGAACGAATGTAGCTCAGTCCAGCCTGAGCTGATTCTTTCATTACATCACCAAGCTGTCCGGTTAAAATTAATCCTTTAGAGCCTTTCATTTTTGTAGCCTCAATGAAAAGGATATCTCCTCCCGTTGGCGTCCAGGCAAGACCCGTGGCAATCCCCGGAGTGGTAATACGTTCCGCCACCTCTGAGAAAAACTTAGGCTGGCCAAGATAATTCCGCACATCTTCTTTTTTTATCACTGCACATTTTTTTGTTCCCGCTGCTATATCTCGCGCAACCCCGCGACACACCGATGCAATTTCGCGTTCAAGATTCCGCACCCCTGCTTCACGGGTGTATTCGCGGATGATATGGTGAATAGCTGCTTCCTCAATGGTAAGTTGCTCTGCTGTTATGCCATGTTCGGAGAGCTGTCGTGGAATAATGTATTTCTGCGCAATATGCACCTTCTCGTCTTCGGTGTAGCCAGGCAGTTCAAGAACCTCCAACCGGTCACGCAACGCCGGCGGAATAGTATCCAACATATTTGCCGTGGTAATAAAAAAAACTTTTGATAAATCAAAACTGACCTCCAGATAATGGTCAGAAAATGAATTGTTCTGCTGGGGGTCAAGCACTTCAAGAAGGGCTGAAGAGGGATCGCCGCGAAAATCCATGCCCAGCTTGTCAATTTCATCCAGCATGAATACCGGATTATTGGTCCCCGCCTTTTTAATGCTCTGGATTATTCGACCGGGCAAGGCGCCGACATAGGTGCGGCGATGTCCACGAATTTCTGCCTCGTCGCGAACGCCACCCAACGAAATCCGTATGAATTCCCTGCCCAGCGACCGTGCAATAGATCTTCCTAATGATGTTTTCCCCACGCCAGGCGGCCCATAAAAACACAATATCGGGCCTTTCATGTCATTTTTTAGTTTTCTCACGGCGATGTATTCAATAATGCGTTTTTTCACTTTTTCCAAATCGTAATGATCTTCATCAAGTATCTGCTCCGCTCGGTTTATATCGAGGTTATCTTCAGTTGCCTTCGTCCAGGGCAACTCGGTAAGCCAGTCCAGATAGGTGCGTGTCACGGAATATTCCGCAGCAGCAGGCGACATCATTGCCAGACGATCAACTTCCTTGTTTGCAATTTTTTCAGCTTCCGGCGGCATTTTTGCCTCGGTAATTTTTGCCCGCAGCATCTCAATTTCTACCGCCTTTTCATCTTTCTCCCCCAGTTCGGCTTGAATTTTTTTGAGCTGCTCGCGTAAAATCATCTCCCGCTGATGATTTCCCATCTCCTGCGCTATCTCATTTTGAATTTTATTGCTCAGCTCGGCCTTTTGAATTTCAGTCTGCACTATTTTAGAAGCCTTGCGAAGCCGCTCTCTCACGCTCAGCTCTTCAAGCATTTCCTGCTGCAGCTTAAGGTCTGCGGGACTATTGGCTACTATAAAATCGGCAAGCCGCGAGTAATCGTCTATATTCATTGCCACGATTCCAAGCTGATCTGGCAACTGGGGAAAAAGCTCAATTAAACGCAAGAAAAGATTGCGCACGCTCACAGCAAGCGCATCAATCTCTTCATTTCGCTCATATATTTCCGTCAGCCGCTCCACTTCAGCAATCAGGTATGGTTCCTTTTGGATATATTCTTTTATTCTGATGCGCGAAATCCCCTGACAGATAAAACTTAACCCTCCCATCGGCAGTTTCATGAGCTTTAATATGCGGCCGGCAGTCCCGACTGTGTACAGGTCGTCAACCGCAGGGTGTTCTGCTTCCTGATTGCGGCGCAACACCAATCCCAGCATGCGGTCCTTTAATGCCGCATCATTTATGAGTTGCACATATGGTTCGGTCGTAACAGATATAGGACCTACAACAGAAGGGAATAAAACAAAGTTGCTTATGGGCAATATCGGCAACGAGGGGGGCATTTCAATTTTCTCCTGATCTGGTGCTTCGGTGTTTTGCTTTGCGTGGGAATTTTTTTCCTGTTCGTTCATTCGCCCCTCCTCAAGAAACTATTATATCAATGGTACACGGCACATCCTGCTGTTTGGGCATCCAGATGTACAAAAACCCATCTTCATATCGAGCCTCAACTTTTTCCGGATCTATATCAGTGGGGATTCTAAACGTCCGTTCAAAAAAGCCAAAATCAATCTCAAGACGGTGTATATATTTCTTCGTTAACGCCGGCTCTCTTCGTAGGCCTGAGATAGATAATATTTGTCCTTCAAGGATAATTTGAATTTCCTCTTTTTTCACACCAGCTATATCCATTATGATTAAAATGCCTTCCTCTCCTTCATAAATGTCAGTGTCCGGTGTCCATTTGCTTCTGCTGTAAAACTTAATACTGGCATTACTACTCCCGGCACGCTGCTCGGTAATATTTTGAAATATAGTTCCTTTAGGCAACCAAATTTTCCTTGTTGGATTCATTGTGTCTCCTCGAGCCTTTTAGTTATCGTTTTGTTCACAAAGATCTGTCATGATCTGCAACCCATGAACAAAAAACTTTATTTCTAAATACATAGAAGCGTTTCTTAAGATGCAACGCTAACCTGTCTGCCAACTTATGATGTTTATATAATATAGTGTTTAAAATATTGCAAAAATGATTTTTTGTTTCCTCATCTTTGCAGAAGGATATTAAAGGCTATGACTATCAATACAACCCCCCCTGCTCGTTCTGCCCACTTGCCCGCATAAAATCCTATGCGGTTGCCAACCTTGACGCCAACAAAGGTTATGCAGAAGGCAACAAGCCCAATAATAATTGCTGCTCGCAAAATTGAAACTTGAACTAAAGCCAGCGACACGCCAACCGCAAGGGCATCAAGACTGGTCGCAACAGAAAGTCCGATTAAACTCCACCCCCTGGTGGGATCGTAGTATTTACCTTTGGCTTCAATATGTCCGGATTCCCAGATCATTTTTAAGCCAAGAAAACACAGCAAACCAAAAGCCACCCATGGAGCTATGTTTTTTATTAAAACCAATAGCCCCTCGCCGATAGACCATCCAATAATTGGCATTAAAAACTGAAAAAGCCCAAAATGCCAACATAATCGAAAAATATGCCGATTTGTTACGGAATGGATGGAAGCAGCTACCCCCGCAGCCACGGCAAAAGCATCCATTGCCAATGCCAGTGCAATACCAAAGATTGTTATGTCATGCATAGTCGGCCAATGTGACAAGAGCAGCACATGAAATAGTAATTTTGAAGAGACGCGCTAATTATTTTTGTGTCGTTGCTCAAAGAAAAAGCATCATTACTTTTTTAATGGGAGGGATAACATAGGTCAGTATGATAGTAAGGAGTTCTTTAGAAACTAAATCCCCGGTATTATGCACTGCGGCAGGTGTATTTTCTTACTCTTCTTCCCAGCTTATACATTCTACCGGACACGCATCAATTGCCTCCTGAATAAGTTCGATGGTTGCACCATGGGGGTCGTGAACTTCAGCGATGCCGTCGTCATTCAACCGAAAAACATCAGGACAACTCTCTTCACAGTTGCCGCAGCCGATACATTCATCTTGATCAATAAATGGAACTCTTGCCATAGTAATTCCCCGCCTTTTAGTTATTATAAAGTTAAACTATCCTTTTTATAGCAAAGCAGACAAGCTTTTAAAGACGTTAATGTAATAGCCCCGCACAGACAACGGGACATTCCGGCAATAATAATTGACATTTCATTCCATCCCGTTTCAAACCTGCCCTCACGGCGATAATGCTATACACTATCGCTATGAGAACGTTATCATTGCAATTCTACTCAGCCTTAATCCTTGCGAAACTTTGCAGAATTGCAATGATTGCGCTCTCTATAAAAAATATGACGCAGCAAACAATCAAATGCTACTTAATAACCTTTGGTTTACACAGAAGTAACTTGCTCACTGATACACGCCCGCATGTATCGCAATAAAATTTTGCCTTTGACAATTTGGGCATGCAGATATGTGCTGGATTAGTGGCGGTTATTCCGCAGAATTCACATGAATACAACTCTGGCGCTTTGCCAGGATTGCATAAATGTTTTTTTTCAGTTGTTGTTTTTCCGCACGTTTTGCAGGTATACACTTTTTTTGCAGACATTTTCTTTGCTGCACTCTTTTTTACTGAAGATTTTGTTGCCATAGATCTTCTCCTTTGTTTTAAATTGGTTGTTGGTGTTCCACTGGGTTAACCCCTCATTAGATATTTTAATAACTGAAACAAAAACTATATTTAAGTTGTTAAACATAATTTTTATCAGTATTCAATACTTTTTTTATGTCACTTTTAAAAATTTGCTGACTCGCGGTCAGGGTGTCAAAATTATTTTTTGTTATTTTTATCTTGCCATAATTTGTGGTTAGGTTATTATTATAAACAAAAACAGTAAAATTAAAGAGTTTTAAGGTATCCTATGAAATTATCTACCAGAGGCCGCTATGGCCTACGCTTAATGATGGACATAGCCTTGCATTGCAAAGAGAGCCCGGTAACACTCAAAGACATTTCTAAACGGCAGGAAATATCTGAAAAATATTTATGGCATTTGATAAATCCCCTTAAACACGCCGGGCTTCTCAAATCGTCGCGCGGCGCGCGCGGCGGCTATGTGTTAGGCAAGCCGCTTAATAAAATATCCCTTGAAGAAATAGTACGCGTTGTCGAGGGTTCGCTCTTCATCGTTGAATGTACCGAAAAACCTTCGGTCTGTTCAAGATCACATTTTTGCGTTGCCCGGGAAGTTTGGGGAACTATATCAAAAAAAATTGCAGACTCATTAAGATCTATAACGCTTCAAGATATTCTTGAGAATCATAACAAAAAAATAGCGACTGCAATCGATTACCATATCTAAACAAATTTATTCAGCCTTATTGGTAGCAAAGAGTGCTTGTTGTCATGTTTATCATGTTGAGTAACGCATTGAAAATAAAAATGAGCGTTTCTTAGATAAACAAATCCCAATCCCACTAACTTTAAGAGTTAGTGGGGTTTTTTATTAGGATCGCCGCTGCATACATACGTTTAAATTTTTTTTAGAACAGTGGAGGACGTTATGGCACGTATTTTTAGCGATAATTCTTATTCAATTGGTAATACGCCGCTTATCCTTCTAAACCGCGTGAGTAAGGGAACGAAGGCTTCCGCTATTCTGGGTAAAGTTGAAGGACGAAATCCAGCATACTCCGTTAAGTGTCGCATTGGTGCTTCAATGATCTGGGATGCCGAAGCACGTGGCTTACTTAAACCAGGGGTAGAAATTATCGAGCCCACGAGCGGAAACACAGGGATAGCGTTGGCATATGTGGCAGCAGCACGTGGTTATAAGCTGACGCTCACCATGCCCGAAACTATGAGTATTGAGCGTCGCCGAGTGCTTGCTGCGTTCGGGGCGCGCCTTATTCTCACCCCGGGGGGCGAGGGTATGCCGGGCGCCATACGACGGGCGGAAGAACTTGCGCTATCCGATCCAAAAAAATATTTCCTGCCGCAGCAATTTAAAAATCCGGCCAATCCGGCGATACATGAAAAAACCACTGGGCCGGAAATCTGGAATGACACTGATGGTAATATTGATGTGCTGGTTTCTGGCGTTGGTACAGGTGGCACTATTACGGGCGTTTCTCGTTACATAAAGAACACAAGAAAGAAAAAAATAATATCTGTTGCAGTTGAGCCAAAAGAAAGCCCGGTAATAACGCAAAAGCTTGCCGGACAGGAACTTAAACCAAGCCCGCATAAGATCCAGGGCATCGGAGCCGGTTTTATACCTGAGACACTCGACCTTTCAATGGTTGACCGTGTGGAAACGGTTGCAAGCGAAGAGGCCGTAGAATATGCACGGCGTTTGGCGCGCGAAGAAGGACTCTTGAGCGGGATTTCCTGTGGCGCGGCGCTCGCAGCGGCCTTGCGCCTCGCCCGACAGCAAGAGTTTTCAGGTAAAACTTTTGTGGTTATTTTACCTGATGCCGGAGAACGCTATTTGTCTACCGTGTTGTTTGAAGGTATTGGCGCTTAATTCCTCTTTACTACAGGCGCATCGCAGTTGATTACATTTTTTTCAATTTTTACGGTTAGCGCAACGGCACCATTAATACCAATCGAAAAGTTATGCAGTATCACCTGCGGATAAAACGCAAGTTGTTGCGTCGTGTTGGCAGCGCGATTGAAGATTATAACATGATCATGAATGGTGATCGTATAATGGTCTGTTTAAGCGGCGGCAAAGATAGCTATACGTTGCTAACACTTCTCAGAGACTTGCAATCACGTGCACCGGTTCATTTTGAACTGTTAGCAGTTCATCTCAATCAAAAACAACCAGGGTTTCCAAAACATATTATTCGCAACTACCTTGAAAAATTGGGGCAGCCATATCACATTATTGATGCAGACATTTATGGAATTGTTAAAAGCAAAATTACAGCGGGCAAAGCTAACTGTTTTTTATGTTCCCGCTTGCGCCGCGGGATTCTGTATAGCAGTGCCAGGGCTTTGAACTGCAATAAAATTGCCTTAGGCCATCATACTGATGATATTTTGGAAACCTTCCTGCTTAATATGATGTTTAATGGAATCTTGAAGTCCATGCCACCGATTTTAAGAAGCAACGATGGACTCAATATTGTAATTCGTCCCCTCGCCTATTGTCGCGAATCTGAAATTGAAGAATTTGCGACATTGCTGCGGTTTCCTATTATTCCATCATGCCTTTGTGGATTACCAGGCAATGCGAAACGCAAACGCATAAAAAAATTGATTCAGGATCTTGCTGCCGAAATCCCCATGCTTCGTGACAACATGCTTGCTTCCCTTGGCCGCGTTATTCCTTCACACCTGATGGATTCTAAACTGTATAATTTTAAAAATATCCACCCGATAAAAGAATAACAAATTTAAAGCATTTTTTAAATATATATAGTTAATTTTTTTATAATATATTATTTTTTTAAAAAAAACTTCGTCGTTTCATTCCTAAAGCTTTTTATGTCTCTGTCTGAGCAGGGTAACGAAATTTAAATCGCTAAACAATGAAGCTCCCGCCTAAAAGGCAGGGCTTCCCGGAGCTTGATTATCCTTTTCAGATACATACCTCTTGACCCTGCTTACAAAGCGGGTCTTTCGCGGCATGAAACCGGTCAGTTTGCCTCTCTATTAATGTAGAGCCCTTTCCTTTTTTTAACACTGATACAACTTTCAAAGTTCTCAAATAGAACTTTTTAACCATATGGTATTTAAAAAGCAGGACTTTCCCCAAAAAATTTAAGAATCAAAGAGGGGCAGTTGATTTTCATT
>CAZQKW010000082.1:0-9406 GCA_964594075.1 uncultured Thermodesulfobacteriota bacterium | reverse complement strand
TCGAGGCCAATGACTGGAACCTCAACATCCGCCGCTATGCCGACAATGCCCCACCTCCCGAGCCCCACGATGTGCGGGCGCACCTGATCGGCGGCGTTCCCAAGCAGGAGGTGACAGACAAAAAGGAGCTATTTGATGCCCACGGCGTTTCTCCTTCCGTTATTTTCATGGAGCGGGACAATGACTATTTCGATTTTGACCCTGCCATCGCCGAACGGGCAGACATCAAAAACCGTGTTGAAAATGACGTCGGCCTCAAGGACAAAGAGTCCCGGATGCTTGCCATTTTTGACAGGTGGTGGGATAAGCACATCTTTATCCTCCAGAACCTCCCCCAAACTGCCAATGTGATGACGGCGCGGGCGGAGCTTCTTTCCGCTTTCGATGCGACGTTGACACCGGAAGGGCTTCTTGACCGCTTCAAGGTCTCCGGTGTTTTTGCCACCTGGTGGAGCGAGGTTCAGTTTGATTTGAAATCCCTGGTTGCCCAGGGATTCGGCGGACTCCTCGACGGCTGGATTGATACCATTGAAGACGCTATGGAAGACAAAAAGGAAAACAACTACGAACCGGAGGAAGACCCCCTTGTTGTCCGGCTTGTGCCTGAATATCTGGAAGAGCTCGTAAACGCCCGGAAGGAGATTACCCATCTTGAACAGGAAAAAGAGGCTTTTGAGGCAAAGGAAAGCGACGACTACGAAGGCGATGAAGAGGATGAAGAAGGCAGCCGCCCCAATTTTGCGGAAATACTGAAAGACCGTATTAAGGAGCTCAAAAACGAAATTAAGGAAGACAGGGCAAAGATAAAAATCTTAAGCGGCGCCGGAAAAACCAAAGGCTCGATCAAATACTTTGAGGCGGCGGGCGCCGACACCGCGCCGCTTCAAAAGCAATTAAAAGAACTGATGGCGAGGGTCGCGCCGGTGGAAGAAGAGATCAGGCAGATCGAGGAGCAGCTTGCCCCTTACAACGAAGTCCTTGAAAAGCTCAAAGCCGCTAAGAAGCAATACAAAATCCTCCAGCAGCGCTTCATCGAGCGGCTGCGCGAGGCGCGGGAAAGAATGAGCGAGGCGGAGTGCATGGCTCTGGTTCTCGACATCCTCAAAGGCAGACTCACCAATCACCTGCAATCTTACATCGCAGCCCACCGCCAGGAGGTTGTTGTGGCCTTTGAGAACTGGTGGGAGAAGTACAGGGTGACGATGGAGCAAGTAAAGATAGACCGGAGAAGGGCGGCGGAGGAGCTTGAAAAGATAATCGGAGAGATAGGTTATGTCCGAACCTAAATGCCGACTTGGGGATATTGCCCAGATTAACCCAGAAACCCTTGGTATTGACACGGCATCGGATTATTTTTTCAAATACATCGATATTTCCTCAGTAAACCAAGGAGTTATTGATTGGTCGAGTGTCCGGAGCTATCAGTTTTGTGATGCACCGAGTAGGGCTCGCCGGATTATACGGCAAAATGATGTTCTTATTTGTACTGTTCGTCCAGGCTTACAAGCACATTGCTTCATTGGCAGATCTGACTATGGTAACCTTGTAGCGTCCACTGGCTTTGCGGTTGTTCGGTGTGGCTCGGACATTAGTCCCCGGTATCTTTTTCACAGCCTATTTGGCCCAGACATCCCTGCGCAGCTTCGCAAAAAAGAAACTGGGTCAAACTACCCAGCTGTTAATGAAAGAGATATTCAAGATATCTTTATCCTTTGTCCGGCTATCACCATACAGAATAAAATCGCCCGTATCCTTGACACCCTTGACGAGGCGATATTGAAGACTGAGCAGCTTATCGCCAAGCTCAAGGCCATCAAGCAGGGCCTGCTCCACGACCTCCTCACCCGCGGCCTGGATGAAAACGGCCAGCTCCGCGACCCTGTCGCCCATCCCGAACAATTCAAACCCTCCCCCCTCGGCCCCATCCCGAAGGAGTGGGAGATTGATCCTATTTCTAAAATTTGCAAAATCATCAATGGTGGAACTCCAACCACTAACATAAGCAAATACTGGAACGGAGATATTCCGTGGCTCACCGTTGAAGATTTTAATACTGGAAAACGTTTTGTCTATGAAGCTACGAAAACTATTACAGAAAAAGGCTTGATGGAGTCAGCGACGTCATTGTTGCCTAAAGGGGCACTGATAATATCTGCAAGGGGAACAGTTGGTGTAATTGCTCAATTAGGCCGTGAGATGGCATTCAATCAATCTTGCTATGGACTGATATCGAAGAGAAGAGAGTGCTCAGAAAATTATCTTTACTATTTTTTAAATGAATTTATGGGTAAGTTCAAGCAAGCTACATTTGGCAGTGTTTTCGACACCATAACAAGAGCAACTTTTGATAAGATTCTTATAGGTTACCCACCAAATGAGGAGGAGTCAGAACGAATTGTTGAAAACCTTGCATCCGTAGATTCGTTATTAGAAAAAAATCAAGAGGAAGCTGGAAAGCTCCGCCTCCTCAAAAAAGGTCTGATGCACGATCTCTTAACCGGCAAGGTGCGAGTGAATATCAAAGAGGAGAACCGCGGCCAGGTGAAAGGAGACAACTTTTAATGACCAAAATCCGGCCAAGCGGCGGCTATCGAACGAGCGCGAGTTTCCAGACCGCCACCCTGATCTACGATGCCACCTACTGGTTTTGCGAAACATTTCTCGACCCCCACTCCCGGACGGTGGATCAGATGATACAGGCAGCGCGTTCGGGCCGCCAGAACATCGCCGAGGGCAGCAGGGCAGCGGCAACCTCGTCCCAAACAGAATTACGGCTGCTCAATGTGGCACGGGCAAGCCTTGAAGAACTGCTCCTTGACTTTGAGGATTATCTGCGGCACCGCCATCTGCCCCAGTGGGCGCAGGATTCACCAGAGGCGCAGGCAGTGCGCGGGGTGCCAAGGCGGTTTAGGGCTGATCGGTCCGATCCGTCGGATCGGTCCAATCTGACGGAACAGACCGATCAAGAAAGGTGGGCGCTTTATGCGCCCTGGCTTGAGAGCGCCGACCCTGCTGTGCGCGCCAATGCCGTGATCTGCCTGATTCACCAGGCCAATTTTCTGCTGGACCAGCAGATTGCCGCCCTTGAAAAAAGCTTTGTGGAGGAAGGCGGCTACAGCGAGCAGCTTGCAGCCGCACGGCTGGCTCACAGGGCAAAGAAAAGACTTGATCAGGCGGATCGGACTAATCGGTCGGATCCGACGGATCAAATTCCCCCTTGCCCCAGGTGCGGCAAATCCATGGTTCTGCGGACCGCTAAAAGCGGGAAAAGCGCAGGCAGCTCGTTCTGGGGCTGCTCGGATTACCCAAACTGCAAAGGGGTTGTCAAGTTATGACGCTACCAGATGAAAAAACCTACGTGGAAATCCCCTTTATCGAGCAGTTGAAGGTTATGGGGTGGCAGCACATCGAAGGCGATATTGATGTGCCCTATCTTACGGAGCGGGAGAGTTTCCGCGAGGTATTGCTCGTTGGCAGGCTGAAGAAGGCGTTGCGGGAGATAAATATCACTGACGACGGCAAGCCCTGGCTGGATGATGTGCGCATCAGCCAGGCTGTCAACAGACTTATGCGGATCAGTTTGCCTAAACTCATGGAGGCCAACAGGGAGGCTTTTGACTGCATTGTGCGGGGTGTGGAGGTGGACGGCGACCCCGTTTTGCACGGCGGCAGAGAAAAGACCATCAGCCTCATTGATTTTGACCATCCGGAACGCAACGACTTCCTTGTAATCAATCAGTTCCGCGTGGATTTGCCAGGAGGAAAATCTTTTATCACCCCGGATCTGGTGCTTTTTGTGAACGGCATCCCCCTTGTGGTTGCGGAGTGCAAAAACCCGAAACTCACCAATCCCATAGAAGAGGGCATCAACCAGCTTCTGCGCTATTCCAATCAGCGCCCGTATGTGGATGAAGAAGAGGGCTGCGAAAGACTCTTTTATTTCAATCAGATCCTTGTGAGCACGTGCCGTCAGAGGGCATGCGCTGCAACCGTGGGGGCAGGCTACGAACACTATATGGAATGGAAGGATACGAGCCCAGTACCCATGAGCGCGGTTGCGGCAGAGTTAGGAAAAAAGGAGCTCAACAGTCAGGAAATCCTTGTCGCCGGTATGCTCAGGAAAGAACATCTCCTTGATATTGTCCGGAACTTTATCCTCTTTGATGACAAAGACGGCCGAATCGTAAAGCTCCTCTGCCGGTATCCACAGTTCAGGGCAGTACACAGGGCTATTGACCGATTGAGAGCCGGAAAAACCAAAAAGATTACGGGCGAAGAAGATCAGCGCGGGGGCATCATCTGGCATACCCAGGGTTCAGGAAAGAGCTACACGATGGTGTTTCTTGTCCGCAAGATGAGGACGCTCGCGGATTTGAAGGCCTTCAAGGTTGTCATCGTAACGGACAGGATTCAGCTCGAAGGCCAGCTAAAGGAGAGTGCCGCCCTTGCCGGAGAAACCATCTACCATGCCGACAGCAAAGACCGGCTTGCAGAATTGATGCGGGATACAAGCTCCAATATCGTCTTTACGATGATTCAGAAATATCAGGACAGGGACACGCAAAAAGCAGAAGAATACGAAATCCCGGAATATGAGATGCAAAAGGCAGCAGCACCGGAAGGTAATACAAAAGACGAATACAAACAGCCGCCCAAGCCTATTCTATTTCCCATATGGAACACATCGGAAAATATCCTGATTCTCACCGATGAGGCGCACCGTTCCCATACGAGCATGCTCCATGCCAACATGATGCGGGCGCTACCTAATGCCGCAAAAATAGGGTTTACCGGCACGCCCATTATCGCAGGCAAGGGAAAGAAGACCTTCGAAATCTTCGGCGATTATATTGACCGTTACACCATTGAAGAATCCCAGCAAGATGGAGCGACAGTTAAAATACTCTATGAAGGCAGGAAGGTAAACGCCCAGGTTGAAGACGGCCGCACGCTCGATCAATTCTTTGACGACATGTTCCAGTCAAAGACCGAAGAAGAACGCGAAGCCATTCGCCGAAAATACGCTACTGTGGAAAATATCCTTGAGTCCCAGAAGCTCATTGAGGCCAAGGCAGAAGATATGCTTCTCCACTACGCAGCAAACATCCTGCCCGGCGGATTTAAGGCGCAGGTGGTGGCGGTGAGCCGCAAGGCTGCTATCCGCTATTGCGAGGCCTTTGCAAAAGCCAAAGAAAAACTCTTGAAGCGCATTGAAATCCTCGACCCTGGTTTGTTTGCTCTGTCTGAAGAGGACCAGCAAAAGCTTGATGAAGAGACCCGATTTTTGATCATCGCGGCCAAGCAGAAGGAGGTCCTTCAGAAACTTGAATTCGCCGCGGTCATTTCCGGCGATCACAACGACCCACCAAGCTATCAGCCATATACAGACAAGGCCGTTCATGAAACCCTTGTGGGTAAAAATGGGCGATTTAAAAAGTCTCTACAAGAAGATCCTCTCGCCATTATTATCGTCAAGAGCATGTTGCTTGTCGGGTTTGATGCGCCTGTGGAGCAGGTAATGTATCTTGACCGTTTCATGGAGGGCCATGAACTCCTTCAGGCCATTGCCCGGGTCAACCGCTGCCGCAATGGCAAGACCCATGGCCTGGTGGTGGATTACTATGGTGTGGGCCACAGACTCACCGAGGCCCTTGCCATGTATGCGCAGACCGACATCAAGGGCGCCCTTATCAGCATCAAGGATGAGCTTCCAAAACTCGAAGACCGCCATCGGCGGGTATTGGATATCTTTTTAAAGCGGGGCATCAATGAACTCACCGATATTGACGCCTGCGTCAATCTACTCAGGGACATAGAGATCCGGGCTGATTTTATTCGCCGTTTTGCTGAGTTTGCCGAAAGCATGGATGTGGTCATGCCGCGGCCTGAGGCCCTTCCCTATGTTTATGACTTGAAACTCCTCGGGTTCATCAACAAAACAGCCGCCAACCGCTACCGCGACTCGCAGCTTAATATCGCCGGAGTGGGCGACAAGGTCAAAAAATTGCTCGATGAGTATATTGTGGCCCAAGGTGTTGATCCGAAAATTCCGCCCATCTCCATATTTGATGAAGACTTTGAGAAAAAGGTTGATTCACTAAAGTCCGAAAAGTCGCAGGCGTTGGAGATGGAACACGCGGCGCGGTTTCATATTCAAAAACATTATAATGAAGACCCAGCCTTGTTCAAGAAGCTGAGCGAGAGGCTTAAAGAAATTCTTGCCGCCTTTGGGGAAAACTGGGACGCCCTCGCCGAGGAACTCAGGAAATTTATCAAAGATGTCAAAGCGGGACGGCAAGAGGACGTAACAGGCCTGGACCCCAAAACACAAGCGCCTTTCTTAGGCATTCTGATTGACGAATTCGGAAAAGAACCGAAGCAAGAAGAGTTGAAGAAATTCTGCGAGGCTGTTATCGAAATCGTGGATCATGTGAAACAGGAGATCAGCCTTCAGGATTTTTGGCGCCGGCACCCGGCTCAAAACCTTTTAAGAACATGGCTTATAAACGAAATAGACGACAGAAATCTTGTCCCCTATGAAAAAATCCACCGTATTGCCGATCGTTTTATGGAACTGGCAAAGACCCTGCATGTGCGTTTGGTGAATTCATGACAGACATCTTGAAAATCGATGGAATCCACTGTCAAGTGAAGCGAACCGGAAGGACCTCATTGGGTATTTCGGTAGAAAGGGATGGTTCTGTCATTGTAACTGCGCCTCAAGACGCAAAACCGGAAGCAATAGAGAAATATGCTTCAAGCAAAAGATTGTGGATACATCAAAAACTCACCTATAAAAAAGAAACCAACAAAGAAAAGATTCGGCGTGACTTCGTCAACGGACAGGGGTTTTTGTATCTCGGGAAAAGTTATCGGTTGAGATTGATAAGAGACAAGGACAGGGCTGCGGTCAAAAAGGTAGCAAATCCATGTTCGTTACGCTTCACTCAGGGGTATTTTGAACTTCCGGAAGGCGAGACGGTCCGCGCAAGGAATCACTTTATCTTGTGGTATAAGAGCAAAACAGAAGAGGAATTGAAAGCCAGGATTCCTCGTTATGATAAACGTGTAGGCGCCGAGGTCAAAAACTTTCGGGTATTAGATCTTGGCAATCGTTGGGCATCATGCGGGGCCAAAGGGACGTTGAATTTCAACTGGCGCACGGTGATGGCCCCGATCTGGGTATTTGATTATATCCTGGTTCACGAACTGGCGCACATGATTAAAAAAGGGCACACGAAGGAGTTTTGGTATATTGTTTCGCGTGTAATTCCAGATTACCAAGAACACGAAGCCTGGCTGCAAAAACACGGGGTGGAGCTGGATATCTAAATCGTCATTGAGACTGTTCAATGAAATTAAAAAAGGAACAGCGCTTTTTATGATTGACAGTGTTCTTTCCGGATTCTCCACAACGTGCCAAGACAATCAGGCATCGTCATATCCAATACAGCCCAGCATATACTCCTGTGCAGCAATTACCAACTCACCTTAAAGATGATTTAAGATACCACTGTCTATCCTGTACAACCTGTTATACGAACTGGTTTAGTGCGCCCCGGAGAAACTTCCTTTTTTTTCTTGAACTTTCATATAGGAATTTTTGAGATAGCAGAAACTTTTATGACCTGCGATGCATTTATCTCTATGATGCTGTCCAGGAATATTATTCACTTTGGCCGGTCCATTGAAAGACTCTTCTGGGGTGAAACATTCGCCACACGACGATAAGAAATGAAGAAATGATAATATCCGGCACATTCCGTGTCACACCAAAAGTCTGACTGCATCTCCTGATTCCCCCTCCGACACTTTCCGACCGTCTCCGGTAGGTATCCAAGCGACAGGGCTATCGGCCCTATTTCGTAGTTCGCCCGAACGCGGACCCTCCGCATATCAGACTTAAACCGTACACGCCCCGCAAGAAGGCTGGCGCCCACAATGATTGACTTGACGCCGCTTTTCCAGTTTGGTTCTCAACTGACGTTATAGTTAATTCCTTACCTTCATAAAACTTTTATGCCCATTCAAACAGAATATACTGCAGGCTTAGAAATCTATTGCCAACGCCGCCTTGATCCAGTCACAGTATCTCTTAATCCATGACACAACGAACAGAAAGGGCGTAGGCCGTAATCCAGAGTCCGGAACCAGGCGCTGTTGGCAGCATGCTGCCCCAGCATGGTGAACATGCCTCCGGGAGTGGGGACACGGTCACCGCCCGGCACAGCAGAGAAGCATATGCTTATAATTTAAGCCACCACGTATTTCTCCTCAGTTCTTTTCCGCTTTCCGCTTCGTTGATTTTCGTGCGTGCAATCTTTGCAACATCCTTAAGGATATGCTAAATTTATAACAGGCCTTCTACTGATGTCTTACCTCTGCTTCCCCCCGGCTGGAGGTGAGTCCCTCCTTAATCGGTAGAAGGCAAATTATTGTTTGATTGCCCGTCGGTCTTGGAAAAAATTTTTTTGGAAGGGCTTGACACTTTTTAATGTGGCATTAGCATTTAAATGAATTTAGGCTTTTATTTATTACGTCTGGTATGCCTGACACCAGGTCAGCACAAGGCAAAATCTAACACACAGGGAAATGATCCATTGGTCGCAGTGACCCGCTGTTGGATCAGGCTGACGAAAGCCATTAGGATGAGGGATTTCTTGCCACGGCACGGATCGGCATAACCGGATTTTAATAAAAAAGACCCCCCGGTGCAACCAAAGTGCAACGAGGGGTTATTATTTTGGAGCGTATTGCTTTCTGTCTCTCATGCTCTTGTGCGTTCCCGTTTGTGCGATAAAAAAATCGAGCATACTTTCATAGATCCCTCTTTCTCATAGACCCCGGCAGGTAAACTCTTGTGTGCCGGGGTTTTTTATCGTGAGCCTGGTTAATACCAATGAGTCCTGAGCCACTTTATGGGCAAAAGAAAAAGGCATTAGAGACGCGCTCTGCATCTGCTTAATGCCTTTCCGTAATCCCCTCATGCCGTGAAAATAAAGCTCAATACCCTGATAATAGTAGTCTTGTTTTACCTATCAGGGAGAGACATTATTTTAGACACGGGCATACGAGATATGGCTATATTATCGGCTATCTTGATGGGCCATATTACGTAATTTATAGTGCTGCGAATACCGTAAGGCATGGCATCGGCCTCCCTGAACTGCTGTGTTTGATTAAAGTCTCGAGAATAGGAGAGGAAATATAATTTAGATAGTGCGCCTGATAGGAGTCCGGGCAGGTAATCTGCAAAAGAGACTATGAAAACCAGGCGGCATAATTATTGGTTGGATACCGGATGCATGTGGAGTATAATATAAAAAAGCCTAAACCCTGCATGGTGAATTCATAAGTGAATTACCCCGCCTACAAGGCGGGGCATCAAAAATTTTAAAACATCTTT
>CAZQKW010000081.1:0-9866 GCA_964594075.1 uncultured Thermodesulfobacteriota bacterium | reverse complement strand
ACTCATTGCTTACTTTTTCCCCGAAAAACTGTAAATAACGCTGGACTTTCTTACAGTTAAGGAGAAAAAACTGGATATTTGATAAAAAATGGTTTTACTATTACCTGCTATGAAAGCAATCATCCTTGCAGCAGGCTATGGAACAAGACTGGCGCCGTTGTCTCATTTTTTGCCCAAACCGCTCATGCCAGTTCTGGGCAGGCCGCTGTTATGGCATATCCTGACACGACTCAAGAACAGCGGGATTATAGAAGTCGGGGTCAACCTGCATCATCACGCAGACCAGGTCAAAGAATTTCTGCAAACCTGCAATGCGGGCTTACCCGTTACCTTATCCTATGAGCCGCAGATCCTTGGCGTTGCAGGCGGTATTGGCGCTTTGAGAAACTTTGTGGCTGAAGAAGAATTTTTCCTGGTGCACAACGGAGACGTCTTAAGCACGATTCCCATTAAACAGCTCGCACAAGCATTTCGCAAAGAAAAACCCCTTATCGGCATGGTGGTGCATGATTTTGCACCATACAATAACGTGTGCCTTGGACGCGATGGAACTGTCTGCGATCTGCGCGACACCCTGAAGCCGCAGACAGCTACCCGCAGGCTTGCTTACACCGGCATTGCATTTATGAACACAAGGGTGCTTGATTTCATACCGGAACATATCCCCTGTGATCTCGTTCCTCTGTGTCTCAACATAATACGCGAAGGCAAATACCGGATACAGGCATTGATCGCCGAGGGCCATGCGTGGTGCGACGTCGGAACCGTGGAAAACTACTTTAAAGTTCATTGCGACATACTGACTCATCAGCAGCCGTTGCTTGAAAATATAACCATACCTGAAGATGGAATTTATCTTGCAGAGGATGTTGTGATTGAGGAGGGGGTCACTTTCAGCGGTTTTGCCTCGGTGGGGAGACGCTGTGTGCTTAAAAGAAATTGCAGTATTCATAATGCTGTCATCTGGGATGATGTGGTTATTCATGAGCACGAGATAATTAAAAACGCAGTTCTCGGCACAGGGTTTAAGATAAATGTTGCGTAAACCGGCATTCCTGGAGAAAGTTTTTCAGTTAGCAACCCAAGCAGGTGTTTTGATTGCGCAGCAGGATGCACAACTTATAGCGCTCACTGAAGGCGGATCAGATCGGCAATTTTATCGCATAACGGACGGGAAGGTTTCTCTTGTGATTATGGTGTGCCTAACACCGCGGTATGACATTGAATCCTACCTCTCTGTCGGGAAGTATCTATTTGAACACGGCATCGGAGTTCCCCGCATTTATGGCTGTGATGATACTAAACAGACGGTGCTGCTGGAAGACCTCGGCGATAACAGTATGCTGCGATTGTTAAAAGAAGCAACAGACAGGGAGAAAATAAAGGCATATTACCAGCAGGTATTGGCGTCTCTTGCGGAGATGCAGATAAAAACAAAAAATGATCTTGATGACTGTGGCTATCTCAGGGGGAGATGGTTTGGCTATGAAGCGTTTCGCTGGGAGACCGATTATTTTGCCGAGTGCTTTCTAAAGAGATTCTGCGGCGTTGTTATTGATAACGAGGAGGAGCTTGAACAGGAGTTCCATATGCTCGCAGCAAGCCTTGAATGCGAACCGCGCTACTTTATGCACCGCGATTTCCAATCGCAAAACATCTATTTTAAAGAAGGCAGGCCGCGATTTATTGACTTTCAGACAGCAACCAAGGGACTGCTACAGTATGATACGGTGTCACTGCTTAAAGATGCATATTTTGCACTTGATGAAAACACCCGGGGCGAGCTGCTTGACTTTTATCTCAAAACACTTGCATCAGACCGAAACATAGACATAGATCAGGAGCGTTTTATCCGGACATTTCATCGGACAGGGTTACAGCGGAACATGCAAGCGCTGGGCGCGTTTGCATATCTCTCACAGGAAAAAGGAAAACAACAATTTGCCGCACATATTCCCAATGCCCTGTTTTATCTCACTGATGCCTTATCACAGTTTCCGGAGTTTCCTTTGTTGACGGAACTGGTAGAGAAAGCGGCCATACAATGCAAGGCAAAAAACTGTTAATATTCCTCCATCAGTTAAATTATTGAGATTCTTGCCTGTTTAAATCTGAGAATTGTGCCCTCATATGTGTATCGTTTGGCTTTTGATGAAAGCAGGTACGGGCGGTGCGAGCGAAGGCTGTGGCGAACACAACGACCTGTTCCAGCGGGCACTGAGCCCGAACACATGAATCAGAAGCCAAATAAATTTCCAATATCTTTGGCTAAAATTTAATCTTTTAGGCGCATCATGCACTGCTCTATCACCAGTAGCGTTTTTAGGCTGTTACTGCTGTTTGGCTTTATTGTATCAATAACCGGCTGCAGTATTTTTTTTGCAAAGCCGCCTTGTGTGCCTCTGGGGCAGCCAGCCACCGCGCTCGACACCGTGCTGTCTGTTCTTTCCCTCAGGCGGGATGATGTGGGTATCAACTGTACCCTTCGGCAAAACGATCCATTCTTTTTGGATAAGGTTGGGATATTGTTAAACAAGCCCCTCCTTTTAAATTCATTTGCACAATACTGCGAAGCCACACTAAATAACACGCCCCGTTCAGTTTCATCGCTTATTGTTTTAGCGGCAGACGCTATGGAGCTTCCGATTGCTGCAGTAGCTTTGAAAGAGGAGGCGGGGGCGTGCGCCGAGTGTCAAGGACTTCCCGCGCCGCTAAAAGATTCTATAGAAAATATCTATGTTTCTCTATTTTGGGCGAGACGTTCTTATGCCCGCGCATTTAAGGGATTAACTGCTGCGGAACAAGTATTTATCAAGAAACGGTTTGAGGAACTGCTCTGGTCATTTTCATCGGGGACTACTCGTACGCGGAAGGAAGATCAGAACGTCCATGAAAGGGCATTGTATCTTGCGGCACAAGTGCACAGAAGAAATTTACTTGAAGGCGCCCTCATTGTTGCAGCGGCAATTGATAAGGCACTGCGCCTGCTCAATGATCAACATCTGCTGCTGATACGTTCTCAGGTAAATGTGCAACAGATTACAATGCATAGCCCGATCGGCGAGATTATTATTGGCGGGTTTGGCAACAATCGTTACGACGGCGCCATTCCTGCTCTGCTAATTGATCTCGGCGGGGATGACCAGTACGAATTTACCCGATATAATCCATTCAGTGTGATTGTTGATCTTTCTGGAAATGACATGTATCTTCCGACAGAGGGCAGTGCCTACGGCGCGGGCATATTGGGTGTTGGCTTTCTTGTGGACCGGGAGGGCAACGATCATTATGCGGGGCAGAACAGCACATTAGGCACGGGTTTTTTTGGCGTGGGAGTCCTTATCGATGAGCAAGGCGATGATGTGTATGTGAGTCACACGCTTGCCGAAGGCGCAGGAGCGTTTGGCGCGGGTATCCTATGCGATTATGCAGGGAATGATTTTTACCAGAGCGCTATGTACAGTCAGGGGTTTGGCTTTACCGGCGGATGCGGTTTTCTCATTGATTACGCCGGGAATGATAAGGTTTTGTCATGCGGCGGGATTGCGGATTTCAGAGAAAAGAGCAACGCCTACCAGACCTGCTCGCAAGGTTTTGGCCAGGGCTTTCGTGGTTTTGCTGCGGGCGGTATCGGTATGCTCTATAATGGATCCGGCGATGATGTATATGAGGGAAGCTATTTTTGCCAAGGCTCAAGCTACTGGCTCTCGATCGGTATGCTTATAGATAATGCCGGGAGCGATACCTATCAGGCACGCCGGTATGCTCAAGGCGCTGGTGTCCACTCAAGCATTGGCGCGCTTCTTGACCGAGCGGGCAATGATACCTACACGTCATGGGCGGTCTCGCAGGCCTGCGGTCATGACCATTCCATGGGCATCCTCTGGGACAGCCAGGGAGATGACCGCTACGTTGCGGAGTGGCTTTCTCAGGGAAGCGGCAATGATTCCGGCAGAGGACTTTTAATTGATGAGCAGGGGAATGATATATATACGGCGGGAACCCATGGAACGCAGGGGTGCGGTATTTTTAATGAGCGACGGGATGAGCCGAGCATCGGAATTCTTATTGATGGAAGTGGCAATGACACTTTTAACGGCACCGGCAAGAATAATACAGTCTGGACCTGCGGCAGGATTGGCGGAGGGGCTGACGTGGCGGGTGAAATGCCTGCGGTTTCCGTACCCTGCGACGTGTGGCTTGGAGGTGAGGAAATACGGCATGGAACACGGGGCATGGGTAATAATGCAGAGTGTGTAAAAAAAGAAAGCTTAGGCTATAACGAGCAGATAAAGGGAAATGGACAAAAAAACTGGATTGTCGTTCCCGAACTGGAAGGAGCGCTTATCAGCGAAGACTCATGGGATAAAGCATCTGAAAGGTTAGCAGAGAAGATACCATCAATTATTCCGGCACTTTTTCAGTATATGGATATCAAGGATGTTTCAGTTGCGCGAACCCTTGAAGAAACGTTTAAAAAGATTGCCAGAAAAGATGTTAAGCGCATTCACATTCTTATGCTGCAAGAGGGTTTGGAATCTTCAAAAAAATCTTTTTTGCTATATGTGCTCAGCGACATCGCCCATCCGGAGTCAAAAGATTTCTTTGTGTCATTACTGAAAGACCGGGATACAAAGATTCAAGCTCTGGCTTTGCGCGGGCTCTATAAATTAAAAGCAAGCCCACCCATAAAAGATGCACAGCGTCTTATAAAAAGTGCAGATGTTGAGGTGAGAAAATATCTTGCGTTTTCCCTGCGCTATTGTGAAGACGGAACAGCCATCTCCTTACGCACTAAACTTCAAAAAGATGTGGATTTGAATGTGCGATATGCGGCCTCTGTGTTAAAATAAGGCTTAAAATCGTTTGTCCCGAAAAGGGGACAATTATTTTAATGGTCCGCCGCCGCTGTTTTAACAAGCATAAGCCGCAATGCCATACATCCGAAATTAAGTGCAAAGGTTTTTTTATCTGTTATAATTAAAGATAGTTAAGTGCTCATGTCTGAATTTTGGATGATGAGTAGTAAAAATCATTTAATTAGCCATCTGAACAATTAAAGCCAGAAAAACCAATTTTAACTATGGAAGAAAAAAAGATAAACGGAGAAGACCTGAAAGTTCTCAGAATGAGCCTGTTTTTAAAGGCGATTATTATTTCCTGGTCATTCTATCTATCACTGGGTGCTGAATCCCGGCCAGAAAGCATATTTTATTTGTGTGTGTCTATTTTATTTGCAGGCCTGATTATCTTTCAGGCAGAGAAATATCGAAGCATTAAAAAACGCATCGCAGAAACTACCAGCGGAGGTGACGAAGATTTTTAAATGGGCGTGCGTCTGAAAAGAGAAAAAAATAATGTGCTGCGATAAACCAAAAAATCACACCGCGTGTTTTCCAATAACATAGTTGATGATGGGAGCGGAAAAGCTGATTTTGTTTGACATAGATGGAACGCTGCTGGTTATAGATACGCTTGCCGATCTTGCGTTTCGAGCTATGACCAAGAAGGTATATAAGATTGAATGCAGTTTTAAAGAAATTAACTATTCAGGCATGACCGACCCGCAGATACTGGAAGAGGTGCTAAAGCAGCGCGGAATCGAGGATGAGACTATTGCGGCCCATTATGAACAAGCGATTGAAGCATACTGCGCATACTTTGACTATTTTGCCCGCGGAAATTCTTACCACGTAACAGTCTGTCCAGGCATTATTCCCCTTTTGTCCTCACTGGTACTGATGCCCGAAATACGCATAGCGATTCTTACCGGCAATCTTGAATATACCGGATGGAAGAAGCTTGAGCTTGCAGGTCTCAAACAGTATTTCGCGTTTGGCGCTTTTGGCAGTGATTCCAAGGTTCGTTCAGAGTTGGTCGGCATAGCGCTCAAACGTGCGGAAAGGGACTACGGGACCGCCTTCACAGCTAAAAATGTCATTATTATTGGTGATTCACCACACGATGTTCAGTGCGGAAAGCCTTACGGCGTTACCTCCATTGCCGTTGCTACGGGACATTCAAGCATCGAAGATCTCAGACGGTACGAACCTGATCATGTTTTTCAAGATTTAAGTGATTATCAATACGTGATTGAAGTAATAAAAAATACGTAACCGTTCTGCATAGGATCCCCTCAAAGATTTCGCAACCGAAAACGCGCGACGATGCGAGAAAAAAGGTAATTTATTTCTTTTATCCCCATCACGCTGATAACGGCAAAGTAAAAAAGAATTGCTCCCCCCATTGCTGCAAACAATGAAAACATTTTCGCAGGCAACCCCGCTCCCATCATCTGCCCCATCACAGTGTAAGACCATAACGAACCAACCCCCATCGCCACAGAGACCACTGTTATCTTAATCAGACTCAACAACATATATCTGATCGCGTAACCATGAATTTCCCGGTAGAGCGCAATACTTAGAAAAAGAAAGTTTGCAATAACAGAAATAGACGTCGAAAGGGCAATTGCCCGGTGCTGCAGCGGCCCAATGGTTACGAGCACAAATATTATATTGAAAAGCCCCGTCAGAAATGAGCCAATTACCGGATAGCGTGTTTTATTGAGGGCATAAAAAATGGGCACGGTGATCTTGAGCGATGCGTAGGCAAAAAGTCCTATCGAGTAAAGAGCCAGTGCCTGGGCAGTATGTAATGTGTCAAGTGTCGTGAAGCGACCGTGTTCAAAAATGAGTTCTACAATAGGGCGGGCGAGAAAAACCAGGCCGAGGGAAGAAGGAATGGTGAGGAGGAACGAGAGCACTGTTGAAGAGGCATAGGCATCGCGAAGCTGGGAGATGTCGCCGCGGGATGCATGCACAGATACCACCGGCAGGGTTGCAACAGAAAGAGACACACCGACGACGCCGATGGGAAACATGATGAGGCGAAACGCATAATTAAGCCAGGAAATGCTTCCCTCTGCGCAGCTCGAGGCAAAAAAAGTATTGATAAAAAGATTGACCTGGGTTGCTGACAGGCCAATAATAGCGGGGAGCATGAGATGCATGACGCGACGTAATCCTGCATCTTTTAAATCAAACTGAAACGCAAAACGGTAGCCCTGGCGTTTAAGCTCCGGTAATTGTATCGTAAACTGAAGAATGCCGCCAATGAGCGTTCCCACTGCCATGCCGATAATCGGCTGTTGTCCGAGCAACGAAAACAAAAAAGAGAATGCGACGCCCGTGACGATGGAACCAAGGTTAAAGAAACTTGATGCCAGGGAGGGAATAAAAAATTTCCCAAAACTATTTAAAATACCCATTGCTACTGCCGCAAGGGAAACCATGAGCAGGAAGGGAAACATGATCGAAGTCATGAGGGTGGTGAGTGCGTGCTTTCCGGGAACAAGCGAAAAATCAGGCGCCATGAGTGATACGATGGGGCTCGAGAAAATTATTCCGAGGAGTGTGATCAATCCTACCATGACCACAACGGCCATGATAACATTGTTTGCCAGCCGCCAGGTTTCTGCTTCGCCTTTATTGGTGCGATAATCGGTAAATACCGTTACGAAAGCTGCACTGAGTGCGCCTTCGGCAAACAGATCCCGAAGAAGATTTGGAATTCTGAAGGCTACGACATAGGCATCATAGGCAAAGCCGGCGCCAAAGAGCACGGCAAAGACCTGCTCGCGGATAAGGCCCAGTATTCGGCTGAGAAAAACGGCAAAGCTCACGGTGCCGGCAGAACGGGCGATAGTGCCAGTATGGCTTACTGAAGAACCAATCATCAACTTATAGCTGATATTATCTTGATATTACTGTATAATTTTTAAAGGACTATAGGGAAAAGAGTAGTTGTTGTCAATTGTAATCAGATTTTTTTCGGCTCAGTAAAAAATGGAAACTTGCTGCAAGCATAAATAATATGATATTTAATTGCTGTTTTTAAGAACAAATGCATAAAACAGAGTATGAATAAATTATTAAGCAGAATTATTTTATTTGTGATCATTGCTCTTTCTTCAGGGCTAATCACAATCTTTTTGCGACCAGCAGATATCATCTCTAATGCGCCGATTTATACGGATGATTATTCTCTCCATCTTGCTGAGTGCCTTTCAGCGAGGCGGTTTTTTTCAACTGCTGGTAGATGTTGGGGATATGATCCATTTTTACTTGCGGGATTTCCGCGAGGCACATTGGCTAATGCTGATAATAAGGCATGGGAATTATTATTCTGGATAGTATCTCCAATACTGGGCGACGGGCTGGGTTTTAAGATATATGTATTTTTGTTCTTTTTGACATATCCTCTGATGATTTATGGTGCTGCACGTAATTTTAACCTTTCTATCGAGCAAAGCCTGTTAGCTTCGTTTCTTGCAATTTTATTTTTCCATCTCTCACTGGCAAAAGATTTTGTTTCCTGGGGTATGATCTCCTATGTTTTTGCGATATTTTTCTCGATGTACGTCTTTTCAGCATATTACCGGTTTCTCCAGCAGTTTAGTTGGAAAGGATATTCTGTAGTAGCGATTTTATTTTCTCTGCTGGTTATGATGCATATTTTATCTATCATTCATATTGGTGTGCCGGTGCTAATGCTCTTTTTTGCATATTTTAAAAAAATGACGACTCGCCAGAAGGTGGCAATCCTTTGCATCCCGTTCATCGTTGGGCTTGTCAACAGTTACTGGATGGTGCCAATGCTGCAGTTTTTTAATGATAAAACAACTAGGCCGGGAGATTATGAATTTACCCTGCAAATAAAAAGTCTGATCGAACCACTCAGGGTATACATTGATCAACGAAAAACCATAGATTACCACTCGCCTTTTTTCAATAACACTTTTATAGATGTCCTCTTTCTGGTTTTTAGCTGGAATGGTTTTTATGTGTGGTACAAGCAAAAATCATATCATCTTATTGCTGCTTTTGCCGGGGCCTTTGTATTCATGTTTATCATAACATTTTATGGTTCGTATACGGTTCTATTCGCCCAACTTCAGCCCGAACGTTTTAACATACCGTTAAGCCTGCTGTTGATATTACCCGCCTCCATTGGGATATATGTTGCTACACAATTTCTTTTACATGGCCGTCGTAGGTTAGCGGTGTTTTTCATTTCCTGTGTGACCTTTGTTTTATTGTACCGGCCGGTGATTAGACCTTTTATAACTTTGTTCAAAGAAAAACCATACCGGGTATCCTGTGCATTTCCTGAGAAACTGGGCACGCTCTTAAGCTTTTTAGAAAAGAATACCACCCAAGAAGGAAGAATTCTTGTTGAGGATTCAGAGTATTCGCATAAAAGCCCCAAACATGAGTACTATGGTGGACATTTCCCAGGACTATTTTCAGAATATCTAAAACGGGAATACCTATGTGGCCCGCGCCCCATGTATCCAATAAAGCACAGTTATGCAAGCTTTACTCGGGGTTTTCTTTTTAGTAGAAACATAGAGGAATACAGCAGAGCAGAACTGCGGGAGTTGTTTGATTTATATAACGTGAAATGGATTATAAGTTGGTTTAAATCATCAAAAGAGTTTTTTGATAATTTCCCTGAATATATAAGTAAAATAGCTGATATTGATAATTTTGCGGTTTATGAAGTGAAGCGCAAACCATCGTTTTTTATAAAAGGAAAAGGAACCGTTCACGCTGATTACAATCGTTTAGAACTAAACAACGTGATTGCAGTGGATGATGAAATCATCATCTCATATCATTGGATGAAAAATCTTGCGCTTGTCGAGGGGGGCGCAATAGGAAGAATACCCCTCGGTGGCGACCCTGTTGGATTTATAAGAATAAAAAAGCCCTCGCAATCATTAATAATAATAAATAACTATTAAAAATAGACTTTGTTCCAACGTTTAGTGATGGCGTAAAGTGATTGCAAAAAAATACGGA
>CAZQKW010000080.1:0-10128 GCA_964594075.1 uncultured Thermodesulfobacteriota bacterium | reverse complement strand
TTCGGGATGCCGATCAAGGGGATCACCCTTTTTCTCTTTGGCGGGGTTGCGGAGATGAAAGAAGAGCCTCCTAGCGCAAAAGCGGAATTCATGATGGCCATTGCTGGACCTCTTTCCAGCATCATCCTGGCAGTGGTCTTTTACGAACTGTCTCAAATTACAAAAAGCGTCGGATGGCCCGAGCCCGTCTATGGGGTGATCAAGTACCTGGCCTGGATCAATGGTATCCTGGCCGTCTTCAACCTCGTTCCCGCCTTCCCGCTGGACGGAGGCCGTATTCTGCGCGCTTTATTGTGGGGCTGGAAGAAAAACCTGCGGTGGGCCACCCGGATTGCCGCGGGAATAGGTTCCGGATTCGGCCTGTTTCTCATTTTTATGGGAATTCTCCAGTTTTTCGGCAACAATTTCATTGGTGGCATGTGGTGGTTTTTTATCGGGATGTTTCTCCGAAGTGCCGCAAAGATGTCTTACAGTCAGCTTCTTGTGCGCAAGGCGCTGGAGGGGGAGCCGGTTGGGCGTTTCATGAAGAAAGACCCCGTGACGGTGTCGCCTTCCACCACCGTGGAAGAACTTGTGGAAGACTTCATTTACCGCCATCAGTTCAAGCTGTTTCCGGTTGTTGAGGAAGGCAACAGGCTTCATGGCTGTGTCACCATGAAACAGGTGAAAGATATACCAAGAGAGGCGTGGCAGAGCAGGACGGCCGGAGAAATCGCCGTCGGCTGCTCCCCGGAAAACAGCATTGATGTGAAGGCCGATGCCATTGAGGCCCTGGCGCTCATGACCCGGACCGGTTCCAGCCGTCTTATGGTCACAGAGGGCAACGGGCTGGCAGGCATCATCAGTCTCAAGGACATGATGAAATTCTTCGAGCTGAAGGTTGAGCTTGAACCATAGGCCGTGCTTCTACGTTTTTACGAGCAGAAAGAACCGATTATGCAAAAAAAACGATGATGGGAGATCCTTCCGGCCTGACCGACACCACGGGGGATATGATTGTAAATGCCAGGGCTCATTTATCATCAGCTTTATGGGATGGTGGTAACTGAAACGTAAACAGACATTTTTTGTAAGAGGTTGGATTCGGACGTTTGGTGGGAGGAATTCGAAAATGTTAAAAAAGGTTAGTGGTAAGGAAGTCTTGAGTTATGACCTTGTCTATCTGGATTGGGATTTTGTTGTGTCTTTTCCAGTCGGCCATGTAGTCAGGCCTTAACCTGGCCTTTTTTACCATCAGCAAGCTCGAACTCCAATTGGAGGTTGCCAAGGGTAACAAACAGGCGGATCATGACGTCATCCTGCTCTGGAGCGAGACCTGGCAGATCATCACCGGGGGCGATATCCTGGGAAGGCTGTTGCGGGGCATTGTGCAAAACCCCGTTTTGGATCAGGGCTCGACCGGCAATTCGAAGGAGACCTGCACCCAATGAGAAAGCCTTCAGATTCGCCGCAGGCGACAACAACACATAAATGATCAATCAAAGAAAGGAGGTTTTGCATGGATAGAATCACCGTTGAACATCTTAGGCGGATATTTGTCGAAACCCATCCCGGCCTCTGTCTTTCCCTCTACATGCCGGCGCACCGAACCGGACGGGAGACTGAGCAGGATCCGATCCGTTTCAAAAACCTTCTGCGCCAGGCCGAAGAGCGACTTCTAACCGAAGGCATGCGTTCAGCGGAAATACGGGATTTTCTCAAAGAGCCTCACCGTTTATTGCAGGATCAATCGTTCTGGCGGCATCAAAGCGATGGACTGGCGCTGTTTTGCTCGGAGGATATCCTTCACTTTTTCAGACTGCCCATCAGATTCACTGAGCTGGTGGTGGTGGCAGACCGCTTTCATGTCAAGCCGCTGCTTCCGATCCTGACCAGCGACAGCACATTCTTTATTCTCGCCGCCAGTCAGAATCAGTTGCGGGTGCTGGAAGGAACATGCCATACCATCGATGAAATCGAACTGGAGGGCGTGCCGCAGACTCTTGCCGAAACCCTGCCGGAGGGCTTTCCGGAAAAACAACTGCAATTTCATACGGGCACACCTTCCGGGACGGGTAATCGGCCGGCGGTGTTCCATGGGCATGACACCAGCAACGAAATCAAAAACCGCATGCGGCAATGGTTTCGCATCATCGATAAACACATCCGTGGCATACTGCCGAACGGGCAGTCCCCCCTGGTTCTGGCCGGTGTCGAAGCCCTTTTCCCCCTCTATAGGCAAGTCAATACCTACCCGCATCTGATGGATGAAGGGATTCCTGGAAATCCTGAAGGGCTTTCACCCGAGGTCCTTCACCAACAGGCATGGGCAATCGTGGCGCCCGTATTCGAAAGGGAACGGGAAGGAGCCTATGCTCGCTACCGGCAACTAGCGGGCACCGGAAAGACCACCACCGACATTGCGGAAGCGGTCCTGGCGGCTCATCAGGGGCGGATCGACGTGCTCTTTGTTGCCGTAGAGGTGCAGGTATGGGGACGGTTTGATTCACAAAAAGACAAGGTCTACGAGCACGAATCACCTGAACCAGGTGATCATGACCTCCTGGATCTCTCGGCGATCCAAACCCTGATAAAGGGAGGCGCTGTCTACGCGGTTTCACCGGAAGAAGTCCCCGATCAGGGACTTGTTGCTGCGCTTCTTCGCTATTGATGGAGAGTAGAGATAAGTAAACGCTTTTCTGGAAAAGCTATCCTGTCAATTGGGACTTTGTCAAATCCCAACCGGTATTAAGAACGCGAACTGGTAACGGTTTTCGAGCTTTCAATCAAGGAGAATCACATGAAACAGCAGGACGCCGGGGTCTGGAGCCCTTATCCGTCTGGAAATTTACAAAGGAAAGAAAGCCATTGCGGCTCAGAATTCTGCCTTGCGGGCGCATCCGGTTTAAGAAAAAATACTCTGTCCATATCTGATTAAATAAATTATAGACTTTATGTCTTGCCCGTTAGAGATACCTTCGGTAATAATGTGGCGGAGCTTCATCAATTTTTTCAGGCACGACGGTCCAATGCTGGCCGGATCGATCACCTGTTTTTTCATTATGTCCATTGTGCCCTTTTTTCTGTTTTTAGTGGGTATTTTTGGGCACTTCCTGGGAGAAAATCAGGCATTCTTTGATTTTCTGGCTGCCCGAGTGGCAGACTTTTTCCCCCAGGCAACTTATGAAGTCATGGCGGAAATTCAGAAGACTATAAGATACCAGCAGGTCGGTTTCTTTTCTCTGGTGCTCTACGCATATTTTTCTTACCAGCTATACTCTACTTTCGAGAGGGCAGTAAACCTTATCTTTGAATCTGAGAGAAAGCGGTCTTTATTGAAGTCCATGCTGCTTTCCTTATTGCTGACCATCTCCATGATTATTCTGCTTTTTTTCTTTTTCGGCGTTCGAGTCATGTTACCTTTCCTGGAAACGCTGGCTCAATATATACCCTGGCTGGACAGTGGCATCATTACGCGTTTGATCATGGGCTTTTTTCTGCCTATGGTTTTTTGGTTCTTGATGACTACAACACTCTTTATGGTGCTGCCGGAAAAGACAATAAGGCTGAATAGTGCGCTAATCGGGGCGCTGGCCACCACCCTCTTGCTGGAGGCCGGGAAATACCTTTTTACATATTATGCCATGTTTAAAGTTTCACAACTGGGCATGATTTACGGCTCCTTGACCGCAGTGGTCCTATTCCTGTTGTGGGTCTTTTTTGCGGCGAGCGTTTTTCTTATGGGAGCGGAGATGGTCCGGAATCTGGAAAGCGCTCGAAAAGAGCGGGCGCTTCCTGCGCGGAGCAATTAAGGTAGTAGGATTGTTTTTCTGTAGAGGACTGCAGACCATGAGCTAGACGGCAAAGGCTGCCCTTGCGCAGCTGCCGATTGTAGCCCTATTGATCATAATGCTGTCCTTGTGACAGAGTAATGGGTGACCCTTTTGCTACCCAATCGCATCGTTTGTGAAAAGGATTGAGGCCTTACAGGCTGAACGTCATAGGCTGTCTGAGGCTGCGTGACAGATTTTACCTGAGGGGTGATGTATGCACGGGTTAGATAAACGATTGGAGGGGAAATAGGGACGCCGTTTTTTTAATGTGAATCAGGACGTTGTGAAACAACGGCCGAATGAACGAGAAAAAGAGCATGGGAGCCACTAATTAGTTTCAACCAAGAACTTGACATCGTCGAAAATTGTGCTATCAATCAGACCATGCGGTCTGAATTTTATATAAGTCGGTAACAATAAGTCGGTATCAGCAAAAGAAGGGAGGTGAGAGCGGCATCCTACATATAGCCTATCAACAGTATCTGGGTAGCACTATGCGTCAAAAAGAGAATTAATTTAGAAACAATACATAACTTGAAAGGAGGCCATATGTATATTAAAGTTTTCACAGCGCTTCTGGCGCTATTGTTTATGATTACCGGGGATTCTCTGGCCAACGATCGTGCCCGTCACGACAAGTTGCATACCGAATCTGCCACAACCGTTACCAAGGGCACTTTTGAGGTAGATGCCGAATTTAGTTTTCAGAATCAGATGAGCGATAAGCGCGGCACATTCAATAACAACTGGGGCAAAACCAGAAGGGACGCCATGAGAGTTTATGATGGTCAGCTCGGGCTCACCTACGGGTGCATGGACAATGTAGATATGACCATTCGGGCAGGATATGCTGATATCAAAGACCGAACCAGACCATTTGGTGATAAGCACGGCCGCGGGCTTAAAGATATAGACGTGTCCTTCAAGTGGCGGTTCTTAAATGATGAGGATAGCAAGTATAGCGTTGCCTATCTTGCCGGTTTGGGAATCCCGGCCGGCTTTGAATCAAGAAGCGGTCATCTGGGTCCGGGGAAGAATTTCTGGAGCTTTAATCAGAAAGTTGCCCTGACCAAAGACTGGGATGATTTTACCATGAATGCAGATGCCGGATACAGCCTGCCCTTTGGCCGTCATCGCACGTATTACTCTACCACATTCGGCACTCAGTCAGAGAGCACCCGTGGCTTGATGTCCGGCAATGTCGCGCTGGGTTATGTTGCTACCGAGCACTTCCAGCCGCTGGTTGAGCTGAATTATGGGCATGAATTTCGCAACAAAGGCAATGATTCAGATCTGTTTGCCACAACCCTGGGAGCAATAGTGCCCCTGGATGACTGTAAACGAGTAAACCTCGGCTACCAGGTTCCGTTTGCCGGACGCAATGCCGTGCGATCCAATCTGTTCACTGCCGGGATTGCAGCATCATTTTAATTAACTTAAGACATGTGCGGTGGGTTGGGACATAAATCCAAACCCACCGCTTTTTTCGTGTGCCCAACAAACGCCGGGACAGCGGGCGTGGTAAACCCGCCTGTTTAATAACCTTATGACCGTTTTGGCCGCCACCACGAACCCTCTGTGGGGGTAAAGGGGACAGGCACTTTTTTGAAGTTTTGTGCGTGTGTTATGAACCTACATCTTTACAGGAACCTTTAACAAATGGTAACCTTTAGATGATTATCACATCTTCATATGTCATATTTTGATTGACAGCTTGCAGTTAGTAAACTGTGCTGTTACCGCCATGGCACAACCACTTCGCATCGAACTATCCCAATACCTTCTCTCATGTCCCCTTCCGGGACAATGAGTAAAGGCCGATCTACTATGAGCTACATGACTCTACCTGAAATTCCTGAAACTGCTGGGGAAAACAGCAAAGAAGTTTCATGTGGAGATACATGCGTATGTGCTCATGGAAAACCACTATCATCTATTGATAAGAACCAGACAGGGCAATTTATCACGAGCAATCCAGCGGCTCGTGGTTAACTACACGGGATGGTTCAACTGCAGGCATAAGCGCAGCGGCCATTTATTCCAGGGATGTGTCAACAACAAGCAACGGAATAAGCAGTATGTATCAATACAAGATGGTTCAAGTTCCACCAAATATTGGGGTTCAAGCCCAACTACACCGCGGAAACGAGGCTGCGGCTTATCTAGGGGGAGTTGTAAATTTTCACGCCCGAGAAGGTTGGAGTTCTATCGAGTCGATGCCATTTGGGTAAATGTAAATCCTGGTTGTGTTGCTGGTTGCTCGGACAAAAGGCTGTGCTTAGCACGTATTACGTTGTTACGTTCCGGAAGGCGTCGGGGCAATGACCCGTCTGACCATTCGGCTCATTCGCCTCTATCAGAAACCGGCGCCTGTAAACGTCCCTGAGTCGTGCCGGTTTGAGCCATCTTGCTCAGAGTACGCTATCACTGCCATAAGTAAATACGGCTTTCTTGCTGGGTGGCACATGGTCTTCTCGCGTCTGAGGCTTTGTTGTCCTCCAAATGGTGGGCACGATATACCGTAATTCATAACAAGCCCATCAACTTGGGCAGAGTCGGGCGTCAACGAGTCGACCGGGAGAAAAACTCAAGTGACTGGGTTCCAAACTTTATTTGCTGCATTTTCTGCTGTTGTTCTTTTCATTTACGGGCTGCAAGGCTTCAGTCGAGAGCTGCGAGCGACTGGAGGCGGTGCACTGCAGTTATGGCTTGGGCGCGTTACAGCGAACCGTTTGTTGGGGTTTTTGATCGGCGCGTCGGCCACAGCAATCGTGCAGTCGAGTAGCGCGATCACCTCTTTGACCGTAGCTTTGGTTGATGCATCAGCTATCTCATTCCGCGCAAGCCTTGGCCTATTGGTTGGCTCGAATGTTGGAACGACAGCAACGGCCTGGCTTGTATCTTTCAAGCTCACGGGAATAGGCCCCATCTTTATTGTACTGGGCGCGCTGGTATCGGCGCTGCCGGTGCGCGCGCGTGTCACTGGCAAGCCACTCTTCTACTTCGGATTGATTTTCTTTGCACTCGACCTCATCTCGACTGAACTCAAACCGCTAAGCGAGCAACCTGCCATCACCGAGTGGGTCGCTCTCGCGCAGGCTCCATGGATAGGTGTTGTGACTGGCTTGGTGGTTACCGCGATCGTACAATCCAGCAGCGTTACAACCGGAGTGTCAATTCTTCTGGTGCAGCAAGGCATCCTGCCGCCTGAAGCAGCGATACCCATTGTCATCGGTTCGAATGTCGGATCGACTTTTACGGCTCTCGTCGCTAGCTTCGGGATGGGTGCTGTAGCCCGAGCAACCGCGATCACAAACATCTTATTTAACACTGTGGGGTTGGTTGTCTACTTCCCTTTCCTTGGGTCGTTCAGTCATGCAATGGTTGATCTTGTCGCCGACCCTGGCATGGCGGTTGCTTCGGCGCATCTCATCTTTAATTTGACCACTGCGCTGGCCTTTCTTGTCACTTTAAATTGGATAGAGCCGCGTCTTCGTGCTTGGCTGCTGGGCATAGAAGCCCGTAAAGCTGACGCCGAACAAACGCTTGCAGCCGACGCCCGCAGGGCCTCGCGCGGCTGAAGTAGGCCGTTAGAGTCCCTAAGATATTGCCGCAGCAAAACGATTTGATGAGGTAGCCATTGGCCAGTCGAAAAAACAACACAGGCAAGTCGGATGTGGCCGCCGCCAGAGTCGGCTACGAAGCCCGCTCCGGCAGATGGCTGACGCCCTGCGAGGCTCGATGGACGCCGCCGAGTTCAAATTGAATTGGATCCCCTAATTTTTCAGGCGGTAATTCCATGCCCGCTTCCACATCATAAGATTCCCCAGAGCCATTATCAGAAACGCCATATCCACCGGAAAGCGAAAGCGATTGTTTTCTCCAAATTCAATTAGAGAAGAAACAGCGATCGTATAAACATGGATGAGGAGACAAAACAGGCAAAAAAGTTTTATGCCTGCGAGGCCGCAATCATCTTTTCTCAAGGCATTAATCAGTGTGCTGATATATACCATCATAAAAAGAATGGTTATAATGATGGTTCTTTCCCACATCCTTTTATCAAGTTTACTTTCTACCCCTAAAAAGCCAAAGTAGAGAAAACGGTATATTTTTTCCAGTTTTTTAACCACCTCCATATTGTTGTCCAAAAGAGCATGCACTGAATCCGAGGAATGCCAGAGCGTGAGGCTATACGATCCCAGCGTGTAAAAAATAAATTGTGCGGGATCATATAAAATCAAGGCGCGGGCATCTTTGCGCAGTTGTTTAGAAAGCGCAATAAAGCCGCTGTGGTTGAAATTCGGATAACCGGTGCTTTTAAATTGGTTACAGTCTGCCGGATGATGGCAGGGAATATTTTTTAACTCAGATTCTTCATAATAAGTTCCTATCGGCTGCTGGAATGTTCTCAGTTCTGCCTTCACGGCGAGCGAGCTGACGATTCCCCGATTGTGAAGGTCTTCCAGTTGTTCAGGCGCAAAACCGTTTACCTTGGTCCACAAATTCATGCCGTCCCATGACGAGGTTCCAAAAAAACCAAAGACCAGGAAGTTTTTAATGCACAGTGCGGTTAGCGGTGCCAGCGCCAGCAGAGAGGCAAGAAATAACGTTTTTGCGAACTGTTTATCCTTAATCCAGAACCACAGATAAGAGGTCAGACTTATTGAAGTTGCAAAAATAAAGAGGGGATGAAATACCGAGCGTATACCACAGAGGCACAAAAGAGATGCCCAGAATAAAAGGACATCGGCAATCTTTTTCTCTGTGCACCAGCGGATAAGGAAAAACAGCGAGAGTGAGATAAAAAGCACTTCAAAATAGGAATAATATAACAGATGTTCATAAAGGATGAGTGTAGGATTAAGCATAAAAGCAACGGTAATGAAGAAACTGATAACCCAGTTAATACCGAGATATGAGAGTATGCCATAGAAACTTAAACAGATGATAATTCCCGCAGTATGGAACAATATTTCATACGATAACGACGGTGTTGAAGATAGTTTCAGGACAATGCCGAGAAAACCATTAAACAGGGGGGGCTGCGAATGCAAGTAGAAAAGGCTCTGTGCCAGATCTTCTTTCAGCAGCAGCGGGTCAAGGTATTGCATGGCGAAGGCGAGCGGTTTTGCCACAAAAGCGCCGCCATTTATAAGAAAAATCAGCCTCTCCAGAATAAAAGCTAAAACTATTGCGACACCTCCCACTGTTGTCTGCCACAATGGGGCGTTACTTCCTGATGGCTTTTGAGGATTGATCATCATACTGGGCTCCTCTTATCATGTTTATGGCATAATGTATCAGGTAACCAACCGCAAAACAAATTCTTTTGCTTTTATTGCCCAGATGCCTATGTTGTATTGACACCAGATTATCAATAGCATATATTTAATGTAATAATTTTGGTCATGTCTGTTTTTTTATTGCCTCAGGTTTATGGATAGGTGTTAAATTTTTTAGGGAGGATATTATGGAAAAAGTTCACGGCAAAGAGATTCCCATTGAAAAGCAGCGCGACATGCTGGTTGAAATGAATGCGTTGAAACTTCCACTGTTGTACCAGAACCTTATTAGCGTGTATGGAGAAGAACAAGGGAAAAAGATTTACGATGATCTATTTGAGGCAGGTTTTAAGAAGAGAACCAAAATGTTTGAGGGCAAAGACATTGGCGATATCATGATGTATGAGATAGACATGTTTCCGGCAACCGGCTGGAAAATATGGATTGAAAAAGGCGAGGAGAACGGCGAGCCGGTATGGTTTGAACATCTGGAACATTGTCCGCATCTTGAGGCCACAAGAAAGCGAAAATTGCCCGATCCCTGTCCCATCATCTGTGATATGGATTGCAAACTGGGCGAACAATACAAGGTGGCGAAGTGGCAACGGCTGAAACATATGCCTGCGGGGGACAGTGAATGCTGCTTCAAAATAACCCGCTGTAAATGATGCTCAATTCCTCACATCAGATTATAATTGACAAAGATAACTTCATTAACTATTGTTTATGATAAAAGGGATTAAGACACATATTTAAAAACGTTTTTTCTTAGCCTGAAAGGAGGAAAAACATGAAAAAATTATTTGTATTGTTTTTAGCAATGGCATTTATGGCGGCAGGGTGTGCAACCATGAAGGAAAATCCCAAGACCACGATTGGCGCGGCAACCGGTGCGGTGATTGGCGCGGGAGTGGGATATGGGTTAGGTAAAGGCCAAGGGGCGGCCATCGGGGCGGTGGTAGGTGGTCTTGCAGGGGGAGCCATTGGTCATTATATGGACAAGCAGAAGCGGGAATTTGATCAGTTGCTGG
>CAZQKW010000079.1:0-10853 GCA_964594075.1 uncultured Thermodesulfobacteriota bacterium | reverse complement strand
GGGGCGCTTGTCCTGGGAGGGGTCCCATATTTCTCCCCTCGCCCCTTGCCCCTCTCCCACAAGGGGAGAGGGGAACGCGCCCCTTCCCCCCACTGCGGGGGAAGGGGTTGGGGGATGGGGGGCGCCCAACTCCTCCCGTCGCAGCAGGCGCACTTTTCCGGCGCGCGCTTCCAGGATACCGGCCTCAACAGCGCCTTCAACGCTGGTGTTCTTGGCTTTGCTGAGCGTCTCGGCTACGCCATATGGCCCTTGCTCGTGACCATACTGTTCGTACCATGCCAGCGCCCAGCGGGTGTCGGCGTCGTATTCGCCCTCCTGCTCGGCTAAAAATACGTCAAGCTCCTGGTTGATGAGGGCGAGGGCGGTGCGGACGCGCATGGGCGAGCCATCCGCTTCAAGCACCTGCTTGTAGCGCGAGAAGACCGCCATGCCGGGACCGATGGCGGCTTGGGCGAAGTCAACCGGGGCGATATAGCCAAGCTGAAGCTGCCGCAGGGCGGCGGGCAGCTCCCGCTTGAGCGCGGCGAGGAAATCGCGGCGGGTGGCGGTGGGGGCGTCCGCGGCGCGGGGACGGCAGACCAAAACAACAGATGTGGCTAAAGCATTTATCCCAGCTTTTAAATTGGTAACCAGTTCGGTTCGCATCGGCCAGGTACCTGAAATCAAAAAACCACTGTCGATTAAGCCAGTCAGCATAGTTTCCCAACCCGTGAACGAATTTTCACTAATCAAAGCATCAATATCTGCATCTTCAGACTGTTTGAATGCATAATATAGAGTTGTAGGAAAGGAATAGTGTTCAAAGTTACCAAAATTTGTAAAAACGCGTCGAAGCCCAACTTCAAAATATTTCTCTGCTCTTTGCTTATCTCCTTCAAATCGATAAGGGCTTGCTACCAGTTCCGATTCTTTGGGAACCAGCATTGTTGCAAATAAACGGGGATAAATCTTTCCTATAGAACGCCGCAACCAAATATAGAAAAAATCAGATAAATCCGAATAGATAATATTGTCATAATAGGGTGGATCGGTTGAAACAATCAATTTAAGAGGAAACATTAATTTTGTAGCATCAGCTTGGGTAACAATTCCCTCAATACCTGCGGGGCAATTATTAATCATTTCAAAAGCTTGTTCGATACCTAATTGGAAATTGCCGCTTGATGTACTGAAAGGATTTGCCTCGGTGAAATCCCAAACCATTGGAATTGCTTGGCGCGAAAATGTCGAAATCATTATCTCTAAACCTGTATGCCAAGCGCAAATCGTAGACCAATAATTTGATCCCTTATCCACTGAGAACCCCAAATACGTCGCCACGGCGTCGGCGTATGCCTGCGGGTCGCGGTCATGGCGGCTTCGCGCGTCCTGCAAAGCGCGGGCGCGCGCCTCCCCCACCAGGTCGCTGAAGGTGGTCAGGGCGGTGAGCTGGCGGGGGGTAAAAAGTTCATGCCAATGGGTGATCCCATAACCGCGACCGCTCACCAGATTGGGCGTCTCCGTGTTCATCTCTTCTTCGGGCATCCAGGCTGGCTTGGCGCTGAGTGCAATCCGCACATGCGCTTCGTCAGGCGGGAGATAAACCCGACCGCTCGCTCCTTCAGCGACAATCGCCATCAATTGAGCGCCGCTCCGCTTGGCTTTGAATTCGGCGCGGATAGACTCTTCAGGAGCGATCTGTCCACAGGCGAGGCATCGGAATTGGGCGCCGCGCCCGATCTTTGGCGGCTGAGGCGGCGACCCGGAACCGGTCTTGACGACAAAACGGATTGCCCTCACCCCTGCCCCTTGTGGGGGAGGGGTCGGGGATGGGGGAACCACCACCGGTTCTACCCATGCCTGTTTGCCCTTCCTGGTCGAGAGCACAAACGAACGCGCCAGCGGCATCTGCGCTCCGCAAGCCGGGTTAGGGCATTTGACCGTGCGCGCCCACAGCCAGGCGATCACGGTCAGTTCGTCGCCGGGCTTCAAGCCCTGCGCTTTCAGGTCGGGGCGCTCAGCCAGCAGTTCCTGAGTGATTTTATATTTGGGGTACAGGTGTCCAATCCGCTTTTCAGCTTCGTCGCGCATCCACTTGCCGTAGTAGCGCACATCCTCCGCCAATCCCTCGGCGCCTTTCCACTCGCGCGCCCACAATTCCGCCTGCTTCTCCCCTCTCCCGCTTTTGGGAGAGGGGGCGGGGGTGAGGGCTGGGTGTACCGGCGGCAACCCAGAAAACTTAGGTGGGATTTCAATCAATGCCTTGTTAATCATCACCGCCACCGGGTTGAGGTCGCTGGCGTAAGCCCGCAAGCCCAGGCGCTGCGCCTCCAGCGGGATCGAGCCGCCCCCGGCGAAGGGGTCCAGCACCGGCGGCGCCTTGGTCGCCAGGAACTCGCGGATTGCCTCCTTGCCCACCGGCGCCGGCTCGCCTAAATCACGCGCCACGCTGCGGGCGATTTCCAGTCGGGCTTTATCCGGCACCTCCTCGTTGTTGATGTTCTCCCACTTGACCAGCTCTTCGATCAGGTCGAACAGGCGCTGGCGCTCCTCGTCGGCGGATTTCTCGTCGGGCATGTATTCGCTCGGGTCGTCCACCAGTTGAGCGAACAGCACCGCCCGGCAGGCAGCCAGGGGGCGGCGCGCCCACCACAGGTGCAGCGTGCTGGGGTGCCCGTGACGGATGGATTTCTCGCGGGCGGATTCTTTGTTGATGGCTTCCAGGGGTAAGGCGACTTCGATTAGTTTTTTACGGTAGGGCATACGATTACTCCGTAGATTTCATGTGTTCGATAAAGTCAACCAGCGATTGCATCATCCCCAAAACCTGGCTGGCGGGTGCGGTGTAAGGTCCGCCACCATCGGATAAGGGTTTTCCATACATTGTTGCATCCACGCGGCGGCGGGCTACCCGGACAGCAGGTTTCATTTCTATTTGAATAGCGTGTAATTTCAATTCCCCGTGGCAAAACGCAGTGATAGAGCGTCCGTTTTCTTTTGCGGGGAAGCCGTTATGGGAAACAATAGCTTCTCCTAGACGAGATTCCAGGAACTCATGCAACTGCGTCAATTGGGCATCTGGAAAGGATTTCAATTCCCTTCGAGTTCCAAGATCGACAAGATGATTTGGCTCCATTCTATCGGTGCCTTGACTTGCACCATGTAAATCAATCACCCAGCGTATATTTTCAGTAGAAACGATTTTACGTACCGCTTGCTTGTAAGCCGAGCGCGCTTCGCCATGGTAGTTCGGATCGGAGTTATCTGTAAGCCAGATAGTGGCGATAACGGATGTTCCGCACAGTTCTGATAAGAGTAACGCCATGGCAGCAGTATATTCATCCTCTTCGTGCCATTCTTCGTCGGGTGTATTGCGGTATGTCCGGGCACCATGAGGAGCCGACAATAGAATTGGCGACTTGCGAGATATGGCTACAAAGGGTAACATGCCTGGCGGAGGCGGTTTTCCATAGTGAACATGAGACTCTATGGCAATAAGTTGATTGATGTGGTCGGGATTGATAACAACCATAATCTATATCTCCACTCCCATCTCTTTCAACTCGCGCCTGGATAGCACACTAATCCCATCCATCATCTTCAACACAAATACGTGGACCTGGTATTCATCCATGTTAATTGTGAACTTATACTTCTTGGAGGTTTTCCCGAAACGGACTTTCCGACCGCTTTGTGGGGTGTCCCAACAGATTACCTTTGGAAATTGAGATGGTTTGTGCCCGTGTGACTTGTAAGAATAGAAGTTATTCTCAACTTCTATAACTGTGCTTCGGCTTGGTTCACTGCTTTCATCTTCTTGAAAATGTACTAATAAGTCTGGCCCTTTTTGGGCACCAATATAAGCGAGAGACTGAAATTGTTTAAACGGTAATGCGTGCAGGGTTTCTAGTTTCCAAATCAAGCAATTAACTTCAATCTCATTCTTTGGTTCACGCATCAAAACAATGGGTTTGGCACCAGATGCTTGGTAAACGACCCAGTTTTGATCTTCCGCTTCGATCGCTTTTTTCTCTTCCGCAATATGATCAGCAGATGCCACTTGCTTTTGTACCTTGGGTATCTGGCGAAAATCTAGGTACTCTTGTGAAGTCTCCAATTTTTCAAAGAGCTTCTTTACCGCCTTTATGAAATTAAGTGTTTCTGCCGAATCAACAAGATCGCTCCGTGAAATATTCATACGGTTGTAGATACCGTCGCACTCCACCACCAAACATGTCTTCTCAATGCCTGGATTGGCAAGGGGGATACTTCGAGCACCATAATCTTTCAAATCTAATTCAAAGTAAGGAATCCCTCTAGACGATAAGATCAATCCAGTATTTAGATTGCCTGGATCTAGCCCATATTTCGATCCATCCCAAACCAGAAAACCTTTCAGCCGCACTGGTCCTATGCCAACTCCATTCTCGACGATGTTTACCAATAGGCGCTTATTCTCTTTATCGAGAAGAATCCCCTCGGGCCATTCAATCCCCTTGAATTCTGGAAAGCCAAACTCAATTTCCTCTGTTTTACCTAAGACAGATAGTGATATCTGGGGTCTATGATCGCGAGATCGTGTAAAACCGGCAAAAGTTCTATGTAGTAAATATGAGCGAATTTCCTCGAATGAGAATGGGGTTTCTTGCCGGTGCGGCGGATGGCCGATCACTCTGATACGGGTAAATGGCCTTTCATCAGCTTCGGGAAATTCCGTAATTTTCGGTTTTGGTAGAACGTTCCGTTCCAGCGTTCCCCATGGGTCGTTGATGACAACAGAATAATACGGGTAATTTTCGAAACGCGTTTCAATTTCAACGCGTTTGGATTGATAGGCCAACTTCGATCCCAAGCCCTTCCATGAGAATTCATCAGATTTCTGCCCTACAATAGCGCTCATACCTAGCCCAAGAAAACGATCAAGACGACCGGGAATTTCAGGTCTTCCAGTGTAATTCATTCCGCACCCGTCGTCGCTTATTTCAAATATATGGCCTTCTCTCCCAGTGGTGTAGCTAATCTCAATTCGGTTTGCACCAACTTCTCTTGCACCCGAATTTGATAGTAGTTCACGAACTAAATCAAGATGGTGTTTCCGTTCAAGGATTAAGTTCTTGAAGATCGCTATCTCGTTTGTGATGATATCGACGTCTTTAGCAGAACTTTTCATAAAGTCGCCTAATGTAGCCATCTATCTCCTCCTCAATCATATAACCCTTGATCTGCAAACAATATAAGGTCCTTCAAATCATAATTTACGCTTGTTGCAGCGAAATCCGGTTCCCGCCGGAAGGGCTTTTGGATGTAGGTGATGCAGCCGGGGTGCACTCTACCGTCTTCAAATTTCACCTCCACAACCGCCAGGATGAACTCTTCCGGTTTGTTTAAACCTGCCAGGATTTCATTCTTGCTGACGGTAATCGTCGTTGCCCCTTCCACTCTTCCTTTTACCTCAATGAACCGCAACCTGCCTGTCCCGGGGATGCGCGATTCAATATCCCAACCCAGTTTGGCGGCGCTGACATCGACCGGGGTGTATCCCAGGCTGCGTTCTTGCTCCATCACAGCTTGCATGGCTGCTCTTTCAATTGCGTTTCGACCCTCCCGTCCAAATGTCCCGGGTTCCCCTTCAAATTTCCCTTCCAACCGGGCTAGCAGCCCGGCGGGGATGACCAACGCCCCGCCGATTACTACCGGAGGCTGAGGCGCAAGCCGCCGCTCCTGCTCCAACTCAGCCAGCCGGCGCTGGAGGCGCCCCTGCAAATCGTCCGCCCGGCGGCGCGCCATTTCGGAGTTCAGGCGAGCATTGACCCGACCAGCTTGTTCCTGCGCTTTTAATTCTTCTGCTCGATGGTCCCAATAAGCGATTTCTTTGGTTAAGCGATCCTTCACCGCGCTGTAGGTGCGGTCAATCATCTCAGCCCGGCGCGTTTTTACTTCTTCCAGGTGAGCAGGGACAAGGTGCTGCACAGCATACTCAATGACCCGGCTTTCCAGGTCATCTCTCAGCCAACCAGCCTGCTTGACCTTGGCTTCGATGATCTCGCGGTATTCCTCTTTGAGCGGCTCATAGTCCAGGAACGGCGCCGGACCAGCCGCCCTGATCGTGAAGCTCCCCTCTCCCATGTCGGGGGATTGGCTGGGGGTGGGGGTAATCTCGATAAACTGCATCTGGCGTGAAATGGCGCGACGAGCATCGCCGCCGGCGAGTATCGCGTGCTCCAGGTAGAACAAGGCGCGGATTTCTTCCCCTGGATCATTGGGGTCAACCAGATAAGCGCCGCTGCGCAGCAGGTGCCGGTAGCGCTCCAGGATCAAATCGATGACCGAATCCATCAGGGGGTGACCTGGGCAAAGAAATTCGGCGGTGGGCTTGCCCGGCAGATTGATCTCTTCTTTGTGAAAGGTGACGCGCTCGTAGCGCGGCAGCACAATCCCTGATCCGATCAAGCGGCTGCGCTCCCGAACCACAGCCGGCACGAGTGTGATCTCATAGCGTTTGGACTCGCGTGGATACATTGCGCCGCCCAGACGTTCAAAGGCTGCCTTGAAGAAAGCGGCTACGAAATGGGGCTGCAGGCGGCGCGCCTGGGCGCGCTCGAACTCCTCGCGGATGAGCTGCACCTGGGTGATATCCAAGCTGTCGCGCGCCAGTGAGTAGTCCGCCAACAGCTCGCGCACCCGCTTTTGATCGGCGGCGTTGTCCACGGCTCGATACAAACGCTCGCGTACCTCAGGTTGGTCGCCGTAGCGGATCGCCTCCAGCAGAAGCTTGCGCAGGCTGACCTCCTGGAAGAGATTTCCGAGAACATCGAAGACCCCGTCTCCCAACGCCTGGCGTTGCTGCTCGATCTTTTGCAACAAACGGATGTAGACATCGCCCTCACGCGTCTCTTCTGCCACCAGGTTCCACAGATGGCAGACTTCTGTTTGACCGATGCGGTGGATGCGCCCAAAACGCTGTTCCAGACGAACCGGGTTCCAGGGCAGATCGTAGTTGATCATCAGGTGGGCGCGCTGCAAGTTGATGCCCTCGCCTGCCGCGTCGGTGGCGACCAACACCAGCACATCCTTATCTTGCACAAATGACGCCTGGATGCCGCGGCGTTGGTCTCTGGGAATTCCGCCATGGATGGTAACAACCGCCTCAGGCTTGCCAAGCAAGCTGCGAATTTTCTCCGCCAGGTAATTAAGTGTGTCTCGATGCTCGCTAAATATGACCAGCTTGCGTCGCTGACCACCAGCGTCGAACATTTCACTTTGTTCTTGCAGCAATCGCGAAAGTTCATTCCACTTGCGGTCAACGCCGCTGCGCCTTACCCGTTCCGCCAAGATCTCCAATTCTCGCAAGGTCTGGATTTCGGCTTCCAATTCGGCAATGCTACGGGCAGCGGTCGCCAGGTCCAGGACCTGTTCCGCGGTTTGCTCTACTTCGTCTTCAGGTGCATCCTCCAGGTCATCCCAAGCGTCTTCATCAATCACCGGTATTTCAGCAAGAATCTCCAATTGCGCTTCTGCGCCGCGCTTCAATAAGCGGGATTCGCGCAGCTTGCTTTCCAGACGTTCTCTTCGTCGGCGCAGCGATTGGTAGATCGCTTCTGGACTTGAAGCCAGGCGGCGTTGCAAGATCGTCAAGGCAAAGCCAACCGTGCCTTTGCGCCCGCTCTCTAAACTTTCCGCCCGGTTGAACTCATCCCGTACATAGCTGGTCACTTGTTCGTAGAGAGCTGCCTCCAAATCAGAGAGCTTGTAAGTCACCGTATAAGCTCGCCTTTCCGGAAAGAGGGGGGTGCCATCGAACTTAAGCAACTGCTCTTTCACCAGACGACGCATCATATCGGAGGCATCTGTGTCGTGGACACCCTCACGGTAGCGACCTTCAAAGCGGTCTGAATCTAATAACGCCAGGAAGAGCTGGAAATCTTCTTCCTTGCCGTTGTGCGGTGTGGCGGTAAGAAATAGGACATGTCGGGCTCGTTGAGTAAGAAGCTGCCCCAGGTGATAGCGTTTGGTGTATTTTATCTCTCCGCCGAAGACCGAGGCAGACATCTTGTGGGCTTCGTCTACCACAATCAAATCCCACTCAGTTTGAGCCAGTTTTGCTTGCAATTCTTCATCGCGGCTGAGTTTATCCAGGCGGGCGATGACCAGGTTCATTTCCTGTAAGGCATTGCCGGTGCGAGCCGCCGAAATCCGGTCGTTGGTGAGCAACTCGAAAGGTAAATGGAAGCGCTGGTAAAGTTCGTCCTGCCACTGCTCGACCAGGTTTCCGGGGGCAACGACAAGGCAGCGATCCAGGTCGCCGCGTAGCATCAGTTCCTTGATGAACAAGCCGGTCATGATCGTCTTGCCAGCGCCGGGGTCATCCGCCAGGAGGAAGCGCAATGGCTGGCGCGGCAGCATCTCTCCGTACACTGCGGATATCTGATGCGGAAGCGGTTCGACCAGGGAGAGGTGCACAGCCATCCAGGGGTCGAATAAATATGCCATGCGGATGCGATAGGCTTCTGAAACCAGGCGGAAGAGCTCGCCATCCGCGTCGAACGCCCAAGGGACACCGGCTTCTAAGACATCCAGATCAGCTTCTCGATCGCGGTAGAGCAGCTCGGTGTGTGGCTGGCCTTTTTGATCCCGGTAAGTCAGCTCGACAACGTCAGAACCAAACCACCTAACGTTGATGACGGTAACCGCACCGGTGGGATCGATCCCTTTAACCTGTGTGCCTTGCTTGAGATCTTCTAATTTTGCCATCAGTCGCCTATATCTGAGATGAAGACCATTTCTGCATCAGGGTCAGCAATCCATTCCCAGGTAAGCGGTTCTTTTATGATCCGTTTCGGAATTGCTAACTCCCCATTTATGAACAATATACCTCGCTCAGTAATTCTGCGATAACTACCAGATTGACCATCCTCAAGTAATCCCCATGGAGGACGACTTAACTTTGAATGATTTGAATACGCTCCACGGCCAACAATTTCTCCGAGTTCATCAATATGTACTTCTCTTGGATTGCCATCGTCCCAAATAATTTCAACAATTCGTTTATATGATGGAGGAAAGCTTTCGCTTTCGGGTTGGTATTGTGAATTTTTAGAGAGCGCAATTGTTGGTAGTTGAGGTCCAATAAATAACCGGGGGAGTGGGTATCCATCTCGTGCTAAATGATCGTTCAAAGGTGAAGCAATATCATTAATCGTAAGAAGAGGTTTATTCCGACCAATCGCGTCTCCTAACCCTTCAAGAACAGATTGATGAAATCTAAGAGTGAATGCTCCCCCTTGAGGTGTGTCTTTAGACATGACCTCAGCGCTGCTGGAACAAAGTAATCCATATGAATTTCCAAAAGTAAAGACTTCGTTTTGAACCATCTGCCCAATTTGAAAACCATTAGCTAAAGCAGTTGTTCCACTGAAGCACGCATCAATGATAAAGATTGGTCGAACATCGCAAGAAGATAAGGCAAGAACGACATCTCTAAATAGAACTGCACTCGTAGAGATAACTCCAGCACCTTCCAAGCCACCGGTTCTCGAATCCGTCGTGCATAAGAGAAATTCTCCGCCTGCAAGAACACTGCCATGACCTGAGAAATAAAAGATAACAACATCCCCACGGAATCCTCTACCAACTGCGTAGTCCAATACCGTCTGTCGCAATTGTGCTGATGTTGGATCCATGAGTGGAATGAACTGGTTTACTTCATAAATCCTAAGTGTGGGGTTTCCAATGAAGATCTCTTGGATCAACTCGATATCTCGCTGTGGCCCTGTCAATCGCGGCAGATACTGGTAATTTGAAACAGCAATCGCAATGATTGTTGTAAGGCCAATATTCCTTCTGGCTTCATCTACTTGCCCTTGGATTAATCGGTTAGTAGCTTTGGACATTACTTATTTACCCCATCGTTTCACAAAAACGAGTTGGTGATAACAACTATTTATCCTCACTCTGCTACTTTTTCAATATTGTTTTGAGTCAATTCACCAGCAATCCATTTGACGATTTTTGGACGATAGAAGCGCCAATGCCTACCAACTTTCTGCGCGGGAATTTTTCCTTGCTGGGCTAGCTTATAGACAGAAGATCGTGGAATTTTAAGCAATTCCGCAGCTTCATCCACGGTCAAGATATCCGACTGTGTATTTTCCATATTGGGGCCTTCGCTTTCTGCGAACCCTGATAATTGCCCCCGTCGTGGGGAGATTGAGAGTGGTTAGTATCTATTGTTGCATTTTATTATAGGTTTGTCAACCGCTCCCAAGTCCTAAAACTTGCATTAATGTCAGAAATTGAGTGTCAGAACTAACAGCCGAATTGTTTTCTTGATCCGCCCCACAAATTGATACGTGTTGTTGTGTGTCAGGATTTTATTTTCTTATTGATTGTATTTTACTTTGATTGACCGTGATTACCTGCAAACCCTGACCCACAAAACCTATTGTGCGCCATTCCTACTCGCGCCTTTTCCTCTAATTATTAAGGTAACTTAACCCAAATATCGCCAAATCCCCCCTTGCATCGGATGCAAATCCTGTGGTAAACTATAGCACTATAGTAGACACAACACGCCAATAATATATCATGTAGTAGCAAGAGATAAAGATGACTGACACGGAGATTGATTTCGCGAAGAAACTCAACACGCTCTTCGAGACGAAAACCAAACTGGACGGATCAAAGTACACACAAGAAGAGGTAATCCAGGGAACCAACGGCGTGCTGACCCGAGCCTATCTTTGGAAGCTGCGCACCGGACGCGCCAAGAATCCCGGATTTAACATCGTCCAGGCTTTGGCAGATTTTTTCGATGTCGATATCAACTACTTTCGGGTTTCTGAAGACGAAGAAAAAGCGCTGCTCGAAAAAGCGCA
>CAZQKW010000078.1:0-11886 GCA_964594075.1 uncultured Thermodesulfobacteriota bacterium | reverse complement strand
ACTTTTCATCCCCGCTTACAAAGCGGGGTATTCAAGTTTTGAATTTTCATAAATTAAATCTGTCACTTTTTTGAACCTCTTCAAAAGCACTCAAAAATCTGTTACAGTAATGCATCTCATAAAACACTTAGGAACTGATATGACGCATATCGTAACGCTTATCCCGGGTGACGGCATCGGCCCTGAACTTGCTACAGAAGCGCGGCGCTGCATTGATGCAACCGGGGTTTCCATCAACTGGGAAGTTGTAGAAGCCGGCCTGCACAGCTTTGAAAAACACGGCACGCCCTTGCCCCGTGCGGTGCTTGATTCTATTGAAAAAAACCGAGTGGCGCTCAAAGGGCCGTTGACAACACCGGCAGGCTCAGGCTATCGAAGCGTCAATGTGCAATTACGGCACCATTTTGACCTGTATGCCTGTATTCGCCCGTGCAAAACCATCACTGGTTTCAAATGCGCTTTGCAGGACGTTGACCTGGTTATAATCCGGGAAAATACCGAGGATTTGTATTCCGGCATTGAATTTAAAGAACATGATGCCACAACCCGCGAACTTATTGATCTGGTAAAAAAGATTTTGGACCGGGATATTCCGCTGGATTCGGGGATAAGTCTAAAGCCCATTTCCCGCACGGCCACCAGAAGGATTGCCCAGTTTGCCTTTGATTTTGCACTCCGCAACAAGCGGACTAAAATTACCGCGGTCACCAAGTCAAACATCATGAAATATACCGACGGACTGTTTTTTGAAGAAATACGGAATGTCTCTTACTCCTTTCCCCAGATTGAGCTGGAGCATATCTTTATTGACAACCTGTGTTTTCAGTTAGTATCAGCTCCGCAAAAATTTGATATTCTGCTTGCGCCGAACCTGTATGGTGATATCGTTTCCGACCTGTGCGCCGGTCTGGTCGGCGGCTTAGGCATGGCGCCCAGCGCTAATATCGGCGATAACTGTGCTATTTTTGAAGCGGTTCATGGTTCAGCACCAAAATATGCGGGGAAAAATGAGATGAACCCCTGCGCCTTGATTCTTGCAGGAGTCATGATGCTCAGGCATTTAGGCGAATTCCCTGCCGCTGAAAGGCTGCAGGCTGCAGTTGAAAAAGTAGTGCGGGAAGGTCAATATGTTACCAAGGACCTGAACCTCCGTCAGCCGGTCGGAACCAGAGAAATGGCAGACCGCATATTGCATTTTTTATAATAGGAGCGAAAACTATGAATACACATAAAATTTATATTCTTGATGTAACCAACCGCGACGGCGTGCAGACATCGCGGCTGGGACTTGCAAAACTCGAAAAAACCATTCTGAATATGATGCTCAATGAAATGGGCGTGTTTCAGTCAGAGATTGGATTTCCCAATACCCGGCATGAAATCAACTACATCAACGCCAATCTTGAGCTTGCGGAAATGGGCGTGCTCGCCCCGATGCGGCTTGCCGGCTGGACGCGGGCAACTGTTGCCGACATTAAAGAAGCTCTGGAACTGGTGCCCAAACTCAAACACATCAATATCTCCATTTCTACTTCTGACCAGATGATTCAGGGGAAATTCGGCGGCAAGAAAAACCGCAAGGATATTATTGACATGATGATAGACGCGCTTAAATGCGCCAGAGACCTGGGATTGGAAACTGTGGGCGTCAACGCCGAAGATGCCTCGCGGACTGACATTTCCTATTTAATCGAGTTTTCCCAGCGCGCCCGGGAAAACGGCGCAGACCGTATTCGTTATTGCGACACCCTGGGCTATGACGATCCCTTTACCGTGTATGAACGAATAAAGTCAATCGTTGAACAGTGCCGTATCCCGTGCGAGCTGCATTGCCACAATGATCTGGGTATGGCGGTGGCCTGTTCGGTGGCGGCTGCAAAGGGCTGCATTGACGGCGGTCAGGACGCCTACATCAATACCACGGTCAACGGCGTGGGCGAACGGGCCGGCAATGCGGATATGCTGTCGGTAATACTGGCGCTGACCAAATCAAGCGGCTTTGAAAAAAACTATGGCGGGTGTCTGGTAAAAATTGACCTGACTAAATCATACAAGCTTGCCAAGTATGCCGCCTATTCATTTGGCCTGCCGATACCGGTATTTCAGGTGGGCGTGGGTGACAATGCATTTGCCCATGAATCGGGTATTCATGCTGACGGTGCATTAAAGGATCGGCGCAATTATGAGTTGTATGACTGCGAGGAACTGGGCCGCGGGCAGCTTGAATTTCTGGAAACCGGCAGAAAGATAACCACCGGCGAATATGGCGGCATTAAAGGCTTTCAGCATGTCTTTGGCAAGCTGGATATTGTATTTAAAGACGAAAAGGAGGCGCGGGAGATTTTGGATCTGGTGCGGTTTGCGAATGTGCACACGCAAAAGCCCCTTACCGAAGAGGAGCTGAAATTCATCGCTAAATATCCCGCAATCGCAAAAAAGATTATGACCGTGAACCCCTAAGACGTTACCCTCATTTCACTGCCGCACGCCGTGCGACGAAAAGTTTTTTGCCTCAACATAATAGGTGTAGTCCTGTTCCTGCGCAAACACTACCTGCCGGTTATTGCCTCGCTGAATTATAAGAGGGGGTTGATTGGCAATGATGACTCGAGCACCGCTATACATATAACTCCCGTATCAAACACCCCCGTAAATGCAATTAAAATAAATCTGTCTCTTTTACCGGGCATAAAAAAAGGTCGGTTTCACAAAACCGGCCTTTTTTTACGTTTCCAATGAGCGCGTTACTTTTTCATTCTCTTTTTGAAAATCTGCTCGCACTTGTCAGCCATCGCCTCGGCTTTATTTGCCATTTCCTCTGCTTTGGCGGCCGACTTCTCGGCTCTCATAGCCGCATCATCAGCTTTGGCTGCAGCAGCTTCGCATTTGCTGAGCACCTGTTTGCTCTCATCCTGTAATTTGCGGACTTCTTTCAGTGAGCAACATGCACTCAGGCTGAATACAAAGGCCACAACACAAATAATTGCTAAAATTTTTTTCATCTCTCGTTCCTCCTTTATTTAGTTGATAGATGGTTTGGTTGGTTAATAATATAACATGATGCCTTAGCTTTATATGTAATGGTAACCCGCTCACTCACCTCCCGTCTTCCCGTAATTATGCTTTACATTGAAATTTCTTTACTTTTTTCTTTCGCAGGTAAAGTATAATCATTCTTAGTCAAAAATCAAGTTATTTTTTAGCATTTTTTTAACAAAAAAGCAAATTCTTTTACTGATTTTCTTGCAGAAATGTAATAAAAACTTGAAAATTTATATAGTTATAAAATAGCAGGTTGACCGCTGCCAGGATTAAGACACATCGTTGGTATCTTATTGCAACATTGAATTTAATATCGTGCGCTCAGCATAGTCCCCCAAGGGCGCACGGGTAATTTCGGTGGGAATGCCATTCTGTAAAAAAATTGCAAGCTGAAACCGTTTCATATCTACCTTGTCCACAAATGGCGTTTGTTTTAGTTTATCCATGGCATAGCGCTGATAATTAGGAATGCGCAGATAAATGTCCGGGTGCGCCTCAACAAAAATGCAATTATTGCGCACACCAATCTTTACCGGTTCGTACATAATTTCAAGCTTTGTCCCAATCTTTACCTGCGGATAAAGTACCTTTACGTCCTCCGGATACATACGAATACAGCCATGACTGACCAGTCCGCCAACTCCCCACGGGATATTTGTCCCGTGAATGCCATAGGCCCCTGCTGAAAATTTCATCATATAGTCCCCTAACGGGTTGTCAGGTCCCGGCGGCATGACCTTCATACCGTATTTTGACTGGAGCGACTCGGGTATATACCAAGACGGGTTTGGCCGCTTGTCCTGTATATGAAAAACACCTATCGGTGTTTCCCATCCTTCATCCCCTATGCCAATGGGATAGGTCTGGACTGTGCCTGCAGCCTTATTGAAGAAGTAAAGGCGCTGCTCCGGAAGGTTTATGACCAGTTGTTCGTGTTTGGTGGGCGGCACAATCCAGATGGTGGGCATAGCAAGGTGCCTTCCAACCGGGGGAATCCATTCATCAATGTGCGGATAGATAAACTCAAGCTCGTTATAGTAGCTCAAATCAAAACGGCGCGCAACGTCAAGCAGGGTATCCTTGTGTTTAATCTCCGCCCATGTCGGTGAGCCGATGACCGTGGTATGGTAAAGATTATAGGGATATTGCTTTAATTCCCTGATGAATTCTTCGGCAACGGCATTATTGCGCCACAAAAAAAGCACGACATACAGCATAACAGCGATGCTTCGTATTACTGATTTTATGTTTTTCTTCTTCATGTTTTCAGATGCCTGCGTCATGATTCAATCTGGTTCAAATTTTGAAGGTGCAGTATAGGAAAAGCCCTTTGCTGAGTCAAGAAGGAAAAAAATAGAGCGCCAGTTTAAAATAGAAAAAAAATGACGAATGTGATAGACATTACAAAACAGGACATCGATTACCATTGCATAATTTAAAGACACCGACCTTTTCTTTGTTGCAGCTCAAAGTATGAAGCACGCTGAATTTGTTCACCTTCACCTGCACACCCAATACAGTTTGCTGGATGGCGCCATACGGCTTGACGACCTGTTTCGTAAAGCAAACGAATACCGCATGCCGGCTCTTGCCATGACTGACCACGGCAACATGTTTGGAACCATTGAGTTTTATGAAATGGCGCTCCAGCATGGCATCAAGCCCATAATAGGCTGCGAAATGTATGTGGCAACGGGCAGCAGATTTGACAAGGAAGCCCACAGCGCCAAAGAAACATCCCACCACCTGTTGTTGCTGGCAAAAAATAAAACCGGTTATCAGAATTTAATCAAGCTCGTTACCGCCGGATATTTTGAGGGCTTTTACTATCGCCCGCGTATTGATAAAGAACTGCTAAGCAGGTATCATGACGGGTTGATTGCCCTTACCAGTTGCCTGCACGGCGAAATCCCACACGCCATCATTGCCAACAATATGCAGCAGGCATATGCCGCAACCGATGAATACCGCAGCATCTTCGGGGAAGGCAATTTCTACCTGGAATTACAGGAAAATAACCTTGAGGAGCAAAAGAAAGTCAATCAGGGACTGCTGGAGATATCGCGCAAACTATCGCTGCCAATCGTGGCATCAAACGATTGCCATTATCTGAATCAACAGGACGCAAAAGCCCATGAGATTCTGCTCTGCATCCAAACCGGCAAGACCATTAATTCTTCAGACCGCATGCGCTTTTCCACCGATCAGTTTTACTTTAAATCGCCGGCGGAAATGCAACGCGCTTTTTCATATGCGCCTGAAGCGTTGAAAAACACCATCGTCATTGCCGAGCAGTGCAATCTTGAATTCTCCTTCTATGACTACAAATTCCCTCCCTTCACGCCGCCTCCGGGGACAACCATTGATCAGTATTTTGAAACATTAGCGCGCACCGGGCTTGAAGAACGACTGGCTGAGTTGCGGACGAGATCGCCGCACGACTTTGAACAGCGCGCCGCAGACTACCGCCAGCGTCTTGAACAGGAATTGCGCATGATTGAAAAGACCGGTTTTGTGTCATACTTTCTCATCGTAGCGGATTTCGTGAATTATGCAAAAACCCACAACATACCGGTCGGGCCCGGTAGAGGCTCCGCAGCAGGAAGCCTGGTAGCCTATGCGCTGAAAATTACCGAGATAGACCCGCTGGCCTACGGATTGCTTTTTGAACGTTTTTTGAATCCCGAGCGGGTGAGCCCACCTGACATTGACATTGACTTCTGCATGGACGGCAGAGACCGGGTTATTGAGTATGTAAGCGCCAAATACGGCGCGGACAATGTTGCTCAAATCATAACCTTCGGCAAGATGCAGGCACGCGCCGTGATCAGAGACGTGGGCCGGGCGCTTGACATGCCCTATAAGGATGTTGATCGCATTGCCAAGTTGATTCCCAATGTGCTGAATATCACTATTGATCAGGCGCTGATGCAGGAACCAAAACTCAAAGAGCTCATGGAGAAAGATCCGCAGGTGGACACCCTCATCAATCTTTCACGCGCTCTTGAGGGCCTGCCGCGCCACGCATCAACCCATGCCGCAGGGATCGTCATATCTGACGCCCCGCTGGTAAATTATCTTCCGCTCTATCGCGGCCAGAAGGGCGAAGTGATAACCCAGTTTCCCATGAACGAGGTGGGCAAAATCGGCCTCATTAAATTTGATTTTCTGGGTCTCAAGACCTTGACCGTTATTCACGAGGCGATCAAACTGATCAACGCAAAATATCCCGACGCGCCGCTGGACATCAACCGCCTGCCGCTTGACGACCAGAAGACCTACGAACTGTTGTGTTCGGGCGAAACCGATGGCATTTTTCAGCTTGAAAGCGCTGGCATGAAAGATCTCATCAAGCGGCTGCGTCCGGAAAATTTTGACGAAATCATCGCGCTGCTTGCGCTCTATCGTCCGGGCCCGCTGGGCAGCGGCATGGTAGATGAATTCATCCGCAGCAAACACGGCAAAGGATCCGTCAAGTATGAACTGCCGCAACTCAAAGAAATATTGGAAGATACTTACGGCGTTATCCTGTATCAGGAACAGGTCATGCAAATCGCCAGCACGCTGGCAAACTTTTCCCTGAGCGATGCCGATATTTTGCGCCGCGCCATGGGCAAGAAAAAATCAGAGGAGATGCTGAAACAGAGAGAGAAGTTCCTGGAAGGGACGAAAAAAAATAAAATCCCGCAGCATAAAGCACAAACGATTTATGAGCGCATGACAAAGTTTGCAGAATACGGCTTTAATAAATCGCACAGCGCCGCCTATGCGGCCATCGCCTATCAAACTGCCTATCTGAAAGCGCATTATCCGGTTGAATTCATGGCTGCCCTATTGAGCTGTGAAATGGAAAACACTGACAAAGTGGTCAAACATATCGCAGAATGCAGAGAGCGCGGCATTGAAGTGCTGCCGCCAGACATCAATGCCAGCAGCCGCGATTTTTCGGTTGACGGTAACCGGATTCGCTTCGGTCTGGCAGCGGTAAAAAATGTCGGGGTCAGCGCGATTGAAGCAATCGCTGCGGTCAGGGAAGCATCAGGGCCATTTAATTCTTTGCTTGATTTTTGCAAGCGGGTTGATCTGCGCAAAGTAAATAAGAAGGTGGTGGAAAGCCTGATTAAATGCGGCGCGTTTGATTCGCTGGGAGTATGGCGTTCACAGTTGCTGGCGGTCATGGATGAAGTGATGGACAAAGCCCAGACCCTGCAGCGCGAAAATGCCAACAGCCAATTAAGCATTTTTACCCGTCTCAAAGATAACGGCGGCGACGATGAGATGGAACTCATTCGCTATCCGGACATTCCCGAGCTGGAAAAGCAAAAAAAACTCGCCTTTGAGAAAGAGTGCCTCGGCTTTTATATTTCCGGACATCCACTTGACCATATGCTCGATATGCTGAAGCGGTTTACCACGATGGATAGCACTGAAGCACACACCACTGAGGAGGAAAAGGATGTGGTTATGGGCGGGGTGGTGCAAAGCCTGAAAGAGATCAAAACAAAAAAAGGCGACATTATGGCGTTTGTGACGCTGGAAGACCTCGCCGGCTCCATTGAGCTCACCATCTTTTCCGATCTCTACCGGAGCGTTGCGGCGCTGTTGAAAAGCGAAAAACCCCTGCTCATTAAGGGCAAGCTGACGATAGAGGGGGAAACAAAGCGCAATATTATCGTTAATGAAATTATACCCCTTGAGGAGGCGGGCGTTGCTCTGAGCGGCGATATTCATGTGAAATGTTTAATCAGCAAGATCGGCACCGAGGAAATAGAGAAGCTCCGGACCATTGTTAAAAACAATCCCGGCAAATCCCAGGTTTTTATTCATATTATCATTCCCGACAGCAGCGAAACCGTTATCCGTCTCGGCAAAAACTATGGTATTAATCCTTCGCAATTATGTATCAGCGAAATTGAATCGGTTTTGGGAAAAAATTGTGTTGTTTCGGTCTAACTGCTGCGGTTCTAGTGTATCACCACGGCACAGGCATACATGGTCTATGAGCCACGAACATACCGGCAGTATGCGAAAACCGAAGGCCTTGTTTCTTTCACCGTAACTATAAAAGAGACCGACCTGTTTATAACCGCATCCCGCCATGCAGAGCGCGAAGCCCGAGAGGCGGTTCTGAATGCCCGGTTTGCCATTGAACAGTATAGCCGGAATAAACCGGCGTTTATGACCAGCCTTGCGCCGCTGCCTCCGGATCAATTTGCGCCGGCTATTGTCCAGGATATGCTGCGCGCTGCTACAGAAGCCGGCGTGGGACCGATGGCTGCCGTGGCTGGCGCCGTTGCGGAATATACGGGAAAGCATATACTACATACGTGCCGCGAAGTTATTGTGGAAAACGGGGGCGATATCTTTTTACAAGTAAGCCGGGAGGTAACGATTGGCATTTTTGCCGGCAACTCCCCTCTGAGCAACCGCATTGGAATTAAACTGTCGCGACATGACCGTCCGACAGGTATCTGCACCTCATCAGGCACTGTGGGGCCATCGCTCAGTTTCGGGACTGCGGATGCGGTAACGGTGATATCTCCCTGTGCCAGCCTCTCCGATGCAGCGGCAACCGCCATCGGCAATCTGGTCAAACAAAGCGCCGACATCGGGCATGCAATTGACGCCGGGAAAAAAATATCGGGCATTGAAGCAATTCTCATCATAAAGGACGACCATCTGGGTGCATGGGGTGACCTCAATTTAATTCAGCTTTAAGTTAATGCTGACGGCTGTCAGCTAACCGCTATGAGCATACACAGTGGGGTTGTTATGGAAACGTTATGGGCACCGTGGAGAATTAAATACATACTCAACAAAAAACCGCGTTCCTGCATCTTCTGCTATAAAAAGACCAAAAACTATAAAAGGAAAAACCTTATCCTGTATGAAAGTACCCACGGCCTGGTTATTATGAATAAATACCCGTATGCCCCAGGCCATCTCATGGTGATACCAAAACGGCACCTGAAAGACCTGTCGGAACTGTCTTGCGATGAGATCGTTGATTTATTTGACCTGATTAAACTGGCAATGAATGCCCTGCGGAAAGCGCTGAAGCCACACGGGTTTAACCTCGGCGCCAATTTAGGTAAAATTGCCGGTGCGGGCGCTGAAGGACACCTTCACTTCCATATTGTCGCACGATGGAAGGGGGACGCCAACTTTATGCCGATAATTGGCAAAACCAATGTGATATCAGAGCATCTGGAAAAAACCTATGAGCGACTGTTGCCCCATTTCCCCACCCATACAGCCGGTGGGTAGTGTTGCCGCGCCGGCAGTTCATGTGAAATCAACCCGGGCACTATTTTATAGAGTTTGATGTTTCCCTCGGTGCGCATAATTCAGTCATTGCCGATCAGACCGTGCAAAAGCCGCGGCCAACATTTTCTCATCCATGAACAAACCGCGCGAAAAATTGTTTCCGCATGCAACATCACTGATCAGGATACGGTTGTTGAAATCGGGGCTGGGTTCGGCGCGCTAACCGTCTTTTTGGCAGAAGTCGCAGGTACGGTCATCGCTGTTGAGATTGATACGCGGCTGGCAGATTTTTTGCGCGCGCAGGCGTTGTCTCCAAAAAGCGTTCGCGTTGTTACGGCAGATATTTTACGCCTGAATATTTCATCGTTGCTGGGGGAAAACACCAAAGCGATCCTGGTTGGCAATATCCCGTATGGGATCACCACGCCCCTTTTTATAAAAATTCTTGAGGAATCGGATTGCATCCAACACGCAGTGTTTATGGTGCAGAAAGATTTCTGCAGCCGTCTCACAGCGCAACCGGGCGACGATGCGTATGGTCTGCTTTCAATTTATATGCAGGCTTATGCTACCATTGCCTTCTTATGTGATGTCCCGGCTGCGTACTTTTACCCGCAACCGATGGTTGACTCCACAGTGCTAAGGGTAAACCCAGTTCCTGAAAAATCATGGCATGATCCGCAGGAGAAGCTGTTCAGAGATCTGGCCGCTGCGGCACTGGCACCCCGGCGAAAAACCATATACAACTGCCTGAAAAAACTTGCCTCCCGTTGGGCTGTGCCGGAGTCACCGATGCAGGCTGCTCTTGGCGAGGCAGGCATTGCTGCTCAACGGCGGGGAGAAACGCTGTCAGTGCACGAATTTTACCGGCTTGCCGCTGCTGTGGCGAAACGCTTGAGGTGCCGCGGGTATTACCGGAAATCCGCGTTATGAGATTTGTCTGCGACGCGATGTTGGGCAAACTTGCCGCCTACCTGCGCATGGCGGGTATTGACGCTGCCTATAGCCGGGGTCGGTCGCTTCCACCGCTTATTGCAAAAGCACGCGCGGAGGGCCGTATAATATTGACCAGGCGCACAGAAATGCCCCGCGAAGCCTCTTCAGCAGGTGTCTATTTTGTAAAAAGCAATTATCCCGCTGAACAACTGCGGGACGTCTTAACTCATTTTGCCCTCAGTCTTGATCAGAAAAACTTTTTTTCTCGCTGCCTGCTCTGCAATGAACGCCTTGTCTCCATTGATAAAATAGCGGCACAGGGGAACGTGCCTGAATATGTTTTAAACACCAGCGCTGAATTTTCACAATGCCCGTGCTGCAAAAAAATCTACTGGAAAGGGACGCACTATGCGCATATGCTGCGACAATTAAACAATCTTTTAACTGGTGCGGGTGGGGACGATAATACGGTAAGCGATTAAGATGCGTTAATCTAATAGGATGGAAATCAATTTTGCAGAAAAGTACAGCGCAAAGCCCCCCAAAACGACCGCCGTTACCACCATCAGAATTTTTTCGGTCGTTTGTGGCGAAATGCCGGAGCTCTTCTTTTTTTGATGGAAATCCCATAATCTCTGTTTTTGCCGCGCCATATATCACCCGTGATGTGTTACTCTTGGACACACAATATTTTATCTGAAATAAGACATATTAAAATCTGACACATACTTGATTATTGAGGGAAGAAAAAAATAAAATATCACCACCAGTATCAGGATTGCTATAAGACATAATGTTTTATTGCTCATAGAACTCCCGGCAACTGATTAATCTGTAAGGGTATAGCCCGGCAGAGAATAAGCCTCACTAATCCTCGCCTTCTTTTCGCTCATTGAATGGGGGACATTCAATGGAATTGCCCTGTTCATCATAACACGCTGCTGACACCAGTTTATCCTCTTTAAAAACCGCCTCTGCCTTTAGTTTCCCGTTCTCATAATATCCTCTGGTTACTCCGTGCAGCTTCCCCTGCTTATAACGCATTTCTGATTTGAGTTTTCCGCTGGGATAATATAGTTTTTTTACTTCTTCTGCAGAGCACCCCGCCATTAATACAAATACTATGAAACAAAACAATAATGCCTTTTTCATTCCTTCTCCATCAGCCAAGACATGCAATGTCAAGCATTCAACACTGGAAGCCCCAAAAATTCGTTTGCCAACTCTATGGCTTCATATTGTTAACCAGTGTTTCGTAGCAGCTGGAGATAAGTGCAGGACGCTGCCAATAACACAGAAGGTCACGGGAATTATTATTTCAGCAACGTGCCCTTATTGCGCGAAGAGCTATATGTACCATAAAACGGCGCGCGATTCAATTATTCATATCATAGGATTTTTTTACAATACTCTATTGATGCGAGTGGAGAATCACCCGAAGGTTTCTTTACCGCAAAAACATGCTCATCCGCTGATTATATTTTTTTAGTTTGCTCACCACTCGGTTTAATTTACTCAAATGCCGTTTGGCTGAATTTCATGGATAACTTTGAGGAAAGTCCAGCAAATAGATGACTTGCATTTAATTTTAGGCTTTGTTCTAAAGTTTAGTGATGGCCCCTGACCAAGAGTATGAGGCAT
>CAZQKW010000077.1:0-12973 GCA_964594075.1 uncultured Thermodesulfobacteriota bacterium | reverse complement strand
AAAGATGTTTTAAAATTTTTGATGCCCCGCCTTGTAGGCGGGGTAATTCACTTTAATTGTTTTTTTTATGAAACGTGATAGGAAATATGTATACTCAGAGATGACCGATTTACCATGCCAAAAACTTTTTACCTTCAGAAATGCATTTTAACCTGTTTATTAACCGTTTTTTTATTTTCGGCCTGTAAATTTTTCCCTTATAACGTCAGGGTAAGCGGGCGAGTGCTTGATACTGCCGGTATGGAAGTTGCCGGCGCTGCCGTAGCGTTTGATTCCGGTACGGTGGAGACCGTTTCTGAATCTGACGGCGCCTTCCAGGTTAAACTTGTGGCTGGCGAGCATCGGCTTACCATTTCAGTCCAGGGCAAACCAATATTTAATCAGCAGGTTGTGATTCCGGCCGCTAAACAGTTTAATTTGGGCGATTTACGGCCTGACCGCGCCTTTTTTCAGAGCCGTTTTGTGGTGCGCGAGCAGGGACAGTATGATTACCACTATGACTATCAACAATGGTGCGCGGTGAGTGTTGCCGACGGCAGCGGCAGAGCGGTCACGGGCCTCGGTTACGATGATTTTGAAATCACCGAATCCATGGTGCGCATCAGCGACGGCGCGGTGGTCGCGCAGCAGTTCATTCCGCTCAAGGAACAATCCGGCTGGCGAGCCTACGATCTCGGCATTTTTGAACGCTCAGTCGGCTCTGAAAAGCTCGATATTGTTTTTCTGGCTGACCGCACCGGGTCTTTTGACGATGACGGAACTGATGTTCGGGGTGAAGTAAAGCATTTTGTGCAGCAACTCGCAACCGAGCATATTGATTTCCGAGTTGCCGGGGTAAATTTCGGCGAGACACCGGATGGGCCACAATACTTTGATTTCTGCGGCCCGGAGCAGATTGACCTCATTCCGGAAAAAATCGATTCGGTTCTGCACACCGAAGGCGACTGGTGGGATCCCACCTGCGCTTATGATGCGCTGCTGTTTACCCACTACCTGGGCTTTCGTCCCGACGCCCGCAGGGTGGCGGTAATCCTGACCGACATTGTCCCCCAAACGGTGTACGGGACCTTCTGGTACTCGATTGATGCCAGTATTGCAACGCGCTCTGCGGTCGAACAGTTTCTTGAGGCTGACGGCATTGAGCTTTATTACGCGGTGTTCGAACATACGGCTCCCGACATTCAGTATTACTGGCAGCCGGATAAAAATCCCCGCGCGGGCGAGACGGGAAACCCGGCGTACGGCATTGAAGGCTCAGGGCTCAGCGAGCTGCGCTGGTCAGACGAAAAAAAAGCGACCAAACTCACATGGCCGTTTACCGCGGATAAGCTGTGGGAGAAACTGGCGCTCACCACCTCACCGCTCAAGGATTCATTGTATATGATGTGCTGGTTTCCGGTCATTGACCGCGATGATATACCCGGCGCTCTTGACCAATACGACTATAAGATATCCATATCGGTCAAAGACCCGGAGAATCCCGGGCAGTCACTTTCAGCCTCTTACCAGAAACCGGCAAGCCATCCTACTGCCACCGCCGAAATTCAGCTTGTTGACGAAGAGGGAAATCCTTTTATCGAGGCATATGGCTGGCTGTATGTCGAGCGTGCCGGCCGCGCGACAGACGCTCTCTATCATCAGGCTTATCCTGATGAAACAGGCGCGCTTGTGTTCACGGATCTTGTGCCGCAGCGCTATGTGCTGCTGGTAACCGACTACGGCTCGCTGAAGATGGGATTTTCAAACCTTCGCGCGATCGCGCGGCTGAGCTTTGAGGTGCCTCCGGAAGGGACGAGCCTGACGCTTACCGTGCAGACCGCGGATCGGACAGCAGATGAAGCAGTGCTGGCCGGCCTGCTTCACGACCTTGAAGACTGGCGCTTGTCCGGATCACCGTACCGGAGCATAGTCGGCGAGATCAACGACTGGCTGTATAATTGCAGCGGCGGAGGCATTCTCTGCGACGGCATGAACTGGCGCGAACAAGCCGCGCTCAGGCATTTGACACTGGTGCTGGGAGGTTATGCGAACCTGAACGAATACAGTCAACTCGAGGCCCAGCGGGCGGTGGAAGACTTTCAGAATATCATTCTGCAGATAGGCCGGCTGGTGCAGGAGATAAGAAACCTTCAGGGTTCTACCGAGCAGAGCTGGAAAGAGGCACTGGCTGCTGCAGGTTTCAGAGCGGCGCTTGATCTTGCAACAGAGGGACAGGCGGAAGTAATAATCAGTGGTGTAGAAGCGCTCCTCAAACAACTGACTGACTACCTGACGGATGAATTCTTCTACGAACTGGTCTATCTGATGAAACAGAAAATCATGGCCGCGACTGGCATCGAGACCGGGCATCCTGTGGCCACGATGATCGATACCGGTGTTGAGCTCTATCATGACTGGGAGTTTTCCGATGACAGCGAAGAGCACAACCTGGATCTGATCTGGGGCGCAGCCCAAAAGCTGAGCCTGCAGCTTTTCATAGACAGTGCCATTGATTCCGTTTCCGAAAAAACAGTGCAGGATGTTTTTACACGATTGCCTATGGAAAATGCCGTGGAAAGGGCTCTTAAACCGTTGCTTAAAGATCTGGTTCAGGTGATGTGGCGGGGGGTGCAGTTTGAGAATTTTAGTGAACGGCTAAAAACCTGGGCAGAAGCCACGGGTCAAATGCTTTCTGCCTACAGCCGGGAGCAAATACTAACGGCTATAGACAGCATATTTGCCAAGTGGAGCGATGAGCTTGAGCAACGCGGTGTCCCCGAGAACTTTTCGGATTTTGTGCTGGGGTTTTTCCGCGAAATTGCAAAGATGGCGGTGCCCGAGCTGAAAAACGGAAAGCGGGTCTCGGCTCTCAACATAGACGAGGTCACCGCGGTATTGATAAAATACGCGGTGTATAACATCTTCTTACGCGATCGCTTTGTGGATGATTTTCAGACGGCACTGTCGCAGAGTTTCACTCGGGTGCAGGCCATTGCAGCAACTCACGCGCAGGACTTCGACCGCTGGCAGTGGCGCAGCCTGGTCTATAACACCCTGTTTCGTAATTTCCGGTCGGCTATCGGAGACGCCCAGGATGTCGCGTGGGGTGCGCTGGAAAAACAGCGCGACATACAACTGTGGGCAGATGGCCTGGCCGCCTTGCAGAGCATCCTTCAACCGCTTGGCGAATACTTGGATATTGCTGCCTCAGTTTATTATCCGCTTCAGGATGCCGCTGACGCGGTGCACGCTTTTTCGGCGACACTGGATAGCATTCAGGTCGTGGTCCAATCCATAGAGTTTGGGCTAAAGCTCAAGGGACTGGAGAAGTTTGGCGAGTTGTCACAAACCGTTTATCTCAACGCCTTCGAATAAAGAAGAATAACACGGGGCCACGTTTTTTTCTGACTATTGCACCACCGTTGTAACCACCGTGCCCATAAAAGGCATTCTGCCGAATTCATAAGTGAGTCTGCCGGTTATTATCAATCGGACTTCCTGCCCGGCAAAAGTTCCCAGTCGCAATGTGTCCACCACCTCGGCTTTATCAAACTTCAGCCATAGATTATTCTTATTATTATTCCAGCGGAGCGGCGCAACCATGCTTCGCACACCATCTCGCCACAGACGAATAGTGGCAGGGTCAACAGTCGTAACATCAAAATCATTAGCGCCCATAACCACGACCGGCAAAAGCCCTTTTCTTTTCAAACTGATAGAGTTTATCTTAATGTCAACCGCAACAGGCGTTATGTCGCAGGTCGCAGAACATTCCCACTCTTTAAAGTCCGAGCAGGTTATTGCCGGATTATCTGTCACATAACAGTCTGCCTTACTTATTCCGGATTCGGTAATGGGGTGAAACTCCCAGAACGGGATATCGCCTATGGGCACAGCCATCCAAAGTCCCGAACCGCTCTGCTGCTGTGGCAATAACGTTATTTCTTCACCTACCGCACCAGAGCCTGAAGTGACAACCACCTGACAGGTTATCGCTGCGGTTCCAGTATTTTTTATGTCTGTCCCCCCGGATAAAATGCCGCTGCAATTAGTGCTACCGTCGCAGGTTGCGATGACCTCAACGCTGCACGGTTCGGTTTGCGATAATGCTAAGGTCGGCAATAGCATGCCAACGATCATGAGACACAAACACCAGCTAACTAACCTATACTTTTTTCTTGTTTTCATACGCTACCCCCTGTTCGAGTTTTAAATGAGGCCAATAATTAATCGCAGAGCATAGGAAAAATATCATTTCAAGAGCAACATTAAGATTCTTCACTGCGTTCAAAATGACACGTTTACAACAGACTGATAGTGTTCCTATATAGGCTTTCAACTGATAAATTGCTTTTGCCCCCTGTTTTCACCATTATCAACGGGGATGAAAGGGGAATTCGATTTGGGCAAAAATGTTAAGGCAGAAGTTGGTTCAGGTGTGAACATGGGACTGCGCTCCTAACCCTGAATTTATAAACTGACAGGGGTAGGATATGAAAAAATTAAGAGCGTGTCAATGAAATGCTGAGGCCACTGAGTATTGATAAGCTTTTAAAAATTGCTGTCTGAGAGGAATAATTAATTCTTGAAAATGGTTTGCAAATTTTTATAATTTAGAATAGAAGAATATAATATAGTGCCAGCGCACACGCGTAGGCATTAAAACCAAGGGGGCTAAAATGATGGGGGTGGGCTGGCTGATCATCATCAATGCTTTAAGCCGTTTTATAAGTATAAAAACCGCACGCGGGTAATTCAACCTGCGGGCGGTTTTTTTAATTAATAAAGTTTATGTTTAATTTCATTAAGTATCATATTGATAAAGCTTATTAAAAAAGGAGGAAAAAATGGTAAAGTTTACTCTTAATTTTATTAAAACACCGGCATTTTTGATTCTGGTCATACTATGCGCCGTGGTTTTTATTTCTTCCTGCAAAAAAAAACAGCCGTTGATAACCTGGGAGAAGACCTATGGGGGAGGTAGCCGTGACCGGGCGTATTCAATAAAGCAGGCTGCTGACAAGGGCTACTTCGTTGCTGCGCAGACCAGCTCTTTTGGTGCGGGCGGCTATGATTATTATGTCATTAGGCTTGATGAACGGGGAAATAAAGTCTGGGAGAAAACATTCGGCGGCGAATTAACGGATATACCGCGGTGTATTGCAATGACACCGGATGGGGGGTGTGTAGTAGCGGGGCGCTCAAGTTCATTCAGTACAGGTTCTAATGAAATTTATATAATTAAGCTGGACCGAAATGGAAATAAAAACTGGGAAAAAGTTTACGGAGGAAATCACAGCGACGATTCGTGGTCAATTCAGCAGACTGCGGACGGCGGCTATATTGTTGCCGGTTTTACCGAAGCAACGGGAGTTTACGACTATGATGTGTATATTCTTAAGCTTGATGGCAATGGCGAGCGGATGTGGGACAAGACCTTCGGTGGCGCCGAAAGTGACATGGCGAAGTCAATTCAGCAGACTGCGGACGGCGGCTATATTGTTGTAGGTTCTACGGAATCAACAGGAGCTGGCAACGATGATGTGTATATCCTCAAGCTTAATGCAAATGGCGAGCGGATGTGGGACAAGACCTTCGGTGGCGCCGAAAGTGACATGGCGAATTCCGTTCAGCAGACTGCGGACGGCGGCTATATTGTTGCCGGTTTTACTAAATCCTTCGGCGCCGGCGGCACTGACATATACATACTTAAGCTGGATGAAAATGGCGAGCAGATGTGGGATAAGACGATTGGCGGCACGCAAGATGATGAAGCATTATCAGTTCATCAAAATAAAGACGGCAGTTACATATGTGCCGGTTTTATCGGTGCGGGTGGATCAACCGACATGTATCTGGCACGTCTTAATGATGAGGACGGCAGCATCAGATGGGAAAGAACCTTTGGTGCGTCAGGCGAAGACCAGGCATATGAAGTTCAGCAAACTGTTGATGGGGGATTTATTGTCGCCGGCTATACCCATTCCGATGATGCGATCGCGGTATATGACGACGATATTTATCTGCTAAAGCTGAATAGAGTAGGGGAATTAAATCAATAAGAGAAGGGAGGATATTTTATGATCATCAAAAAATGTTTATCAATATTCATCATGGTATCAGTGGCGCTGTCAATACCGTCTTTGCTTGGCTGCGACATTGGTTCCTCGGTCAACAAGATCACCAGAGCAATTGATAATGCAATTGATGCCCTCAACCAAAATTCATCCGAGTGGCAGGGTATTATGAACCGGCTACTGGCGCAGTTGCAGGGCATAGATGATCAACTGGCGGAATTAATAGAGGTTGAAGTGCAGAACCTGCTTGACCGCGGGGTTGCGGTAATCGGCACGGAGTTTCGCTGCAATGTTGACTTCATCGGCAACCGCATGAGAGACGCATTGCTTCGTATCAAGGAAGAATATTTGCATCAAAACGTTGCGGTGGATCCGTTAAAACCCTACATTTGTGAAGTGGTGCCCTCAAGCGTTGATCGAATTCTGATACCGGACAGGTTGGATATGCTGGAATTTTTCGGCTATGATTTTGATCTTGAGGATGTCAAGCTTTATATAGAAAACAACGAAGGCTTAAGGACCAATGTCAGCCAATATCTGGTTAAACCGACGCATTATCATATGACCGTCAGTTTAGGACTGGACGGAGTTATGCTCACATCGCGAAGCAATAAATTTGTCCTTACCTGCGGCTTTGAAGACCTTTCATATGTGAAGATTATTCAGGAATCAACGGATATAGACACTATTTTGCCCGGTAAACGCACCTTTGTGCCGCCGCACACACGAGGCGATCAAGATTTTAACGGTAACGGTCCTGAAGTATTCTGCCGGGTGGAACTATCTATTCTTAACTATGACACCCAGGTTTGGGCAGAGATTTATATGAGAGCGCGGCAAACCACACATGACTGGACTACAGCGGAAGGAACAGATTCTTTTCTGCTTTATACCGCTCCTGTTGGCAAAGAAATAAAACAGATTCTATGCCCGACCTACGATCAGATATCGTATCTTGATTCTAATACTAGTCAGGACGTTTTTGAGAGGGGGGTCGGCGGCCCGGTGCTTCGGTATAAATTTACCGGTGACACGGAAGGGAATGAGGCCGGAACTGAAACCAAGGTTATTGTTGAATTCACCCCGATTCAGGTTGAGCTTGAGGCTCCCTGATGCGATACGCTGTGCCTGTTTGGGTTGGAATGGACGCCTACTTTTTAATAAGCAGGTAAGAAAAATTTAAACCAACTAACAAAAGGAGGGCCTATGGGAAAGCAATGGATTAAAACCCAAATTGCAGCATGCGTATTTATTTTTTTCATCGTGCTCCTGATGCCGGTTGCCGGCAGCGCCTATCGCACCATATCGGGCAATGATATTGAATTAACCTGCGGGCAGCAGAATGTCGCGGGCAAGCGTATTTTGATTATCTATGATACCAAGTATGGGGCGACCAGAACCATTGCCAATACGATCCAGGACGTTTTATGCGCAGCAGGCGCTCAGGTTGATATGAGCATCGTAAAGCGTATCCAGGACGTATCAACCTATGACGCCGTTATAGTCGGGTCGGCAATTATCAGCGAACAATGGCGGCCTGATTTAGTGAAATTCTTAAAGGATCAGGAGGAAATTCTGGCGACCAAACCGGTGGCTGTGTTTATTGTCTGCGGTCTGCTTAAAGACGATACCCCTGAAAACCGCGAGATTGCAAAAAAACACTACATAGACAGAGTGCTGCAAAAGATACCCATGATTATTCCAGTCGGGAACCCCGGATTGTTTGCCGGTATCATGGATTATAGCGTGCTGACGCCGCTTGATGAGTTTTTAGTGAGGGCGCTATTTGGCAGGATGCTGCCGGAAGGAGATTACCGTAATTTTGATAAAGTGACCCAATGGACAGAAGACATATATGCGCTGTTGCGGTGAGTTCCTGGCGCATCTAACTAACAGAGATTCATATTACTCCCACTCAATGGTGCTGGGGGGTTTTGAGGAGATGTCATAGACCACGCGGTTGATGCCTTTAATCTCGTTAATGATACGGTTGGAGATAGTCCCAAGAAGTTCATAGGGGAGCTTAACCCAGTCTGCAGTCATAGCATCAATGCTCTGCACCACGCGCACCGCAATAACTTTTTCATAGGTGCGCTCGTCGCCCATCACCCCAACGGTCTGAATGGGAAGCAGCACGGCGAATGCCTGCCAGACTCGCCGATACCAGCCGGATTGTTTCATCTCTTCAAGTATGATCGCATCAGCCTCGCGCACCAGCCGTAGGTTCTCTTCAGTAATCTCGCCGATGATGCGAATGGCAAGACCCGGTCCGGGAAAGGGGTGGCGATACACCGTATCGTCAGGCAGTCCCAGTTCTTTGCCCAGTTCGCGCACTTCGTCTTTGAACAGCTCGCGGAACGGTTCTATCAGCTTGAGGTTCATTTTTTCCGGCAGTCCGCCGACATTGTGATGCGTCTTTATGGTTGCCGAAGGGCCTTTAAACGACACGCTTTCAATAACATCCGGATACAATGTGCCCTGGGCTAAGAAATCAACCGTGCCAAGTTTGCGCGCTTCTTCTTCAAACACATAAATAAATTCATTGCCGATAATTTTTCGCTTTTGTTCAGGATCAATAACGCCTTTCAATTTTGAGAGAAAGCGCTGCGAGGCATCAATAGCAAGCAGATTGACATTAAATGATTTGGTGAGCAGTTCTGAAACTTTGGCAAATTCGTTTTTGCGCAACAGGCCGTTGTCAATGAAAATGCAGGTAAGCTGATGGCCGATGGCTTTTTCCAGCAGCACGGCGGCAACAGTTGAATCAACCCCGCCGCTGCATCCGCAGATGACCTTCTTGTCGCCCACCAGGTTTCTGATTTCTGCGGTTGTCTGTTCAATGAAGGATTTCATGGTCCAAGTCGGCGAACAGCGGCAGATATTGAAAATGAAATTGTTCAGGATATCTGTGCCGCGGGATGTATGCACCACTTCCGGATGGAACTGCACGCCGAAAATGCGCCGGTTTTTATCGCGCATCGCCGCACACGGCGAATTGGTGCTGTGACCGATGACTTCAAACCCGGGCGGCAGTTTTTTAATCCGGTCGCCGTGGCTCATCCAGACCTGTAATTTCTCCTGCCGGTTGAATCCGGCAAACAGGTCTTCGGTATCATCAATATACAATTCCGCTTTTCCATATTCGCGCTTGTGCGACGGCTCCACCTCGCCCTCAAGCAGAAAAGAAGTCATCTGCATACCGTAACAGATGCCCAGTATCGGGATGTCCAGCTCAAAGAGTTTTTTTGCCACCAGCGGGGCTTTCGGGTCATAGACGCTTGAGGGGCTGCCTGATAAAATAATGCCCTTCGGCTTCAGTTCCTCAATCTTACTGAGAGATATATTGAATGGCCAGATTTCTGAATAAACCTTGCTCTCCCGCACACGCCGCGCGATGAGCTGGGTGTATTGGGAACCAAAGTCAAGTATTACAATTTTTTCCTGTTCAATTTTCATCGTCGTGTTATGTAAATCATCCCTCCCCGAAAAAGGGGAGGGATGATTTGTTATATGGCTCTCCTTAGGGGGGTAGAAGAACCATTCTGTGCTCTGCCTGCACACCGCGATATCAGCACCCAGACGAAGAGCAAATCATATAATCACATCATTATTCAACCTGATAGTTTGGCGCTTCTTTTGTTATGATGACGTTATGAACGTGGCTTTCTTTGAGGCCGGAGCTGGTAATCTTGATAAAGCGCGCCTTTTCCCGCAGCTCGTTAATGGATGCGCAGCCGACATAGCCCATGCCGGAGCGCAGTCCGCCGATAAGCTGATAAATATTTGACGACAGGCTGCCGCGGTAAGGGACCCGGCCTTCAATGCCCTCGGGCACCAGCTTTGACTGATTGTCCACATCACATTGAAAATAGCGGTCTCGAGACCCTTCCTTCATTGCTTCCAAAGATCCCATGCCGCGATACACCTTATAGGTGCGCCCCTGAAACAGCACCGTTTCGCCCGGACTCTCGTCGGTTCCGGCAAACAAGCTGCCGATCATAACCGCGTGCGCGCCTGCGGCAATCGCCTTGGTTATGTCGCCGGAGTATTTGATGCCGCCATCGGCAATAAGGGGAATACCGTGCTGGTCTGCCACCTTTCTGCATTCCATAATTGCGGTAATCTGCGGCACACCCACGCCGGCAACAATCCGGGTGGTGCAGATGGAGCCGGGTCCCATGCCGATCTTAATTGCATCGCAGCCAGCCTTGATAAGGTCTTCAGCCGCCTCGGCAGTGGCTATGTTGCCGCCTATAAGCTGGCAGTCCTTGAAATTTTTCTTGGTATCCTTTATTGCCTCAATGACGCTTTTGGTGTGCCCGTGCGCGGTGTCAATGACAATGACATCGGCGCCGGCTTTTAAAACCGCTTCGGTGCGCGCCTCTCGGTCCGGCCCGACGCCAATGGCTGCGCCGACGCGCAGTCTCCCCATGCTGTCCTTGCATGCCTGCGGATACTGCACGGTCTTTTCAATGTCTTTTACCGTGATCAGGCCTTTGAGATTATTCTCCTCATCAACCACCAGGAGCTTTTCAATGCGGTTCCTGTGGAGTAATTTTTTTGCCTCTTCAAGCGTTATGCCGGGCGGCGCGGTAATCAAATTTTCCTTGGTCATCACCGCGGTAATCGGCCGGTCAAGATCCGTTTCAAAACGCAAGTCGCGATTCGTGAGAATGCCCACCAGCTTGCCCTTTTTGACCACCGGCAATCCGGAGATTTTATACTGTTTCATAATCTCCACCGCCTCAAATATTCTCTGGTCCGGGTCAAGGGTGATGGGGTCAACAATCATACCGCTTTCAGACTTTTTGACCTTCTCCACCTCCAGCGCCTGTGCATCAATGGACATATTCTTATGGATGATGCCGATGCCGCCTTCGCGCGCCATGGTTATTGCCGTCTGGGCTTTAGTTACCGTATCCATTGCGGCACTCAACAGCGGAATGTTTAGGCGAATGCTGTGCGTCAGAATCGTGGAAACGTCAGCATCCCGCGGCAGGACCGACGACATGGCTGGAATCAGCAGTACGTCATCAAAGGTTAAACTGGAAGTGATAGTATCTTGATTCATTGCAGGTGCCTGCGAGCGTGTTTGAGCTTCTCGTGAGATGGGGAAGCGGGTCCTTGTTTGTCTGTTAACAGGTTGAATATGATTATAATAAACCGGAACGCATGTCAAGCATTAACCCCGATAGCCTCTAAAAGAATTCCCTCCAATAGGCCAGCGTCGCTTACCAAAATCTGTGTTGCCCCAAACAGGGCCATAATGCTTAACGCTATCCTGGTTCCCGCGATGATTACTACTTCTCGGCCATGCTCAAGCCCCGGTAAATTTATTCTGCATTTTGAAGGAATTAAAATTATTTCATCAAAGATTTGTTGAATTTGTGTGCGTGTCAGCACGCAACCATTGATTTTTTCGCTGTGGTAATCAGTCATTTTTAAGGCCATGGCCGCAAGAGTGGTAATTGTTCCCGCCGTACCGATGACACGTAGCGCATCAATCTTTTTATCTATTTTAAAACTATAGCAATTACAATTATTTAATAGTATATTATTTATATATGTTGTTAAGCTTGAAAGCTCCTCCGTCCGGGGCGGATCGGTGCGGAGATATTCTTCTGACAGATGCACCACGCCCAAGGGCAGGCTTTCGATGAAATTTGTTTCCATGCCATTGGTTAATATCAGTTCAGTGCTGCCACCGCCAATATCTATGACCAGCGAATACCCCGTTTGTTGATTGAAAACATTTTGCACGCCCCGCAACGACAGGTTGGCTTCCTCAGCGCCGGAGAGCAACCTGACGACTACGCCGGTTTCACGATAAATAGCTTTTAGAAAATCTGTGCCATTGACGGCTTCTCGCACACATGAGGTTGCCACCGCAAAAAGTTTTTCGGTTTGGTAGTGGTGGCTTATATTAATAAAGTTTTTTAAGCAGGTTAAAGCTCTCTGCATAGGTTTTGGTTGAAGGAAATGTTTCTCTTTCAGGCCTTCTCCAAGCCGAATTATTGCGCGATCCCGGTAAACAGGTATGTATTTGTGGGTGCTATCGGTGTCTGCAATGAGCAACCGTATTGTCTGTGTGCCGATGTCAAGGGAAGCATAGCGGGGCATAGAACATCCTTCAATTTTCAGGCGCGATTAGTTTTTAAATTTATTAAACAATTTATTTAATCCGTCTTTTGCTTTATATCCATAATCCTTTATTTTTTCTGGAGCGCTCAGGGCACTGCCTGCCAGCGAGCCGATTTTTTTTGTAACACTTTTGGTAATTTCACTGATGATGGTGTCCCTCATTTTAAACTTAAGGTCATTAAGTTTCCCTTTAACCTGAAAGTCAAAATCAAGGGCGCCGTTCGTTGCCTCAAGCACTTTCATCAAACCAGTAGCCGGCATGCCCAAAAATGTTTTTCCCAGCAGGGTTTTGTCTTTACTGGCAAGCGAAAGATTTTTTACCTTCACATGATGGGTGGAGTCCAGATAATCGTCTTTGATGTTTATCTTTGATGTTACCCAGGCATTTCCATCCTGTATTTTAATCGCGGTATCCGGGAAAAAATAGTAATAATCAGACAGGTCTATATTTGCAATTGTGCTCTGGGCATTGAAAACTGAAGGTTTGGCAAACAGCAGGCCGTCGCCGCTGCAGACGATGGGCGATTTGTGCTGTTGAGAGGTAAGCAAAGCAGTGCCGGTAAAAGTAGTTTTAACATTGTTTGTGTTAGGGACAGAAACATTTTTTATTTGAATGTTCATTTCAGTTAAAACAATCGTTGGTGCCTGGCTTCTGGTTTTGTAATTATAAATCGTAAATGTACCATCTTTGATCACAAGCGAATTAGTGTGTAAAGTTAATGGCTTCTTCTGGGTTTGTTGTGCATAAAGAATAGTCTTTTTAAGAGTCCTTAATA
>CAZQKW010000076.1:0-12980 GCA_964594075.1 uncultured Thermodesulfobacteriota bacterium | reverse complement strand
AGATGTTTTAAAATTTTTGATGCCCCGCCTTGTAGGCGGGGTAATTCACTTTTGGGGGCGGGTGATCATTTCTATTTTATCCCGATGAAAGCGCCAGGCATTGCCCGCGCGAAAAGCGGGAAGGCATCCTTTTTTAATAAGTTTGTAAATGGTAATTTTGGAAAGCTTTAAAAAAGATGCCACTTCGTTGATATCCATAACGCTGCCATCTTTCTGAATATCTTTTTGCATGAGGCCCCCTCTTGCAGGAAATTAATGAAAACCCATTTCGCGCCTGACCTTATTAGCAGAAGGTGTTATTAAAAAGCAGTTTTATTGTTGTGAACTTTCATCCTAATTTTTAAATTTATATTTATAAATAACAGAATTGAAAAATAGTTCAATAAAAAATATTATCTTGCCAGATACAGGAGGAGGATAAGAAATTTCACACAATTCCTCTATTATTAGGCACAGCCGTTTGATAAACCTGCTATAATTATAGATACAATCTAATTTTTCATAGACAAGCTATAGCGTGTCTGATAATGAATTAAATTATAGCACTATTTTAATCCGGCAGAGCATATTATGTTTGAGATTTCAGTTCAATGCACATTTTCTGCGGCACACCGGTTGCGGCATTATCAAGGTGATTGTGAGGCGCTCCATGGTCACAACTGGAAAGTAGAAGTAACCGTTGAGTCATCCGAATTGAATCCTGTCGGACTGGGAATCGATTTCCGCGAGCTCAAACAGAAAACAAGCGCCATACTGGATCAGCTTGATCACACGTGCCTGAACGAGCATCCGTATTTTCAGGAAATCAACCCCTCTTCCGAGCATATTGCGCAGTTCCTGTTTAATGAGCTTAAAAAAGAAATTAATACACCGCAGGTTAACCTGAAGAAAGTATCAGTATGGGAATCCGAAAACTCGTGGGTAACCTACGCGGAAAATTTTGCAACAGGGGTTCGTTAATTTAATCACTTTTCCTGTTTGCCTCATGCTGCCATGAACCTCAAAGATATTCAAAACCAGAGCGATCACAGAAAGATAGACATAAATAAAGTGGGGGTTAAAAATATTCGTTATCCGATTATTGTGCTGGATAAAAAGAATAAAATTCAGCATACGGTGGCGACTATTAATATGTATGTTAATCTGCCGCATCATTTCAAAGGCACCCATATGAGCCGGTTTATTGAGATTCTCAATACCTATCGGCAAGGAATCAGCATTAAAAATCTTTCGCAGATTCTGATCAAGATGAAGGAAAAATTGCATTCTGAATCTGCCCATATAGAGATTGAATTCCCGTATTTTATTGAAAAACAGGCACCCGTTACCAGAGCAAAAAGTTTGATGGAATACACCTGTCACATATGGGGCATGCACAACCGGAAAGCTGACCTTATCGTGGGCGTAGAGGTGCCGTTAATGACCTTGTGTCCCTGCTCAAAGGAAATAAGCAATTACGGTGCGCATAACCAGAGAAGCCTGGTTACGGTAAAAGTGCGTTTTAGGCGATTTTTCTGGATTGAGGATCTCATTGAAATTATTGAAAACTGCGCATCGAGTGAAATCTACCCCTTGCTCAAACGACCAGATGAAAAGTTTGTCACAGAAAAAGCCTTTGACAACCCAATGTTTGTAGAGGATGTTGTGCGTAGTATCGGGGAAAAACTTGATAGAGACCTGAATATTGTCTGGTACAGTGTAGAATCGGAAAATCTTGAGAGCATTCATAATCACAGCGCTTATGCTTTTATTGAGAAAGATGTCGGGAATATTGCCGAGGAAAATCAGTATTTCAATCGAATTGAAGCGGATAATAAATTTTAAATATCAAACCGCCTGCAGCGCAATGGGTAGCACGCTATAACAAAACAACAGGGGATTTGAGAAGAAGGAGTTATGGGGTGATGGAAAAACATAATCTTAAAGACAAGACAAAGGTTGAGCTTTTAAAGCTGGCAACTAAATTAAAAATTGCTGGCCGGCACAAAATGAAAAAAGAAGCTCTCATCAAATCAATAGAACAGGAGTTGCGCACGCTCAAAACTAAACAGGTCAGTAAGACGCGCAAAACAAAAGAAAAAGCACCCGCAAAGAAAAAACAACGCAAACCGGGACCACGGGCAGTCGGCAAAAAGACTTTTTTTCCATCAGCGCAGGCTGTTGTTGGGACTGTTGAGAAACACTGGCAGGAAGAAGTTGAACGGGCAAAATATGAACTCTATCCTCCCCCGGCACAGCAAGAAAGCTGTTATCCGCCTGACTTACCCGTCGCTTATGGCGAAACACGCATAACCGTAATGGTACGCGATCCGTTTTGGGCGTATGCCTATTGGGAGATCGAACCTAAAAGATTGGAGGAGCTTAAACGCGCCATCGGGAAAGAAGCGCAGGAAGCGCAGATGATTCTGCGCGTATATGATATTACCGACATTGAGTTTAACGGTGTCAATGCGCATCACTACTTTGATCTGGAAATCACTAACATGGCGAATAACTGGTACATAAATTTAGGCGCTCCCAATAAAACCTTTTGTGTTGATATTGGGTTGAAAACGAGAAGCGGCACGTTTTTTCTCATTGCCCGGTCAAATAAAATACAAACGCCCCGTGCCTGGATGTCAGAAGTGTTAGATGAAAAATGGATGAGCACGCAGGAGGATTTTGAAAAAGTGTATGCCCTGTCAGGCGGCTATCGCGTGGGTGCAGGCTCTCTTGAGCTTCAGGAACTTGTTGCAAAAAGGTTGCAGGAGCACATTGCTTCTCCTGGCATTTCCAGCATGGCAAGCGAAGTATTGCCGCGAAAAAAGCAGGAACGAAAGTTCTGGTTTACGATAGACACCGAGCTGATTGTTTATGGCGCCACAGAACCTGACGCCCGTGTCTATTTGCAGGGGAGGCCGGTTGCACTGCGGCCTGACGGAACATTCAGCCTGCGCTTTTCCCTGCCTGACGGGACGCAGAAGATTCCGGTGACCGCGGAATCGGCCGATGGCATGGAGAGCCGCTCTATCATCCTTATAGTTTCGCGTGATACTGAACGGCCGGCCCCAAAGATAAAAAGGAAAGATATTTAATTCCAGCTCATAGATATGTGCGAAAACTTCGCAGCGCAAGCTGCGGTTATGGCGGTAAAGGTCGTTTTATAAAAAACGGCCTTTTTTATAAGTAACCCGAGGAAATTTTTTATGGAAAAAGGCTATCTCAGTATTATTCTGCACGCACACCTTCCCTTTGTCCGCCATCCGGAATATTCTGATTTTTTGGAGGAAGATTGGTTTTATGAAGCGCTCACGGAGACCTATATTCCTCTTATCCAGATGATGGAAAAGTTGATTGCTGACCATGTTGATTTTCGGCTTACCATGTCTTTGACGCCCACCCTGTTGTCCATGATGATTGATCCGTTGCTGCAGCAACGCTACATCAGCAAACTTGACAAGCTGATAGAGCTTTCAGCAAAAGAGGTTGAACGAACCCGCTGGCAGCCGGCATTCAATAAGCTGGCGCTGTTGTATCACTGGAAATTCACCCAGGCCCGCGATTTGTTCGTCAACAAATACCAAAAAGATGTGGTGCGTTCTTTTAAAGATTTTCAAGATCATGGCAATCTGGAAATTATAACCTGCGCCGGCACCCATGCGTATTTGCCGTTAATGAATAATAACCGTTCTGCTATGCGGGCACAAGTATGGGCAGGCGTTACCCAGTATAAAAACCTGTTTGGAAGAAAACCCCGGGGCATTTGGATACCTGAATGCGGCTATGAACCGGGACTTGATGAAATATTAATAGAGTTTGACATTAAATATTTTGTGCTTGACACGCACGGCATCCTGCATGCATCGCCACGGCCGCGCTATGGGGTGTTTGCGCCTGTTTACTGCCCGTCCGGGGTGGCTGCCTTTGGTCGGGACATAGAATCATCAAAACAGGTCTGGAGCGCAAAAGATGGCTACCCCGGAGATTATGATTACCGGGATTTTTACCGGGACATTGGCTTTGATCTTGATTATGACTATATCAGGCCATACCTTCATGAGGACGGCATCCGGGTGAGCACCGGCATAAAGTATTATCGTATTACCGGCAACACTGATGACAAAGCACCGTATAATCCTGATATAGCACTGGAAAAGGCAGCTACTCATGCCGGTAATTTCATGTTTTATAGAGAAAAACAAGTTGAATTCCTTTATGATTTTTTAGGAAAGAGACCGATTATTGTCGCGCCCTATGATGCTGAGCTTTTTGGTCACTGGTGGTATGAAGGTCCGCAATGGCTCGATTTTCTCATCCGCAAAATCACTTTTGATCAAAAGACGGTGCGTCTGATTACGCCATCGGAATACCTGACCCGTTATTCCAGGCATCAGGTTTCAGTTCCCTCCATGTCAAGCTGGGGGTGGAAGGGATACCATGAAGTGTGGCTTGAAGGAAGCAATGATTGGATTTATCGCCATCTGCACAAAGCAGCCGAATGGATGGTTGATTTGGCGAAACAACACCCGCAGGCTCAGGGAAAAAAGCTGCGCGCGCTTAACCAGGCCTGCCGTGAATTGTTGCTCGCCCAGAGCAGCGACTGGGCATTTATCATGAAAACCGGAACCATGGCAAGTTATGCAGTCCAGCGAACCAAGACCCATCTGCTTAATTTTATGCGCCTTCGCGAAGAAATCCTGAGAAATCATATCAACGAAAACTGGCTTATGGATGTGGAAAGCAGAAACAATATATTCCCAGAAATTAATTATCGAATCTATGCCGATAGCTGAAATGATCATTTGGGAAATTGTTGCAAAACAAGATAAGCTTTAGGGTATTTTTTTAACTTTGGTCAGCAGTCCGACTAATCATTGCTGTAAATAATAAATTTATGAATCAGTTAATAACTACAGGGAAAATGATGAGTGACAAGCTATTGTTGAGAAATAAAATATGTAAAGGGGGACTACTTGGTGTTACCACAGGTTTGATAGCAACAATATTTGACAGCATCTATATGCTTTTACCACAAACATACGTCCCTAATGAGTATCCAGTTCTACTAATTGTGACAAATATTATGTTCTGGGCAGTGGTAGGAAGTTTATCGGGATTTTTTTTATATATTTTTGCCCGGAATAAACACAATTACATGAAACGGGAGAATTTTTACTGGATTATCTTTTTTCTCCTGCCTTTTGCCATAATGTTTGGACTCCTCGGCAAATTTAACGACAAACAGATATTTAATCCAGGTTTCGATAACAATTTAGTATTTTTATGGGTAATCATTTTTATCATTTGTGTGATCGCAATTAACAAAAGAACCACTCAGCATGAGACAAGGCAAAATTTTTTTATTGCTGAAACCTTATCGATCATAGCCCTATTTCATTTATGCTCAAACATTGACCAACTAACCGTGGTGCAAGAAAGTTTTGGGTATATTTTCAAGATAGACTTCTTTAAAGAAACAGCCCGTTTTTTTCAGCTTTATAAGAAGTTTTGTATAGCAGTATATGCTATCGGCGTCCTGATAATTATTGGAACTTATTACATTCTTGCAGCAAAATTAAAAAGAGTTCAAAGATCAAAACCAATCTATTCATTTATAGCATTATCTTTAATAGCTACGGGCATACTTATCTTATCGCATCAGACAGTCCAGTCCGCATTTTTGGCACAGTATCATGAGGTTGTGGGAATACAAAAACCAAAGAGACAAGAAACATATCCTTCGGTCATCCTTATTGTTTTAGACACCCTGCGTAAGAGGTCTCTTGATGAGCATCCGGACGTTTTTAAAAACCTGCACGCATTTTCAAAAGAAAGTCTTGTATTTGATACATGCATTGCAAACTCCTCCTGGACACTACCCTCGCACACCTCTTTGTTTACCGGCCTTTCTTGCCAAGAGCACGGAGCACTAGGTTTTATAGAAAGAGAGCCATGGTTTGGCGGATTCCCTGCTCCGCGTCCACTCGCCGATAAATTTACAACTCTTGCAGAAGTATTTGAAGCCCATGGGTACCATACAGCCGCCATTATTTCAAATTTTGCAGGATTGAATCCAGATTATAAGCTGAATCAAGGATTTCAGATATATGATTGTTTTAAAAATGTTGGTTTTGCATTTGAGTCCCTTTCGTTCAAGCCATTACTGCATTTCATTTGTTTTGTCAGTAATAAAAAAATAAACATAACTTTGCCATATCGTCCAGCAGAAGATATAAATAATGCTGTTTTTCACTTTTTAGAGAGCCATCTTGAGAGACCATTTTTTTTGTTTATCAATTATATGGATCCGCATGATCCATATCGGCCTTCAGAACCTTTTAAAAGTATTTTTAATCACTTCCCGTTCCTTTATAGTCAACCGCTTACCAACATGATTGGTCGCCTGTTGCATAGAATCCCTGCAAAATATGAGTGCGTTTTAAATGAATCGTTATACAAAGGGGAAATAGCATACCTGGATTACCACCTTGGTGTTTTATTTAACAGATTGAAAAAAATAGGAATTTACCATGAATCGCTTATTATTGTCACGTCTGACCATGGAGAACTGTTTTGTGAGCACGGATATAATTCACATAGAGTGCCACTTTATGAGGGAGTAATTCGCGTCCCGCTTTATATAAAATATCCACGCAATTTGATAACTGGGCGTGAACCAAGACAACAACAGTATATGACATTAGCCGATTTGTATCCGACCATTCTCTCTATCTGCAGTTTACCGATTCCTGTGGAAGTTTCAGGTAAGGCTTTTGGCAAACCTTCCAGCCCAGTGGTGGCTGAATTTCACAATTATGACATAGGCTTGCATCATGCTGTGTATGCTGACCAGTATAAATACTTGAAGTTTGAAAAAAAGAAAAGAACGGAACTCTATGATGTGCAAGCGGATCCGCTTGAAAAAAATAACCTTGTTAGGCTGCTCCCGGAAAAGACTGTAGAAATGGAAGCCCTGCTGGCGGAATGGATAAAAAATCATCCTCCCCGCTACCAGATTTCAAACAGCCAAAGGAAAGAAGTATCGCCGAGCACTTTAGATGATCTAAAAGCTTTGGGATATATAGAGTAAAGTATAATAGTGTACAATAAGGACGCGTAATTTCTCCTGCGGGGGACCATTTAGATTAGCAACTAATAGTTTACCGGTTTGTTTAGAGAAAGCCCCGCCTTGTGAACGGTGATCAATCGGCTCGGCATGAAATATGAACAGCATTGCCAGCATTCCCCCGCTGAACGGCTCTGTCGCAATTAAACTCTGTGTGATTTTGCGTGATAGCGAAAAATCTCTGGATAGGTAAAATCAGCGGGTTGCGATTCTTCCCATTCGTTCAGAATGACATTTCAGACTATTGGGACACAGCCTCCATGCGCGGGGAGCATCACTATCAGAATAGGTAATAATGGGTATTTTAACTGTTTTTGCCATTTTCAGGTTACGCCCCCTTTTGTCCGCAGAGCGAAGGATCCTCCTGCGCCCATGACCAGGGCAACTGTGCCGGCTATGACAAATGCTATTGAAAATGAGTGGGTTGTATCCGCAAGGACGCCCGCGCAATAGGGACCCAGCGCTTGCCCAATGCCAAAAATTATGGTCAACAGGCCCAAGGCTGCAGGGGCAAGGCGCGAACCAAATACATCTCCCGCAAGCGCTGCCATGAGTGCCGGTATGCTCCAGGCGGTAAGCGCAAACAGTACCGCGGAACAATAAATAGCGACGAGATTATGGCTCAGTCCAAACAGAGTAAACGAAATGCCCTGAAGCGTAAAGACCGAGAAAAGGGTGAGCCGTCTTCCAAAGATGTCTGAGACGTGTCCCCAGATAAAGCCGCTTGCCAAAGAGACAATCCCGATTTTCATCCAGAGCGAGCCAGCGTCTGTGAGGTTAAAAGTGTTTGTCTGAACCAGATGTTTGACAAAAAAAGTCGAGTAGACGATGTAGGAAAACCCGAAAGCGCAGTAGATTACGGCAAGCTGCCACAGCGTTCGTGATTTATAGACAAGTCCCCAATTTAAAGCCGTGGCACCTTTTTCAGTTCGGCGTTCTATTGTTTCGGTTTCACTGTCGCCAAGCGGCGTGAGCCCCATTTCTTCCGGGCGGTTTCGCAGAAACATGGTGCAAAGCACACATGCGGCAAAGCTCATCGCCCCCAGTACATACCAGCTCACGCGCCAGCCGTCCGGACCACAAATTTGTAGTATCGCAGGGATAAGCGGACCCGTCACAATCAGGCCAATGCTTGACCCTGAAACGCCGATGCCGGACGCAAGCCCGCGCCGTCGCGTGCCAAACCACGACGAAATAAGCCCCATGGCTGGAACATTGCTGCCGGCGCCACCAACACCCGCGAAGAAGCGGGCAATGCACGCTGAGCCAAAAGCAGGCACAAGACCGGTGAAAATCATGGAAAGACTGACAAGAAGCAGCGAGACTGAAATGACAATGCGGGGGCCATAACGGGCGGCAAGCATGCCGGCAAACACGACCGTAAGCAGGTAGCCGACCAGGTTGAGCGTCTGGAGTTCACCGGTCTGCGTATTTGAGAGCTTTAGACTATCTTGCATTGCGGGCAGGATACTGGTATAGCCAAACCGCGCAAGCCCCAACGCGCCAAACACCGCAAGCACGATAAGTGCAAGAACAATAATGCCGTAATGAACTTTAGAAGTATGTTTATTTCTGTAGATCGCTTTTTCGTTCATCAGCCCTACATACCAGACTGCGCTCACCACCTCAAGCGATTTTACCTAAAAGGGCAATTTGTTTTTCTCTTGTTTATACTTGCCATCTTCTTTGATTTTCAATAGAGTCTGTTTTCATCAGCAATGACCGACATGTTATGATTACCCGACCAATTATTTTTTTGCTATGTATATGGTGGTCTTTGTTGGGAAATGCCGCCGCTTCAGCGCCATCTGCGGCAGAGGGATTGTTTTCCATAGCTGAACTTTACCAGCACAAAGGAAGGTATCTTGAAGCACTCAGTTTTTACCGGGATATTGAATGTAATGCAGATAATGCCACAGTGCCCCGAACCCTGTATAAAAACATGGGGGATATTTACTATGAGTTCCTGGAAAGCTATGATCAAGCGCATTCTTATTATCTTAAACAGTTGGAAAAATTTCCACACGATAGCTGCACGCCTGAAATCAAACATCGGATTGCGCGCATTTTATATCTAAAGGGAGAGCGTGACAAATCTTTTGAGTACTATCAGGGACTCATTTCTTCCTATCCAGAATATTGTAAAAATAATTCAATAGCTGAAGAAATGGATAAGATGAAAAAAGGAGATAAGGTATTTGGGGGCCGCGCATTGATAGCAGATCAGGCGTTTTCCCAGCAGATACGGGTGTTGTTAAGGGATGATGCAGATACGGTTGCGCTCTCTGCCAAAGACGGGCTTGAGTTTTCTACCACAGCACAGGGCGCTTTCACGAACAGCACTGCTGGCGAAGCAATAACCTGCAGGACTGAAAAAGCAGGGATGTATATTAATAATTACGGCCCGGTGCAGGGGCCGGTACTAATAAAGGCAAAAGGACAAGCGTTCATTGAAATAGATCAAAAGCCGTATCGGGGCATGCTGCAGATTTATCTGCGGGACACAAAACTCACGCTGGTCAACCACGTTCCGCTTGAAGAGTATTTGTACGGGGTCGTATCAAAGGAGGTGCCGGCAAGCTGGCCTGCGGCTGCTTTGCATGCGCAGGCTATTGCTGCCCGGACCTATGCGCTCTATACCATGGTAAAGAGAGAGACAGAACCCTACGATTTATATTCAACAGTTGCGGCACAGGTGTATGGGGGAAAGGACAGCGAACAAGAGTCCGCGCGTACAGCAGTAGATGCAACAAAAGAGCTGGTTATCAGCTATGACAACAGGATAGCCTATCCCCTGTATCACTCAAACAGCGGCGGTATGACCGCAAGCGCAGAAGAGATATGGGGATGGCCGGTTCCGTATCTGGCCAGCAAACAGGATGAATTCAGCATTGACATAAAAGGCTTCCAGTGGGAATGTTCTCTTGCGGTGAATGATTTGCAGAAGAATTTTAAACAGTTCGGGCTCCCGTTGCCTTATTTAAAAGCCATTGTTCCGCTTGCAAGAGACATGTCTGGAAGAACAAAAAATCTCAGAATTGAAACACGCAACCAGACCTTTGTTTTGTCAGGAAATAGTTTCAGGCTTATTGCAGGGCCGGGAAAAATCAAAAGTTCACAGTTTAGTGTCAAACAAAAGGATCAAACCTTTAATTTTGAAGGAAGAGGCTTTGGGCATGGTGCGGGCATGAGCCAGTGGGGTGCTTGTCAGATGGCTCGCAACGGGCATAGTTGTGAACAGATTCTACAGTTTTATTATCCGGGGACAAAAGTAGTGAGAGTTAACTATAAGATAGATTAATCAGCGTTGCCCACGACAGGAGAGCGCGATGTGCCGCGCGTACCGACGCCTTACACAATGCAGTTGTATTAGTCGACTTGCGAGTGCAGCAGTTGTTGTTAGACAGCATGGAGAGGATTCATGGTGAAAAGGTTGAAAGCATTTTATCTGGTTGTGCTGGGAGCTGTGGGTTTATTGGGAGCTAAAAATGAAAGCCTTCAGCCGGCATCTGAATGCGGCAAGCCTGAATTGACAGGGGTTCACGCAAAGGCGATACCGGAAGAATATAAACAACTGCTGAATGAAGCAGCGCCGATCGTGCAAAACATCCTAACGGCACTGAATGAAGAAAACTATGATCACTATATCAGGGACTTTAGCGCTGTAATGAAACGGGGATATACAAAAGAAATCTTCAGAAAAAACACCGCACTGATTAAAAACAAAATTGGCATCTATGTCGCAAGTATTCTCTGGAAGATGGAGCGGTTGGGTCAGAATTACATTCTGTATTATCATGCACGATTTTCCAAGGCAGGTGAGCCGGTGGTCATTAGACTGGTGGTGCAGAGGGTAGAGGGCCTGCTCCGCGTCGCGTTTTTATCATTTGATTCCCCCGCACTCAAGGACATTGGGCAGCCCAAAACAGGCGGGGGCGGAATTACGGACCTTAACACCGCTCATTGAGCACCATAATGAAACCCTCTGCATTCCATGCAAAGACCATAGACAAACATTATCCCCTTGATTTGAAGCCCTATGCGCATCGTCCCGGGAACGTTTTGGTGATTGCGCCGCATCCCGATGACGATGTTATCGGCGCAGGAGGCACTATGGCATTGCTTGCGCAGGCAGGCAAACAGGTTTTTTCGCTCTATATGAGCGACGGCAGCAACTTTCCGGGAGCGTCTGAATGGGGGACACACGGTGCAATAAAGGCACGCCGGCAAAAAGAAGCGCTCGCAGCGCTTGAGACGATACAGGCACAGGGCGGCATATTTCTCAAGGGAAACAGCAGAAAATTGAAAGGCACCGGCAGCGGCTCTATAGAATGTGCTCTGAGGGAAGTGATATGTTTTTTGCTTCCGGAATCAATCTATGCTCCCGCGCCTTTCGAGTTGCATCCGACACACGACGCTGTTTTGCACATAACGCTGCGGGCGTTGCGCAGCATTAGAGACTATATTCCCCAGTTCTGGGGATATACGGTATGGGGCGGGATATTTTTGACCACAGGATTTAAAATTGTTGATATATCGTCGGTTGCAGGTCTTAAAGCCAGAGCAATTCGCGCGCATAAAAGCCAGATTGCATACAACGCCTATGATGAGGGAATACTTGGCCGCAACCGCTATGAAGCGGTATTTTCAGAACCGCACATGCCTGCACCGTATGAATATGTGGAGCGTTTTCTTGACATGCAGGAGCTGGTTGCCAATAAAAAACTGAGCCTCGCCTCTTTTACGAAACGGCTCTTGAAATCCGGCATCACAAGCCTGAGATGAACCTTTATTCAACCGGACCGATAAACTGGAGCTGTTTTTCCCCAAGCAGATTGTCCGGCGTTACATACCAGTTGCCGCCGGCAGATTGGCAGGCGATCTTTTCAGCTGTAGGCTCAGCATATCTGAAACTGAAGAAATTAATTGCGCCGGCAGTGAGCGTTCCGATAAAAGCATATCCCATTTTAACAGTGAAATACGGGAGGGTCAAAAGGGCCGAAGCTGTTGCAAGCCCGGATTGAGCAGCAAGGTTGCATTGGTCAAAGGATTTTGCCTGAGCCTGTGCCGGGCACATGACCATGCTTAATGCGACCCATAAGATGATTAGTGCAATTTTATTGTTCATGTTTGCTCTCCTTGTATTTTTTTTCGTTCGTTGATACATGGTTTGACCGCGCCACGTTTCCTACTCACCCGCTTATTCTCCCACCGAAAACTTTTATGGGAAGCCTTATGGAATTACTTTCGGGGTCATTCGCCACCCGTCGCGCGATACGGTCAAAGGTGTTTTCTGGAAGTCCGCGCTGCCGCGCTATACAGCGGACAGAATAAAGGATATCAGCATAATCTGTAAGCCGTTCAGCCCTTCCTTCAATAATAACCGCGCGCCATCTGCTATAGCTTCTATCAGAATCACAAATTTTAAAGACCACGTTGGGGTTTGCGATAATGCAGCGCGCCATTCGTCCCCCGGGCATGGAACCGCAGTATATATATTCTCCGTCTGTGCCATAGGATAGCTCCACTGCATACGGTTTATTACCTTCAACGCCAATGAGAGTGCCCCAGGTCCACTCCCGAATAAAATTTCTAATTTCTTGTTCTGTCATGTCGCGCATGGCATCTCCTTAAACCACCGGACGCACAAAAAAATAATGATCCTTCGCGTTCTCTGATTCTATGTGCTGCGTATGTGAATGCGTATCTCTGCGCTTACCGAGATAGCAGCAGTTAACAGGGCACAGTTTCGTAAAAAAGATAGCAAAACAAACTGTTATCTCCAAGTTCATGTAATAATATAAAATAATTGAAAAGTTAAGGTGTAAGATAAAGTAGCGTTATTTACATTTTCGGGGTATCAGAGAAACGTGAA
>CAZQKW010000075.1:0-13772 GCA_964594075.1 uncultured Thermodesulfobacteriota bacterium | reverse complement strand
CATTGCTTACTTTTTCCCCGAAAAACTGTAAATAACGCTGGACTTTCTTACATTTTAGCCAAGCCCTTTGAGTTTTAGTTCCGCGCAATTTCCACAATGAGACTTTTCCCTCCTCAGCGCATTTCAGTAAATCGTCGGTTCCCTCATAATAGAGAGCTACGGGGCGTTCTTTGGCAAATTATGCACCGCGGCATCAACCTTGAGCGTTCCCATGCTTTTACCTTCGCCGATATAAACAGTTCGATGCGGAAAGGGGATTTCAATGCCGGTGGCGTCAAATGCTTTTTTGACTCTTCGCCGGTACTCGCGCGCAATTTCCCACTGCTTAAGCGGAATGGTTTTAAAAAATAATCGTATATTTACTGAGGATTCGCCAAATGAATCAACCCCCAGAACGGTCATGGGCTCCAGAATCACATCTGCATATTCTGGTGCAGCGCACAGTTCCTCACCGACCTTTTTTAACACCTCGATTACCTGGTCAATATCCTCCTTATAAGCCACGCCTATCTCCACCAGAGCGCGTGACCAGTCTTTAGTAAAGTTGGTCGCCACCTCTATCAATCCATTGGGTATAATGTGCACGCGCCCCTCAATATCCCTCAGCCGCGTTGTCCGCAGATTGACCGATTCAACCAGCCCTCCCATGCCGGCTATATTTACTACATCGCCCACCCGTATCTGGTCTTCCAAAAGCAGAAAAAAACCATTAATGACATCCTTGACCAGGCTCTGCGCACCAAAGCCAATCGCTATGCTGGCAATGCCCACTCCTGCGAGAAGCGGACCAATGGCAATCCCCAATTCGCTTAAAATCATAATGCCCGCGATCACATAAATCGAAATAATTAATGTTGTATGCAGGATACCACCCAGTGTTTTGGCCCTTTTTTCAACCTCAGACGGAACAGCCCCTTTTTGTTCAAAATGCTTTTCAAATCTATTGATTGCCGCATCTAAAACTTTTTTTACAATCCAGGCACTGACTACGATGAGCACAATAGACAGTCCGCTGCTCAACCCCCACTTTTTTAGCGTTTCAAGATAAGCCATCATAATCATCCTCCTTTAAATATTAAAGGCAGTATTAATAATTAGCCTCAGATAAAAGAGAAAAAAACAGATTATCTCAAAATGCACCAGAAATTCTGTTTCTCCCTCTGCGTCTGCTTCATTATCTTTCAGGTTGGTCTTTGATAACATTTATCTGTTCTTTGCCGCTTTGCCCAGATAGCAGTTCGGTGCGGGTGAAGGGGATAAGGATGAGGTGGTTCGGGTTGTCCAGCAGCGACCAGAAGTTTTTACCGTCCATCCGGTCGGTATACACGGAAACCCTGCGGACTGCAGTGCAGCCAAATCCCAATAGACGGTGCGAGGGTTGCACCCACGCTGGTCGCGGCGGGCCATGTTTCCCCCAGTAAAAAAAAGTCAATAGTCGTCAGCAATAAACCTTCAGCGCCCGATGAAGATTAAAAAAGCGAAAAAAATATAACAAAAGCACAGGTTTTATGACAATAGAATTCTTGCTGACTAAAAGGCAAAAAAACTGAAAAGGTCTTTTTTTACAATGAACGGGTTTGATAAACTGAGCTGTTATAAAAAGAGGTCATAAAAAATTCAAAGAGGGACACATTATTTTGAACAACACCTGCAACAACAACGGTGCCATGGGGTTCAACACAGTACCATGCAAAGGCTCCTCTGTTCACCAAGTATTGGAATGGTTACCATGAAAACCTCACATGCGATTCTGTTTAAGCATGCCAGGTTTCTTATAATAACGACGCTGGATTATTCAGGGAAAATTGTGGCATAATGGCCGTATAATCTATTCTTGACACTGTTTATTAATATACTATAAACTTTCATTTAAAAAGATGCGATATTATTCAACATAGTGCTGCCTCCATTTCTGTCCAAAATACGGCATTAACATTTTATGATCTTCCGGGGTTGTTGTACTGAAATTTAGTCGCTGAGAGCATCACAAATAAAAGAAGTCAGCATAGATGCTGAAAAAAGCCCTCTGTTCATTAATGATGCAATAGATCAGAGGACATTAACATTTGTCAGTTATTTTTGACTTCTGTGAAGCCTTATATCACAGCATTTTTTCATTACCTGTATGGATGCTGCTTATTGAAAAAAGCATCTATCAGGAGGATTCAATTTCGTTGATTGAGAGCTTCAGCCGAAAATGTAATTAACGTTTAGGACAAAGGCACGGTAATTGTTTCTTAACCGTGACAAGTTTCAAAGAGCTTTGAGCCTTGTTTTATCAACATAAAGTCTATTTTTAGGTACAACAAAGTCGGAAGACCCACATTTTATTTTTACATAATTTCTAAAAATGAGATTGCTTCGTCATCCCGCGTCCCGCAGCGCAGGACGTGGCGATCTCGTATTTTGGACAACATTGTGCTGCCTTAAAAGTTTAACTTCGCCAAGGATAATTATGCAGCCCGAAAAAAGACTCCATTCACTGCCGGCAGAGGCTCCGGAAAGACAACCAAGAATTCTGGTGGTAGATGATGAGGAAAGTGCGCGTCACACGCTTACAGAGCTTCTCGAGATCAAGAGCTTTTGCCCTACCGCAACTGACAGCGCGGAAAGTGCCCTGAAATTACTTGAAAACGTCACGTTTGATCTGGTGCTCTCAGATTTGCTCATGCCCAGAATGGACGGTATTGCGCTTACCAAGGCGATAAAAGAGATGGGGCTGGATGTGCCGGTGGTTGTTATGACCGGTTATGCAAGCATTGAATCGGCGGTTGAATCCATGAAGGCTGGCGCATCTGATTTTATAACCAAACCGTTTAATATTGATCAGATTACCATAGTCATTAACCGCACGCTGGAAAATAAGAAGCTGCAGCAGCTTGCGCAGGAGCGGGAATATTTTGAGCACCTTTCCAATACGGACGGGCTCACAGAACTGTATAACCATCGCTATTTTCACAATATCCTGCACATTGAAATTGAGCGCGAACGGCGCTATAAGCGGCCGCTTTCGCTGATGATGATTGACATTGATGATTTTAAATCATACAACGATACTCACGGCCATCTGGTGGGAGATTTGGTGCTACAGCAGATCGGGTCCCTGATAAAGAAATCAACGCGCGGGTGCGATTATGTCGCGCGGTATGGCGGAGAGGAGTTTGCCGTTATCTTGCCTGAAACATCAAAGCAGGAAGCGATGATCGTGGCTGAGCGCATTCGCACTTCTATCGCTGAGTATCAGTTTACCACCACCGGTACGGGCTTGGGAAAAGTTACCGTAACCATCGGTCTTTCCTCTTTTCCCGACGATGCGCAGGATAGAATGGGGCTGATTGATAAGGCTGACCAGAATTTGTATCAGGGAAAGGCTGCGGGCAAAAACTGTGTCTGGATAGCGTGAGGCACTGCACTCACCGCCCTGTGATATATTTCGCCGCAATAGGCATGCGTCTGCCGATGCCAAAGGCTTTATTTGTTATTTTGATGCCCGGAGGTGCCTGCCGCCGCTTATATTCATTGCGGTCAATAGCGCGAAGCACCCACCGGACGGTCTCTGGCTCAAAATTCCTCGCAATAATTTCCTGCTCAGAGCAGCGCTCATTCAGATATAAATTAATGATCTGATCAAGAATTTCATACGGGGGCAGCGTATCCTGATCGCACTGATTCGGCCGCAACTCTGCCGATGGTGGCTTATCAATGATCTGTTGCGGAATAATCTCTTCATCGCGGTTGATAAAGCGTGCCAGTTCATAAACCAAGGTTTTAGGAAGATCGGAAATAACACTCAAACCGCCGCTCATATCGCCATACAGGGTGCAATACCCCACCGCAATTTCGCTTTTGTTGCCGGTAGAAAGCAATAGATACCCAAACTTATTGGAGAGCGCCATCAGGATGGTGCCGCGAATCCGCGCCTGAATATTCTCTTCCGTCTCATCAGGTTCCCTGCCGGCAAAATGCTCCTGTAATGAGTCAAGGTAAGCATTATAGATAGATGCAATAGGTATAATCGTGAAGCTAATGCCCAGACGATTGGCAAGTGCTCGCGAGTCTTCCACGCTGCCCCGTGATGAATACATGGACGGCATGGTAACGCCCAGAACATTTTCCCGTCCAATGGCTGCCACAGCAAGGCAACAGGTAACGGCGGAATCAATGCCGCCTGATAAACCGAGCACGGCTTTTGAAAAACCGCATTTCCTCAAATAATCCCGTATCCCCAAAACCAGGCCCTTATAGACCGTCTGGATGACCGGCTCGGGTTCATAGCGGAAAGCAGGCGCCGGTTGCTTTGTGTCAATAGGGGCGATTTGTTCAGCAAACGAGGGTAGTATCGCAATCATGTTGCCCTGGGGGTCAATCGCCATGCTTCTCCCGTCAAAGATGAGCTCATCATTGCCGCCTACAAGATTGACAAATATAAAGGGCAGTCGGTGTTTGAGCGCATGATTCTTAATCAGGCGGTATCTGAGCTGTTCTTTTTCCACATAAAAGGGCGATGCCGAGATATTGATAAACAGAGTTGCACCTTTCTGTGCCAGCATCTCAAGAGGATCGCAGGCATACCGGCGCGGCGGGTGAATTTCCGGAACATTCCAGGCATCTTCACATATTGAAATTCCCAGAACCTCATCTTTAAACGGAAACACCAGAACTTTTTCGCCGGGATCAAAATAGCGCGTTTCATAAAAGACGTCATAGGTGGGTAGCAGCAGTTTATGCTGGCTGAACACGTGCTGACCGCCGGACATAAGCACGGCGCTGTTGTAAAGCCCGCGACCGGTTTTTTTCCCGGTTGGCATGACGGTCCCACAGAGAATGCCCGTGTGCGGATAGCGAGCGGACAGGACACGAAGTTGCTCAATGCCAAACTGCAGTCGTTCGATAAAAGCCGGCTGCTCCAGAAGGTCGGTGGGAGGATACCCGGTTAAAAAAAGTTCCGGCAGGATCAGCAAATCGGCTTGAGTGCCGGCGACGGATGACAGCGCGTTTTCAATCGCAGCCAGATTCCCCTCTATGTCACCGATGGTTGAATTGAGCTGGGCGAGAAGAATTTTCATGGTGCTCTACAAGGTTACTTTATGAGTTTGCAATAAATGGTTATTGCCCCGTGCGTTATATTACAATAACGCGATATTTTGTCCAGCCATTAATATCATGAGACCCAAAATAGCGAGCGCGACCCCTTCGGTATATGCGTGGTTTCGGCTCATATAATCGCAACGACGAGTTCCTTTCTCAGCGATAGCGCAAAGGTCATTGCACAAAACGGCAGCGACGTGGCAAGCTTAGCGTTAAAAGACAAGCATAATAACCGGTCGTTTTGCTATGTTGGACAAGACTGCATTAATATAAAAGTTCGAGCTGCTACCATAGGTAACTCTCAGGAGTTTTTCCAAAAAGTTTTTTGTTGCGTTTATAGAGCGCATTAGGGGTTTTTCTGCGCCACAACAATATGCTCGTTGACGTACCCAGTTCCCGGCACCGTGCGTGTTGTGCTTCGGGCAGGCAACGCGCCGCACCTTCGATAACCGGCAAACATCGGGTCTTGGAGTGCAGCATGCAACAGCACCTGCCGTTCCACAGGTGTTGAGCGGTGGTGTTGTGGCACAAAAAAACCCCCCAATGCGCCAGTACTTCCCGGTGCCACTGCTCTTTGATTTTTTGTTCGTGCTGCCGCACCGTTTGTGAAATTTCTCAGGAGACTTTTTTGGGGGAACTTGTGGTGACTCTATCTTGATTTACTGGTTAAGGTGTGGTACATATCAACTTTTTTGATAGCAGCGCACTTCGTTACCGTTAATTTTTGCAATAGGAGCCAGAAATGAAAAAAATTGATGTTGGCATTTTGGGCGCCACCGGAATGGTCGGGCAGCGTTTCATCCAGCTCCTCGATGGGCATCCCTGGTTTCAGATTACCTCGCTTGCCGCTTCCGAACGGAGTGCAGGCAAAAATTATGAAGATTCAGTCGGAGACCGGTGGAAACTTGAGACGCCAATCCCCGAAAGCATTAAAGGTTTGCCGGTTACCGAATGCAAGCCCGGGCTTGGGTGCCGGATCGTTTTCTCCGCTCTTGACGCTGATGTGGCGGGCCCCATCGAAGAGGAGTTTGCCCGCGCCGGCTATGTTGTTTCCAGCAATTCGCGCAATCACCGCATGGATAAGGATGTGCCCCTGCTGATACCCGAGGTTAATGAAGATCATATTGAAGCGGTAATGCTGCAAAAGAAAAAGTACGCTGCCGACGGCTATATTGTTACCAATCCCAATTGTTCGACCATTGGTCTGGTTTTGGGAATTGCGCCATTACACCAGAAATTTACCGTTAAAAAAATAATTGTGACTACGCTGCAGGCGCTCAGTGGCGCCGGCTATCCCGGTGTTGCCTCGCTGGATATTATGGATAATGTCATCCCGTTCATTGGCGGTGAAGAGGGGAAAATGGAGTCTGAACCGCTTAAGATTCTGGGCTCTTTTGAAAAGGATGCTTTTAAACCAGCCGCGATAGCGGTAAGCGCATCCTGCAACCGAGTCAACGTAAAAGACGGTCACCTGGAATGCGTCAGCGTTGAGCTGGAGAAAAAACCGACCGCACTTGATATTATTGCAGCCTGGGAGTCATTCAATCCCCTTGCCCGCTATAATTTACCCTCTTCACCGGCGCGACCGGTTGTTTATCTGCATAATGAAAGGCGCCCGCAGCCTCGTTTTGACCGGGATACCGGCAAGGGCATGACCTGCTGTGTGGGACGTCTGCGAGAGTGCCCGGTGCTTGACTATAAGTTTGTGCTGCTGAGCCATAATACGATTCGCGGCGCGGCAGGCGCTGCTATTCTGAATGCAGAGCTTTTGTATGTTAAGGGGCTGCTGTGATATTAACTTCGGGGGCAGGAGGGATTTTTTTTGGACAAACGGCCGTGTGCTGTTCTGATCAGTGGTCAGGTGGCATGGCGAACCTCTCTTGAGCGTGCTCTCAAAGAACAGGGGATTGACACGATAGGGGTGGATTCTAAAGAGAAGGCGCTTGAGCTGCCGTTCCGGCATAAGGTAGCAGCTCTGATCTTTGATCTCACCGGACAGCACGGCTCCCTCAAGGGCGCATGTCGATTTTTGCGAGATGCTGCGGTATTCAAAACGGTGCCGCTGATCATTTTCATCCGTGAACAACAACTTGTCGAGCTTGATTCGGCGTTTGCAATTGACGACTTTATCATCCAGAGAGAAAATTTCCAGGAAGCAGTCGCGCGCATAAAACAGGTGTTTCGGCGCGGACTTTACTCAAAAAACCGGGAAGCCCTTACCATTAAAGACCTGGTCGTAGATCTGGAGAATTATGAAGCATCCATACAGGGCGTTCCTATTTATCTCACGTTTAAAGAATTTGAGCTGCTTAAATTCCTGCTGCTCAACCGCGGGCGGGTTTTTTCGCGCGACGAACTCCTTGATAAAGTCTGGGGCTATGATAATTATGTAGGAACCAGAACGGTTGATATTCACATCCAGCGACTGCGCAATAAACTGGGCAGCGCCGTGGGTGATATGATTGTTACAGTTCGCAATGTCGGGTATAAGTTTGCTACCGAATAACGGATTGAACCTGTTTTAAGAAAGGAAGATGCGCCGTGGAACCAAAAAGCAAGAACATTGTGTGGCACCATGCAACGATTACCAAAGAAGACAGAGAACAGCTATTCGGCCAGAAGGGCGTTGTTATCTGGTTTACCGGCCTGTCCGGATCAGGCAAATCAACATTGGCCAATGAAGTGGAAGTACAGCTTTTTGAGCGCGGTTGTCATACCTTTATTCTGGATGGCGACAATATCCGACACGGTCTTAACAAGGATCTGGGCTTTTCACCCAAAGACCGGGAGGAAAATATCCGCCGCATCGGAGAAGTGGCACATCTGTTTGCACAGGCCGGCATTATTGTCATGACCGCGTTCATTTCTCCCTATCGGGCAGACCGGGAGTTGGCGCGAAGGCTCAATCAGGAAGGTGAGTTTGTGGAAATTTTTTGCCGCTGTTCGCTTGATGAATGCGAGCGCCGGGATACCAAGGGACTCTACAAAAAAGCCCGAGCGGGCCAGATTCCGGAGTTTACCGGTATATCTGCTCCTTACGAGGAGCCGGAAAAACCGGAACTCATCCTGGATACCGATCAGGAATCAGTCTCAGAAAGCGCGGCAAAGGTTATTACCTTTCTTGAGAACAAGGGGATTATTAGCAGACAGTCAGGGGGTCGCTGACAGCACACACAGCATTAGCTCAGCAGCACCTGTGCTTTTGCCTCAATTGTCCGCAGCAGCTCAAGGTAGGAGCTTTCAAATGCCTTCACCCCTTCATCCTGTAGCTCCTGGTATATCTTATCCAGCGAGATACCCACCGCTTCTATCCGTTGCAGGAATGAAGCAGCATCCTGAATACCCTGCTCAAGGGTTGACCGTGCCTCCCCGTGGTCTCTGAACGCACTGATGGTTTCCGGTGGGAGCGTATTTATAGTGTGTGCGCCAATAAGCGCTTCAACATATTTCACATCGCGGTAGGCGGGGTCCTTAGTGCTGGTGCTTGCCCAGAGCGGTCGTTGAATCCGGGCGCCTTTGTCCTGAAGCCGCTTAAACTGCGGGCTGAAAAAAAGCTCCTTAAATATGGCATACGTTACCTTTGCCACCGCAATTGCGGTGGCGCCTCTCAGAGACCTGCTTTCCACGGTGTCAATCGTATCAAGCTGTTTGTCAACTTTGGTGTCAATGCGGCTCAGAAAAAAGCTTGCCACTGAATGCACAGCGGATAAATTCCCGCCCTGTTCTGCACGCTCTTCCAGCCCCTCCAGATAGGCAAGCGCAACCCTCCGGTAGTGTTCTGGCGAAAACAGCAGCGTAATATTAACATTATAGCCGGCGGCAATAAGCTTCCGCACTGCAATCGCACCCTGCGGAGTGCCCGGAACCTTGACCATGATATTGGGTAAACCGATTTCAGACAAAATCTGCTGTGCTTCAGCAATACTTTTCTCGGCATCAAAGGCATGCTGCGGATTAAGTTCAATCGAGACAAAGCCGTCATCGCCGTCGGTTTGATTAAAAACCGGCAAGAGCAGCTGCCCAGCCTGCCGGATATCATCCATAGTAAGCTGGTAATAGATAGCACGCGCGTCCTTGCCCTGTTGTGCCAGAGTGCGAATCTGTTCATCATAATCGGTTCCGCTGCTCACTGCTTTCATAAAGATCGTGGGGTTTGAAGTAATTCCACGTATGCCATCCTCATCAATGAGCCGTTTGATGGTGCCGTCGCGCAATTCGCGGCGATGAATGTTATCCAACCAGAAACTCTGTCCAAATTCCGTCACACGCTGTGTTCTGTTTGCCATACTGACTGATCCTTTCTGTGGTAAAATCAATTTAAAGGTAGGCTGTTACCTTGCGAATGAATAGTAGCTGTTGCATTCTACGCGCGGGGGGTTACTGGAGGTGCAGTTTAACCCGAAATACCGTCCAGTTTTTTTCAGGATTAGTTTCAAATTCAACCTGTCCCCGGTGCATGACCGTAAACAATTTCACTATGGAGAGGCCCTGGCCGCTTGAACCATCTCTGCCAGAAATTATTTGCCCATCGCTGAAAATCTTATGCCGAATTGCTTCCTCAATCGTCCCGGTATTGCCGATTTCAATCACTGCCTGTCCATCCTTGATGGAAGTGGCGATGCGCAACACCCCGGTTTTTAATTCCTCAAGTTTTTTGTGGGCATTGCTAAGCAGATTGCCGATAATCCGTCCCACCTTTTTGCGGTCTGCGATGATGGTAAAGTCGGTGGGGAGCAACTGTGTTTCAATCACCACCTGAGGCGGGAAATAAAAGGTATCCAGTCGTTCCCGGATTATCTGGTTGAGATTAACGGGTTCTTTTTCGGGATAGGGAACCCGGTCCGTCAAAATGTCTTCAACTGCCAGCATGCTTTTGCTCAACTTTTTATACATCTGATCCAGTTCCTCTGCGGTTGCATCCGGCGATTTCAACCGTTTGGTATAGAGCCGGGCAATAGCGCCAAAGGAGAGCATCTGATTGAATGAATCGTGCCGTTCTTGTGAACGCAATGATGTCTGGATGCAGAGTTCAATGTCCTGAATGAGTGAATTGCAAAACAGAATATCCTCTTGTTCCAGCGGCTTGGTTTCATCGCCATCAAGCACCAGAATATGCGTTACCAGATCTGTTTCGTCTTTAATGGGCACGAAATACACATTCTTAATCTTTTTATAAATATAGAGGGCATAGCTTGCCTTCATCCGCGGGTCTTCGCGGGCGTTCTCTATCAGCAGGGGATGGCCGGTTTCGCATACCTCCCGAATAGCAGGATGGTCATTAAATGCCAAGACACTGCCGTATCCATGAGCGGCAGGATCAAGGGGGTAGCCGGCTATTAATATGGCAAACGGTTCTCCCGCGCTGTTTTTTTCTATGGAAAACAACGAACAGCGATTGACATTGATTATTTCTGCAATCTTTGCCACAAGGTAACTCAATACTTGGTCAAGAGATTCAGTGCGCTTAAGGATTTGCAGAAGCGCGCGGCGGCTATCTCGCAGGATGGCCGCTTTTTTTTGCAGTTCAAGCCGCCGTTTCTGCGCCAGCACATAGCTGAACCTGCCGACGACGCTTTGAATAAGATTGATCTGCTGTTGCGGAATGTGTTTGTTTTTTTCCGCAAAATAGATCTGCAGTGTCCCGATGAGCACTTCCTTTCGTTCCGCGCCGTCATAATCAGTGAGGAGAATCGGCAAGGCAAACATTGAATTGATGCCCATAGCCTGGAGCTTTTCTTTTTCTGCATAGAGCGGCTCCTGCATCAAATCAGGAGCCATAAAAAAGGTCTTGGTTTCAAAAATCTGGCCGGCAATGGACTGCTCATAAGGAATTTCACCGGTTCGCTGACCGCCCCAATTATAACTGCCGCTCGCCACCATGACGTTTTTTATGGGATCATATGTCCGGCAGGTTGCGCATTGTGCATTAGTCAGCTCGGTAATATCGCGGCACAGAATAGTCAACAATTCATCGCCGGAAATTTCCGGCGAAATCTTCATAATACTGTCAGAAATTTTCAGTGCTTTTTGAATATCTATCCAGCGGTTTTCAAGCATATATTCAATGCGCGTGATATCTTCGGCGGAAAGAAGCTCGAGCAGCTTTCTTATCTTTTCATCTTCCAACAGCCGTATCACTTCGGGATGTTCCTGAAGAAATTTTTCCATAGATTGAGTGCTGGTAGTGGCGTTCATGACAGACCATGTAAATAAGTCAAGGTTATTTTTAATATAGTCAAAATCGCAGCAAAAAGCAATGGACAGCAAAAACCCCGGACACGGTTCAATGTCCGGGGCTCATGAGACTGCTGCCTTTTCAGGTAGCATATACTTTGTAGTAAAATTATTCTTGTCAATATTGCAATGCAGCGTATGCATCAATAAGTCCATAGCCAAATTCTGGATCTTTGCCCGCCGGGCCCAAGTCTTCTGCAGTATTGATTAACGCGTCTCTGATCTGCTGCGACGTCCAGTCCGGATGTTTTGATTTTATGAGTGCGGCAACCCCGGAAACGTGCGGTGTTGCCATTGAGGTGCCCGATAAAAACCAGTATCCCCAACCGAAGGCAAAAAAACGGAACCCAAGAAATTGCCGAAACGTTTCCTGCAGAATCCCTCCATTAAGGGTGCCATCGCCGTCAGGATCCTGGGCAACAACCCCACCCGGGGCAACCACGTCAATTTCGGTGCCGTAATTAGAATAGGGTGCACGTTGCTTCTGGTAATCTATTGCGCCAACGGCAATGACCGCATCAAAGGCAGCAGGATAGCTCACTTCCGCTCTGCCATCATTGCCTGCCGCTGCAATGACCGTCCTGTTGTGGGCAACGGCATTATTGATTGCTTCTTCAAGAAAAGAAAGATCATAGGGCTCTCCGGTATCGGGATCAGCCCCTGGCCCGCCCAGGCTCAGGTTGATAATGTCGGCACCATGTGCAACCGCCCAGTCAATGCCATCAACCACCCAGCTTAATAGTGCGAAATTCCCGCTGCGCAGGAAAACTTTTACCGGCATGATGGTGGCATTATAAGCAACCCCGGCAACGCCGATGCCGTTATTAGTTTCCTGACCGATGGTCCCTGCCACGTGGGTGCCGTGAAAGTTCTGGTCAAAAGACGCCCCTTCTATCCCCAGAATGGCGTTGTATCCCGGCAGCAACCGTTTGCCGAAACCGTCTTGTCCGGGGTGTCGGCTGGTATTAACGCCGCTGTCCACCACAGCCACCGTAACCCCGGCGCCGGTGCTGATATTCCATGCTGCCTCAATATTTATCAATGGCAGATTCCACTGCTCGCTATAATAGGGATCATTGGGAACAGTATAGAGATCAAAAACATAGTTCAAGGTGACCCGTTCAACGGCAGGGTTTTGAGAAAACCGTTTTTGCATTGTTTCAACCATACCTTCCGGAACTTTTACCACACAAAACCGTTTTCGGTAAGAATGTTTGAACTGTAATGCGCCCAAATTGTGGATGAGGGCGGCTATCCTGCTTTCTTCAACCACCGGCTTAAACTTGACCAGTATTTCATCTTGAGCATACCGCTGCCTGGCCTGCAGATCATTCAGTGAAAAAAGAATGCTTACCGCTAAAACAAGAAAATGAATTACGTGTTTTTTCATATTAAGATCCTTTTATAGTGGTCGGAACAATTGATAACTAACCGCAGCGGGGGGTGTTAAAAAAATGTCATCCTGAATGCAATGAAGGATCTCCTTGTTATATAAGGACCGGAATGTCTTTCAGTTGGAGATTCTTCGCTGACCCTCAGAATGACAATTAAGGGTTTTTCAACACTCCCGCGGTCTTCATTTTATTAAGTATCCCGCGGAAAGTTTATTATTACAAGGTCTTTTTCAAATTATAATATAAAATCCAATAGATGGCTGCCAGACCATCTTTCCAGTTGATTTTTTTCCCCTCAGAATAATCCCGGCCACAATAGGAAATGGGCACTTCATATATCCGGCATTTCAGGCGCGCAAGCTTTGCCGTAAGTTCAGGTTCAATACCAAACCGGTTGGATTCTATGGTAAATTCTTTCAGCAGGCTTGCTTTAAATGCTTTATAACAGGTTTCCATATCCGTAAGGTTAATATTGGTGAACATATTGGACAGGGTGGTAAGAAAAGTATTTCCCACATAATGCCAGAACAGATGAACGCGATGCGGACCGCCCAAAAACCGCGAACCAAACACTGCATCAGCATGACCATCTCTGATGGGGGCAATGATTTGCGGATACTCATCCGGATTATATTCCAGATCAGCATCCTGAATAATGACGATATCGCCTTGTACCTGCTTGAAACCGGTTCGCAGGGCAGCGCCTTTGCCCTGATTTGTTTCGTGGAAAAATATTTTTACATTGTTGTGGGAAAAATTTTGCAAGACTTCCCGGGTGCCGTCAGTGGAAAAATCATCAACAATGATTATTTCCTTTTCTAAGGGAACCTTGTTGACTCGGGAAACTACCTCCAGGATTGTGTCCCTTTCATTATAAACAGGAATTACAACCGATAAGCGCATTTAGTCAGACCCTCAAAACAACCATGTCCACAATAGCAGTTCAAATGAATAGTTATAGGTATACATAGTTAGTTTTAGCGCTGAGATTGCCGCAATGCTGAGGATGTCAAATTTTTAGTTGAAACTGGATAGCGGCTCCCATGCTCTTTTTCT
>CAZQKW010000074.1:0-14009 GCA_964594075.1 uncultured Thermodesulfobacteriota bacterium | reverse complement strand
ATTATGCCACGGGGGAGCCACTTCTTCAATTTTCAACTAAAAATAGTATATCCTCAAAAGCTGAAATAAATCAGCAAATCACTCTATTGAAATTTTTGCAGAGCAATTCGGTAGGCGATTAATTATTAACGGATCAAGAAAATAAATACATTGTGCTATTTATCTCGCGAAATTCTTTCAAGCGCCCAGCGTCCATACCAGGCAATGGGTTCGTCATTTGTTGCAACAAAATGTTCAAGCGCTTTTACGGCGCGCACATCTTTAAAGTTGCCCAGGGCGATGGCAGCGTTACGCTGCAAATAACGTTTTTCCATTAGAAAAAATCCCATAAGGGTTAAGGCAAAGCCATTTTCCCATTCCTCGTCGCTCATATAAAGAATGTCCAGCAACGGCGGGTAAAGCAAATGTTGCGGCGGTTCAAAATCAGGAATAGGGGTTAAGTGTTTATTCTTTGGGCAGACGTCCCTGCACACGGTGCAGCCCTCGCCAAGAAGATTGCCGGTCTGATCAAGAATCTCAACGGGAATTGCTTTTTTATTATGGCCCAGATGAAAATCAATGCAGCGCGTTACATCGCATCTGTACGGAGCAAAAAGAGCTCCCGTCGGACATGCCTTGAGGCATAATTCACAGTTTCCGCAATCAGCACGGATAGGCTTATTAGGCTCCATATCGGCGTCGGTAACATACGCAGATAATGATATCCAGGAACCATAGTCAGGATGCTGAATAATACTGTTTTTCCCATAAAATCCTATGCCTGATTGTGCCGCTGCGTATTTTATGGGAAATTGCATGCCTACCAGCGGAAAACACTGATACCCTCTGTCGGTAAAGAATGAAATTATTTGCGCGCTAATCTCAGCACCGCGTTCTATATACTTGATATTTACATGGGATGGTTCAGCTTTCCCCACCAACTCTGCACGGCAGTCTGCAAAACGTGCTGTGGCGCCAAAAAATCCCGGCGTCCCGGTAACAATCACAGAGCGCCCGTCCGGTAAAAAGTCTCGCGGGTGAAGCACGTTATCAAGGCCGGCAGCGAGGGGCGTTGCTTGAGCAAAGGTTCTCAAAACAAATGAAATAGGTGCAATATTTTCTTGAGGAATGTCATCTGCAGTTGTTATGCCCACAAGAGGCACTTTCAGGGTGTTCTTAACGAAGTTAATAAATGTGTTTTTTAATGACATAAATTTGATTGCCTTTCTATTTAGCTGCTTGTTTAAAAACGTGATAGCACAAGGGCTGTGATCCGAGATTCATTCTTCATGAATTAAATTGCCACAATAGTGCTACAAGCGAGATTCTTCACTTCGTTCAGAATGACACTATTTCAAGAATCTGTTAGATGTCTTCAGTAATAGCGTTGGCATTTCTGTTCATGTATCATGAAGTTCGCAAATAACCTAACAACATTTAGCGCAGACAAAGAAAAGACGAAATGCCAGTTTGTGCCACTAATCGCTCAAAAATAATATCCGCAAGCAAGAAAAGATTAACGGTATCACACCGATTATAAGTTATTAGTAGTTCCAGCGCCTGACTGTTGCCTTGTTGTGCATGATTCCAAAGCCGCACTGCATCAAAGCCGTTAAAGTCCTTAACTGCCTCCTCTCTCATTATGCCGAGTGTTCCCTCAATTTTTTTGAGCCCCCCTTTCAATCCTGTTCTGCGCCCGCAAAAACACAGATCAAAATGAGGAACATCAAGCCAAAGATCATATACATGGTGCAAAAAAGGCAGATCAAAAACCGACCCATAGAAGGTGATGATATAATTATAGCGATTTAATTCTTGTTCAAGGCGTTTTTTTGTTAAATCAATTCCTTTAATAAGCGGTGTATAATGGAACCCATTATATAGACCTACCATCGTGACACAGCCGCCGTGGCCGATAGGAAGGCCGTTTGTTTCAATATCAAGAGCGGCTGCCGAATCTCGAAATTCTTTATATAATCGCCAATGATCACGCTGTTTGAGAAATTTAGAAAAATATTTTACATTCCGCGCGGCGAGGTTATTTAAGGCAAGCTGTAGGTGCTGGTCATACCATATTTTGTTGCGATAATTTATAAACGCAATAGAATTTGCAGCGAGGAAGTCCTCCCAGTAAAGAATGCCGTAGCTCCAGAGCTTTTTTTCAAGGCTTTCGCCAATGCCCTGTAATATGCTGAAAGTATTTTTTATCATAGGCGCGATAATGGGGAATCAAAAATTACCCAAGGCGATGCATAAAAAATGGTTTTCAAAACACTCTTTCGGTTGTGTTATACTTATTCTGGTTATAGATAACATAAAATATACAAGGAGAATAGCTGTGAGAAAGAAAGTACATGTCAAAAAGCTTGCTGATTTAAAGAAATCTTATTTCCACATTCCTACGGTGCGAGAAGAAATGCGGACTAACTTAATTCGCATGCTAACTAATAAGGAGTCTTTGTTTAAAAACTTAAAAGGTTATGACGACACGGTTATCCCGCAGATTATTAATGCAGTCATGTGCGGTCACAATATGATCATCCTTGGGGAACGCGGCCAAGGAAAAAGCCGAATAATACGCGGGCTGGTGGATTTGTTAGACGAGTTTATACCTGCCATTGCCGGGTGCCCAATTCATGACAATCCTTATAAGCCAATTTGCGCAACTTGCAAAAAAAACATAGAAGTTTACGGCGATGAGCTGCCTATTGAGTGGATACCCCGCGATCGGCGTTTTATTGAAAAACTCGCTACGTCAGACGTCAGCACTGCAGACCTTATCGGCGAGGTAGATCCGATCAAAATAGCAGAAGGGAGGACTCTGGATGACGAGACATCAATTCACTTTGGCCTGGTGCCCCGGGCAAATCGCGGCATATTTGCCATCAATGAACTTCCCGACCTCTCAGAAAAAATACAAGTTGCACTGTTCAACATCATGGAAGAACGCGACCTGCAGATAAAGGGCTTTCCGGTGCGTTTGCCGCTTGATATTTTAATCGTTGCCAGCGCTAATCCTGAAGATTATACCAGCCGCGGGAGAATTATAACGCCGCTTAAAGACCGTTTTGACGCACAGATAAAAACACATTACCCCAAAACACGCTCTATAGAAATAGAAATAATGGAACAGGAAGCCCGGCCTATTGTCCTAAACGGTCTTAAGGTCAAGGTGCCCCATTTTATTAAAGAAATACTTGCAGAAATCACGCTTCAGGCACGAAACAGCCCTGACATTAGCCAGCATTCGGGAGTAAGCTGCAGGGCGACGATAAGGAGTTATGAAGCGATTTTGGGCACAGCCCTTCGTCGTTGTCTTGAATTAGGCGAAAGCACTGTTGTGCCCCGCATTACCGATATAGAAGCAACCTTTCCCGCTATTGCCGGCAAATTTGAACTTGAATATGGCAGCACCGACCACAAAGAACATGAAGTGGTTGAAGAGCTTGCGCGTCGGGCCACAAAGGTGGTTTTTGACGAACGTTTTAAATTAGAAGAATTGTCTCCCGTCATTGATGCTTTCAATAATGGAATCGGTGCAGTAGTTTCTTCCTCAATCCCGTCTCAAGAATATGTGGATGGGCTTAAAAACATTCCGGGTCTTAGCGCTGCAGTAAACTCTCTGGTTAATGTTGACTGTCAGGCCGAGGCAGCATCTGCTATTGAGTTTATCCTGGAAGGTCTTCATCTTTCAAATAAATTAAATAAAGAAGTCTTAAACGGTAGAATTATCTACAAATGAAATCCATTATTTACACCGCCTGGGATGGAACACAGACGCCATTCACTTTAATTCGCAGAGATATTGTCAAGACATTCATTGATAATATTATGGAGGGCATGAGTCCCAATATGGCTCTTGCACAGATGCTGTGGGAGGGATTTCCGCTGGCGGGCATGAATTTTAGAGTCATGGGTTTGCGGGAGATAATTGAAAAACTTAAACAAGAATGGAACGAATTATTCTCGCAATATAACCTTGAAAAGATTTTTGATAATCCTATTAATGACATACAAAAGCTTTTAGAAAAAGAAGCATTAACGCGAAAGCAAATGGCTCAACCATCTCCGTCATTTAAGGAACTTCCTCTGGGGCTGCTTGATAAAATAGCAAGCCTTGAGGATTTTCCCTTTGCTGATGAGGAAAGTGCCGAATTATTTGAATACTGGAGCTCCCGTAAAGATGAAATTCTTGAATTGCTTGATTTTTACAGCCAGTGGGGTCAACGGTTTACCGGCTCACAATTTCTTGATTTTGATGAAGCGATAGAATTGATGAAGCGGTTTAAGGCGCTTGAAAATACCATAAACGAGATTGCCTCAGGAGAATGGAAAAAAGTTGACCTGAATACATTGAAGGAGTTGTTAGGCGACCATGCTGCAGAATCTATGAGAATACTTCTGCAGATCCCCGGTGAGCTCGCTGATCAGGGGCTGGTCCAGTTTGGCAAAGAGGGTTTTGATCTGACGCCGCGGGGAATACGAGCCATTGGTGAAATGGCTTTTAGCGATTTGTTTCATTTGGTGCGGCGCGATAGAGGAGGCAGATACCAGGGAAACGGCATTGAACTTGGTGAAATAGAACCGGATACCTCACGCACCTATGAGTATGGTGACCGATTTGATCTTGACATAACAAAGACCATTTTAAGTGCGGTAAAAAGAAATTCTTTTTCAAAAAAACGGATTTGTTTAACTCCAGATAATATTTATGTGCGGGAACGCGAAGCCCTCATAACTTCTTCAACAGTCCTGCTGCTTGATTTGTCATGGTCAATGTCGTGGGAGCGGCGGTTCAAGGCTGCAAAAAAGGTGGCACTTGCGCTTGACCATTACATACGGGCTAAATTTCCAAAGGATAAATTTCATGTCGTTGGCTTTTCCAATTATGCACGGGAACTGAAGGCAAAGGAACTTGCGCTGGCGGTCTGGGATATGGGACATGCGTTTACCAATCTACAGGCGGGCATTAGAATGGCAATGGAGCTTATAAAACGGGATGGCGCCAGAAATAATCGCGTAATCGTTTTAACAGATGGTCAGCCTACTGCATATTTTGAGGGAGACGAGCTTCATGTAGAATTTCCCGCGACAATGTATGGCATAAGCCCTACTGCCTGTAAAGCAACACTGTCCGAGGTTAAGCGTGCAACCGCGGAAGGGATACAGCTTGATACGTTTATGCTGGATAATAATCCGGCGCTCGTTGAGTTTATCAGGGAAATTGCGCGCATTAATGGCGGCAGAGCTGTCATATGTTTGCCGGACGACGTGGGTCAATTGATTTTATTGGAAGAAATAAAGCGAAGAAGAAAAAATATAAAATAGAAAATTAAAAAAATATTTATTTTTTAATCTTTATTAAATTAATTTATTGACAAATAATTTTTATTGCGGGATTATAATATTGTATAAGGTTGTTCCATAACATATAAGTCGCGGCTTTTACGATGATACAATGTTTAATCCCACATAAATTTTGTTCTAAATACTTTCCGCCCTGCGACGTTTCTCAATTCATACCCGCCAAAAAAAAATTCTGTCCTTATCCTCCAGAAAATCAGCAATCAGTGAAAATGTGGTGCTTGTTTCTAACCCGTGAGCACAAGAGGAAGGGGGAATAACCATGCACAAAATAATTATCAAACATCTTAACGCGTTGCTGATTGCCATTTTATTGCTTGTTGCCACAGGCTGCCCGCAGAAAAATTTAAGCGTTGAGATAAAACCGGAGACTGCAACAGTAGTTCTTGGACAAACACAACTGTTTATGGCAAAAGTTACGCCTAAAAATGCGGTAATAACGTGGAGCATTGATGAAGGACCTTCAAGTGGCACTATTACCAGTGGCGGACTTTATACGGCGCCTGTTTCGCTGCCATCTTCCCCCGTGGCAACCGTGCGCGCCAGTTGCGTTGCAGATCCTGCAGTGAGCGATACTGCGCTGGTAACTATCGTCAGCAATACCGGGACGACTACCACCACGACTGTTTCCGGCAACACCACTACCACAGCGGGAAATACATCTACAACCACTACCGCAGGAAGTCTAACACCTGAAGAAAAAAGTATTTATTTGCTATCATTTAATATTGGTTTTGATTTGGCTCAGCTTGGCAGCGATATTACTGAGATAGCGATTGAATCAGTATGGAAAGCTTCAGAATTAAACGGCGGCTATGAGACAAAAACCGGCACCTTAACTCAAAGCGGCAATGACTTCAATTATTCATCACAGCCCAGCGACAAACTTGTTGTGTCTTTGTCCGACGGCACGAATTATGAGTTTATATTCAGCAGATTTGACGGTTTTAAAGAAGGGGATGCGCAAGCATTCTTCTATTCGCATCATATTGAGTTCACGGCGAAATCCGGTTCAACTATAAATCTTCAAGTTAATAGTTACAGTCCTTATCAAAATGATCAGACGGAATTAAATCGAAGAACAACGGGAACCTGTATCTACAACATTGGCGACTATAGTTATCAGACCAATATAGATATTACACAAACCGGGACCCTTAAAAATGAAGTTGATGGTTGGAGCGGTTATGCGGAACAGATTTATAACACACAATGCTCAGGCGCTGTTAATATTTCATTTGGTCAGTTCAACATTAATGAACAATATTTTCATCACTATCTGCATAGTAGTTCTTCGGCTGTTGCAGTATGGGATAGGCAAAGAATGAGCAATACAGGAGCACATGTAAACGGGAACCTTTACCAGTTACAGAATGCGTATGTCCACTGGATATCCTCTTCTTCTCTTTATGGAAATAATGAACCAAACAGTCAGTGGTATGGTGTTGTTGAAGATGCTCATCAATGGGAAGCATCGGGTGCAGCGTTAAAAAATGGATCATCCATAGGTCAAACACAATTTGACGTTCAACCGGTAAATGGTACCTATGGCCCATTCTTTATCTTAAACTTCGCCGATAACAGCAGAATTGTTCTTCATAAACTTTTAAATATTGTCACAGGGTAATTTAAAAAATTGCTTTAATGGGGGTACTTTATGAAAAAAAAGAAATACTTATGTGGTTTATTTTTTATGATACTCTTATTTTTACCCGTAAATTGTTTTGCCCAATGTCCCCCTGAATATCCAATTGATTGTGGAAATGGCTATTGCTGTCCCACGACTCATCCAATATGCGGCAATGATGGATACTGCTATTCATGTCCTGCTGATTATCCTGTGAATTGTTTATTTTTCTGTTGTCCAACTACGCATCCAATTTGTGGAAGCGATGGAATGTGCTATTCTCAAACGCCGGTAACATCGACCACAATTGCGCATAGTACCACAACAACCGCAGGTGGAGGCGGGACAATAGGGAATCCCTGTTCGTCTCCTGCCGATTGTGGGCAGGGCACCGAATGTTATACCGGGACATCATTTCCTGGTGGCTATTGCACAAAGCAGTGTGCAAGCAATGCTGATTGCGACGCAGATAATCTGTGCATAACATTTAACCAGGGAACCCCGGATCAAATATCTATTTGCCTTGATGGCTGTAATTCTAACGCAGATTGCAGGACCGGTTATAGCTGTTTGAATGCCGGCGCAGGAAGCGTCTGTTTTACCGGCGGTTCGGGAACAACGACAACCTCGACTGTTGTTGTAAGCGGCAATTATCTTACAGCGATTAATGTAAACGGCAACGACATCGAAAGCACACAATCTTCCGGGACTCTCCCGGGAACTAATCCCAATGAAATTATGCCGCTTTTGCTTTATGAAAACGGCATGTCTTTTCAATTGATACGCAAAGATAGATTTTTGCCCAACCTTGATAAATCGCTGTATGACAAAACCGTTGCCGAAATTAAAAAATTAATTTCCATCCGTGAAATGAAAATTATTCAATATAGCATTGGGGATCAAAAAAGTCTCTGGGTGAAAGATGACAATGATTCAGCCTGGAGGCAGGTTTCGGCAACGCTCAGAAAGGAAAGCACGCATAGCCTTATATATGTTGATAACACGTTGAGCAGCATATCCGATTCAATTCTTAATACCTATGCCGCAGAATTTGAAATAATGTATCAGGTAGTCTTTGACAATATTGGTAACTTTAGTGATAGGGATGGTAATGGGAAAATTACTATTTTCATTTACAATATCAATGATAACTCGTCAGTGCAGACAGGATGGCTTGCTGGATATTTCTGGATGAAAGATTATATTAATGATTCTGAAACACAAACTCAGGGAATACGCAGCAATGAGATGGATGTAATTTATATCAGGGGAGACGAGCCGGCAGGGTGGGATGTTGGACAGTTTGGTAGCTTTGCCGAATCTAACCTCAGCACGCTGGTGCATGAATACCAGCATTTGGTGCATTTTGGCATTACCTACTGGCAGCCGCAGTTGGCAGGGAATACCGGAGGCTTTGATGCCACTTGGATTAATGAAATGATGTCAATGGCCTCAGAAACCATGTATTTCAAGAAAAAATTGTCTGATAATCCTTCATATACTCATGAGGGAATGGCGCCGGGCGGATATTTGTTAGACAGAATTAGCTATTATAACCGAGATCCACAAAATACAATTCGCGATGGTCATGGATTAGCATACTGGGATAGAAACGGCGATGTTTACGCAAATTATGCACTTGCTTATTTATTTGGACAATATCTTGCACAACACGCCAACAATGGACAGGGGATTTTTAAAGAAATATTAGATTATATGCTGCAAAACGCCGTGTTTGATTATCGGGCAGTCGTCAATGTTTCAAAGCAGCGCATTGGGGGTATTGGGAGTTGGGAAGATCTTTTAAAAAACTGGGCGATTGCAAATATTTTAAACCAACCAAGCGGACTTTTCGGATACAAGAATGCATTTACGCTGACGCCGCATGGTCCTACTGCCTCTTTGGTTAATATGCATAACAGCGGCATAGTTTACCGTAAAATTGACAGTGGCTGCCCGAGTCCGGTAGGCGCAGGCGCTGACATCAGGTATTTCTGCTTTAACGCACATGATACGCCGCCCACTACAACCATTCCTTCCGGGACAACCACTTCAACCGAAACGATAAGTTCCACGACGACCATAGCATATGATTGTCCGCCTGAGCGGCCGGTTGATTGTTTCAATGGGTTCTGCTGCCCAACAAACAAGCCTATATGCGGCACCGGAGACAAGATCGGGCAATGTTTCCGCTGGCGAATGTGCGCCGCCTCGCTCATGTTTGGCAATGATGCATATGAAACAAAGCTGTTGCGAGCAATAAGGGACAAAATATTATTAAAAAATGACACGGGAAACAGGCTGGCGTTTTCCTATTATGAACACGCCGGTGAGTTGCTGCTTATTATGAAGCGTAATCCCGACATATTGAACGAAGCAAAGGGCTTAGTAGTGCAGATTTTACCGGCATTGGAAGGCATGTTAAATGGCAATCAGGTCAATCTTGATATTGAATCAATGCAACAAGCAAATATCCTGTGTGATAAGATAGCCAAAAAAGCAAGCCCCGAGCTTGCAAATATTATTTTAAACATAAAGGCAGATTTCAATAGCGGAAGATTGTTAAAAGATTTGGGGATTAATGAGTAGCTTCAGGTAAATTATTCTGGTTTCTCGGTTACGGTAATCCCGTAAGCCTGCAACTGTTGGATTATCAACTTTATAAGTGTTGGTATTTGTTCTTGAACAACAGCAGTCAAATCAAATCCCCATGAGGTTATGTCTTCCGGTTCAACGCCAAAAAATACAACCTCTGGCTCAACGCCCAAGATTTTCCATTGCTCTAACGCCTCAAAAAAACCAATGTCATGCACTGACATGGTCTGTGGCACAGTAACATTAATGTCGTCACGCTTAAATTTGTAGATGGTGCCGGGTTTTTTGCCGGCCTTTACTGCATCCACAACCAGCAATTTTTTGCAGCCTTCTATAAGGCTTAATAGCGCAAAACCAGACGTGCCACCGTCAATTATTTTCACCCCTGGGTAAAAGATATAGCTTTTTTGCAACTCTTCAATTACCTTAACCCCGACGCCCTCATCCCGCAGTAAAATGTTTCCCAAGCCAACGACCGCAATGTTAGTGTTTTGTTCCATAATGTAAAGCTATATGTTATGTTAAAATGAGGTGTCAATAGTAAATTGTAGTATATAACAAACTAATCAAAGAGTAACAGGAAATTAAGATGAAACATTCAATTAAACTGGCAATAACCGGCAAGGGAGGCGTGGGGAAAACCACCATAACCGCACTCCTCAGCAAAGCTCTCAGTGAAAAGGGTTATTCGGTTCTGGCCGTTGATGCTGATCCAAGCGCTAACTTATCCTCAGCGCTGGGGTTTTCAGACGATGTGAAATTAACGCCGCTGGTTGAAATGAAAGAGCTTATTGAAGAAAGAACCGGCGCAGCACCGGGAGGCATGGGTGGTTTTTTAAAATTGAACCCAAAAGTAGATGATCTGCCAGAGCAGCTTTGCAAAGAAATAGACGGCATAAAACTTCTCGTCATGGGGACGGTGAAAAAAGGTGGCGGAGGCTGTTTATGTCCTGAAAATATAATGTTGAAGGCGATGGTGCAAAGCCTGCTGCTGCAAAGGAATGAAGCAGTCATTATGGACATGGAAGCCGGCATTGAACATCTTGGAAGAGCCACAGCGCAGGCAGTTGATCAACTTATTGTTGTCGTGGAACCAGGATCACGAAGTATAGATATAGCCTATAAGATAAAAACACTCGCAGACGATATAAAGTTAACCAGAGTGGCGCTCATTGCAAACAAAATTCGCGGAGAGGAAGACAAGATTTTTTTGCAGCAAAATACCGATGGCCTTTTTGTGCTTGGCTTTATTCCATTTGATGACGGCATTTTGCGGTCTGACATGAGTCGAAAGCCGCCCTGGATAACCAGTCCGCAATCTCTTGAGAGAATGAGGGCGATTGCGGATCTTATTGTCTCTCCAGAATAGCGCATAGTATTGTGTTGCTCGGTAGATTGCCGGCATTACCAATAAAGGATACAGTGTGCGATGAAAATTGTTATTATTGGTCCGGGTGCGATGGGATGTCTATTCGCATTTTTTTTGATGCGTTCCGGGCATGAAGTATGGCTTTTGGATTATCGGGAAGAACGAGCAGAATTTATCCGATCCCACGGTTTGAAAATAGAGGGGATCAGCGGCAGTTATCAAATACCGTTCTCCAGGATTACCACTCATGGGGAAGGGCTTGGAAAAGCAGACCTTATTATTATTTTTGTTAAAGCCTACGCTACTGATACTGCCATAAAAAGGATTGCGCCAGCCATTAAATCAAACACCATAATTTTAACATTGCAGAACGGGCTGGGAAATATAGAATGCATCAAGAAGCACTTTCCGGATGTGTACCTCGTTGCAGGGACCACCGCTCAGGGTGCAACACTTATAGGTCCTGGACATATTAAACATGCCGGCATTGGCGAAACTATTATAGGACCAACCAGCGGTTCGGGAAAATTCCATGCGCAATATGTCTATGACCTGTTTATGAATGCTTTGATACCGGTTCAGGTCGCAGAAGATGTTATTTCATGGTTATGGGGTAAGCTACTTATAAATTGCGGCATAAATCCCATTACCGCAATTATGCGAATCAAGAACGGTCAGATACTGGCGGTTTCCAGTCTTGTTGCCGTTATGCGGCGCGCCGTTGATGAGGGCGCTCTGATTGCAACCAGACTGGGTATTGTGATTCCCTATAATAATCCAGCGGAAAAAGTAATTGAAATATGCCAGGCAACCGCAGAAAACCGATCTTCTATGCTGCAGGATATCGAAGCCGGAAGAAAAACTGAAATTGAATTTATGAACGGGGCGCTGGTGAGACACGGAGAACATCTGGGTATCGCTGTCCCGATAAACCGGTTCCTGACTGATATGGTGCGGGCATTGGAAGAATTGAATAGCTCGGCAGCAACTATTGCAGATGGGCGGTAGGGTAACGGATGTAACGTAGAATCTTTTTTAAATTTGCTTTCTGTTAAAAATAAAAACGACCAGTAGCCATAGTATGAGTGAATAAAGCATGACATTGCCTACCGGCACGATAAATTCTTTCATAGCTGGCAGAGAATGGATTAATGAACCGCATAAAAATTGAACTTCGCCGACCCGCGGAAATAACCTATGAACCGTTTGCAGCGATGCTGAGGGTTCCCAGATTAGCCTCAACCGGTTGAAATAGAATGGTATCTCAATGCCGAAACTGATCATATAAACAAAGAGTCCGGCCAGTGGCGCGAGCATTCGAGGTAATAATAAGGATGAGAAAAACCCCCCGATTGCCATTAAGATAATGTTAAGCTGAAAAATAAAACTTGCGGGAATAATTTTAGGATTTATATAGCCGCCGTCGAGATACCGGAAAACAAAAAAAATACTGATAAAAAGAAAAAAAGATAACGACGACAGAAAAAATACTGCAAACATCTTGCCCGCTAAAAATACGCTTCTCTTAACCGGTCTGCTTATAACCATAATCAATTTTTTCTCTTCTAACTCCTTTGGTAATACGCTTGAGGCTATGAGGCCACAAAGCACCATGCTCCAAAAGGAAATGATGTGAAAGGCAATTGAAACGGGAAGATTCTGCCGCGCGTGCTGATTGAGGATCGTACTGGTAACCGGACTGTTTCCCATCGTGCATCCTCTGTTCAGAAGAATGAACGACAGCATCAGAACGCATATGACATAGATGCTTTTACTTCTCAGGCATTCCCTGGTTTCTATACGTGCAATTGCCAAAAGCGTGCGCATTACTCTTCCTTATTTTTTATCACCCGGTAAAATATATCTTCCAATGATTCTTTAACCCAGGTAAAAGATTCGAGCTTACCTCCAGCGTTGATTATCATATGGTGGATGGCAAGCGCATCTCGTTCACTGTCCAGAAAAAGCCTCATTTTATTCCCCCTGATTTCGAGAGGTTTTTTTGATGCAGCATTGATTTGCGCAATTAACGAATCAGTAAATCCCTCGCCTACTATTTCAAGATATTTCTCTTTATTTGACAAGTTATCCTTATTCCCGATCTGGATGATTCTTCCTTTATTGATAATAGCTACACGGTCACAGGTTCTTTCAACTTCTGATAGGAGATGGGAATTAATGAAAACTGTAGCGCCATTGCCCTTCATCTCAAGAAGGAGGTCACGCATTTCTTTTATGCCAATCGGGTCGAGCCCGGATGTCGGTTCATCAAACAGCAACAAATCAGGGGAGTTAAGCATAGCCTGAGCTATGCTGACCCTTTGTCTGGTGCCTTTAGAAAGTGCGCCGAGTTTTTTATTGCGCTCGTGAACGATATCCAGCTTAGTTAAACTGGCATTAATTTCAGACTTTATGCTTTTTTGAGGCAGACCAAGCAATTGTGCCTGGAATATTAGAAATTCTTCTACGGTAAGAGTTTCATAAAAACAGGATATTTCAGGAAGAAAACCAACTTTTTTTCGAGCGGCAACTCTTCGGCTGTCTATACCAAAAAGCTTTGCGCTTCCTGTGTCAGCGAAACTGAGATTAAGCAGAATTTTTAAGAAAGTTGTTTTTCCTGCACCATTTGGGCCCAAAAAACCAAAGATTTCGCCACGCGCGACTTGAAGGCTTACCTGATCAAGGGCCTTGATGTTTCCGTACCGCTTGCTCACTCTGTCGGTTTCAATTGCCCAATTCATATGACTAAGAATACCCTAAATCTATTTAATAGTAAAAAAAACATGTTTTGGAGAAGAGTTGACAATAATCCACTGTCGGATATTTGCAAAAAAGATGCATAGACGCAAGCTATAAATACAATCACAGCAAGAAGGTTGCTGGATTTATTTAACCGGATTGTCGTAGCTGTGAAAAACCACCTGCGCTCGTGTGTGTTAATATTTCCATTCCGTTTTTGAGTCCCCATGCAGTTTACCTTGGAATTTCAAAATAATTTTTGGAGTAAGCCCCACCAAGATTATCAGGACTTTCCCCAAAAAATTTAAGAATCAAAGAGGGGCAGTTGATTTTCAT
>CAZQKW010000073.1:0-14067 GCA_964594075.1 uncultured Thermodesulfobacteriota bacterium | reverse complement strand
AATCCGTATTTTTTTGCAATCACTTTACGCCATCACTAAACGTTGGAACAAAGTCCAAAATTAAGTACAATAGAGATTGACCGCTGCTGGTTCCACAGATGATGATTGTCGCCATAATCCCCGCCAGATATGGATCAACTCGCTTTCGCGGCAAGCCCCTTGTTAGGATCTGCAATAAGCCCATGCTGCAGTGGGTGTATGAGGCAGCTCGCAGTTGCACACTTATTAATCAGGTTATTATCGCAACAGACCATGAAAAGATAAAACAGGCTGCCGAGAGTTTTGGCGCTCGAGTCTGCATGACTGCCCCTACCCATGCAACGGGCACCGACCGTGTTGCAGAAGTTGCCCAGCATCTTGACGCGCATATCATTGTAAACCTTCAGGGCGATGAACCGCTGCTGGTCCCAGCAGTTATTAGTGAAGCACTCATGCCGGTGTTGGAAGATGAGACACTCCCGCTGAGCACCCTCAAAACCATCATTGACGATGAAACCGATATACTGAACCCCAACGTGGTCAAAGTGGTTACCGATATCAATGATTGTGCGCTCTATTTTTCCCGTTCACCTATTCCATTTCGCAAAGATAAAAAACCTTCTGCTGCGATGTTCCGGCATATCGGCCTCTATGTTTTCAGAAAAGATTTTCTGCTTACCTTTTCCCGGTTGCCGCGAACGATGCTTGAGAAAGCTGAGAACCTGGAGCAGCTCAGGGTGCTTGAACACGGCTATCGCATAAAAGTCCCGACTTCAAACTACAAACCGGTCGGGGTAGATACGCCTGAGGACGTGGCGCGCGTTGAAACGATACTCATGAGGAAGAATATAACTATCAAAACAAACGGGTAGAATGCCGAAAACCATTTGCTTGCAGCTGCTGCAGTTTGTTCAACAAACAGGAGTTTCTTAATGAAACCAAAATTTATCTTTATAACCGGCGGGGTTCTCTCATCACTCGGCAAGGGTTTGGCGGCGGCCTCTATCGGGGCACTGCTTGAATCTCGCGGCCTGCGGGTTACCTTTCAAAAGCTTGATCCTTACATTAACGTTGATCCCGGCACCATGAATCCGTTTCAGCACGGCGAAGTATTTGTCACTGATGACGGGGCAGAAACCGACCTTGATTTGGGACACTACGAACGATTCACGTCAACCCGTATGGGGAAAAAGAATAATTTCACTACCGGTCAAATTTATGACGCAGTTATAACCAAGGAACGCAGAGGTGATTATCTCGGCGCCACCGTCCAGGTGATTCCCCATATAACTGATGAAATCAAGGACAAAATCCGTCAGGTTGCCAGTGATGCAGATGTGGCGATTATTGAAATCGGCGGCACCGTTGGCGATATTGAATCGTTGCCTTTTCTGGAAGCAATTCGCCAGTTCAAGGGCGATGTAGGAAAAGAAAATGTTTTATACGTTCATCTCACCTTGGTTCCCTTTATCCCCACTGCCGGCCAACTCAAGACCAAGCCTACCCAGCACTCTGTAAAGGAACTCCTGCAAATCGGCATTCAGCCTGATATACTCTTATGTCGCACCGATCGGATGTTGCCGCCGGACATCAAAGATAAAATTGCACTCTTTTGCAATATCGGCAAGGATGCGGTTATCACCGCAAAAGATGTGGAGACTATCTACGAAGTCCCCTTGGTATTTCATCAGGAAGGCCTTGATGAAAAGATCGTTGAAACTCTGAATATCTGGACACGGGCACCGCACCTTGAATCCTGGCAGCAGGTGGTGGATATCATGAAAAATCCGAAACAGGAGACAACTATCGCCATTGTTGGCAAATATGTACATCTTATAGATTCTTACAAAAGTTTGAATGAAGCGCTTATTCACGGCGGCATCGCCAACAATGCCCGGGTCAATCTCAAGTATGTGGATTCGGAACTTTTCGAGAGGCAGGAATCCTATGATCTATTCAATATGGTGGATGGCATACTGGTTCCGGGAGGATTTGGCGCCCGTGGCATAGAAGGGAAAATTAAAGTTATCCGGTATGCGCGCGAGACCAAGATTCCGTTTTTTGGCATCTGTCTTGGGATGCAGCTTGCTGTCATTGAATTTACCCGTAATGTGTGCGGGCTATTTGATGCACATAGCTCAGAATTTGACAAAGACACCAAGAATCCGGTCATCTATCTTATGAAGGAGTGGTATGACTTTCAGAAAAAAAGCATTCAGCACCGGGATGAGACATCAGAACTGGGAGGAACCATGCGTCTCGGAGAATATCCCTGCGACATCAGAGAAAAGACGGTTGCCCATGAGGCGTACCGGCAGGCAAGCGTTTTCGAGCGCCACCGGCACCGCTATGAGTTTAATAATGAATACCGCGATATGCTGGAAAAAAACGGTATGATCGTCAGCGGCATGTGCCCCGATGCCAACCTGGTTGAAATTGTTGAGATTCCACATCATCCCTGGTTTCTCGGATGCCAGTTCCACCCGGAATTCAAATCCCGCCCGATGGAGCCACATCCACTGTTTAAGGCATTTATTGCAGCATCCCTGCGACGAAAGAATTTATTATAACATTGTGTGCCGCAGGTTAAAAATATATCTCCCGACTTATTTTTCCTTGATAATCCGAAGGGGATTACTTATTGCCGTGAGGTTGCTGGCAAAAATGGCAATAACCAAAAGCAACGGATTAATTAAAGGTTGACTATTATATGAGTAATTTTGATTTTATTCTCATATGCCTGGGATCTGTCGCTGGCGGTGCAGCAAATGCCCTTGCCGGTGGCGGAACCCTCATCACCTTTCCTCTGCTCACCGCGATGGGCATCCCTGCGATGGCAGCGAATATTACCAATACAGTGGCTCTAACACCAGGATATTTAGGGGCGACTATTGCACAACTTAAAGACCTGCGCGGGCAGGCACCGTTGCTGCACGTTTTTATACCGGCAAGTATTCTGGGGGGTATTATGGGCGGCACTCTGCTGCTGAAGGCGGGCGAACAGGTATTTCGGCCGCTGGTGCCCTTCCTGATTTTGTTTGGCACCCTTCTAATAGCTATTCAGCATTCTCTGCAAACATGGCTCACAAGCAGCCCAGACAAGAGAAAAACGAAACGTGCCGTGTGGGCAATACTTCTGATCTTGCCAGCAGCTGTGTACGGTGGTTATTTTGGTGCGGGAGTCAGCGTGATTGTCCTGGCAGTGCTGGGCTTTGTGCGCAATGATTCATTAACCCGTCTTAACGCATTAAAACAGGCTATTGCATTCAGTATAAACTGTGCCACGGCCGTTTTCTTTATTTTTTCAGGACAGGTTGTATGGTCAGCAGCCGCAGTAATTGCTGCTGGCGCCTTGGCTGGCGGATCCTTGGGCGGCGCACTGGCCGGCTGGATTCAAGAGATTGTGCTGCGACGGATCATAGTGGCAATTGGTTTTGGTGTGTCCCTGATATACTTCTTGCACTAAGCAACTGGACCTCTTTGTTGCCCGTTCGCGAGCGGCTATTATTTTTTCTGCTGCCGATCTCTTCTTTGATTTTCATCATTACTATTTTTGGATGGTTCGGCTCAAGCAAGGTTTACCCGATTGAACGGGAATAGACGTTCTGGCTGCTATATATATATTGAACAGACAGGAACATATTTATCATTTGTGGTGCGGAATACGCAGCTTCATTACATTGCCACAGGTCATGCAGTGCTTACCGGCGTTTAAAGCGTTTTTCAATTTCCTGCGAGCTCAGGATAATGACGGTGGGCCGGCCGTGGGGGCAGGTATGCGGGTTTTGAGCCGTGCCGAGCCGTTGCACCAGATGCAGCATCTCTCGGGCATCCAGCCGCTGGCCAGCTTTTACGGTTCGCGTCTTGCAGGCAAGCGCTGCAGCAATAGCCTGTTCCCTCTTTTCGGGCGCTTGCGGAAGCCTTTCTTCCATAAGTTCATGCAGTGTATCCTGCAGCATGCGGGTGCAGTTTTCTTCGGTTAAAAAGACCGGCACCGCATCAACAGCAAAGGTTCCCCCGCCCAGATTATTTATACCGAATCCAATTCGTAAGAAATCCGGCAGGCAAATTTCCATGGCGTTTTGTTCTTTCAGGTCAAGATGCATCATGAGCGGCACGAGCAGTCTCTGGGAAGGCGTGGCGCGGCGCTTGAACGCATTAAGAATTTCTTCATAAACAATCCGCTCATGGGCGGCATGTTGGTCCACCAAGGCAAGTCCCCCGTCGGTTTCTGCGACCAGATAGGTCCCCTGGATTTGTCCCAGTATCCGTGTGATGGCGAACGGATTACCTTCTGGCAAAACTGCAGTCTGTCCCCCCTCCGGCGCAGCCCCATAAGTATTACTCAACCGGGGAGCAGTAAAGTGTAGCGGAAATTCCGGCGATTGCCACGCGGTTGTCGCCTCCCTGATTTCAGCAAAGCTCATTGTGCGGAATGAGGCCGCGTTCGCAGCTTCGACGCCAGCAAGAGATTTAATAGCAGGCTTCGGGAAGAGACCCTTTTCACCGAGCTGGTTTTTGATTGCGGTTGTAAGAATATCCTGAATAAACCGCTCATTGAGAAGCCGCACTTCGCGTTTTGTTGGATGGACATTTACATCTATGGCAGCAGGATCTATATCGATAAAAAGTATTGCGACGGGAAAGCGGTCGTGTTCCTTAAATTCCGCATAAGCCTGATCAAGCGCCCAGCTCAGCCAGACCAGGCGGACCGGCCGCCGATTTATAAAGAATTTTTGTCCGGAACGGTTGACCCGGCTATTATCCGGCGTGCCGATATACCCCGTGATGGTGACCCCCTCCTTTTCCACATGCAGCGGATAAAGCTGTTCTGCAAACCTCGAATCATAGATTTGCCCGATCCTTTCGATGAGTCCATCACAGCCGGCATATTGCGCAACTTCGTCTTCGTTTTTGTAAAGACCGAAAGAAACCCAAGGAAAACAGAGCGCGGCGGTATCAAACACATCCGCAATAGCCGCATATTCAGCACCTTCAGATTTTAAGAATTTTTTTCGCGCAGGGGTGTTGAAAAAAAGGTCGGTTACTTCAACGCTGGTACCAATCGCCGCGGCACTTTCCTTGATTGATTCAATAACGCCCCCGGTTGCTTTGACAATCGTGCCGGTCGCAGCGGCAGGCTGTCGCGTTATGAGCACAAGCCGAGAAACAGCAGCAATGCTGGGCAGCGCTTCGCCGCGGAAGCCAAGGGTTTTGATCCGCCCCAAATCTTCAATGCCAGAAATTTTGCTGGTTGCATGCCGCAATAGACAGTTTTGGGCATCGTCCCGATCCATGCCGCAGCCGTTATCAGTTACGCTGATTAGACTCTTGCCGCCATGTTTTGCCGATACGACAATGGTGGTCGCGTGCGCATCAAGCGCATTTTCTATCAGCTCTTTGGCAACGGAACTTGGGCGTTCAATGACTTCGCCAGCGGCAATTTTATTGGCAATCTGTTCTGATAGAATCCTGATCTGTCCCATTGCTGTCCGTTTGCTGAGCATTTACCGCAAGTTCCTGCTTCCAGCGGGTAATTTTAATAAGCGCATCAAGCGGCGTTATGGCACCGGGATCAAGCGCTTTTAGTTCGGCAATAATAGTATGGGCTTCGGCATCAGGGTGGGGAAGAAGGTGCTCCATAATGAGCTCCCTTTCTTTGCCCTTGTCTATGAGATTCAAAAGGGGCGGGGAGGGCTGAAGCTTTTCATCTCTTCGTTTCTGCAGAATTCTGCTTACCGACAATTCCGTTATCCGTTCCTCTTCAAGACACAGCAGAATCTCCTGAGCCCGCTGTATAATTTCCGCAGGAAGGCCGGCAAGTTTGCCAACATGAATGCCGTAGCTCCGGTCGGCTGCTCCTGGCACCACTTTGCGCAGAAACAAGATCCCATCCTCTACCTCCTTCACCATGACATTGAAATTTTTAATGCCAGGCCGATGGTCGCCCAATTCGGTCAACTCATGGTAGTGGGTGGCGAACAGCGTTTTGGGCCGAACCCCGTCCTGCTGGTTCAGGTATTCGCATACTGCCCAGGCAATGCTGATTCCATCAAAGGTTGAGGTTCCGCGACCAATCTCATCAAAAATGAGCAGGCTGCGCGGGCTGGCGTTGTGCAAAATATTTGCGGTTTCGTTCATCTCCACCATGAAGGTGCTTTCTCCGCGGGCAATATTATCAGCCGCACCAATACGGGTAAAGATCCGATCAACGACACCAATACGGGCAGCCTGTGCAGGAACAAACGAGCCCATTTGAGCCATGAGCACAATAAGCGCAACCTGCCTGATAAAAGTTGACTTTCCTGCCATATTTGGGCCGGTAATTATGAGCAGATGGCTGGATTTGTTATCAAGGAAGGCGTCATTTTCTACAAACTGACCGGGGCCCAGCATGCGCTCCACAATCGGGTGCCTTCCGCCGCGGATGTCAATGACGGGCTGGTCTGAGATCTCAGGACGCACATAATTATTTTTTGCTGCTGCAGTAGCAAGGGCTGCCACAACATCAAGAACCGCTACGGCTTCAGCGGTGAGCTGAATTTCTGCAACAGCGCTCAGAACCAGCCTCCGCACTTCTTCATATAGGTGATACTCGAGTTCGCAGGCGCGTTCTTCGGCGCCCAAAATGCGTTCCTCATATTCTTTCAGCTCTGGAATTGTAAACCGTTCGGCATTTACCAGCGTCTGCTTCCGGAGATAGTGTTGCGGAATCATCGAGAGATTTGCCTTGGTCACCTCAATATAATAGCCAAACACTTTATTATATTTAATTTTTAATGATTTTATGCCGGTTGCTGCTATTTCTCGTGCTTGTAAGGAAGCAATCCATTCCTTTGCGTTGCGCGAAATGTCTCGCAGCTCGTCAAGTTCCATGGAATAGCCCGGTTTAATCATGCCGCCGTCTTTGACGCCCGGTGGCGGATTGTCCACAAAAGCCCGACTAATCGTCTCGGTCAGCTCTGGCAAAGGATAAAGCTTGGCACGCTGGGCTTGTATGAGTGGCGTGGTGAATTCGGCAAGCGCCGCACGCACCGCAGGAATGGCGGCAAATGAATTGCCCAGCGCGACGAGGTCGCGGGCAGACGGCGTGCCGCAGTTGATACGGGCAATGAGTCGTTCAATATCTTTGACTGCCTTGAGATGGTAACGCAGATTTCCCCGTGCGGTCTGGTTCTGCAGCAATGCTGCCACCGCATCAAGCCGTTCATTGATTGCAGCCGGATCAAGCAGAGGCCGTTTCAGCCACAAAGAAAGCAAACGGGCTCCCATGGTGGTGATAGTCTCATCAAGAATAGAATAGAGACTGGGCGCTTCGCTGCCGCCAACGGCAAACAATTCCAGGCTGCGCAGCGTCTGCTTGTCAAGGGACATGTAATCCGCCGGGTAAAAGGGGAGCGGTTTTTTTATGTGAGCAAGGGATTTGTGTAGGTTATCTTTGAGGTAGTATAGAAGGGCGCCGGCAGCGGCAATTGCAGCCGGCCATTCAGCTATTCCCAGGCTTGAAAGCGATGCAATCTGCATCTCCTCCAGAATCCTGGTGGTTGCCAGATCCACATCAAAAATCCAATCCTCATATTCATTGATAACGTGATTGTTCTGGCCTCCGCAGATAGAATGCATGACATCTGAACCAGCGAGCTTTTTTGAAATAACATATTCGCGTGGCCCGAGGCGATTAATTTCGGCAATCAATTCTTCAGCGGTTGCAAACTCCCCAACCCGAAAACTGCCCGTGCCCAAGTCAAGATAGGCAAGTCCCCAGCGATTACGTTGGTGCGTCAAAGCCGCAATATAATTAAATGCGTCGCGCGCGCCGGCCTCATCCTCTAGATTAGTAGCTGGTGTAACAATGCGGACAATTTCTCTCCGGACAATACCGGTGGCATGCTGCGGATCTTCCACCTGTTCGCAAATGGCGACCTTATAGCCTTCGCGGGTAAGGCGATTAATATACACCTGTGCCGCATGATAGGGAACGCCACACATAGGAACCCGCCTGTCGCTGCCGGCATCCCGTCCGGTAAGCGTTATGTCAAGAATTGCTGAAGCGCGGTGCGCGTCTTCAAAAAACATTTCATAAAAATCGCCTAACCGGAAAAAAAGAATGGTGTCTGCGGAAAGAGTATTTTTGATCGCCTGATATTGCCGGATCATTGGGGTGAACGACATGGGATCCCTCACACAATAGGAACCGGAGCGGTCAATCCGCTGGCCTCATTTTCCTGATCAATAGCTTCGTTAGCAAGGCGGTCTGCTTCGCGGTTATCGGTCCGCGGGATATGGGTGATATGGTAGTGGAGAAACGAATTTAGCAGCCGTTTTATTTCGTTATACAGTACCTTTAATTTTTCATCTTTAACCCGGTAAACACCTGCAAGCTGTTTTGCGAGGAGCTCTGAGTCGGTATAGAGAAACACGGTGCGAGCGCCCAGTTGCTGTGCTTCCCTGAGCCCCAGGATTAAGGCGCTGTATTCTGCCACATTGTTAGTGGTGTGACCCAAATAAAAACTCTTTTGGGCTATAACGCCCTCAGCGTTGCGTATGATTATGCCGGCGCCCGCCCGTCCCGGATTTCCCCGCGCTGCGCCGTCAGTATAAATATGAACTGCTTCTTTCATGCCGTCTTTTGCAGACCGCCTTTATCTTTATCTATTGCGCTTTGCTGGGTTTGGTTAGACACATGTTCCACATACAATATTCTTCTGCAGTTGGGGCAGTGTATGATATCATTGCTGGCAATAACCAAATTATAACTCTGCGGCGGTATTTTCATATTACAGCCCATACATAATTCATTTTTGGTCATCACCACCGCAAGGCCGTTTTTTGCCTCTCTGAGTCTATTGTAATCACTCAATACCTGGGGATCTATCTCTTCCGCCAGGGAGTGGCGGGCAGCTTTCTGTTCCTCAATGTCCTGCGTATAGCGCTGCAGTTCTTCTTCTATCTGCTGTTTCTTGCGCGCATGCTCTGACCGTCTTTTTTTTAATAGTTCTTCACTCTTTTTTAATTGTGTTTTTAATCCGTCTATCTGCTCCATTATTTCCAGCAGCTCGTCTTCCTGTTTGCGTATGGCCTCCTTAATTCCCTCAATCTCCTGAAGCGCCGCTTGATATTCCTTATTAGTTTTTATTGCAAAGAGCTTGTCTTGTGCTTTATCCTTGCGCCCGAGAAGATCCTCTAACTGCCGCTCTTTGCTCCGGTGTTCTTTCTCCAGTTTCTGAAGCGTCTCCTGTTCGTTGGCAAAGATTGCTTCTTCACGCTGCAGCGCTTCTTCCAACTGAGCTATTTGATCGAAATACCGCTTTTTGATTATTTCTGACTGCTGAATTGCTGAATCTATTGCCTGTGCCTTGATGAGTAATATCAGTTGCGGATTCACAGTGTGTTCCTCCTGTTATATGGTCGTGAAGTTAAAAAAAATGCACCCATCAAGCGGGTGCATTTTTTTTAAGGATAAAACTTCAGATTTCTTTGTCCGGGGGCATATATCAGCACACCAACCCATACGCTTCATATCCTTCTGGTGGGCTCACCAGGATTCGAACCTGGGACCAACCGGTTATGAGCCGGTAGCTCTGCCAGCTGAGCTATGAGCCCACGTATTAATATTCAACAAAACTTTTAAGTTTTTTATTTCTAATGGGATGCCGCAGTTTGCGCAGCGCCTTTGCTTCTATCTGGCGAATACGCTCGCGAGTAACATCAAAATCCTTTCCAACCTCTTCCAGCGTATGATCGGCTTTTACGCCAATGCCGAAACGCAGCCGCAACACTTTTTCTTCACGAGGGGTGAGCGTTGCCAACACGCTTTGGGTTTTCTCGGTAAGGTCATTATATACCACAGCATCAACCGGGTTTAATATTTTTTTATCTTCAATAAAATCGCCAAGATGGCTGTCCTCTTCTTCCCCGATGGGGGTTTCAAGAGAAATGGGTTCTTTTGCAATTTTAAGAACTTTCCGCACCTTGTCCAGAGGCAGCTCCATTTTTTCCGCAATTTCTTCCGGTGTCGGTTCCCGCCCGATCTCCTGCACCAGATAGCGCGAGGTCCTGATGAGTTTATTAATCGTTTCAATCATGTGCACCGGAATCCGTATGGTGCGTGCCTGGTCCGCTATTGCCCTGGTAATCGCTTGGCGAATCCACCAGGTAGCATACGTGCTAAATTTGTAGCCGCGTTGATACTCAAACTTGTCAACCGCTTTAATGAGCCCGATATTGCCTTCCTGAATGAGATCCAGAAATTGCAGCCCGCGGTTAGTATATTTTTTTGCCAGACTCACCACGAGACGGAGGTTTGAACGAACTAGTTCATCCTTGGCAATTTTGGCTTTTTGCTCCCCTTTGTCAATACAGGTAATTGCATTTTTTAAATCACCAGCCGATAAGCCGCAGAGCCTTTCGATATGCTGGATTTGTTTTGTATTGTGCCGTATTTTTTTATCTATACTCTTTATTTCATCAAGCGTCAATTTATGTTTTCGTTTTTTCCTGTCCGCGGCGCGGGGAAGTTTGCCTTCCCGCAGAACTTTGCGCATTTCTTTGCTGTCCATATTTACTGAATGGCACAAGTGCTCATTTTCACGCTCATGCCGTTCTACCTGCGCTAAAAAGGATCGCAGTTGTGAGACAATTTTTTCAATATGTTTTGTTTTGAGATTTAAATCTTCAAGCAGGTTGAAAAGCTGTTTTTTATTGGCTTCAACTTTATTCCGCAGCAGTTTTTTTCTGCTTTCAGTAAGGCCCTTCTGGGTATCAAGACGTTCGCTGATGCGCTTTGTTTCTGCATACAGCTTTTTTATCTTATCAACTTCGGTCGTGAAATGACCAACATAGCGTTCCTCATCAATTTCATTGTCCTCTTCATCCAAATCCTCCAGAATATCCCGTATTGAAATATCCCCCCGTTCTAATTGATCCGCAAGCCCGAACAATTCCTGAATAATCAGCGGCGAGTTAAGCACCACCTGCAAAATCTCCCGCTCTCCTTCTTCAATCCGTTTGGCGATTTCCACTTCCTCTTCGCGTGACAGCAGAGAAACCGAGCCCATTTCCTTAAGGTACATGCGGACTGGATCGTTGACTTTGCCAAAAAGGTCTTTTTCAATCAGTGATTCCTCTTCCTCAGGCTCCTCGAGCTTGTCCACTTTGTGCTTAACCAGTTTGACGTTCTGCGATGAATCGACAATTTCAATGTCCATTTCCCCGAACATCATCATCAGTTCATCAATCTGATCGGGAGAAACAATGTCCGGAGAGAGAATGTCATTAACCTCGTCATAGGTTAAAAACCCTTTCTCTTTTCCCATGTCAATGAGCTGCTTTACGTCCTCTACCTTCGGTTTCCTTCCCATAAGCCATTTCCTCTTTGCCTATCATTCATTGTATAATTCTAAACTGGTGAATTCGCTTTTCTTCTTCTATCAGTTGCTGATAGTGAAGCTGAAATTGCTGGCACGACACCTCGTCATGCGAATCCTCAGCTTTTTTCAGCAGAGCTTTTGTTTCTTCGCGCTTGCGACGAAGTTTCTGCAGCCGCATTCTGTGAACGCAGTCCTCAAGGATTTTAAGGGTGTTGCCGCCGCATCCCTCTTTAAATGAAACTGCGGATAGATATCGGTGCATTTCCTTATCCTGAATACTTTGCATAAACGCAGGCAGGTCAATGCCACCGCGCTCATGAAACATAGTGCACAGCGTGTGACCTGCTTCTTGCAATACCACGGAAGTAAATTCTTCAAGAAAATCGTTTTCCTCGACGGTTGGAATAATTTCGGGGTGTAGAAGCATGAGCTCAATAATCAGGCGCTCTGCTTTTTCTTCTACAGACCGAAGCTCCTCTGCACCCGCAGAGGGAGAAGCAGTTTTGTCTGTTTGGCCATAACCTTTTTCGGCTGCTTTTTCTATTTTTTTCAATAAATACGCTTCTTTAATGCCAAGCCGGGAAGCAATTTTTTGGGTATAAAAATCCCGCTCCACCTCGTTGCTCATATTCTCCAGCAGAGGAATGAGTTCATCGCTTGCCTGAATTTTACCCTGTGGCGTTGATATCTGATGTTTTTTAATAATTTGTTCCACAACAAAATCAATCAGAGGAAGGGCTGCATCAACTAATTGGATAAATGCTTGTGCACCGTATTGTCGGACAAAACTGTCCGGATCATGCCCTTCGGGCAACAGAATCATCCGGGGTGAAACGCCGCAGGATAGAAAAGGCGTGAGGCTGCGTATCATGGCCTTTTCCCCTGAACTGTCAGCATCAAAAACGGTAATAATATTTGAGGTATACCGCTTGAGCATAAGGATGTGCTGTTCAGTGAGTGCTGTTCCTAACGGTGCTACCACATATTTAATGCCTGCCTGATGAAGGCTTATTACATCAAAATATCCTTCCACAATAAAGGCCAGATTCTGCTGCGCTATAAATTGCGAGGCAACATGTAATCCGTAAAGATGGCGCCTTTTATTATAGATAAATGATTCCGGAGAATTAAGATATTTAGGTTCGCCGACATCCAGAACGCGACCGCCAAATCCTATAATGTGGCGTGCGACATTAAAAAGTGGAAAAATAATACGCTGCCTGAATCTATCATAATATTGTTGGTTTTCTTTTGAAATAAGTAGACCGGCCTTATGGGCCCGATCAAGAGAAATTTTTTTGCTTCTTAAATAATTACCCAGCTCCTGCCATCCGTCGGGAGCAAAGCCGAGATGAAAGCTGGTAATGGTGGAAGACTGTATCCCCCGATTTTGCAAATAGACCCGCGCCTTTTTTCCGCGCCGATCGTGTAAAAGCATCTCATGATAAAACTGTGCGGCAAGTTTATTAATGGCATAGAGTTCTTCCCGTTCATTCATCTGTTGCCGTTGCAGCGGCGTCAATTCCCCTTCCGGCAGAGCAATGCCCTGCTTTTGAGCTAAGAGGCGTGCTGCACCCTGAAAACTCAGCTTTTCATACTGCATAATGAAGGCAAACACGTCACCACTTGCGCCACAGCCAAAGCAGTGAAAGATTTTTTTAGCTTCGCTGACAAAAAATGACGGTGTTTTTTCCTGATGAAACGGACAGAGTCCTCTATAATTGGTTCCTGACTTATGTAACCTGACATATCCTGAAATTACTTCCACGATGCTGGTAGCATCTCTTATCTCAACAATTTTTTCATCAGGAATAAACCGTGAAAACTCTTTCACCTTACGAATCCTGTCTAATATGGAAAACTAAATTTTAATGACAGAAGTGCAACAAGAAGAGAAGTTAATTCGGCAGAGCAGCCTGAGAATATAGTTTAGGTGCCAGGAGATAGTAAATTAAAGGACTTAACGACATTATGATGTTTATCTTTAAGGACACATTAAAAACAAAAGGCCCCAAAATAAAAATGGACCTTTTGTTTTATAATGCTGGCTTTACGTATTCGTTTATCACTGATACTATTAATTGGTGGAATCATTTGACCTGATAATAACACAACGGTCAGAATATAGTAAACAGCACCTTATGCCGTGCGGCGTAATCTTAAGGCTCTCTTGCGTGCTGCCACCGCCTTTTTTTTACGCTTAATGCTGGGCTTTTCAAAGTATTGGCGTTTTCGCAACTCAGAGAGAATTCCAGCTTTTTCGCATTGCTTTTTAAATCGTCTCAACGCATTTTCAAAAGGTTCGTTTTCGCCTACCTTAATTCCGGCCATCCATTTCCCCTCCCTTCTCATTTAGGAGTAGAGCAGCAAATATTTTCAATTTTTTATCACACTATAAAAAAATATAAAAATAAATATTATTTATCATATTTATGACAAAACACTAATATATTTGATTTACTAAAATTCCTTTCGGCAATCTCTTTAATCTTGACAAATAAGTCGAAGAAACAATCGACAGTCCCGGTAGCGTTGAAATTCTTTAGCACTGTTTGCGCGACAGCACGCGGCAATTATGAGAAGGCGCCAAAGAATAGAGGTAGTGAAAAAAAGTCTAAATTTTTAATTATAACTATTTAAGGCATTCTGTCAATATGTTTCAATTGGGAGTTTCCTGAGTTTTGGTTAGGTAAGTGCATCCAAGAAATCAAAGCACAAC
>CAZQKW010000072.1:0-14367 GCA_964594075.1 uncultured Thermodesulfobacteriota bacterium | reverse complement strand
ACTAATGGTACCTATTCGTATACTACCGGTGATCCCGCTACCCTCTGTATAATAAACTTATTTTCGCAGTAGTTTACGTGTAGATAATTATTAATGAGCGCGTAAGCGTAAAAAAACGCGGCAGCTCAATTAATGAGTTGCCGCGTTTGTGCTTATGTGTTTAGTTTATATATAGATTCAGGTCAATCAGGCAAATCCAGTTTTACATCAGAATCTGTTTTGCCCTTTCAGGGGCAGTCTGAACATCCCTCTGCCACATAACAACTGTTTTTGCGCGCTTCGTTGCATGCGCGAGAACTGCCTGCCGGTCCGGGAGGTTCAAAGCACAGACCCACATCTTCGTTGCACAGTTCTCTCTCGTGGCAGTTACCCTCCAGCGGTACACAACTTACATTTTGTAGCCATGCGATGAATGGGTTAGAAACACCGCAGTTGCTCAGATCATCTTCATTGCATGGTTTTGATGGATCATTGGAACATGTCCCGGTCTGACAGAATCCATCTTTGTAGATACCGCCATTATTAAAGCAGTCAATCGCCCCAATGCACTTGCCGATATCCCATCCTGCAACCGTATCGCCCTTACATACGCTATTACAGTCAGCAAATATCTGGTCAATGCTTACACCGGAACAATCAGCATTGCCATTGGACATAATGCAGTTGAGAGCCGCTGCAGTTAATTGCCTGACAAGCTGCAGTTGCTGAGTCCCTTTTACACTTACGCAAATTGCTTCTAAAGCAGAATCTCCGCATCCTATCATGGTATTATCAATGATTTCACCGCATACCTGTAAAGGACCTCCCTTATTAATGACGGCTTGCGTTATGTTCTGGCTTCTTGGCTTTTCAGTGCCGGCATGAGTGCCCCAGAAACCTGGAGTCCGGCAAATCTCTTCTCTACAGGGCGGAATTGAACATTCTGCATCATCGGATGAAATAGCTTCTCTGCCATATTGATCTGTGCAAACAACTGAAACTTGGTTGTTGCAGCTAATGAGATCGTGATTACAAGGCACCGAATAGGATCCCATTGCCATAAACGCGTTCGCTGCACCAGCCTTAATCTCAAATTCAGAGTCAGGTAAAGCAGGTTCCCATATAATTTCTGCAGGAGCTCCGTTGCATTTCGCTTCATCTATAAGTTTGCACTTCAACGTCTCTGGACAATTGCCATCACTGGTATTAGTAATAACCAGCTTATACTGAATCGAATCCTCAGGAGAAGTAGGAGATACACACTCCTTCTCAAGTTTCACGCTTATGGGCGATGATGGAATGGTACATATTGCATCATCTGAATCTTCAACTTTATTTCCATTTATATCAGTGCATGAAACTTTTGCAAGATTTTTACAGGTAACGTCCTTTGGCGGGCAGTTTTGTGAATATGCCCCAGGAAATGTTCTTTCTTGGCCAGGTGCAAGTTCAAAGTCATATGGTAACGCAGGCGTATAATTTATCGATGCTGGTTCACCATTGCATGTGGCTTCATCCGTAAGTGTGCATTTTAATGGAGCCGCACAGCCTGCAGGGCTAGTATTTTTAACTACAATTGAATACGTTATTGGCTCAGTAGGCGAAGGCGCAGGCGTACAAGACTTATCCAGCGAAACAGAAAATTCTGCTTTTGGTATGATACATTGCGCAGAATCCGATGCTTTTACATCCTTGCCAAGGATATCTTTGCAAACAATTTCCGCAGTGTTGTCACACATAAGATCCTCGGGGGGACATTGCTTTGAAATTGTTCCGGTAAACGTCAGCTCTTGACCTGGTGCAAGTGAGAAATTCGCCGGAGGAGCAGAATCCCAAACAATGGGTCCGCACGTGTTGTTATCCTTAATATTACAATTTGTTAATGTCTCCAAGCAATCACCAACACTGGTATTCTTAACTTTTATGGTATATTTGATTGGATCATTAGGAGTCGGCGCGTCAGTACATACCTTATCAAGTGTCACCGTCGGTTCACCTACTTTCAATTCACATTCAGCGTTTGCATCGTCAGTAACATCAGGTTTACCGCTGATTGGGCTGCCCGTCACCGTCACCGTATCCGGATTTTTCCCTAACGCACCTGGATACTTGGCTTTGTACGATGCTGTCTGCCCTACCTCAAGCACCCCCGGCGTCCCCGGCCATGCAATATCCGTAATCGCACCTGCCTCACTGTCAGTTGCTTTGACATTTATCAGAGTCTCATCTCCACAGTTCTTAATCTCCCCAGAAATCTCTATATCCCCAGGATAACACCCGCTCTCCGGGTCACATCGCTTTGTCACTTCAATGCACGGCGTAGAGGGGTAAAACAGCGTTGTTGAGCCCTGTGCCCCACCAAGTACTTTGCTCGGACACTGATACGCTATTAAATCAACAGGTGCGGTTGCAGCAGACGCAAAAAACTGCCCGCACGGATCTAAGGTGGCTATGGAACTAACCGCCAGCTTGGAAATTACTACCAGTATCTTCTGCTGACCCGCTGCCAGTGCTACCCCACCAGTCGGCGGACATCCCGAATTATCTACCGGCTTCATGGTGATCGTTACCCCACCATTCCCGTCATCCACACAGGATGCCACCCCAGAATCAACAATGTCACACTTAATAAAATCAAATGTGTCTGGCAGTCTCGAACCATCACAGTTCGCATTGATAGAACAGGCATCAATCTCCAATATGCTGTTTGCAAGCACTGCCGGTAACTTGGTGCCACCAATTGTCACTGCACTTTCATTGGTGATGGCTACGGTGAATTTTACGATGTCGCCGGTTTTGATAACATTGGCGCTTGGCAGGTCGAGCGGATCACAGAAAATCGGATTTGGATTGCCTTCAATCTGAGGACTTATTTGAATACTACCACTGGCAAAAATTGCTTCTGCCTCGGGCGTCATACAAAAACATCCTATCAGAAGCATGACACTTATACACCATAACTTCTTACTCATATACTTCCCCCTTTCTCTGCTTTACAAACATTTGTACTTGGTCTTTAGGTTTTTAATTAATTTAAGTTTTTTTACCTTGTTTTTCCTAAGTGTCCTCTTTCTTTTATTTCAAACTTCACCCCCTTCCTTTAAAACCTTGTGTTAGGTCAAATAATTTTTAAATTCTCATTTGTTTTAGATGATATTAAACAATATTTAGTATAAAAAGTCTATGACTAAAATTGCTTTTTTATAAAGTAGAATTGCTTTATACATAAATAATTTTCCGGACTCTATCTTTCTGTATCTTGTAAAACAAATATGCAAATATGCCACAATTAATTTTTAAATATGATATTAAAATTAATTAAAATAAAAATATTATTTTAAAAAACTATTTCACCCACAATCTTTGTAATTTATAAAATTATACATTTCGCCTTCTAAAGTAAGAACGCGGTCACTATAAAAGCAACCGCGTTCTTGTTAATGTTGCCTCGGATTTTTATTATCTGATTAAGTTATAGTTGAGGCTTACTTCCATTAACTCTGCACAATCGCACAGTTTTTAATTACGGACAATCCGAACACCCATCAAACACTGTGCAACCATTTTTAATAGCGGCATTGCAATCCTTAGAGCTTCCAGCAGGTCCCGGAGGCTCAAAGCACAGCCCGACGTCCTCATTGCAAAGTTCCCTGTCATGGCAATTGCCATCCAGTGGTATACAGCTAATGCTTTGCAACCACGCCACAAATGGATTAGCAACACCGCATTGGCTTAGATCTTTTTCGTTGCACGGTTTACCATTGTTAGAGCAGGTTCCAGTCTGGCACATCTCCATCAGATCCGGATTATACACACCGCCATTGTTGAAGCAGTCAATAGAACTAATACACTTGGACATATCCAATCCAGCTACCGGTATGCCCTGACATACGTTGTTACAATCTGCAAAGAGCTGGTCAATGCTTACACCAGAACAATCTGCATTGCCGTTGGACATGATACAGTTAAGCGCTGCCGCAGTAAGCTGTCTGGCAAGCTGTAACTTCTGCTCGCCCTTAACGCTTACACAAATAGCTTCAAGAGCAGAATCACACCAGTCAAGCTTTGTATTGTCAATATTCTTTCCGCAAATCTCGAGCGGACCACCCTTATTAATGACAGCTTGCGTTATGTTTTGGCTTCTTGGAGCTTTCTCTGTATCGCCTGCATGCGTTCCCCAGAAACCTGGAGTCCTGCAGATTTCTTCTTTGCAGGGTGGGATCTTACAGCTTGCTTCGTCTTTGTCGGACACAACCGTTTCAAACATATCCTCACAAACAACTTCAGCTACATTGTTACAGGTAATTTGTGTGTCCGTGCACGGCGTAACAGAGTATAAACCTTCGAAAGTTTTCGTTGCCCCTGGGGCAAGCTCAAAACCACCAACAGGCAGGGGCGGATCCCATACAATATTGCAATTAGAATCTTCTGACAGTTTACATATTAATGTAACTGGACAATCTGAAGAGCTGGTGTTAGTAACCGTTAATTCATACTTGATAGGATCATTACCGGTCGGTGCATCAATACAAATCTTGTCTATATCAACAGACGGTTTGCCAGCTATCAATTCACATTCAGCGTTTGCATCGTCAGTAACATCAGGTTTACCGCTGATTGGGCTGCCCGTCACCGTCACCGTATCCGGATTTTTCCCTAACGCACCTGGATACTTGGCTTTGTACGATGCTGTCTGCCCTACCTCAAGCACCCCCGGCGTCCCCGGCCATGCAATATCCGTAATCGCACCTGCCTCACTGTCAGTTGCTTTGACATTTATCAGAGTCTCATCTCCACAGTTCTTAATCTCCCCAGAAATCTCTATATCCCCAGGATAACACCCGCTCTCCGGGTCACATCGCTTTGTCACTTCAATGCACGGCGTAGAGGGGTAAAACAGCGTTGTTGAGCCCTGTGCCCCACCAAGTACTTTGCTCGGACACTGATACGCTATTAAATCAACAGGTGCGGTTGCAGCAGACGCAAAAAACTGCCCGCACGGATCTAAGGTGGCTATGGAACTAACCGCCAGCTTGGAAATTACTACCAGTATCTTCTGCTGACCCGCTGCCAGTGCTACCCCACCAGTCGGCGGACATCCCGAATTATCTACCGGCTTCATGGTGATCGTTACCCCACCATTCCCGTCATCCACACAGGATGCCACCCCAGAATCAACAATGTCACACTTAATAAAATCAAATGTGTCTGGCAGTCTCGAACCATCACAGTTCGCATTGATAGAACAGGCATCAATCTCCAATATGCTGTTTGCAAGCACTGCCGGTAACTTGGTGCCACCAATTGTCACTGCACTTTCATTGGTGATGGCTACGGTGAATTTTACGATGTCGCCGGTTTTGATAACATTGGCGCTTGGCAGGTCGAGCGGATCACAGAAAATCGGATTTGGATTGCCTTCAATCTGAGGACTTATTTGAATACTACCACTGGCAAAAATTGCTTCTGCCTCGGGCGTCATACAAAAACATCCTATCAGAAGCATGACACTTATACACCATAACTTCTTACTCATATACTTCCCCCTTTCTGCTTTTAGTTCTTAGTTCTTAGTTCTTAGTTTATCCAGTTCTCTATATTTTATTTCACCCCCTTTCACCTGTCTGTTGCTTGTTAATTGTTAATATTTTGGCTTCACTAAAAAATTTTTCTCAATTTTGTATATATTAAACAACATTTAGTAAGTTATGTCTATGGCAATAATTGCTTTTTTATAAAGCAAAATTGCTTTACATGTAAATAAACTAATTTACATTCCGACCGCATAACAATATCTTGTATGTTTCAATAATACTTAAAAATTTGATTGTCAATAACTATTAATAAAAAATTTTTATATAATTTCGCTGACATAAATTTAAACTATCTGTTTATCCTTTTTATTTTATGTACTGTGCCTTGTTGTCCTTTCATTCTTTTCTCACACATTTTACAACTCCTAAAAATTCATTTTTATGACGGGCACGAGTCGGGTTTCCCCTTACCCTCTGCCCCTATAAACCTTTTTCCCTTTTTACCTTTTTTATCCCCATCTTGTTCAGAACGTTCTTCTGTTGCAAATCCCGTTTTATCCGCTGAATACTCTTTTTTAGATCCGGGTTGGCTTCACTGCTAAGCGCATCCAATATTGAGATAATACCATTAAGTTGTGCCTGGCCAATGGTTATCGCTTTTCCCTGGGTTGCTGCCTTCACCTCCGGCAGCATCACATTCATGATATTTCTGGCATCTGCTGCAAGAGAAGGATTTTTAACCAGAATTGTGGTTACTTCTAAAGCATGCCGGTAGAACAATTTAACGTATGCTCTGCCCGCTGGTGTCTTTCGTAACACCTTATCCCGGAACTGCCGGACTAAACTAATTTGTTCTTGATCCCCGGCAGATAGCTCCTCAATGGGACAGTTCCTGGCTATTGATGTCGTCGTGCTGGATGACACCGACGTGGTTATCAAGACACTGCTGGTGGTAGTGCTCGGCTGCACGCTGCTCGTAGTAGAACTTGCCGGAATGGTGGTAAACGGCGCCGATGTAGTGGTGGATGGACGAATTGAACTGGTGGTCGGGGGAGGTGGGACAATGGTAGTCGTCAGTGCTACCGTTGTTGTAGGCAACGCAGTCGTGCTTGTGGGCTGAATTGTAGAAGTGCTTAAAGCTGTCGTAGTAGTTGCGGCCTGTGTCGTGGTAGTGGTGAGGATAGATGAGGTGCTTGTTGACGGAGCGCTTGTTGTGGTCGTTGGCTGTATACTTGAAGTTATCGGCATTACTGAGGTAGTCGTTGGCTGAATGGAAGTGGTGCTCGATGCCGAGGTCGTCGTGGTTGATATTATAGACGTGGTGCTGGTCGCGGGTAAGACGCTTGTCGTAGGTGGAGCAGTGCTCGAACTTACTATCGTTGTCGTAGTGCTTGGTGGCACTGAAGTTGTAGTAGTGCTTGGCACCGTCGTTGTCGTCGCAGGCAGGGAGGTGGTTGTAAAAATTGTCGTGGTAGTTGATATTGAAGTCGTACTGGGCGTTGCAGATGACGTTGATGACGTTGGCTGAATGGAAGTGGTGCTCGATGCCGAGGTCGTCGTGGTTGATATTATAGACGTGGTGCTGGTCGCGGGTAAGACGCTTGTCGTAGGTGGAGCAGTGCTCGAACTTACTATCGTTGTCGTAGTGCTTGGTGGCACTGAAGTTGTAGTAGTGCTTGGCTGAATAGTCGTAGTGGTCACTATAGATGTTGTTGTCGAAGTCGACAACGCTGATGTTGTGGACGAAACAGATGTTGTGGTGCTTGAAACTACTGAGGTCGTGCTGGAAGTTGTCGGCTGAACAGTGGTAGTGCTCGATGATGAAGTCGTAAGCTGAGATGTTGTAGTAGTCGGCTGAACAGTGGTCGTGGTTGAAGCTGATGTTGTAGTGCTCGGCTTGATCGAGGTCGTGGTGGTTGTTGAGGTTGTTGCCATAGAAGTCGTTGTCGTTGGCTTAATAGTGGTAGTACTCACTGATGAGGTAGTTGTGGGGCTGCTGTTTCTGCAATTATCTATAAGCATCTCATCTATAACCCAGCCATAAAAAGTTCCCTCATTATAATCATCCGTTCCAATACAAAACCTGAACCGCACATTTTGTCCCGCCAGAGTGCTCAGGTCAGCCTGACTTTCAATAAAGGTTAGCGTCTCCCCGGAGAATGCAGCCCTGCCTCCCAGCGGATTGGGATTTCCGGAATAACTAATAATGGTCGCGTTGTAGCCGTTATCTATAAACAGCGGCCCAGCATCATTCCAGGTTGTTCCCCCGGTAGTGCTATATTCAACAACGCCCCCGTCATAAAATTCAGAACACTGGCCACCAAGACAGTAAGCATCAAAATCATATTTATGCAGAAAATGCAAATAAGCACCTGGCGGAAAAGCCACATCTACAATCATTGTTTTACAAGCTAATGAGGCTGAAGGCAGATCCTGGCCGTATAAATAATAGAATGTTTCAAGACTAAAAATACTCCAGGGATCTACTGATCCCAGGAGTATCTCTGTCTTCCATTGTAAAGCGGTTTCAAACCCGTCCTGAAAATAAATGATCGGGGGATTGGTATCGCAGATTTGTAACGATTGGGCTGAGGAGAAGTTTGTTGGGAGCGCTAAGAAGGCAATACCAGCGAGCAGTAAGCATGATGTTATTATGTTTTTCATATCCCCTCATATCCCCTTTTTATGTTGGGGACTAATGAATTGCTTTTAAACTTTTATTAATCTGCATTAACTGTTTATCGCCGGCTAACCTTGATTCCCATTTTACTAAAAACTTTATTTTGTGTTAAATCTCGTTTTACTTTCTGAATATCCTCGTATAACGCGGGGCTTGCCTGACTGCCAATTTCATTAAGCACATAAACTGTCTTGTTTATTTCCGTTTGTCTTATGGTTACAAATTTACCTTCAACCGCAGCTTTTATATTCGGCATTAAACTGTTCAATAAGTTCCTGGCATCAGCAGCGATAGCAGGATTGTTGAGCATAATTCGTGTCAGTTCTATTGAATGTGCGTAGAACAGCTTTATATAGTGCTTGCCGGCCAGGGTCTTTTTCAAAACCCTATCCCGATATTGCCGCAATAAACTGAGGTTCTTCTGATCGTCACCAGAAATTGCCACCAACGGACATTGACTGGCGATGGAAGTCGTGGTGGTTGAGGACATAGAGGTTGTAACCGATACACTGCTGGTAGCAGTTGATGAGGTACTGGTTGGTGGTGGAGGAACAACGCTGGTGGTTGTGCTTGCCGGAACGGTGGTAACGGGAACTATGGTGGTCGAGGGCCGGACTGAACTTGTAGTGGGTAAAATGATTGATGTTGTCGGCTTTATCGTGGTCGTAGTGGTGACGCATTGGTAGATGAGAACATTATCTATGAACCATCCGATTGGGCTGCCAATGTCATTAGAACTATCAGTGCCAATGCAAAACCTGAAAAGCACGCCTTTACCGGACAAAGAACTCAGGTTCACGGTACTTGATTTATATAGGCTGAATCCACCATAAGCATTACGTCCCCCTAAGGGATTACCAGATGAACTGCTTATAGTATTGTCACCTGTTGCATTATACCCATTATCTTTAAATAGCGGCCCTGCATCATTCCATGTTGTTCCCCCATCAGTACTAAATTCTACAACACCGCCGTCAAAGTATTCAAAATAGGAAGGATCATCACTGAAATACTCAAAATCGTGAGCATGCTGAAAGTTCATAAACGAATTTGCAGGAATTGTCACTGCGGTGATCATTTCTTTACAGGTTAAAGATGTAGAGGGCAGATCTGCGCCCAGTAAGCTGTAAGTGCTTCCATCGTAAGGGAACGTTGTCGAAATAGTCCAGGGGTCTTGGGTTCCCACTTCTAATTTTGACTGCCAATTGGCAATCCCTGATTCAAATCCATCAAAAAATAAATCCTGGGGTGTCCCGGAACTGCACAATTGCGCGGCCTGGATTACTGCTTCAATTGAACTAAAGGGTTCAAATATATTAAAGATCGTATTGCCATTTTCTACCTCTCTTAAAACATCTCCATTATCAGGAGCCGCAAAAGATATGTTTATTGGAAAGCCAACCGCAATAACGCACGTAATCAAAAAACAAAACATTAATGTTCTTTTCATACCTATTACCATCCCTTTTTATTTATAGATATTAAAAAACGAAACAAAAACCGCTGTGGAGACTAATACTGATAAAGCTGTTTTTCTCTGCTTTGATCAATAATTTTTGAATTGCCTAAATGGGCTTCCCTTTAATAATAAATTTATAATAGACTAACAAATAAAAATTGTCCAGCAAAATATTTATTATTTCATTAAATGCCAAATTTATAAATTAAAACATTATATTTATTTATATTAAATTATTTTTTAATATTTATTTTTAATGATATAAAACACTTATTTGATTCTATGAAAGAAATATGGGAAATGAAGATTTGGTGAATAAAAGGATCTTGATGCAGAAAAATTCTGTTAAATTTAATTGGATGGCTAAATAGATAAGAATTTCGAAAAACTATAGTCTATTCGAGATCATCAGCATGTAGTTTTTTATCCACGTCCTCTGTGGGCATAGTTCTTTTGGATAATTCGCTGAGAGCGATCTTTCTAACCAGCTCGGTGAGAATGCGTTCGTTGTCTTCCATTTTGATGAGAAGCTGCAAGAATCCATACACCAGCACCACGAGATTAAAAAATATCAGCGCGTTAAATCCGCTCTTGATTCCTGTAAGTAGTGAAAGCCAATGCATGCTGAAGTCCGGAAAAATTGCGACCAGAGATACTCCCGACCATATCAAACATAATACAAACAGTTCTCTCAGCGTGCGGCGGTGGCGAAAAAACTGCGATACCGCTTTGGCGATCATAAGAACTGCAAAGAGCGGCACCAAAAGCTGATACAGGGAAAAACTCTGCGCCATACTTACCTCATCAAGGTTCTGATAATAAGGCGGAAAACGGTGGTTAGGCCAGTTGACAGGTTCTGACCTTTGGACAGGGAATACGGTGTATAGACGACCGAAACCGGAACTTCGGTAATGCTCAAATGGCCGTGCTGTGCCTCGCGGATAATCTCGCTGCTGAATTCAAAGCCGTTGGAACTGATCTTGATTGTTTCCAGCGCTCTGCGGGAGAACGCCTTGAGGCCGGATTGCGAGTCGGTGAGCATAATGCCGGCAAGTAAAAAAGTAATCATATTAGCGATACGATTGAAAACATTCCGCATCAGGGGAATGTTGTTCTGATCGTTTAAAAAGCGCGACCCAATTACTATGTCGCTATTTCTTTCAATCAGCACATCAATCAGTTTTTTTATATCCTGCGGTTTATGCTGACTGTCTGCGTCAATGGTAACCGCAATATCAGCATTAAGCAACTTCGCCGCCTCTAAACCGGTCTGCGTGGCAGCCCCCACCCCCCTGTTTATTATGTGGGACACGACCATCGCGCCTGCCTCGCGAGCGATGCGCGCAGTATTGTCAGTGCTGCCGTCATCCACCACCAAAACAGTATGGTATCCAAACAGGTTGCATGACTTAACCATGGCCGCAATATTTTCTTTTTCATTATATGCCGGGATAATTATAACAATTTTCATAAGCGAAGAATAATTTGTTGACATGAACGTATCTGAAATCTCGCGGCTCAAGCCACGCTCCAAAATTCATAACCGGCTGTTGAAAAACGTGGCGTTGAAAGGTCTGTGTTAATAGATTTATTCCTCATTGCTAATATTTTTTTGGTCTCACTGTTGCTAATGTTGAAATTCTTCACTTTGTTTAGAATGACACTTTTTCAACAACCTTATAGAATAACTATAGTAAATCTATTCATGGGTATCAAGATAATATAACCGCACAGTTTATCTGTTTGACTTAATGATGCGATTTCATTAAGGTATATCGTCACTTTTATTACTATGTTTTAATAGATTGCAGGGATGCGCCGCTGGCATGAAAAAGAACAAAAAGAAGCAGAAAAAAACCACCCCGCAAGCCTCCCTTCAACCAAACCGGTTGTCACAGGCGAAAGCAAATTTTCTATTTATTGCAATTATTGCAGTTGTTACGGTGCTGGTCTATGCAAACAGCTTTACCGTTCCTTTCCAATTTGACGATCAGATTTCTATTCAGGGCAATCCCGCAATTAAAGATATACGCGACCTCAAGGCAATTTTCCGATTCTCCCCTACCCGCTTTTTTACCTATTTCACGTTTGCCTGCAATAACTATTTGCATGGGCTGAATGTATTCGGCTATCACCTCGTAAACACCATTATTCACATCTGCGCGTCAGTGCTGGTTATGTTTTTTTGCCGTCTCACCTGTTCAACTCCTGCGCTTAGAAACACGCCGTTGGCAGCATCGAAAGAGTCGCTGGCCTTCTGCGCGGCACTATTCTTTGCCCTGCATCCGGTGCAAACACAGGCCGTAACCTATATCGTGCAGCGGCTGGCATCGCTGGCAGCGGTATGCTACCTGGCAGCGCTGTGCCTTTACATACAAGGCAGGCTCATGCAGCAGAAGGCAACAGCGCAAAAATATGCCATCTGTTTTTTCGGGGCTGCCGCACTTATCACGGTTATCGGGATGTTTACCAAAGAAACGGTCTTTACCCTGCCGTTTGCCATCCTGCTGTATGAATTTTTCTTTTTCCGCAGCACCTTCATATCTAACTGGAAATTGCTGCTGTTGGTATGTTCCTTCTGTCTTTTAATCCCGTTAATGATATTTAGTACCGGGTCAATTGATTTTGACAAACTACGCGCCATGCAGGAAGGACCGGAGGGCATTATATATATTTCGCCGCTGGAATACCTTTTAACCCAGTTGCGTGTCCTCATAACATATCTGCGTCTTTTTCTTTTGCCCCTAAATCAAAACCTTGACTATGACTATCCCTTGGCGCGCACTTTTTTCAGCCCTCAGACCATACTTAGCTTTTCAATTCTTGCGGCATTTGCTGCTGCAGGCATCTGGGCTTTCACAAAACACCGGATAATTTCGTTTGCTATTTTCTGGTTCTTCCTGACCCTTTCAATTGAATCATCTATAATACCGATACGGGACGTCATTTTTGAGCATCGGCTTTATCTGCCTATGACGGGATTGAGCATATTGTTGGTGACTCTCATATATGAACTCGTGGGCAGCAGAAATTCGCGGTTATTTTATGCCATTATCTCTGCAATACTATTCTGTTGCGCGCTCCTGACCTGCCATCGCAATGAGCTTTGGCGAGATGAATTTACGCTGTGGAATGATGCGGTAAAAAAATCGCCCCAAAAGGTGCGCCCCTATAACAATCGTGGTCGCGCTTATGGCAACAAAGGCGAATACGAAAAGGCGATGAATGATTTCAGGCGGGCTATAGAAATTAATCCGCGCTGTGCAGAAGCGTATTATAACCTGGGGCTTGTGTATGCTTTGAAGGGGGATGATGACAGGGCTATTGAGAATTATGACAAAGCTATTGCGCTCTATCCCAATTATGCTGCTGCCTATAATAACCGTGGCCTTGTTTTAACCAATAAGAAAGAATACGACCGTGCCATTGCAGATTATGATCAGGCGCTGCGTATAACGCCTCGTTCGCCCGATGTGTATTATAACCGCGGTCTTGCCTATTATCACAAGCAAGTCTACGACAAGGCAATTGCAGATTACAGTCAGGCGCTCCTTCTTAACCCGCGATACGGCAACGCCTACCACAACCGCGCGATTGCCTATTATATGATAAAAGAATATCAAAAAGGGCTTGCGGATATTGAGAGGATGCAGCAGCTTGGGTTTCAGGTTGATGTGAAGTTATTAAAAACGCTGCGTGACAAAACTAAAGAATGATAATTCGTTGTGTAGGTATGCACGTTAAAATGTCGCCAATTAATATTCAAAAGCAAATATCAACCCTGGGGCTAATATCATTAACTTTATTTATCGGCCTTATTTTCTGGCGACCTCTGGGTGTTTTTTTTATGCCCGGCATTTTGATCATGTTTTGTCAGGCTGCAACCCAACTTCCCGTAACATGTTTGCTCTTTTATATTACGGGAATTTCCCTGTCGTTCTGGATAGCGTCATTCTGGATTTTAAAATTTATCTCCCTGTCACTAACAAATCTTTATTTTATAACAGCAATCCTAACCACGTTATCATCTATCTATTTTTTATTGATTCCAAAACAAAAAGCCGGAATCGTTTTTAAACGTTCCGACGCTATACTGATAAGTATTTTTTCTTACATTCTCATATTAAGATTATTACCGCTATTTGATTGTATTGCCCCCTCTGGCGCTGACATGAGCATGCACTCCTATATTACTGCTCTGATTGTTATGCAGAATGGAATTCCGAACAGCTATTACCCCGTCTTGGGCATTCAGGAATTCTCTTCTTTTCCCGTTGGCTTTCACACTATCAGCGCATTGATTTCTCTGTTAGGAGATATTCCCGCATATAAAGGTGCTTTTATTATGAGTTGCATGACCTATTTTTTACTCACAGCACTTCTTTTTACATTTATCCAAACATTTTTGCCATGGGACATCGCTATCTTGTCATCGGTCGCATTTACTTTTTTTACCGAAAACCCGCAGGGATTTATCGGTTGGGGTGGCAATCCAACAATCCTTGCCCTGGTTTTCTTACTGTTTTTTATGTCAATTATAGAGCGGATCGAAACTAATGAAAAACTAAACATAATATTATCCTCGCTGGCATTAGCTGCCATTTTTTTAACTCACAGCATTATTTTTGTGCAATCGTTCTATATTGTGGGCTTTTCCCTGAGGAGGATGTCAAATTTTTAGTTGAAACTGGATAGCGGCTCCCATGCTCTTTTTC
>CAZQKW010000071.1:0-14816 GCA_964594075.1 uncultured Thermodesulfobacteriota bacterium | reverse complement strand
GAGAAAAAGAGCATGGGAGCCGCTATCCAGTTTCAACTAAAAATTTGACATCCTCGTGGCACCATAGGAAAGAATGCACTCCCTCTCACATATCCATCCGCGCTTAATCTGAATGGACATATTAAACACCGTTTTTGAAACTCCGCTTCAATACTTTTTTGGTCTTGCTCTTTTCTATATTCTCCTATTGCACTAACCAAGGGGTCAGCAATATCAACAAGTCCCCCAGCAAATGCTTGCGCCGTTGATCCACCAACAGTATAAGCTTGACGAGCGGCTTCCAAAGCAAATCCTTGAACTGCCAAGCTTACAGTCAAATCTTTATAACACTGTAAAGCATTTGAACTTGCCAACTGTAATTGTCGTAGAGATCTGAAGTTGGAATCTACATATACTCCACGAGGGTCAATAAGACTGATATCTGTTATAGTAACATCTGATTTTGTTGAATTTCGGACGCTGATGACCCATTCGTTCCATATTGCTTTCTTGATCCAAGAGCCCGGTCCGTCTGGCGTGATGATATAATGAAGTTTTGCTTCAATACCCTCTACAGAACACTGCAATCCACAGTCTGGGGGCGGTTGACTTGGCTTTGCAATGTATCTGGTGCTGGCGCAACCAGCTATCCATAAAAACACAATTAGAGTGGTAAATAGATTTTTTATTACTTTTTTATTTCTTCTCATATTTCCATCCCTCTTCAACAAGGTTAATAAAAATTGGTTCAACAGCACCATGCTTCAGTTGTAACTTCTGCAGTAAGACTGTCGAGTATAAATACTCTCCAATAAGAAATCTTTGGTTATTTTTTTTCTCCAAGTTTATAGCTACCTTTTACACTAAAAGTATGCTGATTCTGGGAACATAAACAAAAAGATATACCTTTAATACAAAGTAAAGGACGGCCTTTAAGAATCATCAAATGAAAAATGTTTTCTGCTAAGACTATATTCTGTCTGTCTGTCTGTCTTTCTGTGTATACAGTGAGCCACACATAACAAAGTGTTAAGGTGTGATTTCAAAGTCATGAGTTTACCAAGGGTGGGAAATAAAAAACCGCCATCAGGTTTTAAGACACTCTGATTGCGGTTTTTAACGCTGCCAATAGCGAGAAAAAATCGTTCGGTCCCACCTCAATTCTCATTTCCGTGTCCCAAGATGTTTTAATATAAATATTGCCTGATATTTGCAGTATTTTTTATTAAAACAATAAGTAGGGTTGTATTATATGGTTCTATATCTCTTTGTCAAGTATTTTTTTATATCAGAAGGTTATTAATTCAATAATGATGATTAACATTTAGAAGAGGCGTTTTATGCCTCATTCAACTGTTTATTAATGTTATTTTTTAGAACTGTAGCCCTAAAAGTTAATGAAAGGGCATCCATGTTCTTTTTTGGACACTAACCGGTCGTTGAAAAACAAGATAGTATAAGGGCTGGGATCCGAAATTCATTCTTAACGTAGTGAATTGCCGAGCTGATTCTACAAGTTGAGATTCTTCACGTCGTTCAGAATGAAACTTTTTCAACAGTCTGCTACTAATAATGCGGATTGAAGATAGCGGAATAAATAGTGGGACAACTGCACACGGGTGAGTCAGTAAATAGGTGAATCAATGAACAGAAAGTTTACCATTCACCTTTCACTGTTCACAACTTACAAGCGACAATACGCGATGCATAAATTACTAAACACCGATAGCTGCTGGCTCGGCAGTTTATTTTTGCGCCTTGAGCTGCTGCTTTCTGAGCCGCCTAATGATCATGTCGCGCTTTAGTTTTGAGAGCTTATCTATAATGAGGGTTCCCTGAAGATGATCAATTTCGTGCTGCAGCGCGCGGGCAAGAAGGCCGTCCGCTTCAAAAGCTACCTCGGTGCCTTTTTTGTCAATTCCTTTGAGGTAAATTTTTTCTTTGCGTTCCACGTTAACGGTTATTTCCGGCAGACATAAACACCCTTCCTCGCGCACTGCGGTTCCTTCGCTGTCAACAATCTCCGGATTAAGCAAACTGATGAGGCCCTGCCCCACATCCAGCACGATGATCCGTTTGGTAACACCGATTTGCGGCGCAGCAAGGCCGACACCCCGATACGCATACATCGTCTCTGCCATATCGTCAATAAGCTGTATAATGTCGCCGTTTATGTTGGCGACCGCCTCGCAGTTTTGCCGCAAAACCTGGTGAGGAAACGTGATAACTTCTTTACGTGCCATAACAACTATCCTGCCAATGGCAATGATGATTTTTTATTATCAAGGCTGCTCAGAATGCTGGGACCATTCCTGGTTACGGCAATCGTGTGTTCAAAATGCGCAGACAGTTTGCTGTCAGCGGTGACTGCGGTCCATTCATCAGCCAGAATTTTCATTTTATATGTTCCTTCATTGACCATGGGCTCAAGGGCAAGCACCATGCCTTCCTGCAGACGGGGATTGTGCGCAGAAGACGAGTAAAAATTCGGAATCTGCGGTTCCTCGTGAAGATTTTTCCCAATGCCGTGCCCGACAAAATCTCTCACCACGCTGAATCCCTCAGCCTCCACGGTGGTTTGAATTGCCTTGGAAATATCCAGCAGGCGATTTCCTACCACGGCTTTTTCTATCCCGCGATACAGAGCCGCTTCGGTCACCTGCAGCAGCTTCTGAGCCCGAGGGCTGACGTTGCCAATGGCAACGGTAATGGCGGCATCTCCATAAAACCCGTTCAGCAGCACCCCCAGATCAATGCTTACGATATCGCCATCGTGCAGTTTCCGGCGGCTGGGTATGCCATGGACAATTTCTTCATTAATGGAGACACAGAGCGTAGCCGGAAAACCACGGTAACCTTTAAATGCCGGCACGGCGCCCCGCCGTCGGATAAAGTCTTCCGCAAAACGGTCAAGCTCTTCAGTGGAAACCCCTTCGGTAACAAGCTTTTGCAATTCACCGAGGGTTTCAGCTACCAGCCGATTGCTGTCTCGCATCAATTCTATTTCTTGAGGTGTCTTAATGATAATCATGCGTCATCATTAGTGTTGCAGTAACTCCCGGCACTCTTTGAGCCGGGGCAACAGGCAATTCTTTTACGTATGTCCTTTAATTACATATAGTCAACTGTGCTTAATGTCAAATTTTTTTGCCGTCAAAGCATTTGCTTTTATGCCAATTTTAACATATTATTAAATGTTACGCATAAATTAACTATTACCGTTTGAAACATATATAGCTATTTTATCTCCAAAACATGTTTCCCATGACACATGCACCATATGCAATCATTGGCGGTTCAAGCACCTGCTCAATAAAATTTCCTGCTGCACTGAACGATTCTGATACACGCGTTCTTGAAGAAGGACGGGTATTTAATACGCCGTTCGGCGAAAGCCCTCCTTTTACTCTTTTTGAGGTTGCGGGCGAAAAGGTTATTGCCTGCAGAATGCACGGGTGGCGCGGCAACGTGCCCCGTGGCGCTGCCTCACAGCAGGTGTTCTGGGTGCTCAGAGAAGCGGGTGTGCACACCATCCTTGCCGAGGGTGGCGTCGGCAGCCTGCACAAGAATTTGCGGCCCGGAGACCTTATGATTCCTGACGACTATGTTGATTTCTCGCTCAGGAAAGACGTCTGCCTGAGTGATGACTTTCTGTTAATCATGCGCGATCCCCTCTGCCCAGCTCTCAGAGCCGCGTTAGCTGCCGAAGCACACGCCTCCGCCGACCGCCGGGTAACAGAACGCGGAATCTATGCGGTTACTGAAGGGCGGCATTTTGAAAGCCGCGCCGAAATCAATCTGTTTGCCCGCTTGGGTATTGATGTCGTCGGACAGAGCCTGGCGCCGGAGGTCTATCTGGCGCGGGAAATCGGCTCTTGTTATGCAGGTTTATATCTGGTGGTTAATTTTGCGGAGGGAATTGCCGGAGACTGGTCTCATGATGTTTTCATGGAACTTTTTTACACCGCCGCAAAACCGATGGGACAGCTTTTGCTAAACACTCTTAAACGCATCCTGCGCACACCCCGTCATTGCTCCTGCGCCCAGCTTCGCAAATCATCTCTTCTGAAAAAGCATCTCGCTTGAGAACGGGTGCTGCATGAAAAACGCAATTATCATCAGAGGCGCGCGCCAGAATAATCTCAAAAATCTAAACCTTGATCTGCCGCTTAATCAGATTACCGTGATAACCGGCGTCAGCGGGGCGGGAAAATCAAGCCTTGCCTTTGACACTCTGTATGCAGAAGGGCAGCGACGCTATGTGGAAAGCTTTTCTGCCTATGCCCGGCAGTTTCTGGAGCGGATGGATAAGCCGCAGGTTGATAAAATTGAAGGCATTCCGCCGGCCATTGCCATCAACCAGACTAACCCCATTAAGACCTCGCGTTCCACGCTGGGGACGCTTACTGAAATAAACGATTACCTCAAGTTATTATTCCCTAAGCTTGCAACGCTTTACTGCCGGGGCTGTAACCAGCCGGTGGAGAAGGATTCTGCTGAGTCGATAGCAAAAAAGCTTCTGCACGATTTCACTACACATACTGCGGTCATCACCTTTCCGTTCTTCCTGAAAAATTCAGAACGGGTTTCCCGCACTGAAATGATAGACGGGTTACGAAAAATGGGATTCTCCCGAATCTATCATCACGGTACGGTTGCCGAGCTCAACATAAGCCTGCTCGAAGAGCTGCCATCGGCCCAGACGGCAATTGTTGTGGACCGTGTCGTCATAAGCCGTGAAAATGCAAAACGCCTGGTTGACTCCCTCGAAATGGGGCTTCATTTTGGCAAGGGGCTGGTGACGGTTTTTTTTCCCTCTGATCATGGCCCGCAGAAGCTCAAACCGCCGCGGAAATTCAGCAGTGCCTTACACTGTCCGGCATGCGACATCAGCTACCGCGAACCCTTTCCCAACCTGTTTTCCTTCAATAACCCCCTGGGCGCCTGCCCCGCCTGCAATGGCTTTGGAAAGATTATTACTATTGATCTTGACCTGATAGTGCCCGATCCAAATCTGAGCTTGAAAAATGACGCCATTAAGCCCTGGGCTACGCCGGCGTATCGGGAAGCGTACTACGATCTCATGAAGTTCTGCAAAAAAGAACACATCCCGGTTGATGTCCCGTTCTGTAATCTTTCTTTGGCTGACCGAGAAAGAATAATAAACGGCAGCGATGATTTTTACGGTATCAAGGGTTTTTTTGATTGGCTTGAGACAAAAACGTATAAGATGCATATCCGGGTGCTGCTTTCAAAATATCGGGGCTACGCGAAATGCCCGAACTGCGCCGGCACGCGCTTTCAGCCCGAGTCCCTCCTCTACCGGATACAAGGTAAAACCATTGCCGAAATCTGTGCGCTGAGCATCAGCCGCTGCCACCAGTTTTTTGAACAGCTTGCACACAATGGCGCAGACGATAAGGCAACCCGCCTCTTGGTGGAAGAAATTAAAAGTCGGCTGGGCTATTTGGCGTCAGTGGGCTTAGGCTATCTCACGCTTGATCGGCAGTCGCGCACCCTCTCGGGCGGGGAGGTGGTGCGGGCAAGCCTCACTACCGCACTCGGCGCATCCCTGGTTAATGCCTTTTACATACTGGATGAGCCCAGTATCGGTCTTCATCCCCGCGACAACCAACGCCTTATCGGCATATTGAAAGGAATGCGCGATATGGGGAATACTATTGCGGTGGTGGAGCATGACCCGGAGATTATAATGAACAGTGACATGATTGTTGATCTTGGTCCCCGTGCCGGCGCCGAAGGAGGCGAACTGGTCTTTTGTGGCAAATCCCGCGACATTCTGCATGCCCGGCAATCCCTTACCGGGCGCTATCTTAAGGGCGACTGTTCGATTCCACTGCCTGCCACGCGCCGTTCACCGCGCTCCGGACAGTATCTGCAGATAAAAAATGCCGCTCACCATAATCTGCAAAACCTTACGTTTTCAATACCGCTGGGGCTTCTGGTTTGCATTACCGGCGTTTCGGGTTCAGGCAAGAGCACGCTGTTGAAGAATGTCATTTACCAGGGTTTGCTGAAAAAGATGGGCAGAGCCGGTGGTGAATCAAATCGCCAGTGTGAAATCTCAGGCGCAGAGCTGTTAGACCAGGTTACGCTTATGGACCAGAGCCCGATCGGCCGGACACCCCGGTCCAATCCGCTTACCTACTTAAAAATGTTTGATGAAATCAGGAAAATTTTTGCACAGACCACTGAAGCCAGAGAGCGCGGTTACTCTGCATCAACGTTTTCGTTCAATACCCCGGGCGGCCGCTGCGAGCAGTGCCAGGGCGACGGGTTTGAAAAAATTGAAATGCAGTTTCTCTCCGATGTCTTTGTGCGCTGCCCGCACTGCCAGGGTGCGCGCTACACAAAAGACGTCCTTGAGGTAACCTATCAGAATAAAAATATCTCTCAGGTGCTTGAACTGACCGTGTCTGAAGCACGGTCATTTTTTTCTTCCTCGCCAAAACTTGTTGCGCAGCTCGAACTCCTGGAAATGGTCGGTTTAGGCTACCTGCGTCTGGGACAGTCCGTCAATACGCTTTCGGGCGGCGAATCGCAGCGGCTCAAAGTAGCATCCATTATCAAACCGGGAACTCACGGGCACACCTTATTTCTTTTTGATGAGCCAACCACCGGCCTTCACTTTGATGATATACAGAAGCTTTTGAACCTCTTCACCCTGCTCCTTGAGCGCGGCCACTCTCTGCTGGTGGTCGAGCATAATCTTGATTTCATTAAATGTGCTGATCATATTATTGACCTCGGACCTGAGGGGGGTGAAGAAGGGGGCTGTATTGTTGCCCAGGGAACACCGGAAGAGATTATGGCGGCGCCGCACTCATACACCGGCAGATTTTTAAAAAAGTATCTCACCCGCGCCGTGCCTCTTTTCAACAAAGCTAATGCGCACAACGGGCTCGAGGAATCTGCAGCGCCCCCGGCGTTCATTGAAATCACAGGCGCCCGCGAGCATAATTTAAAAAATATAACGCTGAGCATTCCACGGGAGAAACTCGTCGTGATAACCGGTTTGAGCGGCTCAGGCAAATCCACGCTCGCGTTTGATATCCTGTTTGCCGAGGGGCAGAGACGGTTTCTTGAAACCCTTTCTCCCTATGCCCGGCAGTATATTAAACAGCTCGACCGGCCTGAAGTGGATTCCCTGCGGGGCATACCGCCGACGGTTGCCATAGAACAGCGCCTCGCCGCCGCGCGGGGCATGTCAACCGTAGCCACACTAACCGAAGTCTATCATTATCTGCGGTTGCTGTTTGCCAAAGCGGGGGAACAGCATTGCCCCTCATGCGATGCACCTTTGAAATCACAGTCAGCGGCGGAAATTGCCGAGGACATTATTCTTTGTTTTACGGGAAACACCGTAATGCTTCTGTCTCCTCTGGTTAAGGGCCGTAAAGGATACCATAAGGAAGTGATTGAAAAGGCGCGGCAGGAGGGATTTGAAAAAATACGCATCAACGGCCAAATCGTCAACTTGAGGGAAATCTTTGCGGTGCAGCGCTATCAGCTCCATCAGATTGAGTTGGTTACTGCTGAGTTTAAAGTCCTGAAAAAAATTCGCGCGTGCATTCTGCGCGAAGTTGAAAAGGCGCTCATCAGGGGGAAGGGCACCCTGTATGTTGCCACACATGGCACCAACGAAAAAATTTACAGCACCCGTCGGTTCTGTGATCGCTGCCAGATAAGCCTTGAGGAGCCTGACCCGCGCCTTTTTTCATTTAACAGCCCGGAGGGGGCCTGCAGCAGTTGTTCAGGACTGGGAATCAACGCGGCGCTTTCACCGGAGCTTATCGCACCGGATACGACGCGGTCAATTAATGAAGGTGCTATAATCCCCCTTGCTTCTTCTTTCATGGAGAGGCATTTGAAGAAAAAAATCATGCATGCCATAGAATCCCAATTGCATATTCCACTCGCTATGCCCTTGCAAAAACTGCCGAAAGAAACATTCCATGCGCTTTTCTATGGCGCTGATCATGGTGCAGGAATTACGTTTCCGGGGCTATTACATATTCTCCATACCTCTCGCGAGGGAAACGGGGAAAATTCCTGGAGTCAGTACCTTTCTCAGTTTTACGCTGAAACTGCTTGTGCGTCTTGCCGGGGAACCCGGCTCAATCCCCGGGCGCTGTCAGTGAAATTGGGCGGCTGCTCTATTGCTGCGGTTACCAGTATGACGCCGCCGGAAGCACGTTCTTTTTTAACGTCGCTGTCATTTACAGAAAAACAGCAGATTATCGCCAGCCCCATATTGAAAGAGCTAAAAACCCGACTTGAGTTTCTGGACCGGGTCGGCCTTTCATATCTGACGCTTGATCGCAGAGGAGATACCCTTTCAGGGGGAGAAGCTCAAAGAATCCGCTTGGCAGCTCAGATGGGCTCAAACCTCCGCGGGGTTGCTTATATCCTTGACGAACCGACTATCGGCCTGCATCCCCATGATAATAAAAATCTGCTGCGCATACTGCGGTCCCTGCAAAAAAGAGGCAATACGCTCATAATTGTTGAGCATGATGAAGAAACAATCCGCAGTGCAGATTTCGTAATAGATCTTGGCATTGGCGGCGGTATCCATGGGGGCAATGTTGTTGCAGCGGGCACTCTGCAGGATATTATGCACAGCAAGGAATCGGTGACGGGCGCCTGGCTCTCTCATGCCCATGGCATGCGAAAATTCAGGCAGCCGCGGCCGCTCGACGGCTGCGCTTATGTAACCATAGAGGGCGCTCGCGAGCACAACTTGAAACACATCACGGTTTCAATTCCATTGCAACGATTGACCGTGGTAACGGGTGTTTCCGGCTCCGGGAAGAGTACCCTGGTAAAAGATACTGTTTATAAAGGGATAAAAAAGAGGCTGGGCAGCTATTATGGCTACACGGGGGCATGCGACAGTTTAAAAGGAGCCGAGCATTTGAGTCGCGTGGCTGAAATTGATCAGTCGCCAATCGGCAAGACGCCTCGCTCTACGCCTGCCACCTATATTGGTTTCTACAGTGAAATCAGGAGGATGTTCTCATTGGTTCCTGAATCGCAGATCAGAGGCTTTACACCAAGCCGCTTTTCATTTAACGTGAGTGGCGGCCGCTGTGAAAAATGCTCGGGTCAGGGGAAAATAAAGATGGCGATGAGCTTTTTGCCTGACGTGTATGTCTTGTGCGATGTCTGCCAGGGAAAACGGTTTAATGAAGAAACCCTGTCAGTGCGCCTGAAAGGGAAAAATATTTCTGATGTTCTTGATCTGACCGTTGAAGAAGCATGCAGTTTTTTCCAGGGGTTTCCGGCAATTCACCGGCCTCTGCATCTGTTAGCGCGCATGGGGCTGGGCTATCTGACCCTCGGGCAGCAGAGCCCCACCTTATCCGGCGGCGAAGCGCAGAGAATCAAGATTGCCTATGAATTGAGCAGGACCACCCGGGGCAACACGCTCTATGTGCTTGATGAACCGACCACAGGACTTCACGTGGCAGATATTGATAATCTTATGACGGTGCTCCAGGAGTTGGTTGATCGGGGCAACACCATGATCATCATTGAGCACAATATGGAGGTGATCAGACAGGCAGACTATATTATTGATTTAGGGCCTGAAGGCGGCGATCAGGGAGGGTTTGTGGTTGCCAGCGGGACGCCAGCGGAGGTAGCAATAAAAACCAAAACATCTTATACCGCTCGTTACCTCAATCAATATCTAAGACAAAAAAATCTACTCTCCAAATAAGATGGTAAAAACAGCGACATGCTGTATCTCTGCACTTTTCTGTCTCATAACGACTGGCCATTCAGCTTTTCCATATAGCTAAATAGAGAACTCCCTGCTGAGAACGAATAAAATCTGCATCTTGTAGAAGCTGGCGAGGAATGTACTCAGGCAATGGCGAAACCACATAAAGCGGACGATTACCTAACTGTTGACGAAACGCCTGTGAATTAGCGGCATAATTGGGCAACGGTTTGTTATTATACTGTATTGAAACAGAGGGGGACTTATTTTTTAGGCGTTGGATGAGCAAGAGAGGATACACCGATGTCCCGTCAGCAAGAATAACACCATCAGGTTCTGCCTGTGTAAGAGCTGCATTTGCAAAAAGCTCGGCAGACCGTTCATTGTGTTTCCATGGTACAAGCCAGTAGCGAATCTCTTCACGGAATGGCAACACCCGCCGTCGTTCCACAGCAAAACCAAAAGCGGTTACAAGGCGAGGCGATACTGCATAGAACATAGGTTGTATGATTATGGAGGCAATGCACGCAAGTATTGCAGCAGCTTTCCACGTTCTTGTATTGTGCATAATAACGTTTAATCCGATACCTGCACCAACAGCTATCATAAATAAAGAGGGAAGAAAGAAAGTAAATTGGTCAGGAACATCATAGCGTAAGGCAAAAATTAATTCGATCAAAGTAACAGCACCTATCGAAGACGCAAGCATGTTTCCTTGCTGCTTCCTAAAATTTAACCACCCGACAATGGCGAGCGGTAGCAATACATTAACAAAATTCATCGCCATGAGAACAGCATTAACTTTGAAATTTGCGGAGAAAGGATTAATATTAAAAACTGAAGATACAAATCTTCCCCAAAAGGCTGATTGCACTGAATACCATATATTTCCGGTGTGCAAAACTGATGCAATTATTAATGTCCAAAATGGTGCTGACCCAACCAGATAACAAAATACTGCTAATGTTAAACTCCACGCAGGTAAATGTCTTCTCCTGATAAGCAACGATGCAGTTAATACATATACTGGCAGCGGAAGCAGTGCCTGATTATGAATAGCAAGGCCCAGTCCACTGACAAACGCAAGCCCAGCTAATAAATACCATTGGGGGTTACGCAACAGTAGTATCAATAACCACAGTTCTACACTTAATCCCGCCAAACTCCATGCATATACTTCTGCAATAGTTGCAAGCCACCAGACAGTGTGTGTAAGTGCAAAAATTGCAGCTATAATAAAACCGAGCCACCACTTTCGTGTAAGGAGAAAGAGTACAACTGATAGATTTGCAACCGCAATACTCATTCCGATACTACTTAAAAAATTAAGTCGCATGATTACATCGCCCCAGGGAAACCACACAAACAGTCTACCCACACCAATGTAGAGAGGATGGGAGAGTGCCAAGCCGAGATTTCCCATAATGTCGGCGTTAAGTATTCGCCATTGAAACATGCCGCTGTCTTGCCAGCTTACACTGCGCTGGCAGGTTAACAGATATAATATTGAAAAAGAAACAAAACTGAGCCACCAGATACGCAAAAGTAAAGAGGATTTATTCCTTGAGATTTTTTCTTTCATATAAAAACCACGGCTCTGCCTGTTTGATAATGACAAAATCTTGCATATGCTCTTGAGCTTTATGCGAAAGCTCTCCGCGGACCAAAATATAATCCATTGCTGCATACTGCCCTGCATAGCTATCATATTTCCCCGCCCATTCAACATATTGCGGCAAAACATCTGTGCTCACCATCCTCTTTACGGGAAATGATCGTTCATCAATAACCCGTGTCGTCGCTATGCCGTGTTTCCACACTATGAAGTAATCAGTAAAATTGTCGTACACAGATCTCCCCCTAAAGCGATAATCAAACATGAGACCGGCAAGCGTGCTATCGTTCGAGACTGATGAAAAGAAATCTTTGTTAAACGACTTGTTTTGCTTATCAAAATCATGGAAATAATCAGCCCAGAGTAGAAAATGAAAAAAACACATAACGCAAATGGCCCCTTTCAGTGCGGGCTTTAAATTATGTGAAAAAAGCACGCTGCCTATCAATATCAGCGCAATAAAAATAAAAACCGAAAATCGTTCAAACAAAAAACTGTACCCCGGCATCCGCTCAGGTATGAGCAAAAAAACTGCAGAGGAACTGACCATAAGTATAATGAGTGGTTTCATGCTGCTTCTGATTTCAGTCTTCAGTAGTTGACTGTTAAATGTAAAAAGCCCTTTAACGACAAGTCCCATGACAAATAATGAAAAAACCAGGGCAAAAGCATATCCAAGAGCACCGTCCTGCAAGCGGAAGTTATCTAAGATTGGAAATCCACCTCGCACATAAATAGTGCTAAAATATTCTCCCTTATAATATCTGAATAAAAACTTTGTAAGGCTTGCACCCCCAAATTGTCCAGAGTCTCGATACCACCATATCGCAATAAGAGCACCGGCAGGGAGCATCGGCATACAATGTCTTATTACCCCAAAAAATGACTTATTATTTAATAACAATAAACAGGCGCAAACTATGAGTAGTCCAAAAAGTGCTGCAAGTGCATGCATAAAAAAGAGCAACACCAATAAGATTGACAGTGCACATCCGAGGGGAACTGTTCTATTTTCAGAATAATAAAGCATAGTCCAAAAGGTAAACATCAAAAATGGTATGGCAATAATAAATCCATTAAATCCATACAGAACATTAATGTTATAAAGAAATAAAAAGGAAAGTAGCGAGAACCACTGATTGCCGCCAAGCTTTTTTATAAGCAGAAGAATAGACAGGGGAAACAGCGTTACGTAGAGGCAGTAAAACACTTTATTGGCAAATTCAACAGTTGGGAATAGTCTTGAGCCACAAAAAAAAAGGTGAAACACGTTTGGCTTAAGGAAGGTGTCAATGGTGTAGAAACGGGCAAATTGATTGGTCGGCTCGCCATAATATCGGTAGATGGTGGCAATTGCAAGATGGTTTGGGGTGTCAAGGAATGGATACAACCGTGTTGAGGCCACAAGGTAAACATGCTGACTGATGAACAATAGAAAAATTATCGTAAAAGTATTGTTACTCGGTTTGCCGCTTGTTGTAAGTTTTGCACTCATGATTAGCTCCTCACGCCGGAACTCTTATCAACGTCCATCAATTGCGACCAGTTCAAAAGCCTCAGGTGGAGAAATACAATACCCTTGATTAACTATTTTTCTTATATCCCTGCGGTGCCGGTATAAAAAACCTTTTCTCTCAGGGTATTGTGTGAGCAATTCCTTATTTTTGTATCCAAGGTCTTTGGCAAATATGACATCCTGTGATGAAAGATTAGGGGTGTTCATGAAAAACCCACTGCCAACTATAAGTTCATGCTTATCCTGGGGTTCAATAAAAATGATAGCATTGTGTATGGCTCCTTCTTTGGCCAACTTGTATAACCTTCGATCGACTTGTAATTCTGGCTTATTATACTGTAAGTCAAGGTCAACAGCCCTAATTGGATATGAAATGAAAATACAAAGGCCTATAAGGAGTAAAGCATATAGGTAATGATTAACCTTAATTTTTAATCCAAACATTGGTGATTCTGAAATTAATTGAACGAAACCCACTAAACCACGCGCAACGAGAACAATAAGATATGGAGTAGCGCTAAAGTAAAATCTGCCCATAAAAAGATTGTCAGTCCAACCCCAAAAAAAATACAAAACCAAATTGCAGAAATTAATGCTCAAAAAAATCAAATCCCAAACTGTCTTTCTAACAAAGAACAATAAAATCAAAATAAAAAAACTTACCGGTATAACCCACTCAAATAAACCTTTATCAGTCATTCTAATTTGCAATATTGTATTAATTAGACCTAAAAGTGGTGTATGCAAACGTCCACCCCTAATTTTGTGAAAGCCAAGATAATGACTTTCACCCCATCGCGCAAAATAGCCAAAAACCAGCGGGTGGCCTGTTGTAAAGTAGTTGTATATCAACAGTATGGCAACCATAATTAAAAATCCAGCCACCCAAAAAAACAACATCTTGAGACCATTATAGCCGCAGCGGGAAAAAGCTCTGATACAAAAAAGGAACACAGGAATAAATAATATTACAGCATCCAACGGCCGAATATTCAGACTTATCCCAAGAGAGATGCCAGAAAATAATAAAAATATTTTTTCCTCTCTGTTAAGGCCCATGACCACAAGCACAATTGAAAGAAAAATAAAAAACATTGCAGAAGTATGGTTCATAAGAGAGGCAGAAGTAAAAAGCACTTTTGGTGAAAGAGTAAATAGAATTAATGCAATTATTGCAGTTTCATGACCAAATACCTCACGGCAAAGCACAAATATTAATAATGCCGAGAGCGCAGCAAGCAAAGGATTAATAAACCAAGGAGAACCAAACAAAAGGCCGATCATGAGCAGAAACGAATAGGCTGGAGGGTATTGAGAATACCACCGCGGTGTGACAATAATGTTATCTTCGGCATAGCTAAAAAATTCGGGCAATGGTGGTGAGGGCGCTGTCAAATGACCCGAAAGAAAAATCCTTGCCTGAAAAAGTTGAGCTATTTCATCTGATACACGCGGAACGAATTCATATACGGTAGCCGAAATGAATATAGTTATTATCAAGATAAAAAAAATACTGCATACAATAGTCTGGGCATAATTTGTAAAAATATTTCGCTCAATTATTTTGCAAATTTTCCCAATTCTTCCCTGCGGATATGCTACGAGGTATCGAATCATAGAAAAAAAAATAAAGAGAGTTATGGTGATAATGAGTAAAGTGGCAAAAAAAGAAATTTCTATTTGTTTTGGAAAAAAAAAGTTGTTGCCACAGGCTTTAAAGGTTTGGGGGGAAATTAATAAACTGAAAAAAACAATAAATATTTTTAAACATATAACTATTTTACTCGATTTCATTATTCTTGCGGCTACAGCAATTTTTTTAAAAATTAATAGTTAAATAATATCTTTAAAAATTCATTGACCTGCAGTCAATGAACTGATAAAAACCGAATGCTCAAGTTATTTTTAGGCTTTGTTCTAAAGTTTAGTGATGGCCCCTGACCAAGAGTATGAGGCAT
>CAZQKW010000070.1:0-15175 GCA_964594075.1 uncultured Thermodesulfobacteriota bacterium | reverse complement strand
TATTAAGGACTCTTAAAAAGACTATTCTTTATGCACAACAAACCCAGAAGAAGCAGATTTGTATATAGAGATAGTTCCTGGATTCTGCGGTCAACCCTGTGATCGAGTCACAGGGGCAGAATGACATTATACTCATAGTTCAATAACTGTTTTGTAATAATAGATAGCCTTAATTATTTCATTCATGTATGGAAAACAACAGCAAAGCCAAGAAATTTAATTCCCAGCTATCCGCCAACAGCGCAATATAATCCATCTGCGACATCATGCGCCGGCCAAACTGCGCTGGGCAGTGCAGTATGTTCCAGAGATGGGGGTAATAAAAGGGTCGGTGCCATATTCGAGATTTGAAGGATGAACACTTTTAAACAATTATTCGGTAAGTTTGAATCCATTCCGACAAGCACGGCCTGGTATATTGCTGAGTTGAGCGAGGCGCGGGGGAAACAGGAGCTTTTCACCAGGCAGACTCCCCAGAAGCTTAAGGCACTGCGGGAGCATGCTATGATAGAGAGCGCCATTTCATCAAACCGGATTGAAGGTGTGAGTATTGATCAGTCTCGTGTCAATACAGTGGTATTTGGTAAAAAGCCAACGCTTGACCGCAATGAAGAAGAAGTGAGGGGTTATAGAAATGCCCTGAAATGGATACATGAAAACTATGCCGGCATACCGTTGACAGAAAAAACCATTCGTGAATTGCACCGTCTTTCGCGCGGTGATATTTGGGATGCAGGTCGTTATAAAGATAAAGATGGCGACATTATTGAAAAATATCCTGACGGTAGAACGCGGGTTCGGTTCAAAACAGTAACGGCAAAAGCTACTCCCGCAGCTATGACACAATTGACTGAAGCATGGAATAACAGTTTACGGGAGCAAAAGATCCATCCGCTCATTGCAGTTGCGGCATATAACCTCGACTTCCTGTGCATACATCCTTTTCGTGACGGTAACGGCCGGGTTTCCCGGTTGCTGCTGCTGTTGCAGACTCTGAAGCTTGGGTACGCTGTTGGGCATTATATAAGCCTTGAGCGCACGATTGAGGAAAACAAAGAGCGCTACTATGAAACCCTTGAGCAGAGTTCTCAGGGGTGGCACGAAGCAAAACATGATCCCTGGCCCTACATAAATTATCTTTTGTCAATTCTGCGGCAGGCATACCATGAACTTGAAGACCGTGTGGAACGGACAAAAAGTCCCCGAGGAACAAAAACAGAACAGATATTCAGGGCAATTGATACATTCAGCGGCACATTCACCCTGCAGGACATCCAGCGCGCATGCATGGGAACAAGTCCTGATATGGTACGAAAGGTGCTGCGCGATCTTCAAAGACTGGGCAGTGTTGAATGTCTTGGCCGTGGCCCTGGAGCCAAATGGCGGAAAAAGGGTACTACCCTTAAAAAAGGGTAATAAAGGGGGTAATAACAAAATATGTAAGGTGTAAAGTGTAAAAAAACGTTAATCGCATTTAGTGCCCGGCTATTTCATACGAGGGTGCGTGAACATGATATATAGGTTGGTTAGTCGATGTAAAATCACCATCAATACATATGAAAAATAATAACGGCAAGAAACTCGCCACTCAGGGTTCAGTCAACAGCGCAATAAAATCCATCTGCGACATCATGCGCCGGTCAAACTGCGCCGGGGCATTGCAGTATGTTCCCGAGCTTACCTGGATACTATTTCTGCGTATCCTTGATGAAAAGGAGCTGAGGGAGCAGGAAGAAGCAGCAGCGGTGGGGCATGATTTTACCCCTTCGCTCAGCTCACCATACCGATGGCAGGATTGGGCTGCCCCAGACGGGGTTAAACGAAAAGAGCTGCAAAACGGTGCGCTTGGAGCGTTCTTCAATTTCGTGAACGGCACGCTAATCCCCCATTTAAAATCACTTCGTGAGCAGCCAAACGCCACTCCCCGGCAGAAAGTAATCAGCGAGATTATGTCCGGTGTTGAGCGCACCCGGATTGATACCGAACGGAACTTCCTTGATGTGCTGGATAAGGTCAATGAAATAAGCGCAGAAACGGTTGATCCCACCCATGTCTTTACCCTCTCTCAGGTATATGAAGGACTGCTGCTGAAGATGGGCGAGAAGGGCAATGACGGCGGTCAGTTCTTCACGCCCCGTGAGATAATCCGGGCAATGGTGCGGGTGATTGACCCGCAAATCGGTGAAGCAGTGTATGACCCCGGCTGCGGAACGGGCGGCTTCCTTGCACAATCATTTGAGCACATGGCCGGGCAGAATAATTGCAACATAAAATCCCCCGACCAGTTTGAAATATTAAAGCAGCGCACCTTTTATGGCAGAGAAAAAGATAACGCCATATATCCCATCGCTCTCGCAAACCTGGTGCTGCACGGCATTGACGAGCCGCATATCTGGCATGGCAACACCTTGACCGGCGCAGAGATATATGGCGGACTTTTCACTGGTGCTCCGGCGTTGTATGACGTGATCCTCATGAACCCGCCTTTTGGCGGCAAAGAGGGAAAGGATGCGCAGACACGGTTTGCCTATAAGACGAGCGCAACGCAGGTGCTGTTTCTCCAGCATGTCATAGACAGCCTGAAGCCTGGTGGACGCTGCGGCATCGTGATTGATGAGGGAGTTTTGTTTCGCACCAACGAAACCGCTTTTGTGCAGACCAAGCGCAAACTCCTTGATGATTGCGACCTGTGGTGTATCGTAAGCCTGCCCGGTGGCGTATTCACCGCAGCCGGCGCGGGGGTAAAAACCAATCTGCTGTTCTTTACCAAGGGCAAACCAACCGAGAAAATCTGGTACTATGATTTATCTGACATAAAGGTGGGGAAAAAGACCCCGTTCACCATAGATAAGTTTGAAGTGTTCTTCAAACTGCTTGCCGACCGCGCCGACAGTGACCGGAGTTGGACCGTAACCCGGCAGGAAATCGAAGCGAAAAATTACGACCTGAAGGCGGTCAACCCCAATGCTAAAAGCGAAGAAGATACCCGCACCCCGGAGGAGCTTTTGGATTTTATTGAGGAAAAGGGGAAAGAGGTAGCGGAAGCAGTGAAAACGTTACGGTCAACACGATGACACGCATACAGCAGCAAAAAATCAATAAAAGGAGTTGATTATGCCTGTTAGTTCACTTACCCAATTTTGTTATGAGGAGCTTTCAAAGTACATCAAACTGGAACGGATCACCGGCTTTGAGGACATTGAACAGGTAAAACTGCTCAGCGGTGAGGAGGGTGGCGGCATCAAGCTGTATAAAGCGGACAAGATTGATAGAATATCTTTGGTTGATTTTAAATATGAACGCGGTGTGCCCATTCCCCATCATAACAATGAAATCTCAGTGGGCGCTGAGATATTTCAGACCTTGCCTGATTTCTCTTACAAACTCCCCATCTGGGGGATTAATTCGGTCATTTTCAAGGATGGCAGATACAACTTTGACACGGACTTATCTTTTGGCTTTGACCTGGTGATGGACTATGCCTTCACCATGAAATATCTTGAACCGTTTGACGCAGTGCACAAGAAATTTTTGACCCACAAAGATTTTCGTGCTGTGCCCATGAGCGAGACCACCACCTGGGTGCGCACTTATATTTCGCCGGTCTTCATTATTGCCGAGACTACCACTGATAAAATTGATACGGTCTTTGAGCTGTGCGCGGAGTTTATCAAGCTGTGGGTAAGGATGTATCAGGAGGCAGAGAAGGTTGACGATACCTTTAAAGAGAGGCAGAAACAGCGCATAAAAGCCCAGTACGACGGCATGCGCCAGACTGACCGGATGGGAAAGATTCTACTGGGGGTTTATGGCAAGGAAACGTTTGCCAAATTCTTTAAGGCGATGGCGTAAAGGACAGTGAATAGGGAATAGTGAACAGTGGACAGTGAATAGTGAATAGTGAATAGTGAATAGTGGATGGGTTCAATGCATTGCATTTCAATTATTTTATTTGAATAACCGCTTCAATTTCTTTATTAAGGCAATACGGCTTTTCAAGCACCTCTCCTTCGGCAATAATTTTTTTATTCATCAGCCGGATCCTGCCTTCGGCAAATGCTTTCACCGTCTGCACCACCAGGGGGATTTCCCGCCGTGCTCCTTCCTGCCGGATTTTTGCGAAGAGAGGGTTTTGTTCGCCCTCTTTCTTTACAATTTCTGCCAGCATTTTGCCTTTCAGCTTTTTTTCCATTTCTGCCCACAGGGGATCAAACTCGGCCCCTCGTAGGGGAAAAGTGCAGTAGGTAATAGGTGGCCCCTTGTCCAACTCCTTTGTCACCAGATGCATCATATTGCCGCTTTCCTGCGCGCGCTGGTGTATGAGCTGCCAGATCACTTCCTGCCAGGTTCCCGCAGGGCCTCCGGGAGCTGCCGGGTGCAAATTTATCATGTCATACTGCTCGCAGATTTCCTCACCTACGATGAGCATGTAACCGGCAAGAACCAAGATGTTCGCCCTCTTGCCTTCAAGGCGTTTCATGATTTCCCGGTCATAGGCAAGCCGCCATTGTCGCAGGGCCTCAGGGTTAGTTTTTCCCTCACGCCGCAGTTCCGGCAAAAATTTCTTTGAGGAAAAGGAAATGAGGGGAATACCATAGTCCCGCACCTGCGTGATATACTGGTCGCTGCCTTCCGCCTCTCCCAGCTCCCTGCTGCACACCACAAAAGCTATTTCAGCCGGCACCGCACCGCAGTTAATGGCCTGCACCATAGCGTTGAGGAGATTCATTGATCCCTGCCCTCTACCGGTTGACACCCAGCCGATCTGATAGGTCATGTTTCCCCCTTTTTTTACTCCTTATTCATGATGACTATTTATCTCCTATGGGTATGGCACGCACGTTGGTTGTTGAAAAATGTGACAGTATAAGGTCTGTGATAATAGACGTATTCAGCACATATTGAATTCCCTAACCGGTGCCAACGTTGAGATTCTTCACTTTGTTCAGAATGACGCCGTTGCTTCAGGCAGTCAGGTAGATACACATCTTTTGTGACCACAGGATGTTTTATTTTTTCTGGGTTTTTTGATTATTGAGTTTTTCTATTGCCGGGAGTATGGCTTCAAGAAGACTGCGCACCGACTGTTTGAGGGCCGGTTTTTTCTCCATGAGTTTTGCCAGATCTTCTCCTGCACGGTAATATAACTCTATCAGCTTTTTGCCATTTTCCCCTTTTGCCAGAACCTCATCGCGGAAGGTGCGAAGCGTGTCAAGGCGCGGATCATCAGGCTCCAATGCCGTCTCAGCAACGCAGGGGTTCGGGCCTACCGCGCATTCAATATGGCAGGTGAGGCAGGATGTTTTTTCTGGTGCCGCATGCTTGTTGACAAAATTGCAGGGCTGGCCATTGTGGCAATCCCCGCATTTCTCTGTGGGAACCAGAGAAGAGCCGGGAACTCCCGTGTGGCATTTACCGCAATTCCCGGTTGCATGAAGCAGATGGTTGGTATGCCAGCTTGAAGTGCCGTTAAATTGCGCTGAATGGCAATCTTGGCAATTGGGCGCATCGCCGTTTATGTTTTCATAAGCATACAGCGGGTGTGCCAGTGCTGCACTAATCAGCACCGCACACAAAAATATCATTCGGTTTTTTGTGTTCATTACTGCCTCCTGTTTAGGTTACGTTACATGCGGTTACGATACTGGACGGTCGCTTGATTGTCAAGATCGGCCTTTTTTAAGGCGCAGAACCTCCTGTTCTGCGGTAAACCTTCGATAGCACACGATATAATCGCTGCCAGCGTCACACATTAAACCGTATATGGATAATATCGCCGTCTTCTACAATATAGTCCTTTCCCTTGGTATAATATTTTCCCGCATGCTTAACCTGCGCCTCTGTTTTGTAAAGGATAAGATCCTCATATTTCATCACATCAGCCCGAATAAACCCCTTCTGCATATCAGAGTGTATTGTGCCGGCAATCTCGGGGGCTGATGAGCCTGCCCGTGCCAACCAGTGCCGCACTTCGCTTTCACTGGCCGTAAAAAATGATATGAGCCCCAGCACCTGCAGACATCTGCGGGTAAACACGTCAAGGGCCGGTTCTTTAATGCCCAGCGCCTGCAGAAACTCCTTCTTTTCTTCTTCTGTTTCAAGGCCCGCGATGTCGGCTTCAACGGCGGCGGAAATTTGCATGACATCTATTTTTAGCGGTTTATAAAGGAGGCGCAGATTTTGCTCCAGATCGTGCTTCTGGACATCAGTATCAGCAACATTCAACACCACCAGCATTTGTTTCAGGGTGATAAACGGATAGCTGCCGATGAGTTTTTTCTCCTCATCCGTGAGCGTCATAAGTCTCAACGGAAGCTCCTGTTCAAGCTGCATCTTTAATTTTTCCAGCAGCGCTTGTTCCTGTGCCAGGCGCTTGTCCTGAACCTTTTTTATATCCTTTGCAATTCGATCCAAGCGCTTTTCTATGAAGATGAGATCATTCAAGATCAGCTCGCCATTCACAGTTTCAATGTCGCGCTGGGGATCAATTGAACCGCTCACATGGTAAATTGCTTCATTTTTGAACGCCCTGACCACATGACAGACTGCATCCATGTCGGCAATATCCTTAAAAACCGTCCCCTCAACAATCGCTTCCTTCTCTATGGTTGGTATCAGCGCAATATCAATTTTTGGCCGGACCTGTTTTCTCGGCGCATATATCCTGACCAGTTCCTCAAATCGGGGATCCTTGATTTCGGCAGTGCCTACAACAACTTTCTTGGCATCCGCGGGTCGTTCGCCGTGTGTGCCGGTCAATAATCTAAATAGAGTTTTTTTGCCCGCCTGCGGCAGGCCGATAATTCCAACTTTCATTTTTTGTTCCTCAATAGCCGGCGGCTGACAGGTGTCAGCAATTAGCTCCGGTAATAAATTCTTTTACCGCTTCATTAAATTCGGCGGCTGCCTCCATCATCAGCATGTGGCCGGCACCAGTAATCATTTTCAAGCGCGCTCCTGGAATGATACTGGCAAGCGCCCGCGAAGACTGCGGCGGCGTAATCATATCCTCACTCCCGCAGATTACCAGAACGGGCAGACCTACTGATGAAATCCATGCGCCGCTATCAAAGGCAGAGCACGCGACCAGGTCATTATACAGCGTATCCTTGCCGTTCCGTGAAAGCAGCGCATGTCCCCGCTCATAAAAAATACTGATATGATCGGCCGCATAGGCTGCCTGGCAGGACCTATGCACCGCAGCCGGAAAGTCATGGGTAACAGTTTCAAGATACTCATCAGCAATGGTGAACCGCATGCCGCTGCCCGCCAGGATAAGCCCCTGCACCTGCTGCGGAGCGCTGCGGCTATATTCCTGGGCAATGGCGCTGCCCAGAGAATGGCCGAGCAGAAAGAATCTTTTAATGCGCAAGTGCTTCACAAACATATCCAGCCAGGCGGTATAATCAGAGATCGAGGTGCAGCATGGCCCGACTGATTTTCCGTGTCCTGGCAGGTCGGGCGCGATGGTCCTGATGTTTTGTCCCAAACCGCGCACTTGTTCCTCCCAGACCGAACTGTCGCCGCCCGATCCGTGAAGCAGTATGATCACGGCCTGTTCTGAAGGAGCGGTTCCTGATGAAATCTCATAGAAATAGCGGGCATCTTCAATGGTCACATAGGGCATGTGCAATTCCTGTGTTGCCGCTGAATTTCTTCAGGGTGATGGCAGAAGCCTCGCGCACTTCCTGTTTTTTTTTTACAACACCTCGCTCCAGTCATTTCCCCAGCTCATATCCACTTTGAGCGGCACAGCGATTTCGATCACGCCCTCCATCTCTGTCTTTACCAGATTCATCAGCGAAGGTATTTCATGCTCGGGAGCCTCAAAAATAAGCTCGTCATGCACCTGAAGAATCATGCGTCCCGAGAACTGCTGCTGGCGCATTTTGTTAAAGATGCGAATCATTGCGACCTTGATGAGGTCTGCTGCGGTGCCCTGAATGGGGGTATTGATGGCCGTGCGCTCCGCAAACTTGCGGGCAGCCACGTTGTTTGAGGTTATCTCGGGAAGATAGCGCCGCCGGTTCAGCAGGGTGGTTACATAGCCCTTTTCCTGCGCCTCTTTGATAACCTCATCAATATAGCGTTGCACCCCTTTATATTTGCGAAAATAGTCGTCAATGTAAGCCTGTGCCAGCCGCGGCTCAATCTCAAGCTGCTGCGAGAGGCCGTAGGCGCTCATGCCATACACAATGCCAAAATTAATCACCTTTGCCTCGCGCCGCATCTGCGGGGTGACCTCTTCGGGCTTTACGCCCCAGATTTCAGCAGCAGTGCGGGTATGAATATCCTCATTATGCGCAAACGCGTCAATCAGGGTCGGGTCGCGTGACAGGTGGGCAAGGATGCGCAGCTCTATCTGCGAATAATCTGCAGAGAGCATTTTCCATCCCGACTCGGTAATAAATGCAGCACGGATTCTTTTCCCCTCCTCAGTACGGATGGGGATATTTTGCAGGTTTGGCTCGCTGCTGCTGAGCCTGCCGGTCGCGGTAACGGTTTGGTTGTATGAGGTGTGGATGCGCCCGGTTTCCGGGTGTATAAGTTCCGGCATGCGGTCAATGTAGGTTGATTTGAGCTTTGCCAGGGTGCGAAACAGCAGAATCTGAGCCGGCAGGGGATGAACCCGGGCAAGGGTGGTCAGCACGGAAATGTCGGTAGAATACCCGGTTTTGGTCTTTTTGCCTCCCGGAAGCTGCAGTTTCTCAAACAGAATTTTTCCCAGTTGCTGGGGCGAATTAATATTGAATTCCTCGCCCGCAAGCTGATAAATTTTCCTGGTTATTTCTTCAAGAGTCCGGGAATATTCTTCTGACAGTTGGCGCAGCAGTTCAGTGTTTATTTTGACGCCCGCCATTTCCATATGCGCGAGCACTTCCAGAAGCGGCAGCTCAACCTCGGTAAACAGCTCCTGGAAACCATCCTCAGCCAGACGTTGCAGGAGCAGGCCGGACAGTATATAGGTAATGTCGGCATCCGCGCAGGCATAGTCGCGCGCTTGTTCTATGGGGACTGCGTCAAAAGTGATGGCATTCTTGCCGCTGCCGGTTATTTCCTTGAACGAGGTCATGCGGTAATCAAGGTGATCCATGGCGATGTCGTCAAGATTATGGTTATGTTTGGAAGGGTTGAGCAGGTAGGAAGCAATCATGGTATCGCAATAAATGCCGCGCAGCGTGATCCCGTGGCGTTTGAAAATGATATATTCATATTTAAGATTCTGACCGATTTTTTTTATGCGTTCATCCTCAAGCAGCGGTTTGAGCTCCTGCAGCAACAGCCCTTTATCTATCTGCGGGGTAACCTGCCGGTGTCCTACGGGAAGGTAGAATGCTTCGTGCTGCGCGCACGACAACGAGATGCCGATGATTTCCGCGCGCATCGGCTGTTCGGAGGTGGTTTCAAGGTCAAGGGCAAACATCCCCTGCTCGCGCAAACGGGAGAAGAGCGCGCGCATCTGGTCAGGATGATTGATAAGCTGATAGTGTTTGTGCGTGTCCTGTTCGCGGGGCAGGTTCTTGAGAAACCGTGTAAATTCAAAGCGCTTGTAGAGTTGCCGGAGCGCTTCAATGTTCGGTTCGCCGGGGCGAAGATCCTGCCAAGAGCAATCAATTGGCACCTGGCAATCAACCGTTACCAGTTGTTTGCTCAAAAATGCCAGTTCCCGGTTATTGCGCAGCGCATCCCGCACCTTTTTTTTGGGAATTGCCTCAAGATTCTGATACAGGGCGTCTATGCTGCCAAATTGCTGGATTAATTGAATGGCCGTCTTTTCTCCAATACCGGGAACGCCGGGCACGTTATCTATGGTATCGCCGGTTAAGCCAAACACCTCTGTTGCCTGTTCTGGATTAACCCCGATCTTTTTCCTTACCGCCGCCACATCAGTACCGGTATCCTTCATTGTGTCAAATAAGGTAATATTGCTGCTGACAAGCTGAAATAAATCCTTGTCCCCGGTGATAATGGTTACCTCTGCGCCGTCCGCTTCAGCCTGTTTTGCCAGGGTGGCAATAATATCATCAGCCTCGTAGCCCTCTTTTTCCACGACCGGTATGTTAAAAGCCCGTATAATTTCTTTTATATAGGGGATTTGCGCGGCAAGGCTTTCAGGCATTTGGGGCCGGTTGGCTTTATAGCTTTGATACACCTCATGCCGGAATGTAGGGCCCGGCGCATCAAGAACTATGGCCATATACGCAGGACGGTAATCCTGCAGCAGACGATTCAGCATTGCGGTAAACCCATACATAGCATTGGTGGGTATGCCGTCGGATGTTGAGAGATGGGGCAAAGCAAAAAAAGCCCGATAAATATAGGAACTGCCGTCTACTAGAAATAACCGTTTCTTTTCAACCATAGGGGTATCTCAAGTGGTTATGCTGGACAATTGGCGTTCAAAAGAGCGGCGCCCGTTTGCATTGCACAGTATCATTGCAGAGTATAATTACTGCATGCCAAAACAGTAGTATCACAAACCACACTATCAGGTCAATGAACTCAACAACCAGGCGCGTGCAGCCCCATAGCCATAAGCCTCATTTTGTATTGAAAGCTGATTTGTGACTGCTAATGGTTCATGCCCTATGAATTCTTTTGAGTTTTATCTGTTGTCGGTTTAATATAAAATTATCCTATGCACACGATAATTGCCGTATTGGTTTTTAGTTTTATTTATTGTTCCCCGGCATGTGCTGCGCACATACAGCACACAAATTTTTTCAGGTTTCAGGCTCAAACCAATCATATCCCTCCGCTGCTGCTGAAAAACGCTGATGCTGTCGCGCAACAGATACTTGACGACCTGGGCCAGTCCATAGACACACCTATTGATGTCATAATTGCGGCAACTGCCGATGAGTTTCAACGCATCCAGCCGCAAGGGGCGCGCGTGCCGACCTGGGCTATCGGCGTCGCGTATCCGCAGCACAATCTCATCATTCTGTTATCGCCGGCAGAGCGGCAGCGCGGACCCATAGATATTATAAAAACGTTTCAGCATGAGGTTCTGCACATTATTCTTGGCCAGGCATTTAAAGGCAGCGCAGATGTGCCCCGCTGGCTTAACGAAGGGTTGGCAATGATCGCGGCAAACGAATGGAGCATGACGCGCCTTTCCACCATAACGTTTGCCGTGCTGGGGAGAAAGCTGATCCCCATGCAGGAGCTGGCAGAATCATTTCCCGGGGATCCCGATCTGGCGCATATTGCCTACTGTCAGAGCTTTTATTTCATAGCATTTCTCAAAGGCAAATTTGGCAACGACTTATTCAAAACGTTTCTGAAAGAGTACATCGCCCATAAAAATTTCCAGCGAGCAATTCTTCACACCTATAATGTCCCCTGGGAAAAAATGGAGGATTTGTGGCGCGATTATCTGCGGTTGCGATTCAGTTGGATTCCGCTCATTACCAGTTCAACCACGCTCTGGTTTCTGGCAACGCTTATTTTTATCCTGGGTTATGCGCGAAAAAAAAGAAAGAATCGTTTAAAGCTTGAACAGTGGAAAAAAGAAGAAGAGTTGCTATTTCCGCCTGATAATAGATGGTATCACTAATTCCGCCGCGTTTGCTAATGTTGAATGTGTTGACGGCACATGCCGCTAATTATCTTTCTGCGCAAAAGCGAATAATCCCAAAGCAGCCTGTCATAGATTCTTCAATTGCAGTCACTCCTTCAAAATGACCGGAGGGGAGGAGATTCTTCACATCGTTCAAAATGAGGCGTTTCTAACAGCCTGCTGTGAGCACATGACTATCTTGATTATTACTACCGGCGCCGGCGGTGGGTATGCTTAGTGCGAAAAGATATCGGAGAGTTTCTTTTTGATTTTGTCAAAGAGGGTTCTTAATTCAAGCATGGGCACGGCATCGCGCTGGTTTTTAAAAATCTGTATTGTCGTGGCATTTATAACTTCCCAGAGGCGCTGCTTATCCGGGCAGGCTTTAAAATAGTCAAGGTTGATTTGATAGGCGCCTTTAAACTTTCGCGCCCCGCCATCGGGATTGATCTTCTTAATCAGGCTGTCTAAATTAAAAGTTTCTTCCCGCGCCCTGATAGAAACATCAAGCGCCAGCCCTTTATTGCTCTCTGATTCCACGACGGCAAACACTGCCACCAGCGCAACGTGTTCTTTCTGCAACAGAAAATCAGCTATGAGCGCTATGGCATCACGCCGTGATGCATCAATATAGCCGATACCGGCAATCAACCAATCCCGGTATTTAACCTTGTTTTTAATTGCCTTGGCAATGAGCCCGATCGGCTGGTCAGAGACAGCGATTCCCATCAACCTGCTTATTACCTCGCGATTTACCAACGGGGAGAGATAGTTGAGCGCTTCATAATCCAATTGTTGGGCTTTTGTGAATCCATCGGTGTCGGTTTGGATTCCCCACACCAGCGCGGTTGCGATTCGCGTCCGGAGTGTTGCTTCCAGGGTTGAGAACAGGTCCATTTCCTTAAAAATGAGCCCCACCAGGGTGCTCGTCGCGCTGGCAGCTTCCTGCCGTATAGGTAAATCTATGGGTATCTCCTCCTGAACCTGCACATGGTGGTCAATGTGCACAGCGCAGGGAATTTTATTCTTAATGAACGGCACCTGTGCCGACTGATGGTCCGCCACAATATATGCGTCATACGGGGAAATATCCGGCGGCTCAGCAACAAACGTGATCGGAATGGCAAGGTCGGCTATAAGCTGTTTGTTTTGCTCAAGAGAAACATCGGTGGTGGCAATTATGGATGCACTAATGCCCAGTGTCTCACAGAGGACTTTGAGGGCAAATGATGCCGCGATACCATCAGGGTCAGGAGAGCCTTTTATAACGATAAGAATGTTTCGGTATTGCTTCAGGGTTGCCGGTAATTGTTTGGACAAGTGAACAAACGCTAAATCCATAGGGCGCACATTACATCATTCCAACGGCTGTTCGCGGATAATTGCAGCGCAATAATGGCACGCTCTTTAATAACCAGAATGTCAGGAGGACTCTTTTTTAAATATTACAATCCCGAGCGGCGGCAAGGTCAGAGACAGGGAACAAGGTTCTCCCTGAAACGGTTCTGGCCGTGTTGCCACTGCTCCGCAATTGCCGACGCCGCTGCCGCCATAGCATAAGGCGTCACTGTTCAGCACTTCTCTCCAGACCCCCATCCAAGGAATGCCAAGGAGGTAATTATGCTGTGGCACCGGGGTCGCGTTCAGCACTGCAAGCAGCATGTCCCGCGATGTTTTTCCCGTTCTGATAAAACTGACAATGCTTTTTTCCCAATCCTTGAAGTCAATCCAGCGAAAGCCTTCCGGTTCAAAATCGCCTTCATACAGGCAGGGTTCCTGGCGGTAAAGGCGGTTCAGATCTTTCACCCATTGCAGCAGCCCCTGATGGAAAGGATATTCCAGCAGATGCCAGTCCAGACTCGCCTCATGGTACCATTCCGACCACTGGCCGAATTCATCCCCCATGAACAGCAGCTTCTTGCCCGGATGCATAAACATATATCCAAAGAGCAGCCGCAGATTTGCAAACTTCTGCCAGTGATCACCGGGCATTTTCTGAATAAGAGAGCCCTTGCCATGAACTACTTCGTCATGGGAGAGCGAGAGGACAAAGTTTTCCGTGAATGCATACCACAAACTAAACGTGAGCTGGTTGTGGTGATATTTGCGGTAGATAGGATCTTTTGAAAAGTAATCAAGAGTGTCATGCATCCAGCCCATGTTCCATTTCATACCAAAACCAAGTCCGCCGACATAGCTGGGTCGCGAGACCATGGGCCAGGCGGTTGACTCTTCGGCTATGGTCTGAACATCAGGGAAATTTTTATACACCGCCTCATTGAGTGTTTTGAGAAAGCTGATGGCGGCGAGATTCTCACGCCCTCCGTAGTCGTTGGGAATCCATTCGCCGGGATTTCGAGAGTAGTCAAGATACAGCATGGAAGCCACCGCATCAACCCGCAGGGCATCCACATGATATTTTTCAAGCCAGAAGAGCGCGCTGCTGATTAAAAAGTTGCGCACCTCATTTCTGCCGTAATTGTAAATGTAGCTATCCCAGTCAGGGTGAAACCCTTTTCTGCGGTCGGCATGTTCAAACAGATGCGTGCCGTCAAAGAACGCCAGCCCGTATTCATCTGCCGGAAAATGCGACGGAACCCAGTCAACAATGACGCCGATGCCGTGCTGATGAAGGTAATCAACTAAAAACATAAAATCCTGGGGCGTGCCATAGCGGCTGGTCGGGGCAAAATAACCCAGGGTCTGGTAACCCCATGATCCATAAAACGGATGTTCCATTACCGGCAGAAATTCAACATGTGTAAAGCCCACGTCTTTGACATATTCCGTCAGGTAGGGAGCAATTTCGCGATAGGTTAAAAACCGATTGTGCTCCTCCGGCACCCGGCGCCAGGAACCCACATGCACTTCATAAATGGAAAACGGCGCAGAAAGCCGGTTATGCACATGACGATTCTGCATCCATTCGCTGTCGCCCCAGCAATAGTCAAGGCTCCAGATTACCGAAGCGGTGCGGGGAGCTGTTTCCCAATAGTAGGCAAATGGATCTCCCTTGTCCACTTCATACGCGTTGTGGTTAGAAACAATATGATATTTATAAAGCGCCCCCGCGTCCAGGTGGGGGATAAATCCTTCCCAGATGCCCGAGCCATCCCAGCGAACCCCCAGGTGGTGCGTGTGGGGATTCCAGCCGTTAAAATCGCCAATAACAGACACGCTTCGCGCGTTTGGTGCCCAGACGGCAAAAAATGTTCCTTTCTCGCCCCGGAAGGTCGTGAAATGGGAACCAAGCTTTTCAAAACAGTGAAAGTGATTACCTTCTTTGAAAAGATGAATATCATAATCAGTAAGCAGGCTTTCACCGTGCACAACCGCTTTCGTTGCTTTTACTTTTTTGACCATAAAATTATTCTTGCATAGAAACCAGGCGCCATGACACCGCAGCTTATATTATTAAATCCGCCATCTATAATAATGGCTGGGCGGAGATATTTATTCCGCAAGGCTTATTGGGTGAAACTGGTATTATTATTGTATAAAGACTCCCCAGAGCTTAATTTCAAAAAAAATATCAGTGCGTTAACACCTAAATTAGGTGTAAGATAAAGTAGCGTTATTTACATTTTCGGGGTATCAGAGAAACGTGAAAGA
>CAZQKW010000069.1:0-15531 GCA_964594075.1 uncultured Thermodesulfobacteriota bacterium | reverse complement strand
GTGGCCGGACGGTGGGCGCTGGGGTAATCAGTGACATTATTGAATAATAAGGCAGATGTCATAAGTAGAACTAATATCCAGTATCCTCTATTCTGTTAAGGATGACTATTCATGAGAGATATTATTACGCTTGCATGTTCCCAATGCAAACAGAGAAATTATAACACGACAAAAAATAAAAAGAAGACAACAAGTAAACTGGAGCTAAAAAAATACTGCCGGTTCTGTCATACCCATACCCTTCATAAGGAAACAAAATAGATGTTCTGACTCAGGGGACTGTTAGTCATTCCTAAAAAGACTTCACGCTTCACGCCTACTTGTAAATCTAACAGGCCAGTAGCTCTAACGGATAGAGCACCGGACTCCAAATCCGGGTGATGGGGGTTCGAATCCCTCCTGGCCTGCCATAGGAGGACACAGATAAGTACGGGGGAACAGAAAGTGTGCTAATCTGCAGTGTTTTACGAAAGGTATGATTACGCCATTACCGAGGAGGGTGTAAGCAAGGCAACAATTTTTAAAACAGTTTTTAAGGAGACAGTGGATTACCCGCTCATGAACATTATTAATTTCACAGAAATAAAGAACGTTATAGCAAAAGCAATGCAGTTCTTCCGCGAGGTGCGCATTGAAATAAAAAAAATATCCTGGCCTCTAAGAAATGAAACCATTGCTTCAACGTCGATTGTAATAATTATAGTTCTGATTATCAGTCTTTTTTTAGGGATTGTTGATGTGGGGCTGTCCCGTGTTATTAAAATAATATTGAGCTGAGACACATATGGCAAAACAGTGGTTTGTTATACATACTTATTCGGGCTTTGAAAATAAAGTGAAGGAGCTGCTTGAAGAGCGAATTCAGGCTTATAAATTTCAAGATGTTTTTGGAGATATCCTGGTTCCTGCCGAAGATGTAGAAGAAATTATCAAGGGTCTAAAAGGCGAAAAAAAGGTTAAAACAAGCTCTCGTAAATTTTTCCCTGGATACCTGCTGGTGCAGATGGAACTCAACAATGAAACGTGGCATTTAGTTCGCAACACACCGAAAGTAACCGGCTTTATAGGAGGAAAAAATAAACCCATTCCTATTCCCGATGATTCAGTGAATGAAATCCTTTTAAAAATTCGCGAGGGTCGGCTTCGGCCAAAACCAAAGGTAAATTTTGAGAAGGGAGATAGCGTTGTCATAATAGAGGGGCCGTTTTCGAACTTTAATGGAACTGTTGAAGAAGTGAAGCCTGAAAAAATGCGGCTCAAAGTTCTTGTAAGCATTTTTGGAAGGCCAACGCCGATAGAGCTAGAGTTTTCACAGGTTAAAAAGAACTGATAGGGTCGTTTAAGGATGAGGCTCATTTATAGCATTCATGTTTTTTAAAAGAAAGAACCTGCCACGTAGAGCACAATGAAAGACAGGTGATTAACGTCAACAAGGAACTAACACTATGGCCAAAAAGATAATTACCCAAATTAAATTACAAATTCCTGCCGGCAAGGCAAATCCGTCCCCTCCGGTTGGACCAGCCTTGGGCCAACATGGCGTAAACATTATGGAATTCTGTAAGGCATTTAATGCAAAGACGCAGAATCAGGAGGGGCTTATAATCCCTGTTGTTATCACCGTATATGCAGACCGGTCATTTACATTTATAACTAAAACACCCCCGGCATCAGTTCTGCTTAAAAAAGCTGCAGGTCTTGTAAAGGGTTCTGGTGAGCCGAATAAGAACAAAGTTGGAACAGTGACACAAGCTCAGATACAGGAAATTGCTCAAACAAAACTTCCAGATCTGAACGCCAATACTCTTGAAGCAGCAATACGGATTATCGAGGGAACGGCACGCAGTATGGGGATTGAAATTAGATAACTGATGACAGATAACATAATAAAGGGTGCGGCAATGCGCAAAAGAGGCAAAAAATATCTTCATGTCAAAGAAAAGATCGACACACAAAAAACATATCCCTTACAAGAGGCAATCAGCTTTTTAAAGGAGACTTCCTACGCAAAATTTGATGAAACCGTGGATGTTGCAATCCGTCTGGGTGTGGACCCACGAAAATCGGATCAAATGGTAAGGAGTGCGGTATTACTTCCCCATGGAATCGGCAAAGAAGTGAAAGTGCTGGTCTTTGCAAAAGGCGAAAAAGAGAAAGAAGCGCGCGATGCTGGTGCTGATTATGTTGGGGCAGAGGACTTGATAGAGAAAATTCAAAAGGGCTGGCTGGCATTTGACAAAACCGTGGCAACGCCAGATTTAATGGGGCTGGTTGGGAAAATCGGGAAAATACTTGGTCCCCGCGGCCTTATGCCCAACCCGAAATTGGGCACCGTCACATTTAACTTAAAAGAGACAATAGAGGAACTGAAAAAAGGGAAGGTAGAATTTAAAACTGATAAAGGCGGCATTGTGCATGTTCCGGTGGGCAAAAAATCCTTTGATGATCAAAAACTCTATGAAAATATCCTTGCCCTGATGGATACTGTTTTAAGATTAAAGCCAGCTTCAAGTAAGGGGGTTTATTTAAAAAACATTGTTCTTTCTTCAACCATGGGACTCGGGATCAAGGTTGATCCTGCAACCATTAAAATTCAGTAAGAATCTATCCTATAATCATTTATGTTTGAAGTGTAATAGAGGTGTGAGCCGTGAATAAACAACAACGCCAGGAAGCAGTTAAAACACTGTCACAAAAGATTGCGGAATCAACAGCAGGCTTTGTTATTAATTATCAGGGGCTTAATGTTGAAGCAACTAATGACTTGCGACGGCAGGTAAAAAAAGCCGGTTCAGAACTTAAAGTTACCAAGAACACTCTGCTGCGAATCGCAGCACAGCAAACCGATTTTGAAGCAATGAGCGAGATGTTTGTGGGACCTACTGCCGTAGTATTTGTGAAGGATAATCCGGTGCCGGTGGTAAAGGTGCTCAATAAATTTATTAAAGATAACCCGGCGACACCGCTCCAAATAAAGGCAGGCGTGATTAACAAGAAACTGCTCGGTGTTCACGAAATCAATTTGCTGGCTGAACTGCCAAGTCGAGAGGTTCTTCTTGGTCAACTGCTCAGTGTTCTTTCATCACCGGCACGATCAGTGGTGACCGTACTCTCTGAAGTACCTCGAAAATTCCTTCGAGTGTTACATGCACTTGCAGAAAAGAAGCAAACATAAATTGCAGTAAGTTACCAAAAGTTTCAGATTTATTTCTACTAATCAATACGTATAGGAGGTTACCATGGCAGACATAACAAAAGATGATGTAGTAAAATTCATAGAGAACATGTCGGTTCTTGAACTATCGAATCTGGTTAAAGAACTGGAAGAGAGGTTTGGAGTATCGGCAGCCGCAGTAGCGATGGCCGCCCCACCCGCTGGAACAGCAGCAGGAGTAGCCGAGCAGGCGAAAGCTGAAGAAAAAACCGAATTTGACGTTGTTCTTAAAGAAGCCGGTGCGCAGAAGATCCAGGTCATCAAAGTGGTGCGAGCACTGACTAACCTTGGACTCAAAGAGGCAAAGGACTTTGTCGACGGCGTTCCCAAAACAGTTAAAGAAGGGGTCTCCAAGGCAGAGGCAGAAGAAATGGTTAAACAGTTTCAGGAAGTCGGCGCTGTCGCAGAAATAAAATAATTTGTTTACATCGCCTTTATGCTTTTAATAAAGGGTATGCGAACAGCGCATCAAACAATAAGAATCACGCTCCCTGTGCATAACCGGGAGCAAAACTCCAATGTTCCGTGCGCCTTTACAGTGTGTTGAGGATATAGGAATGGGCACTTTATCACCATATAAACAGCGTTTTCGTAAAAGCTTTGCTAAAATTCCCACCATTATGGATGTGCCGAATCTTATCGAGATTCAAAAAAAATCCTATGAGAATTTTTTGCAAATAGATATTCCGCCTGAAAAACGCAGCGATATCGGTCTGCAGGGGGTTTTTAAAAGCGTATTTCCAATAAAAAATTATAATGAGACCTCATCTCTTGAATTTATCAGTTATACATTAGGTTCTCCCAAATATGATATTCAAGAATGTCGACAGAAAGAATTGACTTATGCAGCGCCCTTAAAAGTGCTCATACGCCTTGTGGTGTGGGACGTTAACCATGAAACGGGCACGCGCAACATCCGTGACGTGAAAGAACAGGAAGTCTATTTCGGTGAAATACCCCTTATGACCGATACGGGGACATTTATTGTGAATGGCACCGAACGGGTTGTTGTGAGCCAACTTCATCGCTCGCCGGGAATCTTTTTTGACCATGATAAAGGCAAGACCCTGTCCAGCGGGAAATTTCTGTACTCGGCGCGCATTATTCCCAACCGGGGTTCATGGATAGATTTGGAATTCGATCCTAAAGATATTATTTACGTCCGCATTGATCGGAGAAGGAAATTTCCCGTCACAGTGCTGTTGAAAGCGCTCGGTTATACGACGAAAGAATTGCTCAGCTATTTCTATACAATAGAAGATGTTATTCTGGAAAAAGGTAAACTCAGGAAGAGCATTAACTCACCATTTGTGGCCGGTGAAATAGCACATGAAGATATAATTGATGAAAAGACCAAAGAGATTATTGTTCGGAAGGGAAAAAAAATAAATAAAGGCATACTTAAGCGCTTACATGATTCCCGCATAAAATATATCGCAACCACTGAAGACGACATGGTGGGCAAAATAATCGCTGACGATGTGGTTGATCCCGAGACCAAAGAAGTTATTCTCAAATGCAATGAAGTCCTTACTGTCGAAGCATTACAGGCTCTTTTTGTCCGCGGTATTAAACAGATTAAGGTGCTTTATATTGATAATTTAAACGTTGATTCGTCACTACGGGATACCTTAACTATAGACAAGGTGCAATCAACCGATGAAGCTGTTGTGGAAATCTACAAACGGCTTCGTCCTAACGATCCGCCGACGCAGGAAAGTGCCAATCTCTTTTTCCAGCGGCTGTTTTTTGATCCTGAACATTATGACTTATCGAAGGTGGGACGACTCAAAATCAACTTTAGACTTGGTTTAAAAACGCCTCTTGATCTGCAAACGCTCACCAAGGAAGACATCTTAGAGACTGTTCGCGCTCTCATTGAAATTAAAAACGGTCGTGGCGAAGTAGATGATATTGATCATCTGGGAAACCGACGGGTGCGATCAGTGGGGGAATTGATAGAAAATCATTACCGCATTGGACTGGTACGCATGGAGCGGGCAATCAAAGAACGAATGAGTCTTCAGGAGATTGAAACGCTCATGCCCAACGATCTGGTTAATTCAAAACTGGTTACTGCTGTCGTAAAAGAGTTTTTTGGTTCAAGCCAGCTCTCGCAGTTCATGGATCAAACTAACCCCTTGTCAGAAATTACCCATAAGCGACGGTTAAGTGCACTCGGGCCGGGTGGTCTTACCCGTGAGAGGGCAGGGTTTGAGGTGCGTGATGTGCACCCTACCCACTACGGAAGAATCTGTCCCATTGAAACGCCTGAAGGTCCGAATATTGGTCTAATCGCCTCCCTTTCAACCTACGCACGCGTTAACGAATACGGATTCATTGAAACGCCCTATCGAAGGGTTGAGAAAGGGACGGTAACGAATAAAATTGAATATTTGTCTGCCCTTGAGGAAGAAAAATATACCATTGCACAGGCAAATGCCCCTATCGGTCCACAGGGAAGGTTTGAAGCAAATTTGATTTCTGCCCGTCGTGGCGGAGAATTTGTCATGGCCAGTCCTGAAGAAATAGATTTTATGGACGTTTCACCCAAACAACTGGTCAGCGTTGCGGCAGCATTGATCCCGTTTCTGGAAAATGATGATGCAAACCGAGCTCTCATGGGTTCGAATATGCAGCGTCAAGCAGTTTCTCTGATGCAAACCGAAGCGCCACTGGTAGGAACGGGCATGGAAAGTATTGCTGCCCGAGATTCAGGGGTCACCGTTATTGCTCGTGAAAGTGGCATTGTAAAAAGCGTTGATGCAGTCCGTATTGTCATTAAGCGCGATGCGACTGACGGCGGTATTGGCAGCGATGTGGATATTTACAACCTCACCAAATATAAGCGCTCAAACCAAAATACGTGCATAAATCAACGTCCCATTGTTCGTGCCGGAGATGTGGTTAAAAAGGGTGACATCATTGCTGACGGGCCGGCAACCGAGATGGGAGAACTGGCTCTGGGGCGCAATGTGTTTGTTGCCTTTATGCCGTGGGGCGGGTACAATTTTGAGGACTCCATTCTGGTGAGTGAACGATTGATTCGGGAGGATGTTTTTACCTCAATCCATATTGAAGAATTTGAAATTCTCGCCCGCGATACCAAACTGGGAAAAGAGGAAATAACCCGAGATATTCCCGGATTGGGCGAGGACATGCTCAAAAATCTTGATGAAAGCGGCATAATTCGCATTGGCACAGAAGTAAAACCAGGGGATATTCTGGTCGGTAAAATTACTCCCAAAGGCGAGACGCAACTCTCCCCTGAAGAAAAATTGCTGCGCGCTATTTTTGGTGAAAAGGCGCGCGATGTTCAGGACACGTCCTTGCGGGTTCCCCCAGGGGTTGAAGGAACGGTCATTAGCGTTAACATTTTTTCTCGGAAAGGCGCGGACAAAGATGAACGAACGCGCTCGATTGAGGATGAGGAAACTGCAAAAATTCTTAAGGATCAGGAAGACGAAATTAAAATTCTCAAGGAAAATGTTGATAAAAAAATAAAGCACCTGCTGGTGGGAAAAACCTGTGCCAAGCGTATCATTGACGAACGCAAAGGTAAAATGATCCTCAATAAGAATCAGTTGATCACCAGTGAGGATGTAGAGCGGCTACCACTTGAAAAATGGTTGACGATACCGCTGATAGAAGATGACGAGGTTAAAGAAAAGCTGGAAAAGATCAAAGAAGCGCGTGATGAACAGCTCAACCTTATTAAAGTTGTCTTCGGTGAAAAAATAGAAAAGATCAAGCGCGGTGACGAATTGCCTCCGGGCGTTATTAAAATGGTGAAAGTCAATCTGGCTGTAAAGCGACGCCTATCGGTTGGTGACAAAATGGCGGGACGGCACGGCAATAAAGGGGTGCTTTCACGCATATTGCCCGAGGAGGATATGCCTTACCTTGAAGACGGCACGCCGGTTGATATTATATTAAATCCTTTAGGCGTGCCCTCGCGGATGAATGTCGGGCAGATACTGGAGACCCATCTTGGGTGGGCCGCAAAGGGTCTTGGGGTACAGCTTAATGAAATGCTGCAGAAATGCGCAAGCCCATCTGCTATCAAAAGACGCCTCAAAGAGATTTATGCAGGACAAAGGGATTTGCTCCGGTTTATAGACGAACTTGATGATGACGAGCTGATAGAGGTGGTAAAAAAACTTTCCCGTGGGGTGCATATGGCGTCGCCAGTTTTTGATGGCGCCCATGAAAGCGAAATCAGCAGTTGCCTTGAGTCTATAGGATTGCCCGCCTCCGGGCAGACCACACTTTTTGATGGTAGAAGCGGAGAACCTTTTGATAAAAAAGTAACTGTTGGTACCATTTATATGATGAAGCTTCATCATCTGGTAGATGACAAGATTCATGCCCGTTCCATTGGCACTTATTCGCTGGTTACGCAGCAACCGCTGGGAGGAAAAGCCCAGTTTGGTGGCCAGCGACTGGGAGAAATGGAAGTCTGGGCGCTGATGGCATATGGCGCAGCCCATACGCTCCAGGAATTCCTTACGGTTAAATCTGATGATGTCCAGGGCAGGACAAAATTGTATGAAAATATCGTTAAAGGTGAACGCGACCTCACCATGTCTGTGCCGGAATCGTTTAACGTTCTGGTAAAAGAATTGCAAAGTTTGTGTCTTGATGTTCAGTTTATTGAGCGTGAACGTGATAAAAAATAAAACATCACTCGTTAAATAAGCTGACCACATTGGGACAACAGGGAGAATTATTTATGAATGGAACATCTTTACCGCACCAACAAGAGCGTTCCCGCAATGCTCACAGTTTTGATGCTTTAAAAATATCAATTGCATCGCCTGAAACTATTCGTGGGTGGTCAAACGGAGAGGTTAAAAAGCCTGAAACGATTAATTACCGCACCTTCAAACCCGAACGCGATGGTCTTTTTTGTGCAAAAATATTTGGTCCGACCAAGGACTACGAGTGTAATTGTGGGAAATATAAGCGACTCAAGCACCGTGGTATAGTGTGTGAAAAATGCGGTGTGGAAGTCATCCCTTCATACGTGCGAAGAGAACGGTTGGGGCATATTGAACTCGCTGCGCCGGTCGCGCACATCTGGTTTCTGAGGAGTCTTCCCAGCCGCATCGGGACGCTGCTGGATATGACCCTGCGTGAGTTGGAAAAGGTGCTTTATTTTGAAGCATACGTAGTTATTGATGGCAAGAAATCATCATTTAAAACGGGTGATTTGCTTGATGAAGAAAAATACCGCAAGGCAGTCCAGGAACAGCGTGAGGACTTTGAGGCGGGTATTGGTGCTGAAGCAATTCGCGAGATGTTGCGCAGGATTGATCTTGAAAAACTATCTGGGCAATTACGCGAAGAAATAAAATTAACCACATCCGAAGCAAAAAAGAAGAAGCTGGCTAAACGGCTGAGGATTGTCGAGGCATTTCGAAATTCAGGCAATAAACCCGAATGGATGATACTGGAAGTAATACCGGTGCTTCCCCCTGATTTGCGTCCCTTAGTACCTCTTGATGGCGGCAGATTTGCCACTTCGGACCTTAATGATTTGTACCGCCGGGTGATCAATAGGAATAATAGACTTAAAAAGCTCCAGGAGCTTGATGCGCCCGGCATTATTATTCGCAACGAAAAGCGGATGCTGCAAGAGGCAGTGGATGTTTTATTTGATAATGGGCGCAGGGGCAAGGTCATCACCGGCCGTAACAAGCGCCCTCTAAAATCTCTCAGTGATATGCTCAAAGGCAAGCAGGGTCGGTTTCGCCAAAATTTGCTGGGCAAACGGGTTGACTATTCAGGACGCACAGTTATCGTTATCGGGCCAGAATTGCGGCTTCACCAATGTGGTCTTCCTAAGAAAATGGCCATCGAACTATTCAAGCCGTTTGTCTATAATCTACTTATTGCCAAGGGGCATGCCGCCACCATTAAGAGCGCAAAGAAAATGGTCGAGCGCGAAATCCCCGAAGTCTGGGATTGCCTCGATGAGGTAGTAAAGGAATTCCCGGTGCTGTTAAACCGCGCGCCAACGCTTCATCGGCTGGGTATTCAAGCATTTGAACCGGTGTTAATAGATGGCAAGGCTATCCAGCTTCATCCGTTGGTCTGTTCTGCATTTAATGCCGATTTTGATGGTGACCAGATGGCTGTGCATGTGCCGGTGACACTTGAAGCACAAGTTGAGGCACGGGTTTTGCTGATGTCAACTAACAATATTCTTTCGCCTGCACACGGGAAGCCTATTATTGTGCCCACGCAGGATATGGTCCTGGGCATTTATTATATGACCCGCGAGCGACAGGATATGAAAGGCGAAGGCGCTATTTTTTCAAGCCCTGCCGAAGTGCGGATCGCCTATGATCACAATGAAGTCAATTTGCATGCCAATATCCGAGTGCGTATAGACGGCGAACTGGTCGAGACGACGGTCGGGCGCGTGCTGCTTAAGGAAATACTTCCCGATGAAATTCCCTTTAGCACGATTAATACCGTGATGAACAAACAAGAATTGGCCAATCTCATTGATTATTGCTACCGGATGTGTGGCGACAAAAAAACAGTCATTTTGGCAGATCGTCTTAAAGATCTGGGTTATAAATATGCGACGCAGTCCGGGCTTTCTATCTCAATTAGGGATATGGTGATTCCTGTTAAAAAAGGGAAATTGATCAGCGATACGGAACGAGAGATTCGTGATATAGAGAGGCAGTATAAAGAAGGGCTCATTACTGACGGCGAACGTTACAACAAAGTGATTGATATCTGGGCGCGGGTCACTGAAGATATCGCAGCAGAAATGTTGGAAGAATTGAAAGTAGAAGAGGTAAAAACGCGAGAGGGAAATAAAAAAGTTCAAAGCTTTAATCCTATTTATATGATGGCTGATTCTGGTTCCCGCGGTTCTAAACAGCAAATCCGACAGCTCGCCGGCATGCGTGGACTTATGGCGAAACCGTCTGGAGAAATTATCGAAACACCTATAACCGCCAATTTTAGGGAAGGCCTTACGGTTCTGCAATATTTTATTTCCACGCATGGAGCCCGCAAAGGGTTGGCGGACACTGCGCTCAAGACCGCTAATTCGGGGTATTTGACGCGCCGCCTTGTAGATGTTGCGCAAGACTGTACTATTACGGAGTATGATTGCAAAACTATTGATGGAATATATATGACGTCTCTCATCGAAGGGGGGGAGATTATTGAACGGATTGGCGATCGGGTGCTGGGACGGGTAAGCCTTGAAGATATCATAGATCCACAAACCGGTGAGGTGATTGTCCAAAGAGATCATGAAATTGACGAAATGGCTGCTGATAAAATAAACGATTCCGGCATTGAAAAGGTACGTATCAGGTCAGTGCTCACCTGTCAATCCAAACGAGGCGTTTGTGTTAAGTGTTATGGGCGTGATCTGGCACGGGGCAAGATAGTTAATATTGGCGAAGCAATTGGCGTCATAGCAGCCCAGTCCATTGGTGAGCCAGGAACCCAGCTTACCATGCGGACCTTTCATATTGGAGGCACAGCAAGCGGCCGTGTTGAACAGACTACTCTTCAATCGTTGCATGAGGGCAGGGTGAATTTCAGCCGCGTTAAGTACGTTAGGAATAAGGATGGCGATTTGGTGGTTATGAACCGCAATGCCCAGATTGCTATTCTCGATGAAAGTGGCAGAGAACGAGAAAAGTATCCAATTATCTACGGTGCCAAGCTCAAAGTGCAGGATGGTCAGGTGGTAAAAAAAGGCGATCTACTCGCTGAATGGGACCCATTTTCAACCCCGATCCTTACCGAGGTTGCAGGCAGAGTTAAGTTTGGCGATCTTATCGAAGGACTTACGGTACGGGAGCAGGTTGACGAGGTCACGGGGCTGGCGACCAAAGTTGTTGTCGAAACCAAGGATCCTAACAGCCGACCGCGTATTTCGATTAAGGATGATACCGGAAAAACAGTGCGATTAGCATCGGAATCAGAACGTTATGCCCGTTATTTTATGCCAGTAGGCGCTAATATAGTGGTGGCAGAAGGCAGTCTTGTTTCCCCCGGGGATGTTCTTGCAAAGATCCCGCGGGAGACGACCAAAACAAAGGATATTACGGGCGGGCTACCGCGCGTGGCTGAATTGTTTGAAGCGCGCAAACCAAAAGAAGTGACCGTCATTAGCGAAATTGATGGCATCGTGTCATTCGGCAAGGATGTCAAAGGCAAAAGGAAGGTCGTAATTACGCCGGAAATTGCCGAGATGGGGGGTACGAAGCTCGCGCCCAAGGAATACCTTATCCCGCGGGGAAAACATATTAGCGTTCATGAGGGTGACCGTATTAAGGCAGGCGAGGCAATTATGGATGGCCTGTCAAACCCCCATGACATATTGAGTATTCTGGGAGAAAGAGAACTTGCAAAATTTCTGGTTGATGAGGTTCAGGAAGTTTATCGGCTTCAGGGGGTAAAGATAAATGATAAACATATTGAAGTCATTGTAAGACAAATGCTGCAGCGGGTGCGCATCCAAGAAGTTGGCGATTCTGATTTTCTGCTTGGCGAACAGGTGGAGCGATACAAATTTGAAGAGGTAAATGAAAATATTCGACAACGGGGGGGGCAGGTGGCAGTTGCAGAACCAATCCTTTTGGGTATTACCAAAGCATCGCTCAGTACCGAGAGTTTTATTTCTGCTGCCTCGTTCCAGGAAACAACCCGGGTGCTAACGCAGGCTGCGATCGAGGGCAAAATTGATTACTTGCGGGGACTTAAGGAAAACGCGGCTATGGGGCGATTAATTCCTGCTGGCACGGGATATCCGCGCTATCGAAAAATTGGTATTCTTGTGGAGAGTGAAGATCTCCCCCATGATTACCAAGCTGCTGAATCCGTGTGAGCGCACGACGGATGAATAAATTGAAAAAAGTGGAATTATCATTTGACATTTAAATATTTCTTTGTTAATAAAATAAATTTTATTTTAACCATTATTTCATATGAATTAAGTTAAGAAAGGGTTTGAATGCCGACAATTAATCAACTGTGTTCCTACGGTCGCGAACAAATTAAGAAAAAAACCAAGGCGCCGGCACTTAAACAATCGCCCCAGAAACGAGGCGTATGTATACGGGTTTACACGACGACGCCAAAGAAACCAAATTCTGCGCTGCGTAAGGTTGCCCGCGTGAGGCTCACCAACGGCATTGAAATTACCACTTATATACCGGGAGTTGGGCATAACTTGCAGGAACATTCGGTGGTGCTGGTGAGAGGCGGCAGGGTCAAGGACTTACCGGGCGTGCGGTATCATATTATACGAGGTGCACTTGATTCCACCGGCGTCCAGGACCGCAAAAAAAGCCGTTCAAAATACGGAACAAAACGGCCAAAATAATAGCAGACTAAAACGAAATAGCAGGATCGTAATTTCAGGTGAGACTTATATATGCCCAGAAGACAGGAAATAACCCGAAGAGATATTTTGCCAGATCCTCTCTATCATGACAAAACCGTGAGCAAGTTTATAAACCGGCTCATGTTACGAGGGAAAAAAAGCGTTGCCCAGTCTATTTTTTATGGCTGCCTTAACATTATTGAAAAAAAGGCAGATAAACCCGCTTTAGAAATTTTCAAGCAGGCATTAGAAAACGTAAAACCAGTAGTGGAAACCAAATCAAGGCGGGTCGGAGGTTCGAACTACCAGGTGCCGATTGAAGTAAGGCCTGAGCGACGAATGAGCCTTGCAATGAGCTGGCTTATTAACTTTGCTCGGGAGCGCGGTGAAAAGTCAATGCAGGAAAAACTGGCAGCCGAGCTCCTAGATGCAGCCAATAATCGCGGAAATGCAATAAAGAAAAAGGAAGATACACACAAAATGGCAGCGGCTAATAAAGCATTTGCCCATTATCGGTGGTAATTAAGTTCGTTTATCTTACCCAGAGCGATTCTTCATCAGGGTAACCTCCTTTATCTTACCGATTCTGCATCGCAATAAATATAGTTACCGGACGTATTATTATTTTGTTTAAGATTAAGAGATTTAAGCGCAGCATTTGATACAGAGGAACAGGATTGAGCCGTTCAACACCATTAGAAAAAATAAGAAATATAGGCATAATGGCCCACATTGATGCTGGTAAAACGACGACAACCGAGAGGATTCTTTTTTATACCGGCGTCTCCTATAAGCTGGGCGAGGTGCATGATGGTACCGCAGTCATGGACTGGATGGAACAGGAACAGGAACGCGGAATTACGATTACTTCTGCTGCTACAACCTGCTACTGGAACGATCATCGAATTAACATTATTGATACGCCCGGCCATGTTGATTTTACCATTGAAGTAGAACGGTCGCTTCGGATATTAGATGGTGCAATTACTGTTTTTTGTGCAGTTGCCGGCGTTGAGCCACAGTCTGAAACGGTCTGGCGTCAGGCCGATAGGTACGGCGTTCCCCGGATTGCGTTTATAAATAAAATGGACCGAACAGGCGCTGATTTTTTCAGGGTTGTAGAAATGATCGAAAAGCGTCTGCTTGCCAAACCTCTGATAATGCAGCTTCCGCTGGGCAAGGAAGATCAATTTCGCGGGGTCATCGACCTCATTACCCTGAAGGCTATTATATTTGATGAAGGCAGTCTTGGTGCTGACTTTCACCTCGAGGAGATACCAACAGAGTTCATAGCGGCGGCCCGTGAATATCGTGAGAATATTTTAGAATTTGTAGCTGATCAGGATGAGCAGCTCATGGAAAAATATCTGGCAGGGGAACCGATTGCGACAGAGGATATTTATGCAGCAGTGCGCCGCGCGGTTATTAGCCTGCAGGTGGTTCCGGTGCTTTGCGGTTCCGCTTTTAAAAATAAAGGTATTCAGCAGCTCCTTGATGCAGTAGTTAGTTATCTGCCGTCCCCTCTTGATGTGCCATCAGTAAGGGGGGTAACCCTAACCGGCGAGGAAAGTATTCGGCATGCATCGGATGAGGAACCTTTTTCGGCTTTGTGTTTTAAAATAATGACCGACCCATTTGTCGGCCATCTAACATTCTGCCGCGTCTATTCAGGTCGCTTAAAAAAAGGGCAGTATGTGTATAACTCGACTAAAGATAAGCGAGAGCGTGTTTCCCATATTCTCAAGATGCATGCGAATAAACGGGAAGAGGTTGAAGAGGCTTTGACCGGTGATATAGTGGCGCTCACGATAAAAAATACCGCAACCGGTGACACCCTCTGCGATGAGCATAATCCCCTGGTGTTAGAAAAAATAACACCCCCTGAGACGGTCATATCTATTGCAATAGAAGCCAATAGCCAGGCAGATCAAGGAAAGCTTGGTGACGCATTGCATAAAATTGCATTAGAGGATCCATCATTTCGCATGCACACAGATTCTGAAACTGGGCAAACCATTATTTCCGGCATGGGCGAGCTCCATTTAGAAATTATTGTTGATCGACTGGTGCGGGAATTTAAAGTCCAGGCACATGTCGGCAAGCCGCAAGTCGCTTATAAAGCGACCATTACCACATCAGCTCAAGGCGAGGGAAGGTTTATTCGACAGTCAGGGGGGCGCGGGCAGTATGGTCATGTGCTGCTTAATATAGAGCCACAGGAACGCGGTGCCGGTGTTGAAATTGTTGATGAAACGGTTGGTGGAAGCATTCCTAAAGAATATATTACCGCTATTGTAAAAGGCATACACGAAGCTGCTGAAACGGGCATATGGGGTGGTATTCCTCTCATTGACGTGCATGTGAAAGTGATAGACGGGTCGTATCATGAAGTTGATTCATCCGAGCGAGCATTTAAAATTGCTGCCTCTATGGGGTTTAAAGATGCTGTGCAACGGGCACGACCAGTTATCTTAGAACCTATAATGAAGACCGAAATTGCGGTGCCTGATGAATATATGGGGGATGTTTTGGGTGATATTGCAGCCCGGCGCGGCCGCATTCTGGGCATAGAAAACAGAAAAGGAACGGTACTGATTGAAGCGCATGTGCCGCTGGCGGAAATGTTTGGCTATGCCACTGATATTCGTTCAATGACGCAGGGGCGTGCAACCTATACCATGCAATTTTTTCAGTACGAGATTTTATCAGCAGCATTAGCCCAGAAAATTATGAATCAGGAAGACCGCGGTGAACTAACGCAGCGATCCGGCTTTTCTGAAGCATAAGCGTAATTTGCTTAATTGTCATAAATAGGGTTTGGCATCGAATGGGGGCTGGAGGTTCAGCAGATAGTATAACTAATTGAATATTAAAATTTTATTTTAATTTTTTGGGATTTTCATAACAGGGAGGCAGAGATGGCGAAGAAGAAATTTGAGCGGAAGAAGCC
>CAZQKW010000068.1:0-15736 GCA_964594075.1 uncultured Thermodesulfobacteriota bacterium | reverse complement strand
AGAAAAAGAGCATGGGAGCCGCTATCCAGTTTCAACTAAAAATTTGACATCCTCATGCCTGGTGGCAAGTTGTCCAAACATACATCAACAAACCCATAACAATAGCAGTATCGTTCACAAGGGTCTGTATAGTAACACCCTCCCTGAGAAAATGCATTGGTTGTTGTAATGAATAGAAAAAACAATGTGTATGTTGTTATAAGTTTAATCCTACATATTTTATTGTTCATATAAATACTCCCTCCTATGTAAATTTTTTTACCCATTGAATGATTCCTTTTTTAGTTTCGATTCGATTAGCACTCCACCACGTTTTGTTTAGTAACTGATGACTTGGATCCTGCGACAAGTTATTCAATTTCCAAACCGTATATCAACCGGGGTGTTGACTCATCAGCCCTTGCACTTTTTTGGTTCGTGACTTAAAACTCGTGACTCATTATTGAAACAAACGGTGTATTATTCTCGGCGTAACTTTTACAGGACCATGTAGTGTGGAAACACCATTAATGTCTATATCCTCAAATAAAAAACCTCTTCAGTATCACAGACTGATAGAGGCTAATTTTACTCCCTATAATTTAATGTTTGTACACGCCAACATTGTCTTCCTGCTCCCTTTGCCCTTTTTTATAAATAATATATTGTTATCTAAAATATTTCAACAGAAATATTTGCAAGATTTTGCTATTAATTTATTTTTAATTATATAATTTTATTTTTATATTTGCATTTGTTATAGTTGACAATTATCTATTTTATTTTATATGTTATAAAACATTGAGCTTATAAAATATCGAAAGCAAGATCGCTATTATGCCGCAAAAAAAAGGCACTATCGTTCTCATGGGTTCCGGTGAACTCACCGCAACCATGGTGGAGATTCACAAGGCACTTCTGGCCCAGCTTGGCAGTGAACCGCGCGCAGTGTTCATTGATACCCCCGCCGGATTCCAGCTCAATGTTGATGAAATATCCCGCAAGGCTGTCGGTTACTTTCGCGACAATGTTAAGTATCCCCTGTCTGTAGCCTCATTCAAGTCAATTGACTCCTGCACTCCCTATGAAGCGGAACAGGCTTTTCACGAGATCCGCCAGGCAGATTATCTCCTGATCGGGCCGGGCAGTCCCACATATGCCGTCCGCCAGTGGCAACAGACCCCCATACCAAACATTTTAATAAACCGAATAGAAAACGGAGCGTGCCTGGTCGCAGCAAGTGCCGCCGCATTAACGGTGGGCAGATTTACCCTGCCGGTCTATGAAATTTATAAGGTGGGAACCAGTCTGCACTGGGTGGATGGCTTGGATATTTTGGGTTATTTTGGATTCAACCTGGTGGTAATTCCCCACTGGAACAATGCTGAAGGAGGCACACACGATACCCGGTTTTGCTACATGGGTGAACCGCGTTTCAGAAAGCTTGAGCAACTCCTGCCTGAAGAGGTTAGTATTCTGGGGCTTGATGAACACACTGCCTGCATCATGGATTTAGAAACAAAGGAAGCAACCATTAAAGGGCTCGGCCGCTTGACACTTCGACTCCGAGGCGGCGAGTTGACATTTGAAAAGGGAGAACGATTTCCTTTGGATGTGCTCCAGGGAAAAGAAATCGGTAAGGTGTGGTCTACGCGCCCGACCGAGCATTCTGCTGAAAAAATTCTTGTAAATAGTGTTCAGGACTCATTTTGGGAAACGGTGCACTCTTGTGAAGACACCTTTCGTTCAGGTCTTGATCGGCACGACTTAAAACAGGCTGCTACTGCGCTGCTTGAACTTGACCGCACTATATGGGAAGCCCATCTTGATCATGAGAGCAGCGAATTTATTTCACAGGCTCGCGATATTCTCCGTGAGCTCATTGTGTTTATGATTACTAAACTTGAAGCTGCGCCGCAAGACCAAGCTCAATGCCTTGCCCCTCTGGTAAATGAGCTGCTTGCGCTGCGCCAGACATTGCGCAATAACGGCCAGTGGAAAGAAGCTGATGCCATACGCGACTGTCTTCATAAAGCAGATATTGTAATTGAAGACCGTAAAAACGGTTCGCACTGGAAATTGAAGTCCTGAGCCGTATGCAAGAGCACCATAAACAAAAGTGAAGCTCCCCGCCACAAGGCGGGACTTCCCGGAGCTTAATTATCATTTTCCGATACATACCTCTTGACCCCGCTTACAAAGCGGGGCTTGCGAGGCATGAAACCGGTCAAAAGTCTGCGAACCTTAAAAATGTTTTATCATCCCCTTTTATCTATTTTGTGCATAACCGGCAGCAATGATTCTGCACTCTATCCATTTTTGCGCTATCTGCACACAATGCCCCACGTCAAACTTAACGTTAAACCCTCCCTTCCCCGAGATTTAAGCCCCTATCAGGTTGTAATAACAACCGGCTGTGCTTTGTCTGAACAGAACGGCGTAGAACTGGAACAGTTTGTAACCGCAGGCGGCGGTTGGCTTGCGTTATTGCATAAACCTAATGCGAACGTGTCTGACCTGTTAGGGGTCAAAATTGGCGAACCCGGACCAGTGTGCGAGCTGCGCATCATGTTCCAGAATAACAGCCATCCAATGGCAAGACGACTGCCTGATGCTGTCTATATAACAAACCCTCACCTGCCCCTTAATAAAATCTCTGACGACGCAGAGACAATTCTTTATGCTGACTGGCATTACCAGCATAGCCCCATGCTTGTTACCCGACAAGCAGGAAAAGGAAGCGTCGCCTGCACCACTCTTCAGGCTTATGATAATCATTCTCTGCTGCAGATATTGTACCGCTGTCTCCTGCATCTGTCAGGCCGTTCTGATAATGATAGGATGCTTGGTGTAGGCATTCTGGGTTACGCGCCTTCCGTCGGTAAGCTGCACGGCCTCGGCATAGGAGCCACCCCCGGCCTTTCTTTGGCTGCTATTTGTGATCTGAGCGCAGAACGACGGGCCCAGGCACGTCAGGATTTCCCTGACGCGAGAATTTTACACACCGCTGAAGCATTAGCCGAAGATCCGCAGGTGGATTTGATTATTATTGCCACACCTCCCAACACCCATGCCCGGCTGTGTCTCCAGATGATTGCGGCAGGCAAGCACGTGGTATGCGAAAAGCCTCTTGCTCTGACGCGCCAGGAAACCGATGCGATGTGTGATATGGCGGATAAAAAACAAGTTCATTTGAGCTGTCATCAGAACCGGCGCTTTGATGTTGATTATCGTGCCATACAGCAAGCACTCAACGAGGGTTTAATCGGCGATTTATTTTATATGGAAACATTTGTGGGCGGATTTGAGCATCCCTGCGGTTACTGGCATTCCCACGAGCCAATTTCGGGTGGCACCGCGTATGACTGGGGCGGGCATTACATTGACTGGATAGTGAGCCTCATTCCGGATCGAGCCCGAGCAGTCATCGCAACCCGTCATAAACGCGTCTGGCACGATGTCACCAACGCCGACCAGGAACGTGTGCAGATTCGCTTTGCCGGGGGACAGGAAGCGGAATTTATGCATTCTGATATTGCAGCATTCCGCAAACCCAAGTGGTATCTGTTAGGCACCGAAGGCGCCATCATTGGCTGTTGGCGACATGAATTAGTGTATGAACTGGACCCGGTTCTGTATTATCATGAGAAGAATATACCGCGCACCGAGCTGACACCTGATCTGACGCTCTTCCGCCGCCATCATTCAGGTCAAATAGTTGAGCAGAAACTGGCGCTGCCGCCGCGGCATGATTTTTTGTTTCATCGTAATCTCGCCGACCATCTGCTCACCGGCGAGCCGCTCGTTGCGCCTCTTGAACAATCGGTTCGGGTCGTAGCAATTCTTGAAGCAGCCGCCCGCTCGGCACTCAATGGCGGAACTGTTGAGGTGCTGGATGCCTGAAAAAATCAGATGGGGGATACTTGGCGCTGCAACCATTGCGCGGGTATGCGTCATCCCGGCTATTCAGAAATCACACAACGGCATTGTCCACGCGCTTGCCAGCCGTTTTCCTGACCGCGCAGCCGAATTAATAAAAAATCGCAATATCAGAAACTTATACGGCAGGTATGATGAAGTGCTTAATGATCCGGCTATTGATGCTGTGTATATCCCTTTACCCAACCATCTCCATCATGAATGGACATTAAAAGCATTAAACGCGGGGAAACACGTTCTGTGTGAAAAGCCGCTTGCCTGTTCTGCCAAAGAAGCACGGGAAATGGTTGAGACGGCGGAAAAAACACACCGGCTGCTTATGGAAGCATTTATGTACCGTTTTCATCCCCGCAGCCAGCACATTAAACAGCTCATTGATGACGGCACAATTGGCCTGCCGCGTCTGATACGGACGGCATTTTGTTATCACATGGGGGAAGAAGTGTTAATGCGCGGCGAAAATTACCGGTTGAAGCCTGAAATGGGCGGTGGTTCGCTCCTTGATGTGGGATGTTATGGCGTCAGTGTGGCGCGCTGGCTGTTTGCCGAAGAACCGGACCAGGTGCAAGCTCAAGCAGTTTTCAACCACAACGGCGTTGATATTCATGTTGCGGGTCTTCTTCGTTTTCCTCACGACCGGCTTGCGACTATTGAGGCGAGTTTCTGTTCGGCTCTGCAGCAGACTTATTCTGTAGTTGGCAGCGACGGAGCTATTGATTTGCCCCATGATGCGTTCATTCCCTGGGAACATGATGCAGAGTTTACCGTGCGTGCACGCAATCAGGAAAGGGGGCAGACGCACGTTGTGGCGGGAGCTGACGAATATCAACTCATGGTAGAACACTTTGCCAACGTCGTAAGAGGCATAGAAAAATCGGCGATACCCCCGGCTGAAAGCATCAGCAATATGCGCGTGCTTGATGCGCTGGCAGAGGCTGCCAAAACCGGCACATCAATCAGAGTACATGTGCATGATTGAGCAACTTGAAACATTGTATCCAAACGCTGGATCCGCCATTAACGAGTATTCAGTTACCATTGAGACGTTTGATACACTTTCCGCATGCTGGCGTGAAACGGCAACAGTTCTACCCTGGCGCAGTCTGTTCACGTTGCCGCCCTGGCTTTCGGCATGGTGGCACATTTTTGGAGCGGATTGGAAAAACCTCATCTGCGTGGTGAGGAATCAGCATGTGCTTATCGGTATCGCCCCGCTCATGCTGCGCAATGGAGAGGCGCAGTTTATCGGTTCGCCTGATGTGTGCGATTTTATGGATTGCATAATCACCCCGGGTGCCGAAAATGTGTTCTTTAAGGTTCTTATAACGTATCTTCAGCAGCACCGGATCAAACGCCTGGTTCTGCATCCGGTGCGCATTGATTCTTCAGTATATGTGCACCTGCCGAAGTCTGCGCAAGAATTAGGGTGTCAGGCGTCTTGCGCGCCCAATGATGTTGTGTTAGAACTATCACTGCCGGCCACTTGGGATGAATTTCTCTCTTCTCTCAGCGGCAAACAGCGTCATGAGATCAGAAGAAAACTGCGCAGACTTGAGGAAAACGGGCGCATTAATTTTTGGACAGTCAATAATCCTGACCATACAAAACAGGCAATGGCGACCTTTATCAGTCTGTTCAGACAAAATCGCAACGATAAAGCATCTTTTATGACCGCACAGATGGAACAGTTTTTCTGCGCTGTTGCCAGTGCGCTATCTGCAGAACAGATGCTTAAACTCAGTTTTCTGAATCTTAACGACCGACCAATTGCCGCAGTCATGTGTTTTGACTACCGTTTCGTCAGACATCTTTACAATAATGCGTACGACCGTCAATTTATTGCGCTGAGCGTGGGTCTGCTCAGTAAAATATTCAGCATTAAGGACAGCATTGAACAGGGCCTGACAAAGTATGATTTTTTAAAAGGAGCTGAAGATTACAAACAGCGGCTTGGCGGTAAACCGGGAGCTCTCTACACATGCCGGGTAAATCTAAAATAATCAACTAATCAGCGCACCAACGGCATCAGTATAACCTTTCAGAAAGGGGGGCGCATGGAATATAAACCTCTCAAAATCGCTTTGTTGAGTGTCCATTCAAGTCCGTTAGGTAAACTGGGAACAAAAGATACCGGCGGCATGAGCATCTACATTCGCGAGATCGCCGGTGAATTGGGCAAACAGGGTCACGTTGTTGATATTTATACCAGACAGCAGCATCAGGGCGATGCACAAATTATGCGGCTTGCAGAAAATGTCCGTCTCATACATCTCAAGGCTGGCCCTATTGACTATCTGCCAAAGCTTGAACTATACCCCCATCTGCATGAATTTTTCCTCATGATGGAAAAATTCAGACTTTATAAGAATAAACGCTATGATATTGTGCAGAGCAATTACTGGCTATCAGGCAGAGTAGGCATATGGGCGCAGATTTACTGGCGCATTCCTCACTTTGTTTTATTCCATACCCTTGCCGCAGTCAAAAATATGTTTCCTGTTGGTTACCTTGAACCTGCACTGCGCCTCAATGTTGAAAGGCTGGTCAGCAAAACCAGCACCCGTATTCTGGCAGAAACCGAGCGGGAGCGGGAGCAGCTTGTAACCCTTTATGATGTTTCGCCGCGAAAAATATCGGTTATACCCTGCGGGGTAAACGGCGACACTTTTCATCCTCTTGATAAACAACGGTGCCGCATGCAGCTTGGTCTTGATAACAATCAGATTATATTGCTTTATGTGGGCAGGCTTGATCCGCTGAAAGGGCTTGAAAATCTAATCGGTGCGTTGCCGCATGTGCAGCAACATAACCGCCTACGTCTGCTCATTGTCGGCGGGGAAATTCATGATTACGCATATATAAAAAGTCTGCGAGAGCTGGCAGCAAACCTGGGAGTTCACAAAATGGTAACTTTTATGGGACGTGAGGATCATGAACGGCTGCCACTCTACTACAGCGCGGCGGATGCGCTGGTACTTCCCTCTTACACAGAAAGCTTCGGCCTGGTCGGACTTGAAGCACTTGCCTGCGGCACACCGGTGGTTGCCACCCGCGTTGGGGCACTGGACAAGATTATTCACTGTGGCACAAACGGCTTTCTTGCGGATCGCCCTGATCCGAATTTACTGGCACAACAAATTGAGCGGCTGATAACCGCCCTGCGAGCCGGGCAATTTTCCCGCGCGGCGATCCGCAGAACGGTGATGAATTATTGCTGGTCGCAGGTGGCTGCTATGATGGTCAACGAGTATCAGACCGCAATGACCCATGCCCAATTTGAATTTTGCCGCGCGCGCAAAGCCCCTGCGGCGCTCTCTGCATGACCGACATACTACTAACGGATGATAATGCATGAACCTGCCTGCCGATATACTGGTCATTGCGCCGCATCCTGACGATCCCGAATTCGGTGTCGCGGGCACGGTGGCTCGCTGGACAAAAGCGGGCAAACGGGTCGTTTATGTCATTTGCACCAGCGGTGAAAAGGGCACCAGCGACCGATCGCTAACCTCAGAACAGATTGCACACATACGGGAACAGGAACAAGTTGCTGCCGCACAGGTAGTGGGCGTGCAGGAAGTCATATTCCTGCGCTATCCTGACCAGCGCCTTGAGGACACGCCGACCTTTCGAAAGGAAATTGTAAAGCAGCTTCGTATCCATCGCCCGCACACAGTTATTACCGCAGATCCCTACCGCCGTTACATCTGGCACCGGGACCATCGGATCACCGGTCAGGTAGTGCTTGACGCAATTTATCCGTATGCCCGCGATCATCTTGCTTATCCCGATCTCCTTGACGAGGGTCTGGAACCGCATCGTGTGCAGGAGGTGCTTTGCTGGGCAGCAGAAGACGTTAATTATCGTTCAGATATCAGTGAGACGTTTGACTTAAAGCTTGCTGCACTACGCTGCCACAAAAGCCAAATAGATGACTTTGGCATTGCAGATCTTGAAAACTGGCTGAGAGAGCGCTGTATGAAAATGGCGGAAGGAGAGAATTTTGAACTTGCGGAGGCCTTTCACCAGGTTAAACTTACCCGGTAATATCACCAACAGATTATTGAAAAAGTGTCATTCTGAACGCGCTGCAGAATCTCAATATTATAGTAAAGGTTAGCGAATTCAATATGCTGGAAATGGTTTTTTTCAAAAACCGCTCAGTAACCACATTGGAGTGCGCTTCCTTTTCCATTCCCTCAGGGCTTCGGCTACAGGCTCGGCGCGCAATGACGAGTCTCTCTTATGGAACCACTGTAACGGTCATTGCGCGTATATTAACGTATCAAAGTGTCTGGAGGTTCTCATTTATCTCCTTTTCACCATGAGTTCAATGTCCTCCAGCAGCGCCTGTAAATCTTCCTCGTGTTCAACCTCCTGCTGGAGAATGGTCAGCGCCATATTATAGGTGACCATATCCTTATCCCGAGTTTTTTTCATGATTTCATTGTAGTAGCCAATGGCGCATTGTTCGCCATGAATATTTTGATTAAGAATAGTTTTAACATATTCATCATTCGGCGGTTCATAACCGCAGCCGGAATATTTGTACCATAACTTTGGCTCAGCAATGGGCTTACCCCCAAGCTGTATGATACGATTTGCCACAAGGTCTGCATGCGCAAGTTCTTCAGTGGCATGAAGCGTCAGTTCTGATGCCACCGCATCTTTCATGGGCCCTTTTACCACCTTTGCGCCAAGCCAGTATTGATGGTAAGCAAACCATTCGTCACAAAATGCTTTATTGAGCATCTCAAGCAACTTATTAACATCCATACCGACAATTTCTCTTCCCCTGGTTCCCATACGTCTTCTCCTTTCACATTAAAAAATTAATACGGTATAGTTTCATTCCGTATCTTAATTAAAATTATTTCCCCAACCTCTTCAGCTCTGCTCGGTGCAAAGCAATGCGTGCTTCAGCAAGTTTTTTATATTTGGTTTTTATTTTGGTTATGTTGCCCGCTGCGACTGCCTTGAGCAAATCGCCCTCAAGCTCGGCCACCTCAAGGAGCTTGTAATAATCAAGCGATTCCTTCATGTGAGCCAGCACTATCTTGCCGGTGATAAGCGGGTGATTATTCGTGACATTAGCATCCCTGAATCGTGTTCCGTGTTCAAGCTCTACATCAAGTCCAACCCGAAATTCCTCAATATCAATGGGCATTTTTTCAACATTAATTGCCTTTAAAATCGCCTGCGCTTCTCTAATGGTGGCTTTGGGCTCTTTCAGTTTTGACCAGTCTCTGATGCCCAGAGCCTTGCACACAGCCCTTACTTCTTCATCGCTAATGTATTGCGGTGCGTTCATAAAGCCTCCTTTCAAGGTAGTACTATGTATATACACCATTTTACGTGTCGTTGCATTACATAAAAATATTATCGCCCATGTTTATTATTCACACAAACAACAGCAGGCTGACTGCCATAACCCCCATCCCTGCAATAAGACCATAAATGGAAAGATGGTGCTCGCCGTATTCTTCCGCTGCGGGCAGCAACTCATCAAAGGAAATGAACACCATAATGCCGGCAACCAGCGCAAACAGAATGCCGAACACCACGTCATTGATAAAGTTTTTCAGTATGAAATAGCCAATCAGCGCCCCCAACGGTTCAGCGAGCCCCGAGAGAAAAGAATATACAAAGGCTTTCTTTTTGCTACCGGTAGCATAATAGACCGGCACGGATACCGAAATACCCTCCGGGATGTTGTGTATCGCAATGGCAACGGCAATTGATAAACCAAGCGCTGGTTTCTGCAGGGCTGCGATAAAAGTGGCAAGCCCCTCGGGGAAATTATGAATAGCTATGGCAAGCGCAACAAATAGTCCGGTTCTTAAAAGAGCGGGATTTTTAAATTCTGTCCCGCTTAAATGCGGAGTTTTATAATCTTTAAGCTCGTGCGGATTTTCATAAGCAGGAATAAGTTTATCTATAAGCCCGATCAGGAAAATGCCGCAGAAAAAAGCAGCTACCGTTGCCCAGTAACCGGGTTTAGCCCCAAGCTCAACCTCCAGTGCGCTTCGCCCCTTATTAAAAATCTCCACCAGGGACACATAAATCATGACACCGGCAGAGAAACCCAGAGCAACAGATAAGAATCGCCGATTGGGACTTTTTGACACAAACGCAATGATACTACCAATACCAGTGGCAAGGCCGGCAATAATGGTCAGAGCGAAGGCAAGCGCAACATTTTCCATGTTTTTAAGTATTACCTCACATTAGTTCATATATCTCACTGTTTTTCCATTTTTATTAAATTTAATTCTACTAACAAATACTCAACTTAATTAGCTGGTGCATTTTTTGATAAATTTGTGTTTTTCATAACGGGACTTTTGAAACAGTAGCAGCAGCCAGCAGTTCGGTTGCTTCTTTTGCTGCATCAACAAAAGGCGAGAGTATCAGGTCTGCACCCGATTCTTTTAAAATCTCAGCCTCGCGTTCCGTAAGCGCCGTCATTGCCTTTTTACCTAAATAGCCGTGATGACGCAGCGCGTCAAGCAAGGCTAAATTTATATCCAGTTGGGTTATGGTGCTGACAACCCACTCTGCATCAATAAGAGGCAAGGTACCGGGAAACTCGGGGTCTTCCGCATCACCGTAACGGGCCTGCAACCCCTGTTGATGCCACGCAGTAACGGCTTTTGAATCAAAGTCCACCCCCAAAATATTCATACCGCGCTGCTGCAAATGCCGCGCTATATTGTTACCGTATCTGCCCAGCCCGAAAAGAATAATGTTCACCGGTGTTTTACCGGACGCCTGAAGATCGTTTTGTTCGCGTTTTGGTATTGTCCGTTCAAATATTGTCAGCTTGGGTGCAATCCATTTATATATACGCTGTGAATAAAGAATCATATAGGTTGAGAGTCCTATAGTGACCAGGCCGACCAGGGTAATTAATCCCAGTATGTTTTTTTCAATATGATTCAAACTCACGCCAAGAGCGCCGAGGATTAGTGAAAACTCGCTGATTTGTGCAACCGTCAGCCCAGCGAGGAATCCCGTGCGCTTGCGGTATCCCATATATCCCATGATAACCATGACAATAAGCGGATTACCGATAAGCACAAATAAAGACAAAATAATTGCGGGCACTATTTGTTCTCCAAGCAATCCCAATTCCATTTGTGCACCTAAATCAATGAAAAAAAACAGCAGTAAAAAGTCCCGCAGGCTGATTAATCTGCTTGCGATAGCCTCCCGATAATTAGTTGTCGCCAATGAAATGCCCGCAAGGAACGCCCCCACCTCCAAACTGAATCCAGCCATTTCACTTGCTACCGCAATACTAATAGCCCATGCGATAGCAAAAAGTATCAATAGCTCCACCGATCGTGCCAATCGGTGTAACAGGCCCGGCAGGATATAACGCATTGTCAAGGCAATACACACAATGAGCCCCAGCGCTTTTAGCAGCATCATCAGTATAGTTCGCCATATGTGTTCAGTGACGGTCGCACGGCCGAGAGCAGAAAGACCGATCATTGCAATTATTACGAGAATATCCTGCACAATTAAAAATCCAACCGCGATACGTCCATGAAGCTCATCAATTTCACGTTTGTCAGATAAAAGTTTCACGATAATGATGGTGCTTGAAAAGGTGAGCGCAACCGAGACATACAGTGCCGGCACTGGCGATAATCCCAGTATCAGGGAAAGAAAATACCCGATGACGGAAGTGAAGATAACCTGTCCAACACCGGTGGCAAGCGCCACCGGTCCCAAGGTACGGATAAGATGAAGGTCAAGCCTCAAACCGACCACGAATAGCAACAGCGCAATCCCCATCTTTGCGAAAAGGTCAATCTGATCTTTTGCAGTAACCCAACCCAATAGTGATGGGCCAACCAGAATGCCGACAACGATGTAACCAACTATTAACGGCTGTCGCAACCAGATTGTTATAGCCCCGCACAGTGCTGCCAGAAGCAGTAATGCGGCAATTTCTTGCATAATTGTGTCAAACATAACCAAGATTCGAGGATTAATGATGGAAACTGATCAGATTTTAGAATTGTTACTTATTAACCTAATTTATTATGCAGAGCAAATAGAATTGCGTTGTATAACGGCAAGCTTTAGTGTAGGAATATCTAAAATATTGTGCTGAAAATGGTGTCTCAATATGTCATATCTTCAAGCCATAATCTTAGCTGTTATTGAAGGGCTTACCGAATTTTTGCCAATTTCATCAACCGGCCATATGATTTTAGCTCAATCGCTGATGAATATCCAAAGCGACGAGTTTATCAAGACGTTTGAAATTGTCATTCAGCTTGGCGCCATACTTGCGGTGCTCGTTTTATATATAAAAAGGTTTATTGTGGGCATCACAATTTATTTAAAGCTGATGGTTGCTTTTCTGCCGACAGGTATCGCCGGTCTTTTGGCTTATAAATTCATTAAACAGTATCTTTTCAATCCTTTTATTGTGAGTTTTTCGCTTGTCGCAGGCGGTGTGATTTTAATCCTGCTTGATATGTGGAGCGAGCACAGGAGTGCTAAATACAAAGACATAGAAGATATAACCTATGGGGGGGCTTTAAAAATCGGGGTGATCCAATGCGTATCAATGATACCGGGTGTTTCCAGAGCTGCTGCCACCATATTTGGCGGCATTTTCGCCGGATTTGACAGAAAACAGGCCGCTGAATTTTCTTTTCTGCTGGCTATACCGACCATGTTCGCGGCGACGGCGAAGGATTTATGGGAATCGCGCGATTTGCTGACCACTGATGCGGTGGCGCTGCTTTTGACGGGAAGTGTCATAGCGTTTATTGTGGCTGCTATTGCGGTTAAGGCATTTATTTCTTTCCTCACACGCTATGGCTTTAAGCATTTTGGCTATTACCGGATTCTACTTGGCATACTCTTTCTTGCCTATGCCCTTTTAACCGGAATGAAAATAGCCGTCTAACCGTCTGACAAAAAATGATACATGAGTTCTGTGATTATAGATTCATTCCGAACCCAGTGAATACACTAACTGTTGCTAACATTGAGATTCTTCGCTGGGTTCAGAATGAGACTTTTGACGGCCAGCTAATAAACTGTCGCAGGCCATATTTTTAATTGACATGTGTATAGCAAGGATCTAAAAGGAAATTAAGGTAAGGAGTTGTCATGAATAGCTCAATAAATTTAAATACTTTATTATGTTAATGAACCGCTATCAGTTTTCAAGCTGACGGCGGTTTTTAAATGCTATGTAAAGCAACATAATGATTTATCAATCAATAACTCTTCTAAAGGGCCTTTAAACAAATTTTTTAGCAAATAAATAGAGAAACTAAGGCGGGGAATTCATCGAGCGGGCTTGTGTTTTTCAACAACCTGGTGAACCACGATGAATTCTCAAAAATGGCAGTCAATTATAAAACCAATCAAAACGAAGGAGGTTGTTATGAGAAGGAAAATATTTTTAGCTATGATGTGCGCCGTTGTGGTTTTAGGTTTTGTTGCTCTCAGCATTGCAGAGGAGAAAGAGACAGCGCGACAGGAAAAAATTCAGAAGGCTCAGCAAGACTTGGCGGCATTGGGTTATTACAAGGGAGAAGCCAGCGGAAAGATAGATAAAGATACGCGGGAGGCGGTGAAAGAATTTCAGAAAAAAGAAATGGGTATGAAAATACCTAACGGCATTCTGAATGAAAAAACCTGCGACGAAATCGCAAAAAAAGCAGAGAAGAAAATGAAAGAAGGCAAAGAGGAAGGTAAAGGCCCAATGGAAAAGATGGAGGAAGGAAAAGAAAAATTGCAGGAAGGAGTGGATAAAATAAAACCGCCTATGTGATTAAACAAGCTTACATTTCATTTATTGAACCAAACAACAAGGCAGGGCCATCCCTGGTCCTGCCTTTTTGTTACCGTTTATTTCTTATCTGATTATAAACTCGCCTTCCACAAGCTCAATGAATGGCTCAGCGGTATTGGTTACCACAGTCTCTATCGTAATTTTCCATGTTCCTGCCGTAGCCTTTTTATATGCAGTAATAGGCACCCAGAAAACCTTGCCGCGATTCTTTTTAAGCAGTGCCTGGCGGATTTTTCGTGAATTATCTATCTCAACGCCGGTATATCCTGCCGTCTCTCCCTCAATCATGAACTGACTTTCATTAATATCAACATGATTCGGTTCTTCAATCGTTACCCGCAACCAGTAACACAGTTTTGGCAGCAGTACGGGAGCTCTCAGTTTTCTCTCGCCTCTGGCCGGCAAAAGCGCCGTAGGCACATTCTGTATTTTGAGGATATTAAGACACGTCTGCAATTCGTTGCTGCAAATCTGCTGTTCGGGATCACAGGGATCGCCACTGCTTACGCATACCCCTGCAACACATGATTCGGTGCCAGTGCAGTAATCATTATCCTCGCAATCTGCATTGGTTATGCATTCGGGCTGAATGGAAGTAGTTGTTGATGCAGGCACGCTCGATGTCGTCACCGGCACACTGGTTGTTATCGGAGGAATAGAAGTGGTAACCGGCACCGACGTGGTGATAATGACTATTGACGTCGTCCCAGGAACCGATGTGGTAGTTACAGGCGCAACAGACGTGGTGGTTGACGGCTCCTCAGAGGTGGTTGTGGTAGATTCCTCTGTCGTCGTAGTAGTTGACGGTTCTTCAGTCGTGGTTGTCGTTTCTGCTGACGTCGTGGTAGTAACAATTGATGTGGTAGTAGTCGTTATTAGAGCGTATCCAAAATTTTCAATACGAATACCTTGTAGATAAAAGGTAATTGGATTATTTTGGGTGGTCAAAAAATACCCCACAGGATCTGTTACCGACAGTGTATGTTCTTTATTATTTTCTGCATTTTTAAACTCGTAATCGCCTAATCCATCAGTGGTTTCAGTGGTGCTGCCGTCAAGGGTGACGGTAACGCCTGATATGCCAATCTCGTCAGTATCCAAAGAACCATTCTGATTTGCGTCATTAAAAACTTTGCCTTGTATTTTTGCGGCAAAAGCCTGATTGGCATACCCCTCAAAAACCTGAATGACTGCACAAACCATAGGCAATATCCACGATATTACCAGTAGCATTCCCGCCAATAAAACTACTTTTACACCACGTGTTCCCGCATTCATTGTTTTATTCCCCTTCCAATAAATTTGTAATACGTTTCTATTTATAACCCTTCAAAACTATTGCGTTATATTTTCGCTTTAAAATTGCTGTTCATTAGCACTATTTTTGCAAAATTTCCATTGCCGATGGTATGGCTAATTTACCCTTGATAGTTGCTTCAGCCTTTAAAAATGGCTTTGTTGAAGACAATGAAGATGTGGTTCAAAAAATTTTAACAATTTTTACCATATTATAAATAATAGTGTCAATACTTTTTTTTTTACATTTTCTTATATTTTTTTATGTCATTAACTTGGTTATAATTTAGAAAAAAAGACAGAAATGGCAGGGCAACTATTTGAAAAAGCCTATTATTTTTTTAAAAAAGTTGGATTAGGGTGAGGTTCTGCAAAGGTGCATTCAGATGTTTTGAAATGAAAAGCATAGGATTCAATAAATTCTCTCCATAGGGCTTCTCCGTCGGATAAAACTTCTAATATTTTCACTCCCATACCCGCCTTTTTTGCCTGTCCCACCATTGCAGGAGGCAACCTTTTTATCCACTTAACGCACCCTTTTAGTAATATTTTGCAGTCTTCTGATAAATAAATCTCTACATTAATAATGCTACCCGGTTTTATGACATCATATGTTCTGATAAATATGCCAGTCGCACATATATTAATCGTCTCAAAATAGAATTAACATCACGCTGCATATTTAGTGGTTGC
>CAZQKW010000067.1:0-15945 GCA_964594075.1 uncultured Thermodesulfobacteriota bacterium | reverse complement strand
GTCAATCGTGTCTTTTTGTGAATCACCATCGGGGTATCCTCCTGTGTTCTCTTTCTCGTTTCTCTGATACCCCGAAAATGTAAATAACGCTACTTTATCTTACATTTTAAAAGAACAGTATACGTCTCTCAGATAAGATAGCCAAAGAACTCAATCGTGATTTAACAACCATATGCCGAGAGCTCAAGAGAAGAATAAAAAAGCCCAAAAACCAAAAAAGCTCTTGACAGAGAAAAATATGTCCAATAAAATTCACCTTTCAAATTAACCACACTAAACCCTTACGAAAATTCCTTTTCAGCATTTTTAATTACCCTGTTAAACAATCCCCTTTTATAGAAGAAAGGGTGTTATTTATGATTGATGTTGAGCATATCAGTAAAAGTTTCGGGCCGACGCAGGCGGTAAAAAATGTCTCCTTCAATGTCAGCAAAGGGGAGGTTGTCGGCTTTTTGGGGCCAAATGGCGCCGGGAAGTCAACCACCATGCGCATCCTTACCTGTTATCTGCCTGCTGACGAGGGGACAGCGCGTGTTGCCGGCTTTGATGTGGCAACCCAATCGCTTGAAGTGCGCAAGTGCATCGGTTATCTGCCGGAAAACAACCCGCTATACATGGAAATGGGGGTTCTTGAATCGCTCCAGTTTATCGCCGCGTTGCGCGGTGTCCCCGAATCTTCCCGCCGCGCAAAAATAAAACAGGTAATAGAGATGTGCGGCTTGGAGCCGATTATCAATAAAGATATTGATGAACTCTCCAAAGGGTTCCGTCAACGACTAGGACTCGCACAGGCCCTCATCCATGACCCGGATATACTGATACTGGATGAGCCAACAATCGGTCTTGATCCAAATCAAATTATTGAGATACGAAATCTTATCAAATCCATCGGCAAGGAAAAAACCATCATTTTAAGCTCGCACATCCTTCCCGAAGTTGCCGCCACCTGCGACCGGGTGCTTATCATTAACCGGGGCGAAATTGTTGGCAGCGGCACGCCGGAAGAACTTGCTGCCATGGCCAAGGGGGGGCAGACCATCTATGTAACTATTCGTGGTCCGCTGCAGGAGGTAAAAGAAAAGCTTTTATCCATGGGCACGGTGCGAGAAATTTCTGTTCTGGGAGAGGAAAACGGCTGCAACCGCTTGAGCCTTACCACCGACGGCACGGCACATCTGTGCGAAGACATTTTCTTTTTGGTTGCGCAAAATGGCTGGAGTTTGAGCGAACTGTATCAGGGAACTGTCACGCTGGAGGATGTATTCCGCGAGCTTACCACACGGGAGGCATGACCAGACGCTATGAAAGCAACGTTTATTATATTCTGGAAAGAATTCAGAGGATACTTTAATTCTCCCATAGCCTACATCTTTATTATTTCCTTTCTGGTATTTACCAACTGGCTGTTTTTTAAAAGTTTCTTTCTCTTGAATCAGGCAAGTCTGCGGGCGTTTTTTTCCATTCTGCCCTGGGTTTTTCTGTTTCTGGCGCCTGCCATGACCATGCGTTCGTGGGCTGAGGAAAAAAAGCTTGGCACGGTTGAGCTGCTGATGACGCTGCCGGTCAAAGATTATGAAGTGGTTCTGGGAAAATTTTTAGCCAGTTTTGTGTTTCTGATTGTAACGCTTCTCTGCACTTTCCCGCTCCCGCTTACGGTAATGCTCGTGGGAAACCCGGATACCGGTGCCATATGGGGCGGCTATTTAGGAGCGTTTCTCATGGGGGGGGCGTATCTTGCCATTGGCTGCTGTGCTTCAAGTCTCACGGAAAATCAGATAGTCGCGTTTATCATAGCCATTTTTGTATCCTTTGCGCTGCTGGTTATCGGAGAAAATTTTGTTCTCATGAATTTGCCATACCGACTGGTGCCTATCTTTGCCTATCTTGGTTTGGGTGCCCATTTTGAAAGTATCGGTCGGGGGGTGGTTGATTCACGGGATTTAATTTATTATGTTTCAGTAATAGGGTTTTTCCTTTTTCTCAACAATCTTTCAATCGAAAGCCGTAAATGGAAATAATGCGCCATGAGTCTTAAAAAAGTCCGCTACGGAACAAACTATATCGCGCTCATTGTCATTCTCGCCGCAATACTGGGGGTTATTAACGTGCTTTCTTACCGCCATTTTTTGCGGGCCGATCTCACTGAAAACAAACAATATACCATCTCTGAATCCACCAAAAAAGTTCTTGCCGGTCTTGACGACATCGTCAACATTAAGGTCTATTTTTCTAAAAAACTGCCTCCATACCTCACCACGCTCACCGATCAGGTTCAGGACCTTCTGGAAGAATATCGCACCTATGCAAAGGGCAACCTTAATATAGAGTTTGTAGACCCGGCAAGCGACCCCGCCATGGAGCAGCGACTGCGGTTTATGGGTATTCCCCAGGTTCGCCTCAATGTTATTGAGAGGGATCAAGCACAATTTACCAATGTGTACCTGGGCATGGCGATTCTCTACGGTGATAATAAAGAGGTTATCCCTGCCATTACCGATACCAGCAACTTTGAGTATGATTTAACCAGCAAAATTCTGCGGGTTACCAGCACCGAAATCAAAACTATCGGCTTTTTAAGCACACCGGGCGGTCCGGATTTAAATAATCAATTAAAAAATATTCAATCAATCCTGCAGGATCATTACTCGCCGCGCGCCATAGACCTCAAGAAAGAGGAGAAAATTCCGGCTGATGTTGCGGCGCTGGTAGTTGTGAGCCCGCGCGATCTTTCTGAACGCGAGAAGTTTTTAATTGATCAGTATATTATGACCGGCGGCAAGGTGCTGTTTTTCATTGATACTATCGCGATGGACGAGCGCCGGCTCAGCGCTACGCCGCTCAAATCGCCCCTTGCCGACATGCTTGAGCACTATGGAATAAAGGTTATTAATGAGCTGGTGCTTGACCGGTCAAATGCTAATGCGTCTTTCCAGAGCGGTCTGTTCACCATATCCGTGCCGTATCCTTTCTGGGTGAAAATTGCCCGGGAAAACTTTGCCCGCGACCTCCCGATTGTGAATCAGCTTGAAAGCATGGTGTTGCCCTGGGCAAGCCCGCTTGAAATACTGCAGGATAAAACAACCGGCATTAAGATACACGAGCTGTTCAAGAGCACCAAATATTCCTGGACACAGAAAGATTTGTTTGATTTAAGCCCGAAGGAGCAGTATTTTCCACCGCCACAAGAGATGAAAGAACGGCTGCTGGGCGTGGCACTAAGCGGTAAATTTAAAAGCTTCTTTGCCGGGAAAAAGGTGCCCCCTAAGGATGAGCCGAAAAAGGAAGAACAGGAGCAGAATAAAACAAAAGCAAATAATGCAACGCCGCCGGACGGCACACAGGAAAAATCGTCTGAACCCATTATAACAGAAAGCCCTGACACCAAGCTCATTGTCGTCGGCAATTCACGGTTCATAACTGAAAGCTTTCCTGCCGAGTTTGATGGCAACCGGATTTTCTTTCTTAATGCCATAGACTGGTTTACCATCGGCGACTATCTTATTGGCATTCGTTCGCGCGAATCAACCGACCGGCCTTTAAGAGTCATCTCTGAGGAGGCTAAAACCGCATTACGGTTCATCAATATGTTTGGCGTGTCCATTCTGGTTGGACTTTTTGGCCTGAGCAGGTTTTATATTCGCCGCAGAAGAAAGAGACGAGGAATAAATATTTAACATTGAACTTTGATTGCGAACTGTGGAATAGAGTATGGCCTTTAGGAAGACAATAATTTTTGCCGCGATATTAGGTTTTCTTTTGCTCATTTTTTATCTCATTGAAACCCCGCAGAAAAAAAATAAAAAACCAGAACAGCCGCTCTTTATTGAGGGGTTCGACAAGACTGCTGCCGCCGTCATTGCGCTGAAAAGCAAGGAAAAGGGGGAAGTGCGGTTGGAAAAAAAACCGGAGGGCTGGATCGTGGTGAGCGGCCAGAAAACCTACCAGGCAGACAAAACCCCCATTGATAACCTGCTGGATAGCGTGGGAAAAATAAAAATAGAGGCAATTGCTTCCAAAAACCTCAAAAAGCATAAAGAATTTGAAGTTGACCAGGAAAAAGGTGTGGAAGTCAGGATTGAAGACGGGGCGCAAAAGACTCTGGCTCATTTTTATGTTGGCAAGAGCGGACCTGATCTTTTCAGCACGTATCTGCGCGGTGCGGATGCAGCGCAGGTGGTACTTGCAAGCGGCATGCTGAAAATGACCTTTGACCGCGAACTCAAGGACTGGCGCAACAAAACTATTTTTGCCCTTAACCAGCAGGACATAACCGAATATCTGGTTAAAGGAGAGAAAGGATTTCATCTCAAAAAAGGCGAAAAAGATCAGTGGGAGATAATTGCACCGGAAAAAATTTCTCCTAAAAAAGAACCCGTTGAAGACTGCCTGAAGACCGTTTCAACGCTCAAGGCTGCTGATTTTGCCGAGGGCCCGCTCAAGGATTTTCAGCTTGATCAGCCCTCGCAGGAAATCCTGGTGACGATGAAAGACGGTTCAACCAGAATCTTGTTGCTGGGGAAGGAAAAGAACGCTTATCAGCGTTTTGTCAAAACACCAGATGCGGATACGATCTATATTCTTGAAAAATACAATCTTGATAAATTGATGCCAGCGCTTGACACGTTTAGACAGGGTGATGCTGATAAAGATAAAAAGCAGGCTCCCGTGCAGACCGGCGCAGAAAAAGAAACGAAAACAGATAAACCGGGCAGTACATCCGACCAAAATGCTCGCCAAATTCCGTCCAGCACTCAGGCTCAGAAAAAGCAAAACAGAAAAAAACGTTAATGCCGCGGGCTTTGACCTCCAGCTTATACGCGCGCATGGTTGAGCAATTTCGAGTTCGCGTTGAACACCGATCAATCAGCGGCCTTCTTCATCTGCCCCGCCAGGCACCGGCTCCCTGTGTCATAACCGCTCACGGCCTTTTCAGTTCCAAGGATAGCGACAAATTCATCACCATTGCAGATTATTTTACCGCGCGCGGCCTGGCCGTAATACGGTTTGATTTTGGGGGCTGTGGAGAGAGCGACGGAACAATTTCTGATACGACTGTTTCCCGCCGGCTTAAAGAACTGGAAGCCGTCGGGGCCTTTGCCCGTCAGCATCCGCTGCTGTCACAGCAGTTAGGGCTGCTCGGGAGCTCGCTGGGAGGTTATGTAGCCCTTTTGTATGCCGCTCAAGACCAGAATATCATCGCTCTTTCCGTGTGGTCAACGCCCTATAATCTTTTTGCGTTGCGCGAAAGTATTCCCGCACATGAACTGCACCAATTAAAGGACGATTTTTTTGTTGATGCCGCACAGCACCATCTGCGGTCTGTCCTTTCGGACCTTGCCACAGTTCAAATAATCCATGGGAAAAATGACACAGTTGTTCCCCCTTCTCACGCTGCAGAAATTTTCAGTCGCGTCAGCGAGCCTAAAGAACTGCACATTATTCCCGCTGGCGATCATTCCCTGACCGGCCCTGCGGACAGAACAAAGGCTCTTGAGCTCAGCGCGCGATGGTTTCAGATTCATCTCCAGAGCTGAGAGCTTTCTTTGCTTTACTATTCTGTAAAGAACGTTTATAGTAAAAAATAATTACTATACACAAGGATAGATTCCGCATGAACAAAGAGTCTGGCATTCACGAAGCTATCTTGGCACCGGAAGATTTGCAGATTTCAAAGGCCGAACTTGCATCCCGGCATCACATCGTGGTTCAGAGCGAGGGGCTTAAACGGGTTGTGCATGATGCTCTTAAGGCAGCCCGATCTAAAAGCACGATTCTTATCAGCGGCGAAAGCGGAACCGGCAAGGAATTGATTGCCCGGCTTATGCATAACGTCAGCCCCCGCAAGACAAAACCCTTTGTAGTAGTTAATTGCGGCGCCCTGCCGGAAACCCTGCTTGAAACCGAACTGTTTGGCCATGAAAAGGGAGCTTTTACCGGCGCCACATTCAGAAAAATCGGCCTGTTTGAAACCGCGCATGAAGGCACCATATTTCTTGATGAGATCGGGGAAATGAGTCCCACCATGCAGGTTAAACTGCTGCGTGTGATCCAGGAAGGAACCTTCAACCGGATCGGCAGCACCGTGCCGATTACGGTAGATGTGCGTGTTATCTCTGCCACCAACAAAGAGCTTTACGAAGAGGTAAAAAAGAAAAAGTTTCGCGAAGACCTTTATTATCGCCTCAATGTTATTCACCTGTCCATACCGCCACTGCGCGAGCGAAAAGAGGATATACCGCCACTGGTGGAATTTTTTATCGACGAGTTTAAAAACACCATCGGCATAGAAGATCTGAGTATCTCAGCCGAAGCACTCACACTTATAACCAGCTACCACTGGCCGGGTAATGTGCGGGAGCTTGAGAATTCCATTGAACGAGCGGTGGTAATGGGCAATGGGCAGGAGATTTTGCCCCAGGATCTTGGCATTCAAAAAGCCGAAATCAGGGAAAATCATATTGAGGTGGGCATTACGCTGCAGCAGGCGCTGGACAGCTTTAAAAAAGACTTTATTAAAAAAACTCTGCTTCTTACCAAAGGCAACCGAAAGAAAGCGGCAGAAATACTTGATATCCAGCGAACCTACCTTTCCCGGCTTATTAAAGAATATGATCTGGAGGTCTGACAACAAAGGGCGTTATCAAACTGCTCCAGATCATCGAACAACATGACCCGTAGCCAAAATAAATTTTAGATTTCTTCCAGCAACGTTGAAAACACGTCGTGATGCTCTTCCTCATCGGCTAAAATCTGTCTGAACAGCCGATGGGTTACCTCGTCTTCTTCTTTTCGTGCCACAGCAATTATTTTTTTATACAGGGCGATGGCCACCTCTTCATCCTTCTGATCCTGTTGTATCATTTCTTTCAGTGTCGTGCCGACATGAATGGGGTCAGGCTTGGTGGTGGGGATGCCGCCAAGGTAGTTAAGCCGTTCGGCGATTGCCTCTGCATGTTTCATCTCGGCAATCGCAATGTTTTTTAATTCATCTTTTACCGCAAACCCCTTTACGCCACTCCAGAGAACATGCTGCCACATATATTGGACAGCAACCTGAATTTCCCGTGCGATGCCCTTATTTAATAAATCCATTAATTCTTTTGAAGCCTTCGGTTTTTTCATGCGTATTCCTCCTTCTACTCTTGTCAATGGTTGAGGGTTTTCCATAGAAACGGCATGTCTTGCCTCTGTAATAAATATATATTTTTATTTCCGGCAGGAGTCAATACTATTTGCAGTAACAGAACTTTTTTCAAAACATTTATTGATGGGGCGGAAAAAGCGTGTGGGGTGTTTTCTCTGCCACAACAGTGTGCTCATCCGCGGGCATCACGAGTCCGGCATTGTGCGTATGCTGACGTGGGCAGACAGCCCGTGGCACCGTCGTCACCGGTGATGCGAGGGGGGGCGGGGGACTACAGAATATAACGGCACCGCTAACTTCGGGGCAACGTATTGGTTCCTGTTCGTATGAGCGCGCCTCGTTTTGTTGGGAGAATTTTGCAGTAAGAGAGCTTGAATAAACTTCCCAACAATTAAACAAAGCTGCTCACGTCAATGTGTGATTGGGCAAGGGCGGCCAGATAATCCAAATCGCGTCTTTTCTCAACCGGTATATAGGGCATTTGCCCAAGAATCGGCATTCTGGTAAACCTGGTAATGAACGCAGGGTTCGTGTCTTCAGATTCATCCATTTCTGGGGTCATTTTATTGAGAATAATGCCGCGCACACGAATGCCTGCTCGAAGCGCTTCTCTGATGGTGAGAAGGGTATGATTAATGGTGCCCAGCCCCGTGCGGGCAACGACAATAAGCGGAAGGTTCAATAACCTGACAACATCAATAAGCAAATGATTTCTGTTGATCGGCACCATAATGCCGCCAGCTCCCTCCACCAGCGTTATCTCATACCGGGTGCTGATCCGTTTAAATGCTGCCGTTATTTTTCTCAGATCAATCCGAACGCGTTGCTTGTGCGCAGCGATTGCCGGCGCCAGCGGCCGCTCTAAAGCATACGGGCAAATGAGAGCTAAATCATCCTGTGTGCCGGCCATGGTGCGCAAAAAGAGAGCATCGTTCGGTATGACGATTCGGCCTTCGCGCCGACAGCCGCTTTCAAACGGCTTCATCACCCCCACCCGTCTGCCCTGAAGAGCGAGGGCTCTTGCTACGGAACCGGCAATGAGCGTTTTGCCCACGCCAGTATCAGTGCCCGTAATAAAAAAGCCGCACATAGAGGTTAGTTCAGCTTATTCTGAAGTTGCTGATACAGGCTGTCTATCGAATCTGCAGAAATTTCAGTATTCTTCCAGTCCGCATCAGGGTGTTTATCTTTTTCTCTCTCCTTTTCTTTTGAGCGGTAGGGGCTATTACTCAACTCCTCGCGCATCTCCACGTTTTTAGATAGAATGACACGGGTCTTATCGCCCTGCTTTTTTAATGCTGCTGACACCTTCCAGCGCATGGTTCCGTCGGTCGTTATCTGGGTAACCCATTCAGTCTCTATGAGGCCCTTGCTTTTATTTGTCTTTTTTTCTACACAGCCGAGGTCAGTAAAAAGCAGGTCGTTAATCGCAGCCCATACTTTGTCATAGGGCTGGTCAAAGGCGACCCCCTCAGGATAGCGTGTTTGTTGTGCCTTCTTGTCATGAGCACAGCCTGCACAAAAAATGCTTGCGACAATAAAAAAAACCATTACTATTGATGGGCAATAATATCTTTTCATGGACTGTATCCTTCTTTTTCTGCCGCCAATGGCCTCTTCCCTGGTGCTGTGCAAGAAGAGGATTGTGATAACGGCGTGTAGTTGTTACCGACCTGGATTAAATGATCAACATATATATAGAATGGATGCGCCGTTTTATTCAAGTATTTTTAGAATACTGACTGCACTATGAAAATTTTTGCGCCCGATCTTATTCTACTGCATGCTCCCAGCGTTTATGACTTTCGCACAGAGCCTGTCATGTTCGGCCCCATCAGCGATGTCATCCCCTCCTCTGCGGTGTTTGAAATGTATCCGGTCGGGTATTCCGCCATTCTAGAATATCTGGAAAAACATGGCTTCAGGGTCAGAATTATCAATCTTGCCTTTCAAATGCTTGACGATCCATTGTTTGATCCAGAAAAGCTCATTAAAAAACTTTCACCGGTTGCCTTTGGTATTGACCTCCATTGGCTTCCGCACGCCCAGGGCAGCCTTGAAGTTGCCGCACTGTGTAAAAAATATCATCCTCAGACACCGGTTATTTTTGGCGGCTATTCAGCAACTTATTTTCACAGGGAGCTCATATCCTACCCGCAGGTTGATGTGGTGGTGCGCGGTGATTCCACCGAAAACACCCTGTTGCAGCTTCTTGGGACATTAAAAGAACAAAAACCCTTGCAGGACATTGCCGGGATTACTTACAAAGAAAAAGGCCTGATACACTGCAATCCGAGCCTTAATCCGCCCGCTGATCTGAATTATTGCTCTAACAACTATCTCTCGTTATTTAAAAATTCAATTAAATTTGGGGTGAGGGGATTTACCCCTATTTATGACTGGTGGGAATATCCTATCACGGCGGTGATGACCTGCCGCGGGTGCACTCAGAATTGTGTTATCTGCGGCGGTTCACAGTATGCGCTGAAAAAATTCTGCAACCGAGACGCCGTCGCCTTTCGCAGCCCCGAGCTTATTGTGGAAGATATCAGAAAAATCTGCCGTTATACACGGGCCCCGATTTTTGTGGTCGGCGACCTCAGACAACCGGGAGATTCTTATGCGGAGACCATTTTACAGGGATTGCGTTTATTGAATTTTGAGAACAGGCTGGTTCTCGAATTATTTGAACCGGCGCCGGATCTTTACTTTAAAAAAATCTCCTCAGCTGTCCGCCACTTCAATTTTGAAATATCACCCGAGTCTCACGATGAAACGATTCGCAAAGCATCCGGAAAATTTTATACCAACCAGGCGCTGGAGGTGTCTATCAGTGCAGCACTTGAGCATGGCTGTGAAAAGTTTGACGTCTTTTTTATGATCGGCCTACCCCGGCAAACCTACCAGTCGGTCATGGAAACCATAGATTATTGCGAATATCTTATGCAAAAATATGACCGTCGCCTGAATCCATTTATTTCCCCGCTGGCACCATTTATTGATCCGGGAAGCATCGCCTATGAAGAATCCGAGAAAGTGGGATACCGTATTTTTTGCCGGACGCTGGAAGAACACCGCAAAGCCCTCCTTGCCCCAAGCTGGAAACACACTCTGAGCTATGAGACAAAATGGATGACGCGGGATGAAATTGCCGCAAGTACTTATGAGGCGGCACTGCGTCTTAACCGGTTAAAAAAGAAATACGGGCTGGTTTCAGAAACCATCTACCGGGAGGTGGAACACCGGATTAAAAAGGCGCAAGAAGTTCTTGCCAGAATTGATGAAATAATGCAGACCGTTCCCGCAGCCCGGCAGCGAGAAGCGCTGCTTGCCCTGAAGCAGGATATTGACCTGGTCAATGAATCAACCCTGTGCCACCGTGATGAAATCAAATGGCCGGCAGGGAAAAGACCGTTCAGATTTTTTAATATTGTGAAGGACCTGTTGTGGTGAAGTAAAGCCCACGTTATTCGTTGACGAAACACGGGACATTTTTTGCCTGATTCTAAGTGCAGCGAAGAATTCCTTGTCCTTATCAAATATTTAGGATACAATAAAAAAACAGGTAAACGTAAACGCGTAACTAGCACGTTAAAAATACCACACAACCCCAGCTTTCTTTACCTGCCGTTTAGTGAGGTTTAACCCGGCTAAGAAAACAGTCATATTACCGAGGAGGAAACATGCCCATAGAACCGCATGGCGGAACACTCATAAACCGCATTGTGAGCGGCGAGACGCAAAAACAGCTTCAGGAAAAAGCAGCAAGCCTTGAACCTATACGACTAAATTCCCGAGAAGTATCTGACCTGGAAATGATTGCTACCGGCGCCTTAAGTCCCCTTGAGGGATTTATGACCCGACAGGACTATACATCAGTAGTTGACTTTATGCGCTTAAAAAATGGCTTGCCCTGGACAATTCCCATTACCCTCAGCATCACCCGCGCCGATGCAGAACGGATTAAAGAAGGCAGCGATGTGGCGCTGACCAATGATAACAACGATTTATTAGGAATTCTTCATGTGGATGATAAATACCCCGTTGATAAAGAACATGAAGCACAGCAGGTGTTGCGCACCACCGACGATTTACACCCGGGTGTTCAATATCTGAAGTCTGTCGGCGAAGTGTATTTAGGAGGGACAATCAGCCTTATCAACCGCCCAGCGCATGATAATTTTGCACCGTATCGCTTGGACCCGCAGGAGACGCGCGCACGATTTAAACAGAGAGGCTGGAAACGGATTGTTGCCTTTCAAACCCGCAACCCTATACACCGCGCCCATGAATATATCCAAAAGTGTGCTCTGGAAATCGTTGACGCCCTGCTGGTGCACCCGCTCATGGGCGATACCAAACACGATGACATACCGGGCGAGGTGCGCATGGCCTGCTATGAAACATTGCTTGAAAAATATTATCCTCCTACGCGGTGCATGCTCTCTATTTTTCCCGCAGCCATGCGCTATGCGGGGCCGCGCGAGGCAATTTTTCATGCTTTAGCCCGTAAAAACTACGGCTGCACGCATTTTATCGTTGGCCGCGACCATGCTGGCGTTGGCAATTACTATGGCACCTATGATGCCCATTATATTTTTGATGAATTTCCCCCGGAAGAGATAGGCATCACGCCGCTGTTTTTTGACCATACCTTCTACTGCAAAACCTGCGAGGGTATGGCATCAAGCAAAACCTGTCCCCATGATGCCAGCCATCACATTTTTTTAAGCGGCACCAAGGTGCGGGAAATGCTTAAACAGGGAAAAGTGCCACCTATGGAATTCACCCGGCCTGAAGTTGCTGCAATTTTGATTAATTATATGAAGGAAACAGGTTAACGCATATTGAGCGTATCACCATCACCCATTACCTATCAAATGGCGGAAAAAAAAGTAATCGTATTCGGCTTGGACTGCGCAACCCCGCAGTTGGTGTTTGATCAGTGGGCAACAGTGTTGCCAAATCTTGCCGCGCTCAGGGAGCGCGGAATATCCGGGCCTTTGCAATCCTGCATCCCGCCCATTACTATTCCTGCGTGGACATGCATGATGACCAGCAAAAATCCCGGGAAACTGGGATGCTATGGGTTTCGCAATCGGTCTGATTATTCCTATGACCGGCTGAGCTTTGCCACTTCGCGGGTAATAAAAGAACCCGCGGTCTGGGATGTCCTGGCACGCTATGGCAAGAAGGTGATCCTGCTGGGCATCCCTCAGACCTATCCACCCAAACCGGTTAATGGTGTTATGGTAAGCTGTTTTTTGACTCCTGACACGTCAAGTCAATATACCTATCCGCCGGAACTCAAACACCAGATCGCAGCTGAAGTGGGGGATTATATTCTCGATGTAGATCATTTTCGAACCAATGATAAAGGCCGGCTGTTAAACCAGATTTATGAAATGACTGAAAAGCGCTTTAAGCTGTTTCGCTCTTTCCTTGCGCATCAGCCCTGGGATTTTGCGATGCTGGTTGAAATGGGCATTGACCGCATCCATCATGGTTTCTGGAAATTCATGGATACCAGCCACCCCAAATATGAACCTGGCACTCCCTATGAAAATGCCATACGGGATTATTACCGATTTATCGACGGCAAAATTGGGGAGGTGCTTTCGTGCATTGATCCCGCAACTGCCGTCTTCGTCGTCTCTGACCATGGTGCTCAGCCCATGCGCGGCGGAATCTGTATCAATGAATGGCTCATCCGGGAGGGCTATCTGCATATCACCGAAAAGCCTACCGGGATTGTGCCGCTGCATAAAGCCATTATTGACTGGAATCAGACCAGAGCCTGGGGAGAAGGCGGGTATTACTCACGGCTGTTTCTTAATGTGGAAGGGCGGGAGCCGCTGGGCACAATTCCCCAAAAGGACTATGAAAAGGTCAGAACAGAGCTTAAGGAAAAATTGGAAGCTCTCGGCGATGAACAGGGAAATGCAATTGGCACCAGGGTAATGCGGCCGCAGGACGTGTATCCGGTGGTCAAGGGCGTGCCCCCTGATCTTATCGTATATTTCGGCAACCTTGCCTGGCGTTCCGTGGGAAGTATTGGATTAAATACCATCCACACCTTTGAAAACGACACGGGACCCGATGATGCCAATCATGCGGAGCAGGGGATTTTTATTCTGTGCGATCCTGCGAGGACGGTTGACCGGCAGCAAACGTTTCGCGATGGATTATCATTGTTTGACGTTGCGCCTACAGTTCTCAGTATTTTAGGGATTCCGGTGCCGCCGGATATGGAGGGCACAGTCATTTAGTGAAAACGCGTAGCACATTTATGTAGCGATGTGAGGGAGGACCAGTATGCCATCAAAAAAAATTATTATTCTGCTCAGCCAGAACGAAGCTGATAAGCGCGTTGCAGAAATCCTTCGCCAGGAGTTCCAAAAACGAGGTATGAGCGATGTCTGGATACTGGCGGAAGAAGACACCGCAGCTGATCGCACTGCAGGACAACGAGCAGCTGAGCTGCTTGCAGCGGTAGAAGCGCACGTATTGAGCGGGGAAAGCTCTTCTGAAGAAGAGGTTTATACTGAAGAAGAGGCGGAGAAAATCAAAAAAAGACTTGAAGATTTGGGGTATCTGTAAATGGCGATTGATCTGCATGTTCATACCACTGCCTCTGATGGCACGCTGTCGCCTACCGCCGTGGTGCAGTATGCAAAAAATCGTGGGCTTGAGGCAATTGCCGTTACCGATCATGATACCGTGGAAGGGCTTGCTGAGGCGGTTGCCGCCGGATTAAGCGTGGGGTTCGAAGTGGTGCCTGGGGTTGAAATAAGCGCCGAGTTTCCATCCGGCGCACTGCATATTTTGGGATACTATATTGATTTTAATGATTCTTCACTGTTACAGCGTCTATCAGTTTTACAGAATGCGCGCGCTGAACGAAACCCAAAAATTGTTCGTAAACTGCAGTCCCTTGGCTTTTCTATCAGTTTTGACGAGGTGGTGCAGGAAGCGGGCGGTGGTCTGGTCGGGCGGCCGCACTTTGCACAGGTCTTATTGAAGAAAGGCTGCGTAAAAAGCCTGCAGGAAGCGTTTGACAAATTCCTAAAAAAAGGAGCTCCTGCCTATGAGGAGAAATTCAGGTTTCCGCCCCAAGAAGCTATCAGCATGATTGTAGATGCGGGTGGCATACCTGTGCTTGGTCATCCGGTGACCCTCAATTGCAACGGTCAACAGCTTGAAGCCAAAGTAAAGGAGTGGAAAAAACAAGGGCTGCAGGGCATTGAGGTGTATTACTCGGACCATGATGCCGCACAGACCAGACAGTATGAAACGCTCGCCCGCATTTGTGGACTGATACCCACTGGCGGCAGCGATTTTCACGGTAGTATGATAAAGGGTATAGAGCTCGGCATCGGCAAGGGAAATCTGGCTATTCCTTACAGCATTCTGCAGGAGTTGAAACAAAAAAAATTTAACTAAATCCCTCTCGTTATCTCCCATAATAGTAAAAAAGCTGCCCGTAACCTCTGTGGCAGCCTTTTACATGGTATTGAGAACTGCGTATAATACTTATTGCAACATTTCTATCTTGGCTTCTTTGCGGAGATTTTCAATATACTCAGCAATGGGCTTTTGCGCCTGCTGACCCTTCAAATAGTCCTCAATTTTTTTCTTCACATCATTAAATTTGACGGTCTCAGCCTGCTTGCGGTCTGTTACTTTAATTATATGGTAGCCGAATTGCGTTTCTACTACGTTGCTGATTTGGCCGGGCTTAAGGGAAGAGGCAGCTTCTTCAAAAGCCGGCACCATCTGCCCCTTGCTGAAATATCCCAGGTCTCCTCCCTTGGCAGCACTGGGGCATGTTGACTCAGACTTGGCTAACACGGCAAAATCTTCACCCGCCACAATGCGTTTTCTAATAGCCTCAGCTTTTTCTTTAGCCTTTTTCTTGTCTTCTGCGGAAGCTTTCTGATCAGCGCCCAGCAAAATATGACTGGCCCTGGTCTGCTCCGGCACCTTAAATTTATCCTGATTTTTATCATAGAATTGTTTTGCATCCGCCTCGGTAACAGAAATTTTTTCCAGCACCTCTTTCTGCAGCAGGTTATCGATGACAATATTTTTTCGGATTGAAGCGGTAAATTGTTTTTCGGTTAAATTCTCGCTGCTCAGCGCTTTTTCAAAATCAGCTGGTGAAGGAAACTGTGCCCGTATCTGGGCGACTCGGTCGTCAACTTTTTTATCGAGATCCTTTATTTTGAGCTTCTGTCCCTTTTGATAGAGCAGCTCGGCATTTATAAGTTGCTGCAGCGCAGCCGCTTCTATCTGCGGTATCAAATCCGGGGAACTCTGCTGAGACATGCGGTTCCGGGAGAGCATATCCTGCGCTGTCTGATCGCGCTCGCCCTGCGTTATGGGAACGCCGTTGACTTTTGCCAGAACAGTGGCAGATGAGGGTTTTTGCATGGTAACCTCCGTGTTTGGTGCCGGCGCCTTCTCTTCGCCGCAGGCCACGCCGAGGCACACAGCACACAGCACCAGAGCTGAACAGAAGGTTTTGGCGATTTGTGTTTTTGAAAAACGTATCATACTATCTCCTTTTTTGGTTTTTGCATTCCTGTCAATCAGGCTCGTGTCCGGGAAACCGGATGCATCTGAACCACGAATGTTTATAAAAAACACGCCTCCTGGCCTCAAAGGTGTGCGACCAGGAGGCATGGTGTAAAATACTTTATTATATAATATACGTTATATTGCATAATAAAACAAGGGTTATATCATTCCAGGACTTTCCCCAAAAAATTTAAGAATCAAAGAGGGGCAGTTGATTTTCA
>CAZQKW010000066.1:0-16002 GCA_964594075.1 uncultured Thermodesulfobacteriota bacterium | reverse complement strand
TGCCTCATACTCTTGGTCAGGGGCCATCACTAAACTTTAGAACAAAGCCTAATTTATTATTGGATTATGGTATGCTCAAAATATGAGCAATCTGCTCAACCCGTTGCCTGTATTAATGATTCCATGTCATGAGTCGTGTTTGTCCATAGCTTTTCCACAGGTGATGTGGAAAAACTCATTATATCAAGAGGCAACCTTTATTCAGGCTCTTTTCGGGGAATAATAATCCAGAGAATAATATAAGGTATTAAACCGGGTAACCCACCAGGCAAAAACAATATAAGAAATAAAATTCTAAACCACCACGGATTAATACCAAAAAATTCGCCCAACCCCCCGCATACCCCAAAGATACCGTCTTGCAAGCGTAATTTATTTTTTTCAGACATTCTATCTATTAAAGGTAATGGAGAAAATTCGTAAAAAATCCTGGGTTAAAATCAGAGATTAATAAATCCCTATGATTGATTGTCCAGCTTTCACCTTATCACCACACATTACCTGAAGCTCAGTTGACAGCGGACAAAACAGTTCAGCACGCGACCCGAAGCGAATCATGCCTATGCGATCACCCTGTCGGAGCGTATCATGAACTTTTTTATTAAAGACAATCCTGCGGGCTATGATCCCAGCAATTAACTTGACTGCAATTCTTCGCGGTTTGTCAGTTTTTTTTATCCCTATCAAAATGCTCTCATTGTCGAGCGACGCCTTTTCTTTAAACGCAGAAATAAACTTACCCGGGTTATGCTGCACAAACTCAATAATGCCGTTAATGGGAGCACGATTGATATGAACATCAAAAGGCGACATAAAAATACTAACCCGTTTGACTTTATCTTTCAGGTATAGCGGCTCATCTACTTCCCGTATGTCTATAATGGTGCCGTCTGCTGGGGCCAGAAGAGCGTTGTCGTTATAATGTACAGAACGTTCTGGATCGCGAAAAAAATATACGGTGAAAAGAAAAAAAAGAAAGGCGATTATTGATAAGGTTCTACAACCTAAAAGCCAATATCCATGAGCCAATGAAGATACAGCATATAAAAATAGTGAGCAAAACAGTAAACAGATAAGAAGTGGATAACCTTCGCGGGAAATTATTGACTGCATATGTGATCTATAGTCATTTTCTTTTATGTTTTCTGTCAAAAAGGTGTTCAACAGCTTCTTGAATAGTGTCAACGCCAATTATATTGATATTTTCTTTGATTGTTAAATTTTTTAAATTCTTATTGGGGACAATACAGCGGGTAAATCCAAGTCTTCCTGCCTCTTTTATGCGCGCGGGAACATGGCTTATAGCTCTCACTTCTCCAGTTAATCCGACTTCGCCACATACAATTGTTTGTTTAGATACTGGTTGGTCAAGCTTACTGGAGGCTATGGAAATTACTATTCCCAAATCTACTCCCGGCTCTGTAAGCCGGAATCCACCGGCAATATTTATAAAGATATCCTGGTTATAAAGCGCCATGCCAAGTTTTCTTTCTAAGACCGCTACAAGTACTGATGCTCTGTTATAATCAACGCCGATAGCGGTGCGTCGCGGCAATGCAAGCGACGTAGGCGCTACCAACGCTTGCACCTCAACAAGAATGGGCCGTGTTCCTTCAAGGCTGGGTACGACTACCGATCCGGGAGAATTTTCAAGGCGCTCTGAAAGGAACAGCTCTGAGGGACTGAGCACTTCATTGAGTCCAGATTCTCCCATTTCAAAAACTCCTATTTCATTGGTAGACCCAAAGCGATTTTTCACGGCGCGAAGTATGCGATATGAATGCCCGCGATCTCCTTCAAAATATAAAACAGTATCTACCATATGTTCAAGCACACGAGGGCCAGCAATAGCTCCTTCTTTGGTAACATGCCCGATAAAAATGGTAGCCGTTTCTAAGGTTTTTGACAGCAGAATTAATTTCCCCGAACTTTCCCGTATTTGGCTCACACTTCCGGGAGCAGATTCTAAGTCTGATGTATACATGGTCTGAATTGAATCAATTACCAATATAGATGGATTAAGTTTTTTAACTTCGTGGATAATATAGTCAATTTGCGTTTCAGCAAGAATAAACAGGTTGGCAGACAAGTTGCCAAGGCGTTGAGCGCGCATGCGCGTCTGTCGAAGTGATTCTTCACCAGAAACATACAAAACTTTTTCTCCTTTGTGAGCGAGATGCATCAATGCCTGGAGTGCAATGGTAGATTTCCCAATTCCAGGATCGCCACCGATGAGAATCACGGCTCCTCTTACTAGACCCCCGCCTAACACGCGATCAAGCTCTCTAATGCCAGTAGAAATTCGATCTTCGTGGTTAAGTTTTATTTCATTGATGGGTTGGGGTTGATTCACCCGGGCATCGCTAATGCACGAAGCAAATGCAGGGTTTTTATTTACTGCAATGTCTTCATAAAATGTATTCCACTGGGAACAGTCCGGGCATTTACCAAGCCATTTTGGCGATTGATAACCGCAGAAGGAGCAGGTGTAAATAGTTTTTGTTTTAGACATGGGGCATAAGATATGACAATGTTTCGTGCGGAGTAAAATTATATATTTTGCTGTAGTAGTGTGCAAGATAAGCCATTATTTACCCTAAGTTAGTGAGCTCACACGTTTGCAGTCACCAGTTTTTTATCGGGTGCTTGTAACACACATTGCGGGTCGTGACAGCGAAGCGGCAACCCCTGGTGCAAAAGGTAAAAATAAATAATAAATTGACCCGTTATTTTGAACAAAACTGATGTTACTGCATTTACCACAAAAAATCTAATGTAAATTAAATTTAATAACGTATGCCTCCATTGATGGAAGAAAGGAGGAGAAACCATCAAATGGAGGCATAGAGAAAGGAGTTAATCTTTCTGATTTAATTATGACATATCTTTATTGTTATGCAATGAGGGCTAAAAAAGAACTAATTAGTTTCTCGGGAATTATTCATCTCGCAAAAAAAAGATCATTGACACGTTCGATGCCGCCGGTTTTTCCAAACAGCATGGTGTATAGCTTTACCGCAGGGTCGTGGCAAATAACGGTCTGTTGATATTCTTCAAAGTCTTCATAGGACATTTTACGTTCGGCTGAAGAAACGGGTGTTGCCGTGTCAACAAGTTCTAAAAACACATTAAGATATTCATTAAACAGAGAAAGAGCCAGCACATCTTGTTCTGGCTGTACGGCAACATAACAGTGCGCTTTTGACATTATGTTATTTATCTTTCCCCTGAGAGCTAATGGCTTACTTAAAAGTTCCTCATATCTGCTTTTAATATCAAACAATCGTTCTTCAATTTTCAGAGAATTCCAGCGCGCTTGTCGTACCGTTGGATGGATATCAACAAGAAATGCCCGCTTTGTTCCCATGAGAATGGTTTCCGAAGAAAATATGGGAAGATAATATTCAGGACGCGGGCCGATAAAAATTGATCGGGTACAGCGTGATGATACAATAAAGTTTGTTGTAAGCACCATCACCCGCATAAGTTTATCTGACTCATAAACAGCGCCGTCAATTTTTATAATTCCCAAGGCCCGGAGCGGTCTTTCTGGAAATGGATGCTTTAATGATATGTTGTGAAGATTGTAACGACCAGATATTGTATCAACAAACCGTAGATGTATATCTTTCAAGTGATCAGTCATCCAACTTTCTCCTCGCAAGGAAAAAACATCTTTGCCCTATCATCTTAAAATTCTTTTTACCTAAACAAAATTAATAATATACAAAAAACACCTTAACAATACATTAATTTTAATATATAGATAGATTCTATTTGAGACCAAGACAGGTAATTACTTCGCTTGCGACATGTAAATTCTGCACAGTTTTATGTAAGAACCTGGTAACCTCGTTGTTCAAAATAAAATAAACTGCCAGTAATCCTCCTATAATGAAAGAACCGGAGCATAATGGCTTCGGCTTGCATTATGAATAAAAAATTGCAGGAACTATTTACATATAAAGCACAATTTACTGCGAAGTATCCTGAAGTTGCCAAGAAATTTGTATCACTTAAAGAGAGCGTGATGCGTGATGGTCAATTGACAGCCAGGGAAAAAGAACTTATTGCGCTCGGTATTGCGGTCGGATTACACTGTGTTCCCTGCATTCATGCGCATACGCGTTCAGCGTTGATACTTGGCGCGACACCTGAAGCTATTTTTGAAGCAGCATCAGTGGCCATATTTATGGCTGGCGAACCAGCAAAGGCACATATCAGCGAGATATGCCGTTTGCTTGAGGAACTTGAATGAGAATAAATTGCATTTTATAAACGAAAAAAATAAACTAACCATTTACAAGGAGGATATTATGAAACAACGGTCATTTTTGATTATTGCTGTTATAACGGCGCTTTTTTTTACCGGCTGTGTATTTGTTTATCAAAAATTAATTCAGGGTAAATGGGAGGTTGATACGTATTACCGAAACGGGGAAGAACAAACAGAACAATTTTATTTTTTATTTGGCGATTATGAAATAACATTCCATCCCGATGGCGAATTTACTGAACAGTATCGAGCGCTTAATACGCTACCGGTCACTAATGTCGGCACATGGGAAATAATTTATACCTCACAGCAATGGCAATTGAAACTAACCGATGACTCCGCGGAAAGAGTATATGAAATAATAAAATTTACCCCTGCCGAATTGCAGATCAAAAGAGATCTTGGCGAGGGAGAAAACGAGAAATTTATTTTGGAAAGGCCGACGCCAGAATCCTAATTCGCCAATGAAAGGCTGCTGAGCGAAGGCAATGAAAATCAATTACTGAGGATATTTGCAGAACAATTGGCCCCATGGAGAATCCTTAAACCACTTCTTGACTATTGGCATTCCTTTAAAACGGTACCAGATTTTATCGTGATAAAACTCGGAACCGAAAATAAACACATTTACAAGGGGTGTGCGAAAGAAAATATTTTGTATATGCTTAAGAGGAGTGTCGTGCCAAAAGAGTCTGCCTACGCCCGTTGCCAGGTTTACGCCTACTTCAAAATTCCAGTTTTCCTGTGCTGCGTCAATATCGCCAACGATCTCAATTGCTGCAGGGTCTCCAATACCTAACCCATGGTCATGGGCAAGAGCAATACAAGGAAGTTCCCGCCAGTTAAATCCCATGAGTCTTGCAGCTACCGAATCAATAGCGACCTGATCTGCAGAAGCAAGGATTATGCCTTTATCATGAGGTGTAACTGTTCGTGGTCCCGGGCCTGAACCTGCTGTCGTTCCGTCCATAGTCGCAAACATACCGGTATGAATTTCTTTGCCGATCGCCAAAAGATCAACAAGTGTTTCATGAATCCACGTATGGGTATAGTGGCGATGATAATTTAAAAGTCCGCCAAAGGCATTTTTCATTGCGCCGGTATATGTTGTATAGGAGTGAGTTTTAATGGTTGGCATATGGACGATATTTTTGCCGGGGAAATAATCTGGAATACGAATACCTTCAGGAAAGATTTTATGAAGTGCAAGTGTTTTAAATTTAGGACGATACTCAATCCAGCGCATATCCTCTGTTTTAAAGTTAAACAGAACCGGAATATTATGTTTTTTATAAATTGGTTTAAACTTTAAGTCCTCTTCCCCTTTCTCCGGTATCGTTACGACGGTATGGTTATGAACTGCGACCAAATCATGGAAACCGTAATACTTAAGAGCGCCTATAGTCCCTTCAAGCTGCCACGGCGTGGTATTTACGCCGGGAAAAACATTGTGCCAGGTAATATTGTCCTTAAGGATAGTAGTGGTTGAATTATTGAGAGCCTTACGCAAGCCAGCAAGTTCACAAAGCCGGCGATAGTCATCCACAACCGTTTCTGATTTTGTGCGCAATATTGCAACAGTAGCTTTAGCCATGTGTTCTCTCCCCTTAATACAGTTCAAGAAAATATTTTAAGAAACATACCATATTTTAATCGTGAAAAAAATATTTAAAAACAATTGATTAAAAAGAGCACAATCATGAAACAGTTGATTCTTGCATCGCAATCATCGCGGAGAAAGCAGTTGTTAAAAGCCTTGGGGGTAAAATTTACCGTTGCGCAGAATTCATTCAGAGAAATGGCACACCTAAATGGTTCCCCACAGGATCACGCTATAAAAAATGCACTGGGAAAGGCACGCGCGGTGGCGGCGCATCATAAAAACGCCCTCATTATTGGAGCTGACACTGTGGTTGTCTTCAGGAAAAAGGTTTTAGAAAAGCCCAGAGACCTTGATGAGGCTGCATTATTTTTAAACATGTTACAAGGAAACACTCACACTGTATACACAGGACTTGCCCTTATAGATGTCAATAAAAACAAGACAGTGACAGATTACGAAAAAACCAGGGTAACAATGCGGGCGCTCAGTGAAAAAGAAATAAATTCATACCTTAAGCTGATAAAACCGCTTGATAAAGCAGGGGCCTATGCAATTCAGGGTGCCGGCTCAATAATCATAAAAAAAATTGACGGGTGCTACTACAATGTAGTTGGTTTCCCCATTGCACGGCTTGAAGAAATGATGCACATTCTGGGCGTTTCACTTTTTCAATTTATGAATTAAGGAATAGCGTAGGACATAATAATTTTTCAAAATAGTTCTTGACATTGGGCATAATGTATGACACTCTTATAACACTCCAATTAGAGCTTTATTATATGAGCGACAAAGTTACGATAAAAATACCGCGAAATTTATACAATAGCCTTAAAGAACAAATTGAAGCTACTGGTTTTAATTCCGTAACTGACTTTGTTGTTTATTTGTTGCGTGATATTGTGGCAAGCGGGAGGATAGACCAGGACATTTCTCTTACTAAAAAAGAAATTGAACTTATCAAAAAAAGATTAAAGACACTTGGCTATTTATAAGTTCCGGAGGTTCAAATGAATAATCAAAAAAATATTGTAATGATGCTACTGGTGTTTTTCGTTATTTTTGCTCAACAGACGGTAATGGCTGATTCTAAAGATATAACTTTAATTTTTGCCGCTTATACAGTTCCCAAGGAGGCATATCAAAAAGAAGTCATTCCATCATTTCAAAAATACTGGAAGGAAAAAACCGGGCAAACGGTTAAATTTGAAGAATCATATGAGGCATCCGGTGCACAATCGCGCGCTATTGCTGCTGGACTTGAAGCGGATATAGCGGCGCTTTCATTGGAAAAAGATATTAATCGGCTAAAGGATGCGGGGCTTATTACCCATGATTGGAAAAATAACAGGTATAATGGTTTTGTTACCAATTCTCTTGTGGTAATAGCTTACCGACCGGGAAATCCAAAAAACATAAAAGATTGGCAAGACCTCACCAAAAACAATGTTGATGTAATATATCCCAGTCCAAAAACGTCAGGCGGCGCTATGTGGGCAGTCAATGCAATATATGGCGCTGGGCTGAAAATCTCTGAAATAAAGACGGGCAAAAAGGATTACGAATATGCTCGACAATTATTAAAATCAGTTCAAAGACGGGTTAAGGTCATGGATAAATCAGGCAGACTTGCGGTCACAACTTTTGAAAATGGTATCGGGGACGTTCTGGTAACATATGAAGATGAGGTCTTGCTGCGGAAAAAGCAAGGTAAGGAATTCCCCTATCTAACACCTGATGCAACAATTCTCATTGAAAACCCCATTGCCCTCATTGATAAAAATGTTGAAAAACATCAAACCAGGAAAATAGCAGAAGCATTTATTAATTTTGTCCAGACGAAAGAGGCGCAGCGACTATTCGCGCAATATGGGCTGCGGCCAGTACATGAAGAGGTTATTAAAGAGTTTGCCGAAAAATACCCCATTCCTAAATATCTATTTGACATAAATTATCTGGGCGGATGGGATAAAGTTGAAGGTGACATATATGGTAAGAATGGCCTTTGGACTAAAATAATCGAAGAATTAGAACGCAAGTAATAATGAATTCAGGTTTATTACCGCCCCCTAAGACTACCACTTCCGATATAGTTTTACGGTCACTCGCGTTTAGCTATTTAGGACTTCTTATTCTTCTCCCCGTAATTGCCATTATTTTTCGCTCATTAGAAAGCGGCCTTTCTGTCCTATGGGCAGATATGACGCTGCCGCCTGCTATTTACTCTTTAAAATTAACTATCATTACTGCTTTTATAATGGTTTTGATAAATATTGTAACCGGCACCGCAACAGCTTGGGTGTTGGTACGATATCAGTTTCCAGGCAAAAGTTTAATGGACGCATTAATTGATGTGCCGTTTGCCATGCCGACCATTGTTACGGGGATAATGCTAGTAGCAGTTTATGGCCCCCGGAGCATGGTAGGCGCATTTTTTAATCGGCATGGGATTGAAATCATGTTCAATAAACCGGGAATAATTCTGGCGCTTCTTTTTGTAACGTTTCCTTTTGTTGTTCGTGCTGTTCAGCCAGTCCTCATAGAAATGGATAAGGACATGGAAGAAGCCGCAAGAACCCTGGGAGCTGGATCCAGCACCATTTTTGTTCGTGTAGTCATACCCTCGCTTTTGCCTGCCATTCTCACAGGAGCAGCGCTTTCATTTAGCAGGGCGCTCGGTGAATTTGGATCAATCATTATGGTCGCCGGCAATATTCCGTTTAAGACACAGGTGGCTTCAGTATATATATATGGAGAAATTGAAAGCTATAATCCCCAAGGCGCCCTTGGTCTTTCTATTATCCTTTTAGTTTTTTCTTTTATTACCCTACTGTTTTTGAACGTGCTGCAATACTGGAGCCGACGACATGAAAAAAGGTAATGTTGCAAAGAACGCGCTGATCGTTATGGTGGTTATGTGGTTTCTCATGTTAATTATGGTGCCGGTTTTTGCAATAATTCAGGAAGTATTTAAATTTGGGATTAGCAATGCTGTAGCGTCGTTATTAACATCCCATGCCCGTCATGCTTTTCTATTGACCGTTTGCATTACAATTGCCGCTGTCATTATAAATAGCGTATTTGGGACATTGCTGGCGATGGTTTTAGTTAAACAAAAATTTAAGGGTAAACTATTCATTGAGGGATTACTTGACTTACCGTTTGCCGTGTCTCCGGTTGTAGCTGGTTTTATGTTTATAATACTTTTTGGTCCGCAAGGATTTATTGGCAACTGGTTTGAGAATCAAGGGATAAAAATTATCTATGCAGTGCCAGGAATGATCATAGCAACCCTGTTTGTGACGTTGCCGTTTGTTGCTCGCGAAGTAATGCCGGTGCTGAGAGAATTTGGTCTGGAGCAGGAAGAGGCCGCCTATGTGCTGGGAGCGTCGCGCTGGCAGACATTCTTAAAAGTAACAATACCGTCAGTTAAGTGGGGGATAATTTATGGTATTACGCTTACGGTCGCACGCGCCATTGGAGAATTTGGCGCGGTAATTGTAGTGAGCGGAAATATTATCAACCGGACCCAAACAGTCCCGCTGCACATACATCAAGAATTTACTGATTATAATTACGGTGCTGCCTATTCCGCAGCATTATTATTGGCGCTTGTTTCCTTTGCATTACTTATAACGCTGCAAACTATTTATAAAAAAAGCGAACAATCATAAGATGGGCATCAATGTTCAAAATATTACTAAAAATTTTGGATCCTTCTGTGCAGTTGATAATGTAAGCTTTGATGTTGCAGAAGGTGAGCTTGTTGCATTATTGGGACCGAGCGGTTCTGGGAAAAGCACTATATTGCGCATTATTGCCGGTCTTGAAGTTCCAGACAGAGGAAAAGTATTTATTACCGGCAGGGAAGTTACGACACTAACGGCACAGCAGAGAAAAGTTGGGTTTGTATTTCAGCATTATGCGCTTTTTAAACACATGACAGTAGAAAAGAATATTGCTTTTGGTCTTGAAATTCAGAAACGCCCAAAGAAGGAAATTTGTAAAAAAGTTGATGAACTCATTAATCTGGTAAAACTACACGGTTACGAAAAACATTATCCGGCACAGTTGTCAGGGGGGCAGCGTCAAAGAGTTGCGCTTGCCCGCACCCTTGCTACTGAACCAGCAGTGCTACTTTTGGACGAACCCTTTGGTTCCCTTGATCTAAAAGTAAGGCAAAATCTTGCCGCGTGGCTGAAGGAATTGCATGACAATTTAAATATAACCAGTATTTTTGTAACCCATGATCAAAGTGAAGCGATAGAAATCTCAGACAAAATTGTGGTAATTAACCGTGGAAAAGTTGAACAGGTTGGCAATGCGCATGCAATTTATGAATACCCAGAAAGCCGGTTTGTCGCGAGTTTTATTGGTCAGGTGAATGTAATAGACGCCTTTGTGCGTCAGGATAAAATTATTATAAAAGACACCAGCCTCGCCATAGATAACCAGGGAACCGGAGCCCCCGATGGGAGTGAAATTGTCTTGCTGGTGAGACCCGAAGATATCATGCTGAAAGAGTGTCCGACGTCGAATTCATTGGAATGTAGAATAAATAAGATTCATTATCGCGGAAGTTTCTATGAGATAGATATAGCATTGGGGGCATTTTCAATAAAAGCTATTGAGAATAAAAATAGTTTTATGATAGATAAATGGCGTGAACATCAGAACGTGGCAGTTGAATTTAAAAAGTATAAGATTTTTGATATTATTGGAGGTCATGGAGCAGTGAGGGAACAACTGCGTCAGCTTGGCTATATTGAATAAATATTCATTTGCACAGCAGAACATAGCGTAATTGCGAGTTGTATGGCATTTACGGAGTGCTGTTTATGGGGAGGGATTTGATATGGCGATCGAATTTGAAAAAAATTATAAAACAATTAGCGTAAAAATATCAGATGGCTCTGTGGTCAAGGGTAAAATAAATTTGACCAATTACCCGCGAGTTTCTGATATGTTAAAAAACTCAACAGAAAAGTTTATTACAGTTGTGTCTGATCAGGAAAATCCGGAAACCAAAAAAGTATATATAATAAATAAAGAATTTATGGTATGGGCTGAAGTAGAAGGGTAACTCTTCTAAAACTTCAGTTTATATGGCGCCATACATTGATAGAAGAAATTGCCGGGAAGTAATAGTGAGCAGGTCTTAAGTTATTGAACCCTCCCTGTAAAATAACAAAATACCGGTGCAGGATTTAGATCAGAAGGGTTACCTATGGCATAATAGCCGGTGCCCCATATTCTTCCCAAAAAGTTGCTTCTCCCCCTGAGGTTCAAATATATCAACATTCCTGTTTCTTGAAATTCTCCCCTATATTGAATTAAAAATCTTCGATTTGAATTTGCAACATACTGCCAGTCTCCTGTTCCTGTCCAGTTTACTGCCTGAATAGTATGATCTGCCCGGAAGATAATTTCTGCCCTGTCAGGATCTAACAATCTAAAATATGGGTGCAACTCAAGAATATAACGTCTATCTTCAATTATTTTGTCTGTTTCAATTTGCGCACAGACAACTCCGGGAATGGAAACTATTAGTAAAAATATAAATAATTGTTTCATGTGTTTCTCCTTACTTTCATTAATTACTTTGAGAAAAATTGTAATAGCACCTAATGTCTATAATGATAAATTCAAAACAGATATAACCATTTTGAAAACAACTCTTGATCCGTCCATGAACGTTAGTATGGTTTTATACCGGTGTCAAGCAATTTGCTACCAGTCCCCTTGATTAGAATGAACCCTTGGAGGCAAAACGCATGAGACAAAATAGCAATGAAAAAAAAGAAAATGAAAATACCAGCTTATGGGAGTTTTTCGTCGCCACCAGTGAAATATTTTTGAGAAAAGTCCTGATTTAAAAGTGAGGAAGATGTAGAAAACAGCGGCAATATTTATAACGAATAAATAAAATGCAGGCAGTTTTAACTTTTCACCGCTGACAACGAGGTAGATTTAATGGATGGTTAATGCATAGGAAAGAGCTTTATGATGGGTATAGCCATCAAATTTATTTGTAAAATAGCACAGCGAACTTTTTGATAGCCTATCATCTATGAGGGTTGCCGCGACCGCGTCCCCATCCGTAGTGCCATCCTTTTCCCGGGAAATCAGATCCCACAGTGTGAGCTGGTCCTATTAACTCTAAAATTTCTTCTTCTGAATAAGTCGTTATTTCTGGTTTTTGATATGGCCTTTTCATTTTTGTGGTTGTTTTTGTTTTATTGTTCATATGTCCTGATCCTTATTTTTTGCTTTGATGAATTATCGGAGTAATAACAGTTAAATTAAATTCAGGAGTTATTATCTTTAAAAAATATGCAGGTCTTTGTGTTTTAAATCACAAAACTGTAATTTTTATGCTGAACTTAAATGAACTTCACATGAACACCTATGACCGAGGAAGACGTATCTGAGAAAATAAGGGAGAAAGAGGTTGGATTTAATTTACTTATGCAAAAAAAAGGAGCTAACTGGGGCAGCTAACTCCTTGAAATGGCTTACGTCCCCAACGGGATTTGAACCCGTGTTGCCGGCGTGAAAGGCCGGTGTCCTAGACCGGGCTAGACGATGGGGACTTTTTATGTGCAATGACGAAATTCTATAACATACAAATTAAATAATTACAAACGAAAACATCCATTTCCAAATTCAATGCAATAATAAACCATCTTTAACATTAGCTTGTAATGAGATAGGATAATGCTGCTATTGTAGCAGAGCACGGTATTGTAAAAATCCATGCCCAAATTATTTTTCCAGCGACACCCCATCGAACTGCGCTTATTCGTTTTAGCGATCCAATTCCCATTATAGACCCGGTAATGGTGTGTGTTGTGCTTACGGGAATTCCAAGTGAAGTGGATAAAAAAAGCGTAATTGCAGCACCACACTCTGCGCAAAACCCATCTACCGGTCGCAGTTTGGTAATTTTCTGCCCCATTGTCTTGACAATTCTCCACCCACCGAAAACTGTTCCCAGCGCAATAGCCGCATGACAGGAAAGTACGACCCATAGGGGCACATAAAAGTGTTCTCCAAGCAGGCCAGCACTAAATACCAGACCAGCTATTATCCCCATAGTTTTTTGTGCGTCATTTCCTCCGTGTCCTAAACTATAACAAGCAGCCGATAATAGTTGTCCCTTTCTAAATAGATGGTCCACATTATACGGTGTTTGATTGCGAAAAGCCCAATAGATAAAAAAACCAAAAACAAGACCAATCATGAGTCCTAAAATTGGCGCTATGAACATGAAGGCAACAGTTTTAAAAATACCTGTATAAACCAGTGCTGGATAACCTGCTTTTACAACTGCAGAACCCACCAGCCCCCCCATGAGAGCATGCGAAGAACTTGTGGGGAGACCCCAATACCAAGTAATAATATTCCATAAACAGGCGCCGGTTAGAGTTGCGAATATAATATGATTATCTACAACAGTAATATCAATAATACCTTTGCCAATTGTGTTTGCGACATGGAGGCCAAAAAAAAGAAACGCTATGAAATTAAAAAAAGCAGCCCATAAAACTGCCCAGCGTGGCGTTAAAACACGTGTTGAAACAATTGTGGCAATTGAGTTGGCAGCATCATGAAATCCATTCAGAAAATCAAATACCAGTGCCAGCAAAATCAGGAAAATAATAGTGATGTCCATGCAGTTATGCCTGCTTAACAATTATAGACTCAACAATATTTGCCACATCCTCGCATTTATCAAGAACAATTTCTGCCACTTCAAAGATTTCTTTCCATTTTATTATGGAAACCGGGTCAGTCTCATTGTCAAGCAACTTACCAATGGAGTTTTCTCTGAGCTGATCGCCCACATTTTCCAGTCGGTTAATTTCTATACAATAATCAAGGATAGGGCGGGGGCGCTTGATATCCTTAAGTCCATTTATGGCCTTTGCCAGTGCTCGCGTTGACTGAGATATAATGTCTGCAAATTGCATGAGATCGGTATTTGCGGTCGTGAGATGATAAAGACGCATCCGTGTTGTAATGGCATGTATTAGATCCACAACATCGTCCAGTTCTGAAGTTAAAGCATGAATGTCTTCGCGATCAAACGGCGTGATAAAAGAGCGGTTGAGCGTGTCTATGATTTCGTGTGTGATAATGTCGCCTTCGTGTTCAATATCCCGCATTTTCTGTATATTTTCGTCGTGAAAATTTCCTGTTTCGCAAAGTTTTATAAAAAAACCTGCCGCCTCTACGGCAAGAGAAACTTGTTTGTCAAATAAATCAAAAAAATTTTTTCCTTTTGGCAATATACCGAACACTGACCGGTCCTCCAATAGAAGAAAATTAGTTAGTGCTGAAGAACAGTAATTTTTAAAATAGAAAACTACTTCCCATTGGTTTCTTTCTCGGTGTCGCGGCTCACACGTTACCAACGACGATACTTATTGTGAGGTTTTAAGTGCTATCGTAACGGTGATTGTTAAAATTTGGCGACAATCTTAACACTCGGATGCAATCAGCGATAACCAGTTAAACTTTTAATACAGACAAAACAGTCTGTAGATATAAACTGAATGCTTATCTACTATGATAATATTAAATAATCAATATAAAAGGATGCGAGTAAATCTTGTTGGCCGATTACGGTTGCAGTGAAGGAAATTAGAAAAAGCTTTGGGGGATTTGTGTTACGATTTTGCTTTTTTAATTGTTTCTTCGGCGGGTTCAAGTTTTACTTTTGCGATGCGTTGCCCGACCATTTCTATGACACGCAATCGTTTGCCGTTCAGTTGGATAAAATCACCAGAAGAAGGTATTCGCTGTAATTGAGTTATAATAAAACCACCGACCGTCTCATATTCTGATGAGGGAGGTAGGTCTATCTTATAATCCTCTGCTAAATCGCTAATGCTTATTGACGCATCAATAATTACTGTGCCGTCTGATAATTCTATCACCGGGCTTTCAGTGTCAAACTCATCGCGTATTTCGCCCACAATTTCTTCAAGAAGGTCTTCGAGTGACACGATTCCCGACACAGAGCCATATTCATCGATAACCACCGCCAGATGAACTCTTTTTTTCTGCATTTCCCGGAGCAAAATGCTGACTTTCATCGTTTCCGGGACAAAAAACGGCGGCTTTAAAATGCGGTGCAGGTCAACCGATCCTGTCATGGTAAAAACACCATAGAAATCTTTTGCATAAAGGATTCCCCTGATATCGTTTATATCTTTACCGATAACAGGATAGCGCGAAAATTTTTCCCTGGTAATAATTGATTTAACTTCATCTACTGGTTGATTAATTCCGATAGTGGCCACCTGAGGAGTCGGCACCATGACCTCTTTAACCGAGGTGTCAGTAAATTCAAAGACACTGTGAATGAGCTCTTTTTCATCTGGCTCAAAAACACCGCGTTCCCCTCCTTCTTCAAGAAGCAGTCTGACTTCTTCTTCTGAAATGTAGCCATGGTCGTGAACGGCCTTATTGCCAAATGGTTTTAAAATTATGTTGGTTGTTGATGTTAAAAGTTTAACAAAAATGGCCGTAACACGCGAAAATCTGTTTATAGCAGGCGCCGTCAAAAGGCTAACGGTCTCAGGGTTGGCAAGCGCAATGGATTTTGGAACCAACTCGCCAAATACAAGAGCAATGTAGGAAATAACCACTACGACAATTCCAATTGATATGGCTTCACTGGCCAATGAAATGAAAGGAACGGGGATACTTTTAAGAGCAGGTTTTATAATCTCAACTGCTGCAGCGCCACCAATGGCAGAGGCAATTGCACCAGCAAGGGTAACGCCAATTTGAATAGTTGCAAGAAATCTATCTGGCTCTTCCCTTAGTTTATTCAGCACCTTCGCATTTATATTGCCTTCTTCTATTAGTTGCTTAATTCGCGATCGGCGCATCGAAACCACAGCAATTTCAGACGCTGCAAAGAAGCCGTTTATGATTATAAAAATAAAAATAAGGACTATTTCAAGTAGCATGTCCTAAAGCTCTGCGTTTAAGATGTGAACAAAATAATGAACGGTTTCAAATATAGAATAACAACTCTACAGCGTCAATGAAAAAGCTGGAGGATGTCAAATTTTTAGTTGAAACTGGATAGCGGCTCCCATGCTCTTTTTCT
>CAZQKW010000065.1:0-16117 GCA_964594075.1 uncultured Thermodesulfobacteriota bacterium | reverse complement strand
ACTTTTCATCCCCGCTTACAAAGCGGGGTATTCAAGTTTTGAATTTTCATAAATAGTAATAATAGAAAATTTTATAATATATATTGAATTAAATAATTTTGATTGTCAAGAAATAATTTGAATTTTAAAAAAAAACAGGTGTTTACGTTATAATAAAAAATTAACCGGTATCCACAGTAAAACTGATATATCCCGATAGCTGTTCATAGCACATGCCGTAACACAGGATAGCCGCAGAAGTCCTGATGGGTATTTCAGTCATAAATTGAACGGAACTGATGTCTCATTGTCGGCAGGCAATCCAGGACGAACTCTTAATATCTCCTCTTTGCGGATGCAGACTGTGCCCGGCTTTGCGCCCCGCGGTTTGGCAACGTATTGTGCCCGTGTGCACACAACTGATACCAGCCCTCCCTTGCGCGCCTTGCTATGAAAAGCGGCAATTGCTGCAGCCCGTTTCAGGGTATCCCGGTCGGGCACCGCGCCGGGTCTCTCACGTAAGATAACATGGCTGCCCGCCATGCCACGCACGTGAAACCACCAGTCACCCGGGTTTGCTATCTTCAGACTTAACAAGTCATTATCTTCATCCGTCTTGCCGGCAAGAACCTTCCAGCCTCCCGGGAGTTCATATTCATAAACTTTGGGAAATTGCTTTTTATCTTGCTGCATGAAGAGCTTCCGGCACCAATTGATCTAACATACCCAGCGAGGATGTTGAAAAAATATCCTAAATGCAATGAAGGATTTTTTTATATAAGAGCAGGAACACCTCTCCGTTAGAAATGCTTCGCGGACGCTCAGAATGACAGACAAAGGTTTTTCAACAGCCCCGCAGCCCTCTTAAAACTATACGTCAAAATTAGGCTTGCGTATATTCCTTTATTTTTTGCCATGGCTATTGTATTCAAATACCAGTAAATGGTAAAGGATCAAAATATTATTGACCGACAAGAGTATTGCGCAAACCATTTCGGAATTTCATTAGCTAATTAAAATGAAAAAAACTGATTAGAAGGCTGTTGTAAATCTGTCATTCTGAACCAAGAGAAGAATTACTTCCCGTGCGGTCATTCTGCAGGAACAGTTCGGAGTGCAATACGGCAGGAAAATAATGGTTATTGGAATCATTACGAGTTTATTATTTGTCACCATACTGGTCGCAATATTCAGCATCGGTTTCCAGCCATTTTTAATGCTCCTGCTGTTGATTCCCTTTTTTTACCTTGTCGGCATGTACCGTTCCTACAATCCCGGCAAAGGGACCATACGGCGCAAAGCTCGATCCCTGGAAAAGAAATTTTTCAAAATTTTACTTAAGGATGTCGTGGTAATAGACACTGCCATCTGGGTTGACGAAACGTATGCCGGCTTTTTTAGTGCGTTTTCAATTGTCCTTGGCGCCAATAATAAAAAGATGATCGTGTTTGATAAGCAGCGCGATGAGATCATGCAGTTAAAACACGCAACTGACGAAGAAAACGCTTGGCCAGGTGCGGCGCCTGGTGCACATACTGCTCTCAAACAGTTCTTGGATAACAATCTCATCATTATAGAGCCGGCGGTCTTTACTGAAGAAAATGCACCTGCAGATTTGCCGCTTACGCTGAAGGTGCTTATCAGTGCCGGAGAGAAATTTCGCAATGTGACTCTTATTTCCAACGACCGTGAATTGATAGACTACGCCAGAAAAATACTGAAAAACTACAAGGTGGGCATTACCATAATTGATGATCTTGAGGAGCTGATACCGGAATGTGTTGCGTATTGCAGCGCTGTGCAAAAGGGCGCGGTTAAACCTCTATTCTGGAAGCGCTTGTAACGGCACCTACGGCACACAAAACAACGGTCCTTTAATATCGTTATGCTGCAAAAAAATTTCCTTAATCGGATTGCTACGAGGGCACGCTATATCATCGTTTTATCTTTCCTCATATTCTCAGGTTGTGCACAGAAAGCCCCCGTTATAACAGAGCAGGTTGCACCTGACATCTACCGCATTAAGGCTTCCCGATCAAACATTTACCTCATTGCAGGCAAAACGCTTGCTCTCGTAGACGCGGGAATGCCCGGTGACGGCGCGGAGGTTATTAAGGCCATTAGCACGCTGGGTCGAGATCCCAAAGAGGTTTCACATATCCTTATCACTCATGGACATATCGATCATATTGGATCACTTGCATTTTTGAAAAGAGCCACAGGCGCACGGGTCATAGCAGGCGCACCGGAGATAGATTACATACAGGGGAAAAAGAAACCTTGGCAAATGGCACGGGACGGTTTCAGCGGCAAGCTTTTTAAAATAATTCTGTTTTTTGCTGAGACATTCGTTTTTACCTATGAGCCGACGGCGATTGATCAGGTGTGCAGCGGAGGAGAAGTTATAGGTTATAACGGCGGGATCACAGTGGTAGCAACGCCTGGACATTCATCGGGCAGTGTAAGTTACTACTTGCCAGATAAACACATCCTGTTCACCGGGGATGCATTAAGCGGTGAGCCGCACGCAAAACTTCCTCCCCGTGCCGGCTGTGCTGACTACCAGCAGGCGCTTGCGTCAGTCAAAAAAATTGCATCGCTGCAATTTAATATATGCTGTTTCGGGCATGGGAAGCCAGTTGTCAAAGGGGCAGACACGCTGGTGAAAAAATTAGTTGTTGATAGTCCCTAAGGTTCGCAGCGGGCATGAACCACAGAGCGGTTTAGGTTTGCAGTATTGGTTGCCCAGATGCACCAGTAGGGCATGGTATTCATTATAAAGACCTGTTTCGTGGGGAAGGTTTTGCATGAAAAAATTCTGATATGCTTCATAGGAGTCTTCCATATTTAAAAAACCGTGCCGGCTGAATATCCGCTTTGTATATACATCTATGACAAAAATGGGCTTCTCCAACGCATACAGGAGAATGCTGTCCGCAGTCTCAGGGCCAATGCGGTAAAGACCCAGCAGTTCCTTGCGTAGCGCCCACAGCTCCCGTTTTTTCATATTCTTGATACTAAAACGGTAATTGTTCCCGAAATAATCAGCAAACGTTTTAAGCGCCCGCGCCTTCTGGTTAAGGAAGCGCGCCGGGCGTATAATAGTTGCCAGTGTTTGCTCATCCATATTCGCAATAGCTTTGAAACTCAGCTTTCCCTGCTCTTTCAGCGCTCCAATTGCCTGCTCCACGTTTTTCCAGGTTATGTTCTGGGTGAGAATCGCGCCGAATATGACTTCCTCGGCGGTATCGGCAGGCCACCAGTTGCGGCTTCCAAAGGCTTTGTATAGCCGGTTATATATGTTCATTAATTGCTTTGTCTGTGGAGGCATCTAAATAGCTTGCGAGCACATAAGAAAGGATAAATGGCTGCCATGGTTTGTCTTGCTGTCTAACAGGCTGTTGAACGGGGGGCATTCTGAAGGAGCAGCGTGACTGAAGAATCTCGCGATGGATTGTTTTTTTTGAGGTTCTCCCGGTGCAGATTCTTCGCATTGCTCAGAATGACAAATGACAACATCACCTGCCAACGTGCTTAATGGTAGCACCAGTTAGGGAATCCACTATGAGGATTAAAACTATTATCACAGACCGCATAATATCATATTTTTAACGACATGCTCATGGCGGCAAGGCGCACTATAAATGCTGTTGAACCCACGCAAGAAGGCGTTGTAAATCCATGGCTCCGGAAATTCGGGCGCATTCCTGCCGCTGTTTGAAAAGCACCATGGTGGGGATGCTCGTAATCCCATACTGGGCGGCGAGTGCCGGTTCTTGCTCGGTATTTATCTTTGCCAGCCTGACGCGGGGCTGAAGCTGCCGAGCTGCCCGGGCAAAAACAGGGGCCATCATTTTACACGGACTGCACCACGCAGCCCAGAAGTCAACCAGAAGCGGAATGTCATTATGCTGCAGGTGGCGCTCAAAACGCGCAGCAGTCAGCTCAAGAGGCGCGCCATCAAAAAGATCCTGACGACATTTGCCGCATTTGCCGTGTTCCGGTGATTTGTCCGGCGGAATGTTGTTAATGGCATCGCAGGCAGGACAGACAATGTGCATGGAAAAGACCCCTTCTGAAATTTTTTAGAACATCAGCCAACTGTTTATTTAATTTCTACGGTAACCGACCGCGTTGCATGCCGATTGCGATTGTCAAATACCGTTACCTTTATTTCATAGGTTCCCGGCGCAGCATAACTATGGCTTGCAGGGAAAAAATGGTGCTGATCAATTTGCCCGTCGCCCCATTCCCATTGGATGCGTTCAACCTGTGCCATCACGCCGCCATTAACCGTCACCTGCCTTCCCTGCACTTCCGGCGTGTTAAGGTTGAGCTGGAAATCAACAAAACCGCTGTCGCCGCCGCATGACATGAGCGCCAGAATGGAAAAAATTAGTATCATGTTCTTGTTTAATGACCAATATTTCATAGACCAGAGCTCCTCTCTTTGACAATTAAATGACTGATACATTTTGTCAAAAATATATCTTTTGAAATGTCGCTGGTCAAGAGCAAAACTGCCAGGGCTGAAATCAACGTTGCTACGCAGAGGAATATGCGTTAGGATTTATTCTTTTTACATTTATTTCCCAGATAAAATCTATGTTGAAAATTGGCCCGATAACCATAAACTCTTCATGCATCCTTGCGCCCCTTGCCGGCGTAAGCGACCTGCCCTTCCGTCTTATCAACCGCCGCTTCGGGTGCGAGTTTGCATTTACCGAAATGGTCAGCACACGGGCGCTCATTTACGAAAACAAAACCACTCTGCACAAAATGCTTGCCACCGAACCTTTGGACCGCCCCCTGGGCATACAGCTTCTCGGCAGCAATCCTGATATTATTCAAAAAGCGCTTGATAAATTGCATGCCTATCAGTTTGATGTCATTGACTTCAATGCAGCCTGCCCGGTCGCCAAAGTAACCGCAAAAGGCGATGGCGCATGGCTGCTGAAAGAGCCGCAAAAATTAGAAACGCTCATAAAGCTGCTGGTTAGAACTGCTGCGGTGCCGGTTACCTTGAAAATTCGTTCCGGCTGGGATACGAATTCGGTGAATGCGCGGGATATTGCGCAGCGCGCTGAAGATGCGGGCATAAGCGCGCTGTGTATTCACGGCAGAACACAGCAGCAGGGCTATAACGGCCCGGTAGACTACACCATAATCAGAACGATTAAAGAATCTCTCAGAATACCGGTCATTGCCAGCGGAGACAATTTTTCTCCCGTGTTTATTAAAAAAATGTTTGACGAAACCGGCTGCGATGGCGTCGCGATTGCGCGGGGGGCGCTGGGCAACCCTTGGATTTTTAGGGACACACCTGCGTTCTTACAGTCCGGAACTTTTGTGCAACGGCCAGCAATGAATGAGATCGCCGATACTATGGATTCACATTTAAATCTCATGGTTAATTTTCACGGCGACCATATGGGAATACTTATCTTCCGCAAATTTTTTGGCTGGTATTGCCGTGGCATCCACGGCATCAGGGACCTGAAAACTAAAGCCTTTTGTTCAAAAACAAGGGAGCAAATGATTGAGATTATCAATGAAGTTCGGCAAATGTACTGGGACCCGGGCCTGCTGGAAACCAGTAAAGCATATAGATAGGCAAATTGCAGTTTTTGTAAAAAATGTATCTTTGTATGCTTGCCATCCATGAGAAACTTTATTTTTATTAATGTACCAACAGTTGGGACTTTTTGCAAAATAGTTGACATGCCGCATGGTTAGGAATATAGCAATACTTCAAATGATAAATGTAAAGATAAAAGCGTAATACATTTCCATCCGTTTCCAAGGTGGAATGAATTATACGGTTTTATTTTTACCCTAAATAAGGCGATGGTCAGCCATAGGGCAAAGTAAAACAGAACATGAATAAAGATGGTGCTAAATAAGGGGAAATCAAATGCAAATGTATATTATAGTTTTTTCTGTTGCATGGTCTGTTCTTACGCTTGAGTTATTACAAACCCGCGTATTGTCAGCTCTTTATTACAATAATATCGTCTATCTTACGGTAACTATCGCGCTTATGGGTTTTGGTATTTCGGGAGTTTTGGTCAGCATTTTTGTCCGCAAATTAAAAAAACCCGAAAACCTGGGGTGCCTAAGTCTGGGGATATTCTCTCTCAGCGCATTTCTCTGCCTGCGCGCTGTCAGCTATTTACCAATAATAGCACCTTACAAAAGCACCCTGTTAAAGTTAATTGTCGCGTATCTCGTCCTTTCGATTCCCTTTATTTTTGCCGGCTGCACCATTGGATTGATTTTTATGATTTATGGCCGCAATATCTACCGGCTATATTTCATTGATCTGGTTGCAAGTGCTTTTGGCGCATTTTGTTTTACTGTTCTCCTTCGCCCGCTTGGGGCAGATATGCTTATCTGGATTGTTTGTGCTGTTGCGTTGGGCGGTTTTTTATTGTATGCACAAAAAATTCGTCTCTTGAGAACTTATTCAGTTGTAATTTTAGCTAGTTTCATCTTGTGTAGTATTCTGTGGGGAAAAAATTTAGTTAACAAGGAACCAGTCTATTACAAATTTGCCGGCGATCTAAAACGGCAAAATTTCAAAGTAGAACACACCGTATGGACGACCATTGCAAAAATCGATATTTGGTCAAAAAATGAAACTGAATACAAAACACTTACGCAGGATAACTGCGCACCTACCACCTTCCCCTCGCAGTCATATAGAGACGCCTTCCTGCTCAATCAAACGAACCCCCAAAGTAAACTAACTCCTCAGAGCATACCCTACATAATAAGACCAATGCCAGATGATGTGCTGGTCATAGGCCCCGGGGGTGGACAGGAGATTGTTATTGCCCATACTTTTAACGCACGGCACATTGATGGGGCAGAGATAAATCCCGCAACCTGCGACCTTGTCATGGGAACCTATCGTGATTTTCTTCAGTGGCCCACATGGACTAATGTAACCCTGTACAATGCTGAAGGTAGATATTTTGTCAGCAGTCGTTCAAAAAAATACGATGTCCTCTCAATGACTGGTGTAGATACATTTGCTGCATTAAGTTCAGGAGCCTATGTTTTGTCAGAAAACTACTTATACACGGTAGAAGCAATAGAGCAGTACCTTGAAACGCTAAAACCAAACGGCGTTATGTTTGTGTGCAGGTTGATGTTTGATCAGCCGCGCGAGGGGCTGCGTCTGGCAAATCTTTTTCTGTATGGTGCTGAACGTTATGGCATCAAAAACCCCTCAGAATGCATTATGGTCGTGGGGTGGCTTTTTCATCCGACGGTCTGGGCAGCTACTCTGTTTAAAAAAGAACCATTTACACCGAATGAAGTTGAAATGATTCTCAGTCGCATTGCGGGGCAGGCTGACTTGGGGGCTGTTTATATCCCTGACGTTTATCCTGTTCAAAAACAGCGTTCAGTAGAGGACCAGGCATTTTCACATCTGGCACAGGAACTGAAATCTGCGCGCGTCGCCTATTACGGACTGATTCGCGCAAAAACCCTGAGGGAGCGTAAAGCATTTGAGAAAAACTACCTTTACAATATTACCCCGGTTTATGACGATCGCCCATTTTTCTTTGAATACCACAAAGTTTCAGAGATATTCCGGGCAGACGAAGTTAAAGAATGGTGGAGTCGGGGAACAATTGTGCATTATGTTCTTTTTTTACTCTTTGGGGTAACCGCCTTGATTTCTTTTATTGCTATGATTGTTCCGCTTTATATATTTGAGCGTGAAGGGCTTTCCGTAAAGCGTGTCTGGCCGTTGCTCGGATTTTTTTCATCTCTGGGGATGGGCTTTATGTTTCTTGAATTAGGCTTTATCCAAAAGCTTACCATATATTTGGGCCATCCCATGTATACTCTGGCGGCCGGTCTTGCCGGAATCCTTCTGTTTACAGGAATTGGAAGTTACTTTGCCGGAACACGTGTTATAGATAGGATGCGTCTCCTGAGGATAGGCATGATTGGAACTGCTATAGCAGCGCTACTGTGGCTGCTGACTATGAAATTTCTTATTCCCTTAACAATGGGGTTTCCTGCTCCGTTGCGAATCGGGTTTGCGCTTCTTTCACTGTTGCCGCTCGGGCTGTTTATGGGCATTCCGTTTGCGACTGGCCTTCGCTATTTAGAAGAGAAATATCCCCGGTTTATTCCCTGGGCATGGGGAATTAATGGTCTCACCAGTGTTATGGGTTCAGTGCTTGCCATTATTATTGCCATGCGGCTTGGATTTACTATGGTAATTTTATTAGGATGCATCACTTATACGCTGGGCCTAGCCGCCATGCTAAAACATCTGTGCGGTAAATGGCAGGTATGAAGTAATAAATCTTATTCTCCGCAAGAGTGGAAAATTACATTTGCGATGTATCGAAATATTTACCAATACTTCAGTTTTAACATATTAGTGACGCATTATTATTAAAAAACATTGCCGGTTCTACTGTTACTCGATTAATGAGATTGCATTTTTCAAATATTATATTTTTTGGCTCACCTCGAACATACTTTATTTAAAAAAACGGTAGATATGCGCATTTACCACGAAGGCACAAAATGACAACAGCGCAACCGAAAGGCTTATTCTTTGTAGCCAGTGATGGGAACTGTTTGGCCGAAAGAGAATAGACGATACTGCCGCAATTGCTGAGGTTAATAAAACCAAACTGATTCCGCAATAAATGAAAAGCATGCCGATCATAAAAATACATCGTATAGATGGCCTGAACACCGTTTCTGAGAAAATAGTGGGGGAATAAGAAAACTGTAATGTTGCTGCACCCAAAACCCATCATAGCGAGTGGCATAGACTTTCAAACAAAAGCATAATGCATTGTCGCTGAGAATATGCAGGTTAAAAAGATATTTCTCAAGCAAGCGTAGACAACGTTATAAAAAAACTCCCCAATAAGTTTTCTTCATTTTGCTTCCATCATCATTGTCTATATAAAATTTTTAAAATTTTATTGAACAAGTTTCTGGAACACAGAAAGTCCACGCAAGCATAAAAACAGCAACGAACAGCAATAATGTTCTTTATTTCAATTTCTCCGTTATTCCCTTACATAAAGTATCTGCGTGTCAACACCCTGTTTTTCAGGCACAAAACATTCTTTAAATTTAAGCGCTGTTAATATTTCCCGTTTTTCTTGGTCTTCTCTACTAAAAAATGCCAGATTTCTAAACTTATTTGTAATTAAATAAGTTGTTTTTGATGATTCAGTTACTGCTGATGGTAATTGTTTCCAGTCAATCGCTCTTAAGTCATTGTGAAAAATATTTTGTCCCTTTTGTGATTTTAAAAGATAGAAACGAAATGTAACTTTTTCAAACCATGGAATTATTAAAACCGGATCTCCCGCAGTATGAATCTCAATCAGTTTTTGTGCAATTTCCCGAGCCGTGCTTTTAGTATACTCAAAATAATAATCAAACAGTCGCGGCAAGGAAGATAAAGTAAAAAGCGAAATAATAATTAACGTACACCATGCTCTGACTGACGATCCTGAGTTCCTTACTTTTATAAAATCCAACAAGCCCGCATAAGCAGCACCAATTAATAGAATTGTGGTTGGTATAAGGTAAACTAATTGCCGGGGAAGGAACCAGTATCCCTTATTCCAGTCCAGGAGAATAATTATGCCGATTTGCAGCATAGCGCCAATTGCCATGCTTAACACAAATCTATTTTTTTTAATATTGACCATTGCAAAAAGCAGACCTATAATGACAAAGCTAATATTTAATAACTCCCACATCCCCATAATCGGCGTTGAAGAGTGCATAGCACGCCATCCAAGGCCATAAAAAATCAAAAACAGGGGTTGCCCCCATTGAAAAAGTCCATAGTGAAACTTATGTCCGCCACTAAAGACCAGATAACCGGGTAAAATCAAAATGATGGCAAAAAGTGTGCTGACAATTAAGAGAATGAATTTCTTATAATCCTTTGACAGTGTTCCTCCAAAAAAAGCCAAATATAAAAAGCCATTGACTGCACTCAGCAGCACATAGGGGTGGAAATACCCCCCAATTAGGGTAACAACGCTATAAATAAACCAGGAAGACTTTGAAGACAGGACTATCGCCCGAAAAAGAAAGAAATTTGACAGAGAATAGAAGCAGATAAGCGCAGAATAAAACCTGAGCTCCTGGGAATAATGGATAAGCGTAGGAGAAATAGCGAGCAGCAAAATACAAAATAACGCTATTTTTTTATCATACCACAATTTTACACACCTATGACATACTATAAGCGTTAACGTCCCCCATATTGCCGATGGAAACCTTAAAATGAACTCTGATGTGTCTGCATAGCTAACGATCCTGGTAACAATATAATCAGCAGGCATTGCCATTGCATGTGAACGGATATATCCGATCATTTTTCTGATGGTTGGCTGTGTGGCGGCCTCCAATGTTATTGCTTCATCACTCCAGAAGCTGTTATCTCCTAAATGATACACCCTTAGAAAAAAACCCAATAATATTATTGAAAAAGCAAGGATAGAATTTCTGTCGGTTTTCATTTGCACTGCCTTAGTGGAGAATCTTATACAATATTTTGTTTTGTCTTCTAAAAAATCAGGAGGACCGCTCAGTGATTTTTCCGTCGATGTCATTCGTCATGATTTTAATCAGGCTCGGCGATGAGACAAGTATAAGGTTTGAGAAGATCGTGTGTCAACAGAGAATCGGGCATCAACGCTGCCGCGTAAAATAATTGCACGACCTTCTTCGTTCATTTCTGAGTGATGACGTTACATGCAACATTAATAATTTTATAACTTATTTTCTTCCCTTTACAATTTTTTTCTTTTTTTTGAGCATATATTTTGTTATTATTTATCCCCGTTCAATAATTAAGTGCTGCACTTAATTATTGAACGGGGATGATGCCAATATTATTTCATAAAAATTTGGAAAGCAACCGGATGTAGCTCTATTTCGCTGTTAGGGGTTTCGTTGAAAAACTTAATTATTCTTTTTGGTTCACAGGGTCGCTTAGGAAGCGCTTTATATAAGCGTTTTATTAAAACGGGGAGATATCGTCTTTATTCGATTCACTGGAGCGATTTGAGCATTTTTGTAACAAAATCTATTGATATATTTAGTGCTGAGTTTGGAAAACTTATCTCGGACATCGAGACTTACGGGAAAGCTGTTTTTATTTTTGCGAATGGGTTAACAGATCCGCGGCTTCCTGGCAATGAAATACTTTTTTCTAATTTTGAGTTTCCTCGCCGGGTGATTGAGGCGACAGGGAATCTTCCAAACACTCGCTATCTAACCATTGGAACTATTCAGGAGCTATGGCCTGAGGCATGTCAAACTAATCCTTATTTGCGATCAAAATTTGAACTTTCGCAATTTGTTGCAGAGATTGCCAATCGTCCAGATAAAAAAGATCGATTACTTCATTGTCGACTACATACATTATATGGCGGAGAACCTAAGGATCACATGTTTTTAGGTCAGATTATTAATGCCATTAGAACTAATACCATTTTTGCCATGTCTTCCGGCGAGCAGTTGCGAGAATATCATCATGTGGATGATATTGCAGAATCCATTGTCAACATTGTGGATTTAGATTGGAAATCGTTGTCACCTATTATAGAAATTAATTCTGGGCAACCTCTGAAGCTGGTTGATTTAGCTATGGCAATATTTACGGCATATGGAAAACAGAATCTATTACATGTTGGCAAGTTAGATCGACCGCGGGGTGAAAATATTTCGAAGGTATTCACCAGGTCCTCATATGAAGTTCTTCCTTTTTCACGGGAACCCTTTCAAGGTGTATTAAACTGGATTAGTGATATCCTCACGCATTAATCTCCTTTCTTATGGGCACGTCTGTGGCATGTTTGTTTGAGGGCGGCCGGTATTTGATGTGAAGAATGGACATTGAGCCTCTTAAACTAAGCGTTTGCTTTTGTGTCTTCAATGAAGAAAATAACGTTGCCGCGTGTATTAGGGACGCACAGGAGAATTTGCCGGCCATAGTTGGAAACGACCGGTACGAAATTATTGTTATTGATAATTCGTCGACCGATCGTACTCCGCACATTGTTGAAAATATAGCCAAAACTGATCCTTCAGTCCGTCTTATTCGACATCCTGAAAATCGTTTTTATTCAGGATCTCACGTCACTGCCTTATCCTGTACTGCCGGGCAATACATTGCAATTATTGATGGAGATAATCAGCATACTACCCGAGATCTTAAAAAAGCCCTGCCACTTTTGGAGAATGGCTCATGTGATGTTGTTTTTGGATGGAAACAGTTCAGAAAAGATGCTTGGGTGAGAAAAGTCTTTTCTGCGTGTCTGAGATTTGTTTCCCAATTTTTGCTTGGGCATTCTCTCCATGATATTAATTGTGGGTATAGAGTGCTAACGCTAAATGCCGCCCGTCAGATTTGTATTAAAGAGAAAATTAACAGCGCAGGACCGGAAATCTACTGTGAATGCAAGAGGCTGGGTTTGAAGGTAGATGAAATTGTTGTTGAACATTTTCCTCGAACCCAAGGCAAGGGCATGCATGAATCTCTTTTTCCCCTTGTAAAGAACTCCGTGCTGTTTGTCCTCTACCTTTTTCGTTTAAGAAAACGATACACATTTCTCCTTTTCAGAGGAAATAAAAAGATATTATGAGTATAGTTATTCTTGGCGGTGGGCTTGCCGGTCTCAGCGCAGCGCTGAATTTGCCAGATTATCTGGACGTTACACTTTTTGAAAAAGAAGCTACCCTCGGTGGGTTACTAAGGACAGATACCATACAGGGCCACCACTTTGATTTTGGGCCGCATCTTTATTTTCATACCGATCCATATTTCACCAAAATTTTTCAAACGGCGCTAAAGGACGTGGGATACATAACAAAACCAGCAAAAACTGGCCAGTGGTCCTTTAAACAATTGGTGGAATTCCCCTATAATCTCCATCTTTTTAAACTTCCGCGGGATATCGTTACTGACTGTGTTGTGGATTTTGCGACTCAGCAACTGGCGATCGCGCGGGGCACAGTTTTTAACTCAAGGAATTATGAAGAGTATTGCCGAAATTATTTTGGCAATGGGTTCACTGACCATTTTATGATTCCTTATGCTCGCAAAATATGGACTGTCCATCCCCGGGAATTAACGACTGAATGGACTGGTTCACGGGTAATACTGCCCGAATTACCAGAAGTTATACGCGGCGCTCTGACGAATCGAAGCCTGGCAGTAAATTATATCAAAGAATTTCGATATCCACGAAAAGGTGGTTCTCAATCTATTGCGAATGGCCTTTCTTCCCTTATAAGGAGAAAAATCAAGGTCGAGCTTGGTGTGCATGTCGTTGAAATTAATTTGTATAATCAGACGATTAAGCTCAGTAATGGCACGAGTTGCAAATACGAGCATGTTATTTCAACGCTCCCTCTTCCCGACCTGTTACGCCTGGTTGTTGATCTGCCCAAAGACGTGCGTAATGCAATTGAAAAACTGCGCTGGATTGGAATTTTATTAATGAACTTCGTCTCAAGAAATCTGGTGTCCAATGAATTTCAGTGGATTTATTTTGATCAGCAAGATGCCTGCTTCCATCGTATACATTATCCTTGCAAATTGACGGCGGATATGGAGCATCATGATATATGTTCCTTACAAGCAGAAATCTCTTTTTCCAAGCATAGAGAACTTCCGGCCACTCCTGACAATTTATTGGAGCGTGCTTGGCAAGAGCTTAAGGATCAGGGATTCGTTGCGGGTAATGCATCGCCAATAGTCGCGACAGCACGCATACTTGAATATGCCTATGCAATTATGGATCATGATAGGTTATATGCAATAAATTTTATTCACAATTACTTAAAGAAGAAGCATTATTATTCTTGCGGGCGGTTTGGGGAATGGGATTATTTTTGGACTGATAAAGTTCTATTCAGTGGCAAACGAGCAGCTCAAGAAGTGCTCCGCCACATCTGAGCGAATGGGGTAGCTTTTGAGAAACCGCCATAGAAAGCCAAAAATATTTCTTTTTACTTATTACCGCTAACAAGCGGATGATTTCTTATATACGGGTCTTTTGCTAAATGCTTTTGAAATTTTATGGAAAGCCCCTTTGGAATGTTTAACTGCTTTCGGGCGATATCATTTTTTTCAAAGATCAGCACTCCCGATATTCCAAATTTTAGACAATAATTGTTTTTGAACCGCTGGTCATGCCCAAGATAATTGATAATCATCGTTCTCATTGGAGCAAAACATAAAATTGCGTCCGGATTCTTGGAAAATATATAGTCTAAAAGTTCTTTTTTCCCAGCCGCGAAATAGCTGCATGCCCCTTTGCAAAACGCCCATGAGACAAGATATCTTGATACCAGTTCATATAAACGCAACCCAAGGCTTTCCTTGCTTTTTTCGTAAAATTCCGCCCGGGCGATTACTCTGTCGGTAAGCCCATTGCTGTCAATAAAGCAGAAGGCTGTGCCGGCCCAATAGGGAACTCTGCCCATCTGATCATAAACCAGGACCGCACCAGGAGTATAGTTTTTTTTAATAAATTCTCCCAAAAGAATCTGTGTGTCAAGTTCACCGTTATAATCATACTTTACAGGCTCCGTAAACCTGCTCACACATAGGCATATATAGCGTTCGGGGGCAGCGAGAAAATCGTTGACCCGGCTTAATCCAAAATGTTCGATGCGATCCTCAAAATACCACTGCACAGGTGAAAAAAGAAATATCGCGACTGCTGCAATAATCACATAACCCACCGATAGAAGATTTCTGCTCGATATTGCAGCCGCGAGAGCCTGTAGCACCCCTGTTATTATGTATATATATAGTAGTGGCAAAACCGGAACCATATGCCGGTAAAAAGGCTTATAATCAGAGCCTGCAATAATAACCCACAATAAATAAATAATGTTAAATCCAAACAAAATGAACCGCCTTTTCCCCCAGTTCCATTTTTTAAATATAAAAAAAAGTGCGGGAATAATAAAAGCGTATAGATAATAGTCTCTGAAACAGTGGTGAATATACTGTATCCCCATTTTGTATTTGCCGGGTTGTATTTTGTGATAAAACGGGCTGGGGAGAAAGTCGTGAAAATAAAAGAAGCGGGTGGCCAGCAGACAGAAAGCCCCACATAAAAAAAATAGGGTTGAATACCTAAGCTCCTTTTTTTGCACCCTTAAAAAATAGAACGCCGATGTCAGCCCCAAGACCAGGAAAAAACCCTCGGGGCGTGTAGCAATAAGAAACAGGGCGACGACAGGCCATGACCAGAAAAACTGTGCATCGTTCATGCAAATAAGGACTAATAGCAGTAAGGTCGCCGTGTACAATGATGTTTCCAGCCCCATTTGATTCCACAGGATAAATGGCGGGGTGAGGGCTGTAAGTAGAGACGGCACCACAGCCCAGGGCATGTCATTCAGAAAGTTCCGGGTTACTAGATAAATAAGCACCAATGATACCACACCCAGAATAATACCCAGGATTTTTGCAGCGATAATTATGTTAAAACCAAGCCATCGGAACAAAACCAGCAGCAGCAACCACGTCGCTGAACTGCACGCCTCTATTTTTTCTCCGCCTTGATTAAAGACATACCCGGAGCCCTGTAGTATATTTTCTGCACACCGGAAATAGATGAATGCATCCTCATCAATAATATTGCTCATAAAAAAGGAGCTGAGGACATAGGCCGCAATAATGCCCCCCATTGCTAAAATGATTTTTCCCTTATTATGCATTGAGTTTAGAGGTTAACAGTCAGGTATTTAGATGTTAATCTATTTTTAAAATTCTATTTAATACAGAATAGTGCAGGCCTCAATAATCTGCAATTTCTTTTTTGCTGGAAGCCGTATTTTTTTAACGGCAACCCGGGATCGTTTTTTTCTGTTGCGCACTGATGTTTTATTCGGCAATTGTTCGACCGGATTAAGTTGTTCGCCATTTTTGCAGACTTCAAACAAAGGCTATCCATTCAAATCAACAGTCTCTAAAAATTAATTGCAATTTTATATGATTAAAACTATAATAAGTTAAAGGCTTGCAATCTAAGATTGGTTTAAAAAAATTAAGTGAATTACCCCGCCTACAAGGCGGGGCATCAAAAATTTTAAAACATCTTTA
>CAZQKW010000064.1:0-16554 GCA_964594075.1 uncultured Thermodesulfobacteriota bacterium | reverse complement strand
CTTTTCATCCCCGCTTACAAAGCGGGGTATTCAAGTTTTGAATTTTCATAAATTTCAAGTTATCTTTGGCTATCCTTTAGCCATCAGCCTCTTTTTTATGCGGCGCTACGTGATATGTTGTGCCATCCGTTTCAATGACGATAGCCCCATTTTTGTCGGTCTGATATATTGTTGCGCCTCCTTTACGGTATCGGGCGAGAACATCTGGATGAGGAAGCATGAGCTTCCCATATGAACGGCAGCTAAAAACCGCAACCTGTGGCGAAACTGCCCGAATAAATTCTTCTGTATTTGAACTATTGCCTCCGTGATGCGGCGCCTTGATAATCGTCGCCTCAACAGGAACATTCTCGTCAACCAATCTGTGTTCGATGTCCTGCAAAATATCAGCACAAAACAGAAATTGCATTGCGCCAAATGTGAGCTTCATGACCAGCGAGTTATTGTTGGTAGCTGACTGATCATTATTACTGCCCTTTAGCGCAATATCATCGGGAGCAAGGAAATCAATGCGCACTTCATCAATACTTCTTGGCGATGTTTTAGCAGAACAATATATTTTCTTTATACCCTTGTGTTGTGCCGCTCTCATTAATCTGGCATAAGCTTCAAAGGCGCCCGTTTCTCCATTAAGCCACAACTCCTTTACCCTGAAATTTTCTGCAATATACGGCAATCCCCCCACGTGATCCTTGTGTGGATGGCTCAGCACCAAATAATCAACCTGTTTAATACCCCGGTGATACAAAAAGGGAGCGATTACCGTTTCTCCGATGTCAATGTTTTCATCCATAAATCCCCCGCCGTCAATGAGCATGGTCTGACCCCGCGGGTATTCAATGAGCGCTGCATCCCCGGCTCCCACATCCAGAAATGTCACCCGCAATAAGCCGGGGCCTGCCTGAGCATAAAAGAAAAGCCCGCCTTCGAGAAGTATAAAACTGACCGCAGCCACAAAAACACAGCCCCTTAATGTGGTTTTCCACAGGAAGGTAAATCCGGCAACCAGCAGATAAAAAACCGTTATTTCCCAGAGGGCAGGAGTCCCCAGCTTTATTTCTACACCTGGTATGCGCGACCAGGATGCTGTGCAGTTAAGGCATATATCAGTCAATACCCCGGCAGTGCTGAATAATAGTGTGCCGAGACCGGGCATCAGGAACAGAACAAACGCTGCAAGCAGTGCGAGCGGAACAATGAGAAATGTTACCAGCGGGGTAATAATAATATTGGAGAAAATTCCCAGAAATGAAAAATAGTGGAAGCTTACAGCAACCAGCGGCGCAGTGCCCAAAATTGCTGCCGCAGAAGCCAGAAACGAATCTCGAAAGAGATGCCGGCATTTTTCAAGAACCGGGTTTCTCTGTTCAAAAGGGTCTTTCTCTTGCTCCGGCATGAAAGATCGCCAGCGGGGAACCAGAATAATCAGTGCCAGAACTGCGCTGAATGATAATTGAAAAGACAGATGAAACAGCGATGTTGGTATAAACAGAAGCGTCATGAATGCTGCGACAAAAAGCGTATGAAGCAGATCTTCTCTTCTTCCCAGAAGCAACGCGATGAGATAACATATAACCATAATTGCTGAGCGCATGGTCGGAATGTTAAAGCCTGCTATGAAGCAATATAACAGCACCGGGAAAATAGAAAAAAAGACCGCCAGTTTAAAGGCATTTATATACAGCAGGAACCGGGGGTATATCCGTAATAGCGACATACCCAGCAGATACGACAGCCATGCCACAATGCTGACATGAAGCCCCGATATGCACAGCAGATGGGAGAGCCCTAAACGGGAAAACTGCTGTTTAATCTGATCGGGAATTGTATCCTGCTCGCCAATGACCAGCGCTTTAAGAATGTCCCGCGAGGGCGATGGCACCTGCTTTTCTAAACTTTCGCGTATCCGGCGCCGCAGCTCCTCAATGAACTGCAAAAACCTGTTCCCCTCTCCGCTTCTTATTATTATAAGGCCGCGATCATCGGCAAGAAATGCGGTAGCATACACATGCTGGTAAGCCAGATACCGTTCATAGTCAAAGCCACCCGGATTCTGTAAATTTTTAGGCTTTTTCAGCGTGGCAAAAAATCTGATTCGGTCACCATAACGAAACAGCATATGCGCGCGCTTGATGGAAACCTGAATTCTGCCCGGAAATGCATAGGAACAATTTTTTTCATGCACCGTTACGTCCCGGATATACAGTCTCGTGCGCCCTTTTGCGCGCTGCGGCGTTTCATCAATTATGCCCTCCATGTTGATTCTCTTGCCGCCAGTGAATGTGGCACTATAAGATTGAGCCTGTTTGGTCGGGGTGTTGGGGTAGAGCATGAGATAGCCGAGACAACCAAACAGGATTAATGCTGAAAAGGTTGCGATATATTTTTCGTTATAGAGAAATGCCGCAAGAAAAACCAGAAACACGGCAGCAGCGGTTATCAGCACCACGGGTAATGACACCAGGTGATAATGCGCCGTGAGCACGCCAATTAAATAAAAGATCACAATGGGAACAAGCGGCCGTTTCATGCGATTGAATTTTGTGGCAGTTTACTCGTGTCCTTTAAATGCATAACGCACCATCACTAACACAAACTCTTTTAAAATGAAACGAGCGAAATGACCTTATAAAAATGTGGCGGTCTACGTGCAGCTCAGTTTTTTACGGGGCACCGGCGCAGATTTGCATTGGACGATATCGGGTATTTCTGCTACATAATAGAGTGTCTGCGGCGCGTATAAAACTGTCAGGTGAGCAAAATCAGAACAACACCGGGATGCACGATGGATAGAGAAAACAAGCCCCACGGCTATCGCACGCTCATTTATTTCCATACCGCTTCGGGCAACACGGGATGGGCAACCGGCCAGATTGCAAAACAGTTAACCCAGCGCAGGGTCGAGGTGGTAACCAGAAACATTGCGCACCAGCACGATACCTCAGATATTGATGACTTTACCATGATCGGATTTGGCTGCCCGGTAATGGGCTTTAGGCCGGCTTTTTCCATGACTGATTTCATGGCGCGTCTGCCGGCAGTGCCGGGAAAACCGGCTTTTATCTATATTACCTGTGCCGGATTAAGCGCCAGCAGTTTATGGATGCTCTCTCAAATACTGAATAAGAAAAAATGGGTGGTATGTGCTGCACACCAATTCTGTGCCGAGGTAAGCTGGCCGGTGGCACGGTTGGCAGGTATCACGCCGAACCAAGGTCGGCCCGATACACGTGATCTGCCCTCAATACACGAATTCTGTGAAATTATTTATCAGTCAATAATCAAGTGCGCGCAGAATAATGCTGTAACACCGGTTGTGCTCAGCTATGCATTTTTAAACCCTTTTTCTTACATCGGCGGAGGCAATAAGCCGACCTATCTGCGTTCAATCATGGGAACAAAAAAGGTAAACGAATCTCGCTGCACGCGCTGCGGCATATGTCAGAAGTATTGTGCCAGCAATGCAATTTCTCTTAATCCCTACCCGCGATTTAGCAGCGCCTGCACCGGATGCTGGGGGTGTTATAATATCTGCCCGACGAGCGCCATTTCCACGTTTATCGGCACCCGTGGGCGCTATACGAGCCGTCTTGCCTATCTGGATGCGACCCCTTAGGAAAACGGACACCAAACATAAATCCCAGACAAAGAAAGCGGTCATCCACGCGTGAAACAGGCAATGCAAACCGAATCAGAGCAACTGATGCTTCGCATAAAGGCACGCATTGAGCAAAGTCTTAAACAATTTATTACCACCATAGATCGGCGCTTCCTGCTCTGTAAGCTTTCTCCGCTGCTGCTCCACAATATCCAGGATTTTGTCCTCCGCGATGGCAAACGCATTCGGCCGATCTTGTTTATCGTCGGCTACCTCGGGTTCAGCAGAAAAGCAGCATCCAATCTCTATACCTGCGCTCTGTCTTTTGAATTGCTGCACGATTTTACCCTGATCCATGATGATATCATTGATAAATCAGAGACGCGCCGCGGGGGGCCCGCTGTGCACACCATGCTCAACCATTATTTGGCGCGTTTCAAAAAATTAAAATTTAACGGTCAGGATTTAGCAATAGTTATTGGCGACATCTTATATGCAATGGCGCTCTATGCATTTCTCTCTATAAAAATTGACCACAGGCGCAAGGAACGCGCGCTCCAGAAATTTATCGAGACAACAATCTGCACCGGAGCCGGCGAGTTTAATGAACTATTATATGGTGCTGAGAATATAGAAACCGTAACAAAAGATCATATATATAAAACCTATGACTTGAAAACAGCCTATTACTCTTTTGCCTCTCCGTTGATTATCGGCGCAGAACTTGCCGGCGCCTCCCGGCAGCAATGCGCTGCGCTTTCACGCTATGGCGTGTGCATCGGCAGAGCCTTTCAAATCCAGGATGATATTCTGGGCATGTTTGCCAGCGAACAAGACATTGGCAAATCGGTTCTTGCTGATTTGCAGGAGGCAAAAAAAACCATCTTGGTATGGTATGCCTACCGCGCGGCCGCAAGTAAGGACAAAAAAACGATGCAAAAGATATTATCCCGGAGGCAGGTCACCCCTGCTGATGTAATGGCGATGAAACAAATAATTTCTGCAACGGGGGCGCTTGGGTTTGCCCGGCAAGAGATTGAAGCGCTGTATCGGACATCGCGGCACCTGCTTGATTCCCTCGCCATGAAGAAAAAGTACCGGGATCTTTTAGGCCGGTTTGCTGCGCAGCTTCTCCAGATAGGCTGATCACGCACGGTGGGTTTTTTTACAATACTCCCAGCATATAATGCTTATGGTCACCATGCTGAACCCAAAAAGAAAATCTTCCAGCGGAATGGTGCCAATGCGTATGCCCATAAAAAATTTGGGATTATACATTACAATATGGCGGGTGAGATACCCGTTCACGAGGAGTTTAAAGGCGATAATCACGGTAAAAAAAATGTAGTAAAGTTTTCTTCTGAGGACTCGCACCCCGCTGGTGCGGTCTAATGCCATCGTTGCCAGAACTGAAAAAACGGCAAGCACCGTGTATTCTTTCACCGCATTTTCTCGTTAATATAGTTTAGTGCTTCCCAGGTAAAAATACAGCAGAAAGGTATCACAATAAAAAACAACACCTCTTCAACCGGCAGGTTGATAATTTTCACGCTCCATACGCCATCCGGATTAAAAAACCAGTGCCCCCGATACACGGCAAAAATATCCCATGCGCCAAAAAGGGTCACCACCAGCACTATGCTGATGAACAGAGCCCTTATGTTCTGATAGAATGTAAGCCCCGGCCAGAAACTAAGCGCTAAAGGGACAATTCCTGCAATAATAAGAACGGTCATATAGGTTGACATATGATGAGCATTTTATATATCCTGTTCATCTGATGCAACAGAAACTTTGGTCGCTTTTTTTCATTACTGCACTGAATATTGGTATGAACAAATCCACAGCAGACGGATTTCGCACCGCCCGCACCATAACCAAGCAGCACGCAAAAACATTCTATTTCGCCTCGCATTTTCTGCCGGCAGAGAAACGCGCTGCCGCTTATGCGGTATATGCTGTATGCCGCATCAGCGATGATTTGGTGGACAAAGATTCATCTGCAGCAGTTGCCGAAAACCTTTCGCAGATGCAGCAGAGGATACATGCGGTCTATGACGGCGCACCGCTGTCTGATGCCCTGCTCAGGGCGTTTCGGGAAACGGTCATAACCTTTGCTATTCCCCAACTCTATTTTGATGAGCTCATTGCGGGAATGTTCATGGATCTGAACAATACCGCCTATGAGGATTTTGCGGCGTTATACCAGTACTGCTATAAGGTTGCCGGCGTGGTCGGACTGATTATGCTGAAAATTTTCGGCGCCCATAACCCTGCGGCAGAAACACACGCGGTGCACTTAGGTGTCGCCATGCAGCTTACCAACATACTGCGGGATATTCGGGAGGACCTTGACCGGGGCCGGGTCTATCTCCCCCGGCAGGAGCTGCAGCAGTTTGGCATTTCCACGGAGCATCTTTCCCGCGGCACGGTGGACGCTGCGTTTAAGTCATTCATGCAGTTTCAAATCAGCCGCACCCGCGCCTATTATGAGAGGGCTGCAGCAGGCATCAGCATGCTTGCCGACCGCAGGTCGCGGTTTGTCGTATACGCCATGAAGGACCTGTATGCCGGCATACTATCTGCAATTGAAAAAAATAATTACGACGTGTTTTGCACGCGGGCCCGGGTAAGCACGGCCGGCAAAATTGCCATGGCCCTGCGTATTTTCCTCCGAGGTGCGTATCGGTGAAAATTAATATCGCGCGTTTTGGCGGGTTTTGTTTCGGGGTAAAACGGGCGCTTGACATTGCGCAGAAAACCATAGCCACCGACACCCGGGTGGAGATGCTGGGAGACCTCGTTCATAATGAAGACGTCATCACAGAGATTGAACGCGCCGGCATCAGACGCATAAAACGCATCGGACGGGGGGCGGGCAAAACCCTGCTGCTCGGCGCGCACGGCACCGCGCTCAAGAAAATCCAGACAGCACAGCGTCGCGGGTATAAGATCGTTGATGCGACCTGTCCGATGGTCAAAGGCATCCATAAAATTGCCCAGCGCATGGAGCAGGAGGGGTATGCGATTATCATCATCGGCGATCGCAACCACGACGAGGTGCATGGCATAGTCGGCCAGCTCAATAAACGCCCTCTTGTGATTGACCGCCTGCATCAGTTTCCGGTGCGCGCCGTCAATAAGATTCGCAAAGCTGCGGTGGTCGTCCAGTCCACGCAGAATGCTGAAACGGTATTTAAAATTATTGACGAATTAAAGGCTTATATACCGGACGTGCGGTTTTTTAACACTATTTGCAAGCCTACTCGCTTGCGGCAGGCAGAAATCAGAACCATGCCACTGGAAAATGATGTGATGGTGATTATCGGCTCGCGCACCAGCGCAAACACACAGCGGTTATGCCAGATTTCCCATGCGTTGAACAAAAAAACCTACTGTGTGCACTCAAAACAAGAACTACGGCCGGAGTGGTTCAGAGGTGCCCGCAGCGTTGGCGTGGCGTCAGGCGCATCTACGCCGGCTACAACTATTCAAGCGGTTGTTGATTATCTGAAACGTCTCAATAAATAGGCCTGGCTGTACCGCTGACGAGATCTGCAACGATGCGTGAGCTTGACAGCACCACGGGAAGCCCGCCGCCCGGCTGCGTGCTCCCCCCCACATAGTAGAGGCCATTGATAAACGCATCCCTATTGGGCGGTCTAAAGAAAGCGCTCTGCATGAGGTTGTGTGCCAACCCAAAAGTGGCGCCATGCTGGAGATTATACCGGGTGACGAAGTCCTGCGGATAAAAGCGGTGCTCCACCGCGACCAATTCCTCGAGCCGAATACCGGTCATGCGGTGAATTTTTGCAAAAACGATGTTCCTGAATTCCTGCTCGTGATCGGAGAAATTTTCCCGTGCCTGTTCAAGATTCGGAACCGGCACCAGAATATACACCAGATCGGCGCCCGGAGGAGCCAGCGAGGGATCAGTAACCGTCGGCACGTGAATATACAGCGACGGGTCGTCGGGTATCGTTTTGTCGGTGAAAATCTGCCGGACATTCTTTTTCAGATCCTCCGCAAAGAGCAGATTATGGTGGCTGAGTCCCGGCACCTTGGTCTTGAGGCCGAGATACATGAGATAGGTGGAACAAGAATAACTATAGCGGGGAATTCTTCGCGACAAAAGCACGCGTTGCGCGTAGGGATAATCGACGTTGATCACGACGGTGTCAAAGTGTCGGTCCGATTCATCAGCGCTCAGTTTCAATGAACCATCATGCGGTCCGATTTTTTTTACCGGTCTGTCGAAATGAAACGTTACGCCAAACGATGTGCACAGCTTCTCCAGCGCGAGCGGAATCTGATACATCCCGCCGCGGGGGTGAAATATTTTCTGCACATGGTCAGCATAGGTAATAACGCTGTAAAAGGCCGGTGCCACAAAGGGGGACACGCCGATAAACATTGATTCAAACGTGAAGGCGTAGCAGAGCTTGTCGCTTGAGAAAAATCGCTTCGCAAAATTCCAGTAAGACTCCCAGGCCCTCAATTTTTTGATTAACAGCCAGTACCGGGGATTAAGCAGCGCTTTTTTGGTATAGCATGTGTTCATAAGCGGCCGCACGATATTGTAGATGCGGGCGGTTTCTGCGATAAAACGATCAAAGCCGCGGCTGCTTCCCGTCTCTATCTTCTCCAGTTCTTCCTTGGTTTTCTCACTGTCCCGGTACACGGTAACGGACGTTCCGTCCGGATAAAAGATTTTGTAGTGTTCATCCAGCGGCATAAAATCAAGATAGTCAGTCAGCTTTTTCCCGCAAAAGGTAAATAGCTCCTCAAAAAAATCCGGCATGAGCACAAATGACGGTCCCGTGTCAAACAAAAAGCCCTGGTCCTCAATGATGTGATTGCGCCCGCCGCAGCGGGAAAGCTTTTCAAACACCTCTACCGCATAGCCGCGATGTGCCAGCCGCGCGGCGGTGGCAAGACCGCCAACTCCCGCACCCACAATTGCTACCCGCTTAGTCATGAAACGTCTCCTGTTTAGATTGGTGATATGGTCAATAATTAACCGCAGAGCATAGCGAAAAACGGTTTATGGCAAGAGGGAACCAGCACTGGTTTTGTTCTGCTCTGCGGTTTCCTGTGGTTCCCGGTTCTTTCATAGCACTTTTGACCGTCCGCGATGGGGCAGCGATAGGCAGATTCAGCTAATACCACTCCTCTATACCTGCCCTTATAATCATATCTAAAAACCATGCTCTGCTGTTATGATTGCTACTGAACATGGATTGTTATTTCTTTATGCGGGGAATTCAGCATGAATGCAGCCCTGGAGAACGGCGGCGGACCGAATTGTCCGCGTGCCTGGTTTGAAAATCCATAGCGTTCAATGGGCATACCCAGGACATTGGTATCCAGTTTTCCATTAGCGTTCTCATCATGAAATACTTTTATGCTGTAGCTGCCGTAGGGAATATTTTTAAGCGTCCACTTTGCGGTTCTATTTTTGAGCTCCTTTGTGGCGGCGCAGAATGGCGGTATTTTGTTCTGGAATTCATCCTCAGATTGGCACATGCTCAATTTTACCACTCCCTGGTCATTCTCAAATCCGGTTAGGACAACGGTTATAGCGCCGTGTTGCACGCTGCCGGCAGCGTAGTCCTGGGCCGGCGCCGTCTGCACAGACAGGAACACTAACACTATCAACTGAACAAGCAGATAAACCATATGAATAATTCCTCAGCATGTTTTAAGATTATTAGCTGTTAAAATCTGAGCATTGTGCGCTCATCATAGGATCGTTTTTTTTTGCTTCCGGTGAAAGCAGTTGCGGGCTGGAGCGAAACCACGATCCGTCCAGCGAGCACTGAGCCCGAACAAATGAATCCAAAGCCACGTAAATTTCAAATATCTTTGGCTAATTTATAGTCTTTTCAAGGAACGCGCTAAACCGTTCTGCGGGATCATACTGGCTGAATATGGATTTCATTCGCTGCGCCGCTTCATAATAATCCGGTTTTTCAATCATGGCCAGCACCGCGCGCCTGAGTTTTTCTGGGGTCAGGCTTCCTCCGCGCAACAGAATACCGCACCCGGCTTGCTCAATAGCAGTCATTGCCAAATACTGATCAAAATTTGTCGGGATGCCCAGCACCGGCACGCCTTCATGCAAGGCCTGATAGGCGGTTCCCGCGCCGCCATTGCAAATGACCAGTGCCGAACGTCGTGCCGCAATATCACCGGGTATCATGTCGCCGGTGTAAATGTGCGCCTGATGCACTGCCGGTTTCCACCTGCCGGCTGTCGCAGCAACTACGGTTACCGGGAGATTGTTAAGGCCCTCTAAAATTGCCGGCAGTAATTTTACGTTTCCCGATGATCCCATATTGAGATAAACCAGGGGGCGCGACACATCAAGCATATGCCACCATTCAGGCAACGCCACATCAGGCGACCATTGAATTGGGCCAAGAAACATATGGGTGCCGGGATAATTCTCAAGAGGTATAAGTTCGGCAGCATCGGGATACAGAGTAAAATCCCCCCATGTCAGCATTTCTTGCAAACTGGCAACGGGCGGCAGACCGAATTGCTGCCGCACCCTGTTGAAGGGCTTAACGAACCGGGCACATACCGCAGGGAACGCCCGTGGGAAATAGCGAGCCGCACGTTTTTCGCCCAACAGCCGCACGATAGGATGGTCAGGCATCGGGAATGAGTCGCGCACGGCAAAAGGACTCCAATACGCATTGATGAGGGCTGCATACCGCATCCCGGTAAGCGGCGCGCTCACCGCAAGAGAAAAACGCGCATCCCCGATAATAATATCGGGATTGACTGCACGGATTACGCCCACATCCGCATCCACATAACGACGCAGCAGTTTCTTTGAATAAAATGATTTTCCCTTTTCCGCAGCGGATAAGAACGCTGTCTTGTCCATGGTGAAAATCTGCCACTGGCGAAACGCAGTGCCGCCAAAGATTACCGGATCAAAAGCGGAAGAAGCAAAATGCACATCGTACTGTTCTTGATTCAGCCCGCGCGCCAACACTGCAAGGCGCACCACCTGCGAAAGTGTGGTATTTTCTACCACAAATAGAATGCGGCGTCTTTTAGTCTCCTTCACGGCTTCCCGTGCTGCCACCGGTATGATGGATTACGGTTTTGCTGCAAATTTGCTGGTTCGCAGCGCTTTGCGGTGGCCCCGAATCGCGTTTAAATAAATTTGTGCCAGTTCTGGATTTATTTTTATAGCCTTATCAACCCATTGGTCACAGTAGCCGCATTCGCTGCACCAGCGCCGGATGTCGCAGCGTTCATTGACAAAATGGTGAATAAATCCCTCAAGCTGCTGGTTGTCAATCATAATGACATCGGAGACATTATAGTTTATTGTTCCCCACACATAAAACTCATCAACATCAAGTATTTCTGCATCAGACTGGGCGATGAATTCCATGTGCAACTGCTGCGCATGATTTGTGTTGATAATGACCGTATCCAGGATATCAACCAGATTGCCCGCATAACGGCGCGTGGCGTATGCCGTTGCCGCGCGGGTAATCCATGGCGTATTTTGATGGCGTCCGGAGAGTTTATAAATGTCTATATAATCATCGTAATAAAATAAATCCTCCGGCCTGATGAAACACGACTTGATGAGTTCAACCGGCGAACTCAGCTTCTTTTCATTGCACTGCATCGTGCAGGGATCCATTGCCCATGAGCGCCAGGCTTTTTCCGGGGTTTTGGCCTGGGTGGTGTGGCCCAGCATACTGTAATGATAGGTTCTGAATGGGCACTGCCTCAAATCCGCAAGATTCGGAATAATAATCAACGGCACGGTGACGGCCTTTCTGATTGCCCGCAGCGCGGCAAAATCGCGATTAACTTCAAGCCCTACATTCAGGGAAGAGACCCCCATCTGCTGATACGCAGCGGCCATGTCGGGCGTACAAATTCCGCAGATGACCGAGGCATTGACTTTAAGCTGCGGAAACTGTTCAAGAATCACCTCCATAAGATAGGGGTTGGAAACATGCACCGTGTCAACCTCGATATCAACCAGCCATTTGAAATAGTTCAGAAGTTCCCGGTGAATGTGCGGATCAAATTCAAGATTTGCCATATTGGGGGCGTTGAGCACATAGGAAAATTCCCGGCCTAATGTATGGGCTCGGTCAATAAACGCGATAACCGTCTCAGGCTCTACGTCGGGTATGATGAATGCCGATCGGGCATGTCCCACCGGCGTGGTATTCATGGCGCCATAAAAGTCATACACCGGCAAATCTTTGGTTGCTTCAAGAAGTTCTAAATCCCAGTTACACGGCAGCGAAAGCCTCATGGGTGCAACCCCCTTTTAATCGTTTTAATATATTTAAAAGCTCAGTGTTTGTCCTATATATATCATGCTGTCATCCTGGAACTGTCCATAAAGAGAATGACTTTTTCCGTAAAATAGATGGAGGCCTGCATAAATCCACAAATTATTATTCACCTCGTAACTTATCTTGGGACTGATGCGCCAGTCGCTGCGCTCGTCATAAATCACGAGCATCTCCGGCTTCAGGCGTTCGGCTAAAAAATCAGTGGCAATTCTAAAAGTGACCATGGTCTCAACACGATGCAGAGGCGCAAATGTTGCCAAATAAAACAGCGTGCTACCCTTATAGGTGGTCCGCGAATGGATAAATTGAACCAGTTGCAGACTGGTCAGGACATCCGTCAGATAAATTTTATCAAAACCCAGTATATACGTATAGGTATTAATATCCGTATTGCCTGCTACCCGGCCGTTTCTTCCATAGGGAAATGGCTTGCCGCGGGTGTAAAGAAATTCACCCCGAACCGTGAGACCCTTGAGAGAGCCGCTCAGCACCGCCTTGGTAAACGACGCACCGAAAAAGTTAACGCGCTTGGTATAATCTTTAATGAGCAGAAGGGTTGGTTGTCTGTTTTTCCGCAGGGAAAAAATACCGGTGCCCCGGGGATACGCCTCATAGCCGTATTTGTAATTGATAGTATATTCCCAGCCGCGAACCACCTGCTGCCAGCGCACGGCAACGGTTCCATTTTGAAAGTCATTAAGCGGCGTGCTTTTCTTTTCTGTAACCCGGATAAATGACGGCAAAGCGGACAGTCGTTCTTCAGACAAAACAGTTGGACGAAAAACAAAAACATCGCCGGGTTCGGCACTGATATTTGGTTCATAATCAGGTATCAACAAAAGCTGCAGCGTGGCATCGGTCTCAGGTTTTATTTCCAGGCGCGCCATCCACAGCGGAATGCGATACTCAGAGGCATCGTCCAGATATGCGTATCTGCTGTCGCCGGGATTGATGCAGTCAAGAGCCCGCACCCCATCGGATGATCCCCAGACAACCTGCTGCCGGCCAAGACGCAGAAACAACCGTTTATAGTCAACATCAAGAAATATCTCCCGAAGCCACGTGTTTCCCCTGTTTTGTGCGGTGCGGTGCGAACCCCCCGCATACCGGCCTGACACATCATAGACACTGTCATAAAATTTCTTGATGTTGAAAAATACTGACAGATGTCGGTGGGAGGTATAGCTGCCTTTAATCTGCAGGCTGTTATACAGTTTCATAAGTTCTGAAACGGCAGCAGTATGGCTCCCTATCTCAGTGTTCCAGTACCAGGTAAGTGAACCTCTCTCTTCCTCTCCGGCAAATCCGGAAGAACTGAGAAGTGCCAGTAAAACTACACACGCTGCTGTTTTGCGTAAATACTGAACTACCATTTCATGCGCTGCAAATAATCAACACTAAACTCGGCTTCATCTATGCCGCTGTCAAATACTATGGTATCGCACCTGATGACGGTTTTTTCCTGTGTGCGCAGGTCTTGGGCTTCAACCAGCACGATTGCGGGATACTGTTTTTCGCCGATGAGATCGTATTTTCTAAAAATAGTTTTGTATAATGCGCCGTTGCGGTCAAAAACTTCCTGAAACAGGCAGCATGCGTCTTTCTTGCGCAACCAGAACGTTCGTTTTGAACGTATGGCAGTACTGCGGTTAGGTACGGCTTCAATAACATAACAGGATTCACCGGCATAATATTTCTGGTTGTCAAAAATTGACGTGTAACCGGCGAAGTCCTGCTTCCCAAGCAGGCGATATCGCTCATGTTCAGGGCGCCATGAAGTGATTTCCTCAACGGTCAAAACCGTGCCCAGGGTATTGTCGTCATCTTCGGCCGGCGATGAGCGCCGGGCTTTGCGCATGGACGGCAAATATAACCATTGTTCCCGTTCCCGATTTGGATCCTGATATGTCCAGGTAAGCATAGCCACCCCCTTGATTGACGCAGGAGCGAGGAAGACGGCAAAATCCTTGTAATCAATACCATTTTTTTGCACGGTAATCCGGGAACGATAAGCTTTGCGCTCGCGCCGCGCACCGGTGCGGTCAATGAGAAAAAAAGTGTTATAGTTTTTATAATCATGAGCAAAACGGGTAAACTCTATCTCATACCAGATTCTAATAAGCTCATCAGCCGTCATGGCGTCACTCGGTTGCCTCACCTGGCTGTATGAAGCTGGAGTCTGCATAATACAGAGAGCGGCTGCAAGAAAACAAAGTATATACCGGTTCATAAACACCTCATATTAGATTACGGAGCACCCTGCACGTGCAGCGCTTTGTCACTGTTGCGGGCAAGCAAGGCCGGCAGGAAGATCAGAGCTGAAAGCATATTGATAAAAAGTAGCAGCGACAGACACGTTCCGAGGGTTGCATCCATTCGCACCGGCGAAAAGACCAGCAGCAACGAGGACAGCGCCATAGAGACTGCGCTGAAAAAAACTGCTTTGCCAGAAGTTGCCAGTGTTTGCAGAATTGCTGCACCGGTTATAGAGGCGCGCGGAATTGCTGCAACCATGTATATACCGTAGTCAATGCCAATGCCCATACCCAGGGAGGCAAGCGGGAGCGTCTCGATGGTCAGAGGAATGCTCAGTAAGCCCATGATGCCAAGCGTCAAAACCAGACTGAGTAACAGCGGCACCATCAGGATAAATCCAATTCTCATGCTCTGCAGAAACAGCGAAGCACAGCCAAACAGAGCCAGTCCGGTGCACAGTACAGATAAGGGGATGGTGCGGCGTATTGTGTCATGAATCGCCGCCTGAATACCGGCCAGCCCGCCGGGAAACGCAAAGGTTATGCGGGCTGAACGGTGGGAGGCTGCAATCCATGCAGCAGTTTCATGTATAATGGTGTTCACTGTTGCTGTCGTGCGATTACCCATATCTATTCTAATGTTTGCATGGGTAAAATCCCGATCGCACAGAAAATCAAAATCCCCCGGATAGCCGGCGATTGAGTAAAGGAACAAATACTCTCCAATAGTTGCATCAAGCTGCGGTATGCGAAAAAATGCGGGGTCAAATCCATTAAATATCATATTAAATGCCTTAATATGCTCAACGAGGGAGCGGGCGCGGACGGCGCCGGGCACATGTTCAAGGATATGTTTCTGGAGAGATTCCATTTCATGTAACACTTCGGAGCTGACCAGCGCCTCATTGACTGTCCCGCGCACTAAAATATAAAGCGGATCTGCACTGCTGAACAGTTCGGTGATCAGCCGTGCACTCCGGTTGTAGTGCGAATCCGGATACAGGGTAGATGACCCTGGCTGGTTATCGCCCACGGAAAGGTATCTCATGCATCCCATGCTGCAGATGCCCAGCAGTGCGAAGAGCGCAATGATGGCGCTGCGGTGCATTTGAATGTGGCCTGCAAGCCATGGTAGCAGGCGGTCAAAGAGGGTTCTGCGGTTTACTGCACCACACCATCGGTCACAAGGCACCGGCACATATGACAGTACCGCGGGAATAAACAGAATCACCGATACAAAAAGACTGAGGATGCCGATACCTGCCGTGAGTGCCAGAGCCTTTATGAGATCAAGCGGTATAAGCAACAGCGAAAAAAATCCAATACTGTCGGTAATAAGTGAGGCCGAGGCCGGCACCAGCAACGTCCGGAAAACATTCCGTGCTGCATCCAATCGAGATACCGCATGCTGTGATTCATAAAAATAGCGTTTAATGAATTGTACGCTATGACAGATGCCCAGTGAAAACACAAAAAACGGCACCAAGACGGTTGCCGGCGTGAGATGATACCCCAGCAGCGGGACTGCTGCCAGCCCCCACAGCGCGGCCATCAATGCAGCGCAAAAACAAATTGCTACTGCCCGAACACTGCCAAATACCACATACAAGAGACTACCCAACACCACCGCGCACAAACCGAACAACCAGCGCATACGGGGAAGATGCCAGTCAAGCCACCCCTCAAGAATCGGTCTTCCGGCATAATAAATTTCAATGTTCGGGTCTGCTATCTGAGTGGTAAGATTTCTGATGTTATTAAAAATATGCACTGACGATGTTTCAGGAAAAAAGTCGGCCTGAATGAGGGGTGCGGACAGGTCCGGGGACACCACAATGCCCTCCAGCATGGGATTTCCTTTCACATAGCTTTGAATGTCCTGAAGTTCACGCTCTGATAACGATTCTTGAGGGATAAGGCGTCTGATTTTGAAGCCGTTCGGTCCCGGCTCAACCCTGCGGGTTTTCCTCGCGGCAATGCCCTCAATACGGGCAATGTTCACCCCTTCAAGAAGGTAAAGCTGCTCGGTCAGTCGGTAAATCTTATTGAGCACCTCTGAACTAAAAATGGTACCGCGCGTTGTTTTAATCAAGATTGAAACCTGGTTCAAACCGCCGAATATTTTCTCAATATGTTTGTGCGTGACTGTAAACGGATGACCCTGAGGAACAAACTCATCAAAGCTGGTCTGTATAGATAAGGCCGGCCACATAAAACAAGCACCGATGCTGAGAATCAACGGCAGCAGTAAAAAGAAGAGCCGGTTGCACATAAATATGGTCGCTGCAGAATCTCTCATGTATTTTATGAAAATTCAAAACTTGAATACCCCGCTTTGTAAGCGGGGATGAAAAGT
>CAZQKW010000063.1:0-17245 GCA_964594075.1 uncultured Thermodesulfobacteriota bacterium | reverse complement strand
ATTAAAGATGTTTTAAAATTTTTGATGCCCCGCCTTGTAGGCGGGGTAATTCACTATATTTTAATTTTTTTTAATATTTACGTAGGGTTTTAATCTTTAGTTTTGGTAAAGCGAGCCTTCTGAGATAATATGCCCAATTCGCAATTTAAAATTGGTCATAAGACGGACTTAACACGGCGGACATGAGTGGCGTGGTAGAAGACATATTTCTACGCCACTCTTTTTTTAAAATCATATAGCAGGGGAGGCACGGCATGAAAGCAGAAAACAGGAAGTGGGGTAAGTTATTTTTAATTTTGCTGATGGGGCTGATCCTATTCAGCCCGAGTTCAAGTGCAGCGCAGGTAAAAGTGGGGGTGCTGTTTGTTGTTCATGGGGGATTTGACAATTATGCAGATCAGTATCTATGGGATACATCTGTACAGATGTTTTCTTATGAGCCAAACCATTCAGTGTATCAGCTTGTTATCTGGTGTCCAGATCAGTGGAAGAATGTTTTGACCACACAAAATGGTCCCAAAGAAGTAAAAAAATATGCTTTTAATTATGAACGTATCGGAGGTACCGACCCCTTTAAGTCCATTACAATGCAGCAAATGTCAGATATGATAGCAGAAATGAATCGCTACTCCTGTAATAACGTAACTTTTGAGTATGACTGGGCTGGATGGATTAGCGGAGATGACCCGTCACACTATGTATATCCACGCTTTATCTATAATGGCCCACAAGCAGGGGAAATTGAATGTATGACAGGGTCTCCTTCCAAATGTACCTACTGTGGAGAACCGGGGTCGGAATGGCCTGGCTGCGACAGAGAACGGTATAATGTAGATGGGCCAATTGATCGACTTCTTGCAAAAGGTGTTTCCCAAATTATTCTCATTGATTTGACAGTTGGTGGCGTCCGATTTACTAAATCCTATGATGTTCTAACAATGGCAAAAAGAGTTTTAAGTGATAATGGCGCAGGTTCCATACCAATAAAATGGCTAAATGACCCCAAAAATTTAATGGTAAATTCTAAGCCTGATGATCCACCTGGTTGGACACCTCAATGGTCATATGCTAATGGACCTCCTATCCATGACCCATCTATCCCGCTTGCTACAAATCCAAATCCGGTTGCTTCAGATCCTGATCTTATTGCGCTCAATGTGGAAAGCATTGAAGCCGCCATGTCTCCCACAGTGCCTGATTCTCAGACGGGTGTGCTTTTATTGGATCACGCACTTGTTGACTGGGCGGAATATTTTGATCCAAAGATTGACGATACGCTTGGGATTATAGAGGGTATTAAAGCAAAACTACTTTCCGATCACCCTGATATCAACCCGAACAATATTATAGGTGCGTATATGGGTATAAGAGAAAATGGTATTGCTGAAGGATATAATGGACTGGAGCGCACAAGAAACATGCGTGGCGAAAACCTCGGCCATGCCTGGCTTTATGAGTCAAATAAACTGCTGCCCCCGGCGCCTTGGGGATATAAATACTGGGATGCTTTAGAGATTCTAAAAAATAACGGGGTAAAGCATATAGTGATTGGTTTTCCACAGATTATTTCGGATTCAGTTTTAAATCTTGTAGAAATTCCCAATCAGATTGGAAAAGAAATTGGTATAAAAACATGGTTAAAATGGGGCACTTTTGATTATATCACTTATCCCAGCATTGGTCATCCGTTTGCAGATTTTTGGGGTATCTGGGTGGACAATGCGTGCGGCAAGGGAGTGATTAATTATATTAATGGCACAGGTGATTTTAGACTCAATAGGACAGTTACAGGTCAAACTTCAAAAGCAAAGGGAACGATTATAGCCAAAACAGGCACTACAAGTTCTGGGAGTCTTACGGTTTGGAAGATATCCGGTATTTTTCAGAATGGTGAGATAATAAAGGATGACAGAACGGGTAGCGCACAGGTTAATGGGTCACCAGTAATGACTGTATCACCGGCCTGCTGTTTTACGATGGGTGGCTGTGACGATACGATGAGACCTTATCCTCCACCGAGGCAGACGACTGGCGCTCGCGACGACATGGACCCCTCGCTTGCCTATGATTTAAGCGATTATGGACATCTGGGATATGATCCTGCTCTTGGAGCTCCTAACCCGGATATGCCGGTTCAGAATCAATATACAGGAACTTGGGAAATGTATAAACCGGCAAGCGCACGGCCCGAGGTCGGAGAGATGCTCGCAAAACATATCCTCAATGAATTTGAATGCACGAGCACGACAACCACAACCGCTCCAGCGACGGTAATTAACCTGCAGGATTTTCAGGCGATTCCCGGCAACCGGAAGGTTACCTTAATTTGGACGACGGCATCTGAAATTGACAATGTGGGATTCAACATTTACCGCAGTAGCGAAAAAGATGGAAGCTATGAAAGAATCAATGCAGAACTTATTCCTGCAAAGGGAAGTCCTGCGACGTCTTCAACCTATCAGTTTACAGATAAACCGGTGCGGAATCGGAAAACCTACTGGTATAAACTGGAAGATATTGATACCCAGGGAAAAGTCACGATGCATGGACCCGTAAGCGCGAAACCTGGCTTCTTTGCTGTTTTGAGCAGGAAATAAGGACAAAAAAGTTTTTTCGTAATAAAAAAGAGGCGGAGACCGCATACAGGTTTCTGCCTCTTTTTTGATGTGAAACCAATGGAGCTTTTTAATTTACTTTACTTCCTGAGAGCTTACAGACCGCATTTATTTTTGCCTGAAGATTTGCGATAAAGGGGTTTCTGTTTAACAGGTGCTGCTGTTTTGCGTCATATTCTTCTGCAACAATAGTATCAACTACCTTTTCTTTATTCCCGTTGAACCGGTCAAGATAGCGCTCAATTTTTGACCGATACTCCTGGGCGGCAGCAAGGGAAGCAGTAAGATACTGAGAGATCTGTTGTCTTCCAACAAGAATTCCAACATGAGCTATACACAAAGCTTCGGCTGGGATGGTGCGAAGTTTTTCTATGGAGCTTACATAGTCCTCATAGCTTGCAAGAAAGACACTGTGTATGAAATCTCCCTCTGGCACTCCTGCAGCTTCACCGGCACACAGGACACCGGAGTCAGGGAAAAAATAACTCAGGCAGTCTCTGGTATGTCCCGGTGTTTCAAACACATGAAAGCTGCATGTATCAGCTAATTGAATGCGGTTTCCATCTTTCAGCGGCAGATCAACGGTAATGCCGGAAAATGAAGTGTCTTCACCCTGAATATCATCAGCCATCTTCGCCTCATATTCTGCATTGAAGCGCCTGATGAGGTTTATGGCGCTTTCTTTCTGCAAGATCTCAGCGGCTCTCCTGCTTGCGCCGATTTGCGTTTCGGGGAACTTTCTGCACAGATAAGGCGCAGCGCCGCAGTGATCAAAGTGGGAGTGAGTAAGCAGTATCAGCAGGCGGGTATTGTCCTGCCTGAGTGGCAGAATCCGTCGGTAATAAAGCGGGCCAAAAGCAGAAACGCCGGGATCAAAAATGATCGGCGGTTTGTTTTTGCAGATGAATGCCGGCACATGGCCGCCTTCCACGAGGGAGAAATTTTTATAATGATGGGTAAAGGTGAATGAAGTGTTTTCCATTGCCAGCTATTAAGAGGGCGAAAAAGAAAATCATTGAATGTTGCACAAACCTATTCGGGGTATTCTGTCTTAATGACCGCTTCAGCCTTAACCCGGTCAAGAAGCTCTGCCAGCACCGGCTTGACATGCTCACGGATATCGCCGGCCACGATTATAAAAAGCAGGTCATCTCCCTGTTTCAGCCTGCCGGATTGTGCTTCAATTATTATCCGGTAAATCCCTGGTTTTTTTGCATATTCATCACGCAGGGACGCAAGCTTTTTGTCGTTTACCGCAACATCCACATAGCTCACTTTGCTGCGGTCTTTACGCGACCATGAGCGCACCACGCCGTTATGGATCAGTATCATCCCCACATTGTCAGTAAATCCGGGCTCCTTCTTTAGTTCTGCTATAGTTTTGCTTATATCCATACAAGTTCCTTACTATAAGAAAAACAGAGGCTTAACATTCAGTATTGTGTCGTATTGAATTCCGCTCGGCTATCGTTCAAACATCTCGAGAAGTTCCCTCTTGCGCCTGATAGTCGGAAGTGAATACGGGCACTTTGTTTCACAGGTGCCGCATTCTTCGCAGGCCTGGAGCCAAATCAGCAGCGCTTCACCCATTTTCTGCTTCTCAGGAGGAAGGTCTTCATAGCGGCAGCCCCTAACCATTTGATAGAACACATGGATCATGTCCGGAATATGGATGTCATTGGGACAGGGCATACAGTAGCTGCAGCGCCGGCAGAACTCTGTTCCCAGAGGCGCCACCTCTGCTTCAAAGGCAGCAAGCTCATCAGGGGTTAGGGTATCAGCACTTTCGGCCCACTGCAGATTTTCTCGGAGTTCTTTAACATTTGAAACGCCATTAAGAATAACATCAACGGGACAGCCGTTAAAAAACATAAACGCACTCCTGATATTTCTTATTGCGCCACCGGCAAGCGGTTTCATCACGATGGTTCCAATATTTTTTTCTCGGGCCAGCGCAATTAATTCTTTTTCCGGTTCCCGCTCAATCACGTTGAAAGGGAACATCACGGTATCAAACTCATCCGTCTTGATCAAATCTGTAATGACCCTGGTATGGTGGCTGGTTAAACCGATGAATCTAATCATCCCCTGGTCTTTTGCCTCTCTAAATGCTTCCAAACCGCCACCCTTACCCATGACAACCGACACCTCATGCGGATACAGGGCGTGAACCTGATAGATATCAATCAGGTCGGTCTGTAATTGCCTCAGGCTTTCCTCAATATCAGCCATTACATCATCCCGCGTTCTTTTGTAGGATTTGCTGGCAATAATACATTCTTTTCGTCTTGTTTTGAAAACCTGGCCGATATTGGTCTCTGAATCCATATATACCCGTGATGTATCAATAAAATTTATCCCATAATCCAGCGCCGCATTAATAATCTCTGCAATAGTATCTTCAGTGGTTCCGCCCATAACGGTTGAAAGCTGAATGCCGCCCAATGCCCATCGGGTAGCCTCAAGCCCAGTTCTCCCTAATGTAACTTTTCTCATGAAAATGACCTTTCAGCACATGTTTATAAATTTATTCAACGTTCTATATACAGGCAAACCATAGTGAGTGCAAATGTTAAATGAGCTTAAGCGACAGTGAAATGGTATCCACGGAATCATAAATTCACAAATAATATTATATTGACAATACCCGGCACTATTGTAAAACTTACAAAAATTTATCTTACACGGAGGAATGAGGCCTATGAAAAAATGGCGATGCACCACCTGCGGGTATATTCATACTGGTGAAAATCCCCCTGAACAATGCCCGGTTTGTAAGATGCACAAATCAATGAAGCCCGGGCCCCTGTTTGTAAAAATTAGCGGCTAAGTTTATCATAACCGGCAAGGACGCTGTCAATGAAGCATAAAAGCCGGATCGGCTACTATCTGTGTGCCTTGATATTGATAAGCGCCTTCGCGGGGCAGAGTTATATCTTGTTCCAGTTCAATACCCATCCCTGCGAGGATGCGTATATTACCTACCGGTTTGCCAAAAATTTTGCTGAAGGCATCGGCCCGGTTTTTAATAAGAACGAGCTGGTAGAAGGGTATTCAAATTTTCTCTGGATGGCAGGAATTGCCGGCGCTTATCGGCTGGGCTTTGATATGATCGGGTTCAGCAGATTTGTCTGCTGGCTGGCTAACACCCTCACGTTTCTTCTGGTATGGTATATACCATATCGTTTTTTCGCTGCGCGCGGTTTTTCAAGTCTTGCGGCACCGGTTCTTTACACGCTGTTTTTCCCGTTGCAGTATATGGCTGCCACCGGTCTTGAGACGGCAGTGTACACGTTTCTTATAGTCCTGTGTGTCCAGGCGATATTATGGGCGCAGCACCGTCCAATGCCCTTTGCTGCTGCCGGCTTTATTTTTACGCTTATCGCATTGTGCAGACCGGAAGGCATTCTTTTGTTTGCTTTTTATGCTGGTTATTTATTGTATGGGCGGTTGGTAAAAGGGGAGGCACTGCGGCCGTATCTTTTAGGCATTGGACTCGTTATTATTTTATACGGCCTGTTTATTTTGTGGCGATGGTCCTATTATCATGCGCCGGTGCCAAATACCTATTATGCAAAAGGCACATTTCCGCTGCTGATACGTTTTGGACTGGGCATGTTCACGTTGCGCGGTTTTTTCACCCGGTATCCTTTTCTCGCAATTTTTCTTTTCATGCTATGGAAGACCGGCAAACTGTCCACCGAGCGCGGGCGGCTGGCGCCGATTCTCTGTTTTCTTGCAGCCATCCTTTGCTTTAGCATATGTTTTTCAGGTTTTGACTGGGTGCCGTTTTTCCGTTATATATTGCCCGCAGTTCCCTTAATCATTATGTTCTGTGCGATCATTTGCTCCCAGTTGTGGGATCGCATACTATCGACACAAACAATGATTTCCCGGGTCAGATGGGGCTGCATCACGGCCGGCTGTTTCATGCTTGCTACCGAACAGTTTTACGCAGACCTCATGCTTAATGTCCGTTTAAAACAAATAGATGACTTTGCGTATTACAATCAGCGGGCTTTTGCCGAGTGGCTCAAGAAAGAAATCGGCCCCGGTCCGGTGGTGTGTGTCGGCGACGTGGGGCGCATGGCATATTATTCGGAAGCGCATATTCTGGATATTCTGGGTCTTACCAATAGAGATTTTGCGATGCTTAAGAAACAGCTTTCTACGCCCGAACTTACATTGCCTCTGTGCGCCATCAGTTTTGCACGATATAAGGATCACGAGCGTTCTCTCTTGCTCACGATGCAGCCGGAATATGTCATGCTCTATAACGCTCGGGTAAAAGTGGCATCTACCTACTTTGGTAGCAGCGCCGGCATAACGGAACATGAAGATTTTAAAAACCGCTATGAGTTTCTGGGAAGTTTCAATATCGTGCCAAAAGTTTCCAGCCAATCATTTCCCGAACCGTATTATTTCACACCCCTGCTTGACCTTTCTTCAGGATTGCTTGCCTGGATCTACGACGGCTGGGGCTATGATATTTATGTGCGAAAAGACTATCCAGGCAAACGCTTCAAGCTTGCTTTGTATCCCGATGACCGAATAAAAGAGATAACAGTTATAACGCAATGAACTTAAGAACAAGGAGATACGTATGAGCCAAAAAGAACATATCTGTCTTGACCGGAATGAACACACCGGTCACTTGTGTGTGTTGGTGAGCAAGGATAAATTTGAGGAAATTAAAAAACTGGTGACCAATCCCAAATTCCTCTGCTTTAATTGCGGTCGTGTGGCGGATTCAAGCAAAAATCTGTGCAACCCAATGCCTCTTGATTAAATAGCGGCGTAGCCTACGAAAAGACAGTGCCCATCCTGAGGCGGCTATTCTTTGTGAATCCCCAGCCCATCCAGAATCATTGTGTGGTTGATTCCGACCAATATTGCGTCAATGTCTGCCTGCAGGCCGAGGGTTGCGTAATCTTTAATCCTCAGAAGAAAAGCGGTAATTTCATCTATTTCATCTTCACGGAGAGTGCTTTCACCCGCATTGCTGAGCTCTTCTACAGTATCAATGTGTTTGCTTGCCAATTCTTGCAGTTCGTCGCGAAGCTGCGGATGCTGTTGTAAAATGAGCAGAATATCAAAGAAATGCCTGTAATAAATCGTGAACAGCTCGCGCCAATACAGATTGTCGGCTACCGCGGTTCTCAATTTCCTTATTTTCTCAACCTGCGCCGGATTTTTCAGAGAAGATACAAACAAGCACCGTGATTCAACCGCGATATAGTTTTCTTTGACGCTCTGCAATTTACTGCCATCCACAAATCCAACAATCAGCGTTACCGAAAATGTCCCTATTTTTTTATAGGTGTGAACCGGGCTTGACTCAAATGATATGGCGCTGCCGTCGCCGAAGTCCCAGTACTGGTATGTAATATCGCCCTTAGATAGATTATCAAAAGTTACGGTAAGCGGCTTATAGCCGGACACAGGAGATCCCGCAAAATCCACTTCTCTTAAGGGGGGAATAGAGGTTGTGGTGGTTGGCAGAACCGTTGTGGGAATGGTTGAGACGATTGATGAGGAAGAGGAAATGGAAGTGGTGGTTGATGTTGCGCTGTTGGCGCCATATAAATAGATTATTCCGTTGATGTCGTCCTGGTCTAACGTTCTTTTCTTGGTTTCTCCTTTACCTGAATAGCCATACATGGTCTTTTCAGAATCAGCCGCAGCATAAAGATCTGCAAGCCCTACTGAATGGCCAAATTCGTGGGTGCCAACATTTTGAATATCATAATCGGCGGATGATCCATTCGTGTTCCAGGAAAAATTGGTATTGAATTGTATATCGCTATCTAATGTCTGGCCGGTGCGTGTGTCATACCAGAGGACATTTTGTGCCAGCACGGCAGAATCGGTAATAGTGCCAAAACATACGATATTTTTTCCGTCATTTTCTCCCCAGCCGGTGCTGCTTGTTATTCCAGCAAAGGATAAGATCAGGGGTGCGGCTGAAACATCGGTCCAGGTTTTCATGGATGCCTTAATCGCATTTGAGCTTCCATACGGTCCGCCGGCAGCATTGATGGAATAGGGCACATTGAGATTAAACCATTTTATTTCCTTGCCAGAGAACGTTTTGTTCACTTCAAATGCTCCCGCGGCAGCACATAGAAATGTTATGACAATGAACGTCGCATAGCCAATCTTGAGGCATAGTGGGGAGTTACTCATCCCTGACGTTTTTGATCTTTTCAATTAAAACCTCTAAGGGTATGTTGTTATCAATATCCTTTGGACTTCCTTCTACAGAGTATCCGGCTTTTCTGGCAATACCATCCCTGCCGATTCTGTATTGGCCCTGTGCTTTGCCAACGTTCGTGTATAACCTTTCACGTTTTCTGACGTTCGCAGGCTTCAAAAACAACAGCACGCGATCGCCCACATCAGGGATGGCAATATCTGAAACCCGCATACCAATACCATCTATCTCGCCACCCTCATAGATTATCTTCAGTGTGTCTTCAGCAGCCTTGCCCTTAATGGTTTTCTGCACCGTGAGCGTGGCAACAGTATAAATTGATTTTTTGTCCTCGCTCCATTCAGATTTCAGGTGTCTAACATTTCCCACAATTATCAGGGTGGCTTCGCTGGTTAGATTTTCCGTACTGAGCGGGATCATGGTGGCAGCAGTTTTTGGTAAATAATAAAACGCAACCAGTAAAATTAAAACTGCGAGTTTCAGTCCCCAGACCATTTTATGGGTCATAAAAACCTCGAGAATGTTTGAATACAATCTGAATCACTGAAACATATATAGCACATTTTTTAACATGAAGCTGAAACCTGCGGATTTTTGAGAGGTAAACGTGAAGTGTTATCGTGCTATGAACAACAAAAAGTATGCTCTCAATACCAAAGCGCCCAATTCTTAAGGCATTTAAAAAGACAAAATCATTTTTCAGGTTTGATAACCAGAAGATATTAAAGGAATAAAAAAAGCCCCTTACTCCAAATTGGGGGACCACTTAATTGAGGGGGACTTTGTAGTCATTCAGAGCAAGGGGCAATCAGTTCTTTTTATTGTTTATACAATAAAAAAATGTAAAAGCAAGTATTTTTTTATGGTTCATCCCATGAAATTTAAGAGAAAATTATAATATTCGTGAGGCCTGAAAAACTTTCCACTACACAGCGCACCATGTTACCACACCAATAAATGGTCTCATTAAGCATAAATAGGACGATAAAAGGAAAAACCCGATATATTAGAACGGGCACAGAAAAAATTATGGCGCTTGTTAAAACTTTATCCAGCCACGGTTTTCGCATTATAACACCAATTATACGTTAAAAAATTCGGCTGCTGATGCCGCCATACATAAAATTTAAGACGGTATTACTTATCGGGATTTTGTGTAAGAAGATAAAACGGAAGAAAATTTGAGACAAAAAGATAGGAGGACGTTCTTAAAAGTTTATCAAAACTTCTATAAGAGCTTATTCCTGCACAGGGAGGAGCGGCACAGGGGGCAGCGTATCAGTTTGTTGATACCACCGTGCGGAACAGAAAGGCTTACTATTACAAGTTGGAGGATATTGACCTGACTGGCACGGCAACACTGCACGGTCCGGTGAGTGCAACGCCGAAGTGGATGTATGCTATTTTTAAATAGAGCTAAGTAACAATCAGAAGTGCCAAGAGGCAGAAGATGTTAATTTTTCTGCCTCTTTTTTTGACCTAAAAAGATGGCATGGCGATGAAGCCCATCCGGCAACTGGGCAACCAAAAATACCAGCGGGGAAACCACAGCCTTTTGGCCTGCCCCAGCCGTAAAGTTTATGTTAGACAATATAGTTGTATCAATTTTAAAAATGAAGAGCACTAACGCGCTGCATTTTTACGCAATAAATTTTATAGTCTGGCGATTATATTTGTGCTTTAGTATTGATGGATGAGCTTTCAGGTTTGGCAAAGCGTTATAGCGCGACAGAATATCCAGAAAAGCAGGTTAATTCATGTGTTGCCGACGCAATATTTTATTATTCCTGATAGTGTTCTCGCCATACACGGCAGCGTGTCAAGAATTGGTTGTGTCTGGATGTGGAATTGAAAAGGCAAAGAACCCGCCACAAAAATATTGGCTTATAAATCCGGATTTACTGTTCCTCGACCATGATGAAAAGTCGCAGTTTTTGATGCGGCGTGCGAACGTGACGGACGAAAACGAAAAAAATAATTCAGATAAACCAGTAGGTGAATTTAGTGCGGCTCCTTCTACAGCCGCACCAGATCATTCTTTCCCCCGCGTCCACTGGCCACATTTTTTACCCTTTTTAGGCGCAGGTGCTGAGAAAAGAGGTCATAAGCTTCCTTACGCTATCGGGATAACCCCAGGGTTTTATTCTGGAAAGCGGCATATCACGGTGGACGATCCAAGGGTTTACATTGCGAGGCTTACGATTCCTGCCTCTGAATATGTCAAAATAAAAGTCAAGAGCCGAGAGCTGAACTGGTCGGTGCGTCTGGATGCCTGGATTTTTCCATTTTTGAGTGTGTATGCGCTGTGCGGTTACACGCGCCAGTATACTGACGCATCAATTGGCGTAAATTTGATTGATCGTATTCGCAGTCGGCGTGGGGCGTGTTCCAAGTATTTTAGGCTATTTGTTGATTTAACAGGCACTACTTACGGCGGAGGCATTACCCTGGTTGGAGGATATAGAAAATTCTTTGTTGCCTTGGATTCCAATTACACCGTCAGCGCGCTGCGGGGAGATTTAATTTTTGAAAACACATTAAGCCCGGATGTGAAAGCGCTTTTGTGCTCTATTCGTCTTGGATGGCGAAAAAAATTTTGGGGATCCTATCTTAATCTCTGGATTGGCGAAACTTATTGGGATACCACTAACAAAATAACCGGGAACCCTAACATCCCGGTTGTGGGGAAAGTTGGATTCAGCCTGACAGAGAGCACCAAACGACCATGGAGCACACATATCGGAACCCATATTGAAATAACCAAAACATTTCAGTTTATGGTTGATATGGGCTCAAACTTTCATGGTCTGTTCGTTGTCACCCCGGCATTTATTTATCGTTATTAGAAAAAAGTTTGGATGCTTTTTAAAAAAAACGCAATGCACTTAAGAAGCGCTCTTAATTTTGACTCCTTGCATAATTGGTTAACAGGCTGTTTAACCATATCTAAACTCGAACTTTAACAGTACCATTGTTGATTTCGCCTTTGCTCTGCCTCTGGTTTCTGTGTATCAAGCTGATAGTTTGAGAACCTGTGCCACCGCACTTAATAAAATTTTTGCAAGTTTTTTTATAAAACGATTTCTTTCAACAACGCTAATAATGTGCTCACCATTGCGGTAGTATAACTCAATCAATTTTTGACCAACAGCGTTGTGCGCCAAGACAGTATCGCGAAATTTCCTTATGCTGCTCAGCTGCGCATTGTCTCTGCCGAGCAGATGACGTGCAGGACAGGTATGACCTCTGAATTGATTAAGGAACGCAATGGTCGCCTTATTTATTTCCGCCTGTTGTTCTTCTCTGGTAATATCTGGGATGTCATTCTCTCCCGGCTCACCTGCACACCAGCAGAACTGTGAATGATTGGCACCCTCAATTTCTACCCACTGGGTGTCTGGGGGTAAATTTATTGCGCTTGCCTTGATTGCGTCTATACCCAAATCTTTTGTGCCATAAATAGAAATGACTTTGAGGTCTGTTTGAGCCAAACTGGAAGTTTCTGCCGGATATGATGCCCACAGCACAATACCTTGAAACATTTCCAGATGTTCATACGCATAAAAACACGCAGCAACGCCTCCAAGAGAATGGCCCCCGATTATCCATTTTTCAACTGAGTGGTTGTCATTTATAACTGCTGCGGCGCGATCATGACTCATAATTGCAAGATCCTGTTTCATTTTTACTACAGCTACTAGGAATCCCTTTGCCGCGATAGCATGAGCAGCGGGAGCGTATGCCTCGGGATAAGCATATGCCCCGGGATAAACAATGAAGCCGACGGTAGGCGTTGCATATCGTGGCTTAAACACATAGTAAAAATTAGAATCCTCCGGCAACTGTGCCACGGTCACTTTCGTTACGGTAACGATACGGTCTGATTCCAACGCCTTTAATGCTTCGGGCAGGAGGATACAATCCGCCTGAACATCACCCCAACCGCCCAGGATCGCAGAGCATAGCATAAATCCCAAAACAAAATAAAATGACGGTATTGTTTTGAACTTCATAGAAACCCCCTTGTTTTTAAAATGAAGCCAAATTGGTGTTCGGCATAATGTTTATTGGTAGATCATTTTATCCAGGTTACATTATATATCCCCTCGCGCAGGTTGAGAATCCGCACTTTATGCGGAACAATTTTTATAAACCGATAGTGGAAAGGCGGTAGCCGATCGCCTCTCTGTTGAAGACGGTAGAAGATTCCCAGATCTTGCATCAAAGCAGCAAACTCATCGGGTTCCTTTCGCATTGAAATGACTGATGCCTTCCCCCAGCATTGCAGACCCCGCACCTCAAGTATGCCCATTCGCCCTTTTATCCGTGATGCGATTGCATAAGAAACGTTGGGATTTGCAGTTAAGTTGGCAAACTTCCCGCCGCCTTCGGAAAGCACATAAACAATCATTCCTGCATGAAAATACCCAACCGGTGTGCACCGCGGCACATCATTTTTAGAAGTGGAGAGATAAAGGATGTTGTTGGCAGCGAGGAATGAGATAACTTCCCGCGTAAATTCCTCTGCCGTTTTAAATGCCCTTAAAGATATGCCCTCTCTTCTGCATAAGTCCCGGACGAATGCCGGAACTTTTGGGACGATCAAACGAGCCATAATTCTCACCCGCCTTTTGTCTTAATATAGGTTCAACACGATCGTAATACGACGGACAAAATTTTTCCGGATATCGGCTAAAACCTTATGCCGAGATTAACCTCTCTCATGACCAATATTCATATCTGACTATTTCAGCAAGCTTTTTTCTTGTTTTTTTGCTGCGCAGTTTTTGCGGGTAGCCTACCGTCAGCAACGACACCACCCTTATTTCCTGGGGTATCTGCAAAATAGCCTGTACCGCCTTCTCATCAAAAGCCCCAATCCAGCACGTGCCCAGGCCTTCCTCCACGGCCTTGAGCGTAATGTGATCAACGGCTATCGCGACATCAATGGGGTAACACGGCTGACCGCACATCATGACATGATTGTCTGTCTGGGCGCAGGCAGCAATTACGACCGGCGCCTCTGCGACAAAACGCTGATTGGCAGCAGCAGCCATTAGCTTTTGCCTGGTTTTCTTGTCTGTCACCACGACAAACCGCCATTCCTGCCGGTTGCTTGCTGAGGGAGCAAGCCGGGCGGCCTCAAGCAGCAGTTGTATTTTTTTATTTTCCACCGGCGTGCTTTTATAACTGCGAACGCTTTCCCGCTGTCTAATTGCATCCATGACATCCATGATGACCTCCCTTCTTTTGAGCCTGGCTAAACTTCTCTGTAAGTTTTTATAAAAATATATCCCTGCCGCATACAGAGGTCAAACAGAAATAGTATTCAGGACATCCCCCAAAAATTATCCCTGAAATTCAGATAAACTGCCTGAAAACACAAAAACGCAGTGGAAAAAAGTTGACATGGAAACCAGCACCACGGTTTTTCAGAGCCACAACACAACCGTCCTGCCGGGAACACGGCAGGTGTTGTTAAATTCTGTAGTTCTTCGTTGCCAGTGCAGCCCCGGTGGCGAGGGCTCTACCGGCTGACTGTTGGGGTAAGGATACCGGCAACACCAACGTCGTGATGCCCGCGGAGGAGCATAGAGTTGTGGCAGAGAAAACCTTCAGCCACAGCAATGAAACCATTAAAGAGATGAGAAGCGTCCCTGACGAGACGGTTGATAGAAGGTAAAAACGGGGGGGGTGGTTGATGGCTAACTATTTGAAATATCTTAAAAGTAGTGGTCGGGGCGAGAGGATTTGAACCTCCGACCCCCTGCGCCCAAGGCAGGTGCGCTAACCAGACTGCGCTACGCCCCGATATTAAAAAATTTCTAAATGCGAAATTCTAAATTCTAAACACAATAACGGCGCACAATCTAAAAGGGAATTGTGGTAACAAGTATCATAAGTTAGTTTAAAAAGCAATCACTCTGTTTATTTGGTCTGCTTTTGCGATAGAGTTTTGAGGAAATCAGGGAGGATTTTTATAAGCTCGCGCAAAGCCCGGGCGCGGTGACTGATCTGATTCTTTTGCTTGCCAGGCATTTCTGCAAATGTGAGGCCTGAAACCGGGTCAAGAAATACCGGATCATATCCAAAGCCATTTTTACCGCGAGGCTGTGTCGCGATAAACCCGCGATATTCACCTTCTACAATACGGCACTGACCTGAAGGTGCTGCAATCGCAAGCGCACACCGAAAGCGTGCACCCCGTTTCTCAGGCACAACACCTTCAAGCTCCCGAAGAAGTTTTTCATAATTATTTTTGTCATCCGCACTATTTCCCGCATAGCGGGAAGAAAAAATTCCCGGTCGTCCATCCAGCCAGTCAACCTCCAGCCCCGAATCATCGGCTATCGCGAGGAGACCGGTGAAGGCGCAGACAGCTTGCGCTTTCTTCAACGCATTTTCAGCAAAACTTTCCCCATCTTCAACTACTGACGGGCAATCAGGAAAGTCTTTGAGAGAAAGAAGCTGCACAGCAAAATCTTTCAGCAGTTCTTTTAATTCTCTCAATTTATTTTGATTTGTCGTCGCGGCTACTATTTTCATCCGACTTCGTCCCTTAGTTCAGGCGTATGGCGATCTTTCTGCTCAAGAGGCACGAATCAGGATTCTTGATTCCCGAATCACGAGCCCCGACTCACAATCCACAAGATTCTACATCGGTATCTCTGGCTGAATGACAATGCGGTCTATGTTGGTTTGCTTGATGTCAGGAGGAAGCTTGGTGTTTTTGAAAAACAGGGTATTCCCCTTGCGAATCAACAGCGTCGTCATTACCGGGTTGTCCAAGTAAAAGGTATATTTCTGGCACTCCTGGTGGCAAGGGAACACCCCGATCATCCCCTTTTTTTCAGGAATGTCGCAGTTTGCGACTAGGCAAAAACGCGTTGTGCTGACATAGGCAAAAGGAATATACAGGGAGAGTTTCAAATCTTTTGGCACGCCTTTCAAGCAGAGTCCCTGCAATGGATTGTCAAGCTCCACCCGGTGTATGCTATGTTTCTTTAAAAATTGTTGATATGCCGGAACGCCAAGATTAGTGCTGCGAAGATGCTGAACTGCATCGGGGGGCAGCCGGTCCAAAAAATGCACAACGCGCGGACCGCGTTTGATTTTGGTGAGTAACCTGCCTTGCACAACATGCAGATTCGGAAAATTCTGCTGGATGATACGCAGCACGCCCCAGTCATTAAATACCACCTCTGTTTCTGCCGGCAGACTTTCAAGCAACCGAACAATTTTTTTAATGCCTGCATCAGTTACATAGGGGGTAACAAAGGTGAAACGTATTCCCCGGTCAGAAATTTCGCGATGGATTTCCGAGAGAGTTTCAGCGCCGGGCAATAACCGTTCGCAAAACTCATTTCCGAAATAGACTCGCTGGTAATCAGCGGTAAGGTATTTTAGATTTTTCTTTTTTGAGATAAACAGGGCGCGTTCCACGTACTAAACCCCATGATTTTATTAAATGTATTTTGCTATTTCATTATAACTGACACACGGGTCTTTGTCATGCCAGTAATTTTTTTCAAAAAATATGGCCAGAAACTGTTCTGTTTCTGGCCATATGGATATGTAAAAACCATGCCCTTTACTTTAGCCCGGACCGTTTGTCGCCTTTCCAACCGAGCTTTATGTCAACCGCATAGAAGAGTTTCAAACGCATGTAGCTCATTTTCCACTTACCATTTTCCTTGCGATATTTATCAAATTCAAGACCGGCAAGAAAAATATCTTTGCCGCTGGCCATAGTGCTGGTCTGCCAGAGATAAAAAACCCCTTCTGCCTCAGTGTCGCTTAATATTGTAATGCGCGGCTGCAGGAAATAATGCACGCCAAAAAGCAGAGAATCCTTGGCGCCTGCAAAGAATTGACAAACGGCATCCAAGCCGACATGCTTTCCAAAACCTTCTGCCTCGCCATCCCATATAGCATCGTGGGTGAATAGGTCTCGCATACGCGTAGGGTTATACATATCATCACAGGCATCGGCATACTCGGCCTTTAATTGTTTGATGGCTTCAATATCCTCCAATCTTTGGACACGTTTTGCAAGTTCATTGATATCCATAGCCGTCCTCCTTTAATGTGGGTGATTTAAATACTGTTGTCCTTTAACCTTAGGATTCCCTAACCAGTTTAAATTGTCAGGGAAAAAAAATACCATTATAATAGGCCATTAATCTACTTTTCTCACTTCTTCTTGTCAACATAAAAGAAGCATGAATTTCACCGCAATGTCTTATCAAATTCAGGTAGACCGCCTGAAAACAAAAATGCAGTGGATAAAAAAAAGAAAAATAAAAACACCCAGGCGCTGTTTCGTCCCCACCAATGAAATGTTGCGGGGTTTTTCCGGCCGTTTATGAAAATTCAAAACTTGAATACCCCGCTTTGTAAGCGGGGATGAAAAGTT
>CAZQKW010000062.1:0-17741 GCA_964594075.1 uncultured Thermodesulfobacteriota bacterium | reverse complement strand
CGCCTCTTCCAACGCGGCATGCGATTGCCGTAATCGTTCCTCCAACTGCTTGCGCCGCGTTATATCTCGCACGATACCACCAAAAAATATTTTATCTCCAACCCTCCAGTAGGAACTTGAAACTTCAACGGGAATCTCAGCACCATCTTTTCTGAGACCTTTCCCTTCAAAGGTTTCCCCAATAATATGAGATGGCTGGGTTTCTTCTTTATATGCTTTCCTCTTTTTTCGGGAAACGCGGCGAGTTTGTGGCAGTTCAATGACCTCAATAGACTTGCCGATTAATTCCTCCGGGGTATAGCCGTAAATTTTTTCAACTGATTTATTGCAATACTGAATTTTACCAGCCTCGTCTATAACCAGAATTGCATCAATCGTGGATTCGGCCATGGTTCTGAATTGTTTTTCCTGTGCCCGCAATGCCTGTTCCCTTTGTCTTTGTTCGGTGATATCGCGTCCAATACAATACATTAACCTTTCTTCAGGGACGGGGACGGCGCGCCACGTAATAGTTCGTATAGAACCGTCCTTGTGAATATAGCGGTTTTCAAAATTAACCGTCAATTTACCCGCTGCAAGCCGCGCCACCTCTTCATCATTTTTCTGGTGATCATCCGGATGAATGAAATCAAGAAACGGCTGTCTCAAAAGCTGTTCTGTTGAATAGCCTAAGGTTTTCTCCCAGGCTGGATTAACATATTTAAAATATCCATCCATCCCGGCAATACAGATGAGGTCCTGGGACAGATTAAGAATTCGTTCCCGTTCTTTTATCAGCCGATTATGCTGGCTGATGTCCCGAAAGGAACCGCCAAAATAATAGATATCCCCTATTTTCCAATGCGACATTGCTGCCGCAACTGGTATTTCTGTGCCATCCTTCCTTTTTATCATGCTCAGTTTTGGTGTCTTCCCGAATGTTGAAACGCCTTTTGCAATGATATTTTTCAATCCCTTTTTATATGCGTCAATTTGACTATCCGGGATTATGATGGTGACGGAACGCCCTACTATCTCTTCTGCCGAATACCCGGTCAACTCGGTGGCCGCCGTATTCCAGAACCGAATAGTTCCCTCCTGGTCAGAAATGATCATCGCATCCAATGCGGTTTCAAAAGCTGCTTGAAACTGTTCCGCCTGCTTTTTTGTTTCCGCCAAAGATAATTCTAATTGGCGATTGCGTTGACGCAGCTTCCGCACTTCCTCTGTGAGACCGTTTTTAGTCTTATCAACATTCTGCTGCATATGTGACACTCCTGAGAATATGGGGGGACGGTAACGACAACAACATCATGGATATTGTTATATGTTTTTTTCAGAGAAAATAAATAAGTTTTTGAATATGTGGGCGCTTACATTCTTACCTGTTTAAATCTGAGAATTTGTGCTCTCATATTGGTAGCGTTTGGCTTGTGGTGCAAACAGTTACGAACGGTGCGAGCGACGGCTGTGGCGAACACCATGACCCGTTTCAGCGGGCACTGAGCCTGAATAAAGATTGCAGTCTGGAGTTAGAGTCAAGCAAAGATAAGGACAATGGCAATGTTAAAATGGCGAATAAGGATAACAGCCGTTAACCATGTTGTTGGCTGCACTGCTTCAGCCGCTCACCCACCAGGTCCCTGACATGACGCAGCTTTTCAAGATCGCCGTCAGGCTGGCAGAAAACGGTTTTTATCCTGTCCGCCAGCTCTTCATCTTTGATGACGGTTCGCATCCAGTGCTCCAATCGCTGCAGGTCAATCTGGGGATAGGGATTATGAAGCAGCATGAACAGCTCATGGAGACTATAGAGAGAAATGACTTTTATACCGGCCCGTTCATGCACTGTGCTTCCCATAAGGCGATCATGAAAATCAACCTCGCGCTGAATTCGTGCGATTAATTCGGGAGAGGGCGCTGCCAGTTTATCCATAGCTATTCGGCACCCAGCTTGCCGTTGCTTTCAAGCTCATCAGCAACCCGGCTTAAGCCAAGAGCCTCCAAAGTGCTTCGCGTGGGCCAGCCTGTTTCACTATCCCAGCCTTCCAGTGCATAATAGCGGGTTTTAAATGCTTCAAACTGTTCCCGGTCAATCAACCGTCTACCCACCGGCTCATATTGCCATTGATTATTTTTAAACACCGGCATGGTAAACGCTACATCGTTTGGCATGTCATAAATGTAATCTGCAAAACGCACATCATTTCTATGTCTTCCTTGAAGGGTCCAGATGGCATGATCCAGGTTCCAAATTTTTCTGCCGATTTCAATGCTTTCGGCATAAGTGATACTTTTACCGGTCACGGCATTGAAAAATTTTGGTTCCCCTTCGCCGGTGATTCCCCGGTAGCCCTGAGCTGCCCAGTTGAAAAAATCAGGAAACTGAAAATCGCAAAACAGCGCCGAGTGTATCCAAAATCGTGTGTAATAACGGTGCCATGCCACGAGCTTGCAAATGTGTTCCGAATACATATTGTCATCGCTGTAGTCCAGCATGAGCGGATCATTCTGGAACGGCGGCATTCTGTCAGAAAAAAGTTTAACAAAGGCTTCGGCAGAAAGCGGTTTTTGCGCGGCCATGGTGGGAATCATATACAGCGGACAGAAGCTGTGCTCGTTGATATCCCGGTCGCCCAGTATGCTGCCGTAGCCCCATTCCAGCGAACCACGGGGGTCGTAGTGCATTGCCAATCCCCAGTAGCAATTATTGAGCAAGCCGGTTTTTTGATCTTCCTCAAGCCGGCCCCAGCGCGCGGCAGCACGCGTGAAACCTTCCGCCATATCATCGCCGACCCCCTTCCGGTAGGTTATCATTTCTATAAGCCGTTCAATAAATTCGCTATGCCCCAAGCGGTTAAACGGGAGATCGCAGTCAATCTGCTTGCCCGGACCCAGCACCCCCAGTTTGTTCAGATCCCGAAGATACAAAATGCCGGTTTCGAGCTCGGCAACATTAATGCCGTATTTCTGCGCTAAATCGGCTGCCAGTATCTGAGGATCGGGTTCATCGCCGGACGGCACATAATCTTTCACCAGCCAGCTCGGTGTATAATAATACGATTCCTTGCAGCTTGATTCATTGCCCCGCGCGGGATCAAACCGTGATCGGCAGCCTGCCTGACAGCCCATACATGCCTGGGGACGAGACTGCATTGATCTCGTCCAGGTAACCAGCGGCGAGGGAAACGACCTGAGATTTGAGGGCATGGTGGCCCACATGGCTTTAGGCGTATCGTATTCTTCCAAAGCGAACATGAAGTTTTCCATCGCCCAGATGCGCGCTTCAATAAGGGCTTTCGGGTCCGCAACCGTAATCGTCCCCGTTCCAATGACACTGATTGCCTTTAAATGTTTTGCACCCCACACCGCGCCAAAACCGCCCTGTCCCGAACCGTTTCCGGCATCATGAATAATGCTGGCAACTCTGCACAAATTTTCACCTGCCGGACCGATGCACAGGATCGCCGGACGCTGCGTGCTTCTCCGCCCCGTTTCTTCTGGTCCCACAGACAGCCAGTCGCCGTAGCCGTTTTGGCCGCCAATCTCCTGCCATATAATTTCCTGTGTCTCTTGGGTATCTTTGCCCCATAACGAGGCTGCATCCCTTATCTGCACTTCTTGGTCTCTAATATCAACCCAAACCGGCGCGCTGGCCTTGCCCTCAATCACCACACCGTCCCAACCAGCAAATTTTAACATGGGGCCAAACCGTCCTCCCAGACCGCTGCGCGTGAACCACTCAAACGGATAGGATTGAACGCCGATCCCCTGCACTTCTGTCCGGGCACCGGCGCCAATAGCCATAGTTCCGGTAAGCGGTGACGTCATAATGGTAATCACGTTGCCCGGGTCAAAACCGCTTATATTCTTATACGGCACTAAATCCCAAAAAATTGCCGAACCGATGCCGTGGCCGCCTCCCCACGGTTCATAGTCAGCAGTGTTCAAGGTTGAAACTTCCTGGGTGGTAAGGTTTATGCGCAGAATTTTACCGGCGTAACCGTTCATAGCACTACACCTCTTGTTGCTGGTATGTTAAATAAAGGCGCCGCTCATTCAATGACTGCTGGTGTTTATATGACATTATTCTGTGGTATATCCTAACAAACCCCAGCTTTCATCGCGCAGATTCACATTGTATCCCGCATCGCCGGTTTGGACAGGAATGGTGGCAGTAAACTGTATGGCCTTCATCGGGCAGACACTGACACACGCCTGCGTGCCGCCGGGTCCGCCCGGCTTATCCCAGAATCGGGCTTCGGCACACAGATCGCATTTCTGGGCATGGCCTTCCAGAAAATTCCATACCGGCCGCACCGGAGGAAAAGGGCATGCGGCTATGCATGATTTACAGCCGATGCATTTTTCCGCGTTGACCGTCCTGACATTGCCGTGCTTTCTATCAATATGCAGCGCGCCGACGGGACAGGCTGCCAGACAGTCCGGTTTTACACATTGCCTGCATTGGGCAATGTGTACATCAGAAGGAAAATTCGCAAACGGGTTTTGGACAACCTGTATTCTGGCAAGCGAAAGACTCTCAAAACCCGCATGCACCAGAGAACAGGCGAGCATACACGTAAGACAGCCCTGGCATTTTTTGGTATCAACCAGAAGATATCCCTTTGCGGCGGGAATTGGATTAATAATCGCGCAATTTCCAAACCCCACGCCGATGACTAAAATACCCGATGCCTTCAAAAAATCTCGTCGAGAAATTGACCGGCCTTCGGTTTTGATTTTGTCAGTAATTTCCACTGGTCATCCTCCTGCAAGCGCAATATTTTTTGAGAACATAACGCATTGCGGTAAATCAATCACGACTCGCAGGCATCGCCGACACCATTGCCGTTATTATCTGAACCACACGGGACGAGCATTATTTCTTTCTCAATAATTTCTTGTGGTCCGTCACCCAAAGTCAGCGGTTCCTGTTCCATGCCCCATGCATATTCGCCTTCTGTTGGAAAAGGCGGCATATCTTCGTCGTTCAAAAGAAGAACTACCAGGTAAAATTCACCGGAAACACAGCGCTCACGGTAATAGGTGCAGGCCGGGACATTAATGGTCAGGGGCTTATCAACATCAATATCAGGGTCAATGACCTGATCATAGTCAGTTCCGCCGTCGGGTGGCCTCATAGGCGGGAAATGCCACGAACCGTCCGGTTCCGGTGCATAGAGGAACGCCATAACTTGCTTGGGCTTTACTGCGAGCTTTTCAGGCACTTTGACCGTGAGTTTAACCAGATCGCATTGGTCACAGACATCTGTAATGGGAGGGGAGGGTGTAAATTCTGTGCTTTCGCACGGTCCAAAACACATTCCATGGTCAGCGCATACTTGAGCGCCGGTTTTTCCATTTGCTGCCAGGCATTGTTTTGTTTCGCCGGGGGTGCACAAGCTAAAACCTCCTTCACAGCTCACCCGCAAGGTGGGGCCATTGCGCACACAGCGCACATCGGCAAGGCTATGAATATGATTAAAGGCAATCGCGCCATTATCAAACAAAACGCACCCCACCCAGTCAGGATTGTCGCTGGCCACCGTAGATGAAACAAACTCAAGTGGATGGCCTTCAGCAGCGGGGTCTGGCTTGTTACAGGTTCCGCTCAGTTCCGGCACCCAGTAGCACCCACCAATACCGGGTCCTCCAAAGGCGTCAATAATTTTGCATGCCGGGTCTTGCATATCAGATCGCGGGCTTCCTTCTGTTATGGGGCAATCACCGCCTGTTTCGGTATCCGGATTTCCCCTGATTAAAGTTCTCAATTCGTCAATGTTGGGCAGTCGCCAGTCATCATAACCGCCCAACACCAGTTCATCGCAATATCGAATTGCATCAGGCTGGGTGAGACCGCCATCTCCAGGCGTAAAAGCATCTTTCTGCGGATCCTGCCACGTCAGGTTGGTAGCCGGATCGTTCCAGTAGGAATATGTAGCACACTCGCATTGCGCCCACGCAGCACCGTCATCATTGCAGACCTGTTCTTTAATCGTGCCATCAGGGCAATAACAGGGCTGTATTGCGCCGGGTTCACATTTCTTCTGGCAGCTTGTGCAGCTTATAACACAGAGAGTAAGCAACAGAGGCATAAGAAGGGCATTGACTTTTTTCATGGACTTCTCCTTTGATAACAGTGAATTGACTTGCCGCGATTATTTTATGAAAACAGGGATGAATTTTTCTAAAACTAACATAATGCGAAATTTATCCCTGCCATTTCCAGCGCATGTCACACAGAGGATCGCCCAGAACCAGCGTTTTGGTTCGGTGATAGCCGGTATAAAGTGCAGCGCCGGCAACATAATCCATGGCACAAATTAAAGGATAAACCAGATCCCGGGCGCCGTGTCTTTCATAGAGAAAAATATTGGTGCATTGGGTATAATCAAGCCCCCAATCAAAATCATCACCGGTGCCCTTTACAAATTTCAGGATGTAATCGTCGGGATAAAACCTGAGCTGCGAGCGAAAGGCCACCATTCTCATCATTAATTCGGCGATGATGCCAAACTGGCTTTTACCTATCTGCCTGCGTTGCTGTTCTGAATACTTGTCATATAAATCCCTCGCTGCCTGTGCAAGGTGCAGGCTGCTAAATTGTGCAATGGTAACGCCATAATCTTTTGCCACCAGATAATCTGCCAGCTTTTCGGCATTGGGTATAACCCACTGCAAGTGGTAATTGTGCCTGCCAATAAACGGTATGTGAGGAATAACCGCGGCATACGACGCGCGCATCTCATCAAGTATGCCATCAATCATGTTTTCACCAAACACCGGCAGGTATAACTGTCGCCGCCACAGTTTCTGGTCGTCATATTTCTTCAACAGCGCGGCCGGACTGTAGGTTTTGCCATCCACACTAAATGGGGTGCCACGGTAGATACCAGCGTTGTCTATTTGTTTGGAAATCGGAACTGCCGAAGATTGAGCGCCGGAGACTGCGCTGGCAGTGTGCGCAAGGCCTGCAAGCTGATGACAACAGCACCCTGCACAACTGATAGCCACTGTTTTAATGAAAGCGCGTCTTTTCATGATTCTCCCGATATGTTCACATTCTGGTTTTCTTGTGCCGTTGCAGCCGGTTTGTTTGGCGCCCGCGCACATCCATGAAAAAACAGGGCCGCGATCTCTGCTGCGCGCTCTTCAATATTGGGCAGCAGCCTGACAAACTCCGGGTCGTTCAACAATTCTGATAACCGGTTCAGCATAAACAGCGCCACCGGCATTTTTATCTGGTTGTGCAGAAGGCCCTGGTGCTGAGCGTTTTGCAAAAATTCAATGGAAAGCTCTCGAAACTTTTTCTGCTGTTCTGTGAAGTAGTGGTATAGAGGAGAGTCCGGCTTAACGAGGTCATCAAGAAAAGCTGCACCAAGGGCGTGCACTTGTGCATTTGACAGCATCAGAATTTGTTCCACTTTTTGGTCGAAGGGAATTGGCTGCTCAATGAGTTGATCATATATTTTAAGGCCTTCGTTTATGAGATAATCAAGAACCGCCTTGGCTATATCCCACTTGTCAGAAAAATACTTATAAAAGGTCATTTTGCTTACTGTGGCGGTTCTGCATATTTCCTCAACGGTAACGCGCGCCACACCGTATCTGCAAAAGAGTTCTTGTGCGGTTTCTATTAACCGAAACTTTTTTTTAGGCAGGGAATTGAAATTAAGAATGGTAACCATGGCGTTCCTTACGATTTGTCTTAATTAATACATAAAACGTAAATTTTTGTCAAGAACGTAAACAACAAATCGCAAAAAAAGATTTTGTCTTTTTATGCAATACAAATTTTATATCCAGAAATTAACTCTCGCATAAAAGACAATTTTAAGATAAAACATCAATACGTTGCCATAGTATCTCTTAAATAATGAGGAGCGTATGCCGTATTTAAAAATTGAAACAAACAAGGAATTGGACAAACCTGCTGAACAAAAACTTCTCATAAAAGCATCCGCATTCACTGCCACCCTGCTTAATAAGCCAGAGAAATGGATAATGGTTTCAGTCTTCCAGCGCATCCCCATGTTGTTTGATGGGACAACGGAAGGGGCTGCATACCTGGAATTGAAGAGCATCAATCTTTCCCCGGATAAATGCGCCGAACTTTCGCAGCAGCTCTGTGCCTTCATTAATGCAGAATTGGGCATTTCTGCAGAAAGAATTTATATTGAATTTTGGGACATAAACGGAAAGATGTTTGGCTGGAATGGCGGGACGTTTTAGCAAACGCTACTCGCCGATAATTTTTACCAGCACCCGCTTTTTTCTTCTGCCGTCAAACTCGCCATAGAAAATTTGCTCCCAGGGATTGAAGTCAAGCTCACCGTTTGTTACTGCGACCACTACTTCTCTACCCATGACTTGACGCTTGAGATGTGCATCGCCGTTATCTTCTCCCGTGCGGTTATGCAGATATTGGCTTGTAGGCTCATGGGGGGCAAGCTTTTCAAGCCACTTTTCATAATCCTGGTGCAGCCCCGTCTCGTCATCATTAATAAAAACTGATGCAGTGATGTGCATGGCATTAACCAGCGCCAGGCCGTCTTTGATTTTACTGTCTCTGACGCATTCTTCAACCTGAGACGTTATGTTCACAAACGCGCGGCGCGTCGGCACATTGAACCACAGTTCTTTGCGATAGCTTTTCATACATAATGCTCCTTTTTTGCTTTTATCTTCGCATGGTTTTATGGTTATTTTTTTTGAGGTTGTGAAAACCAATAATTTTGTCGCCCAACGGCATCGTTTTGCTTGACACGGGTTTTGGATTACTTTATTTTTTTATAAAATAATTTCATCCGAGAGGAGGGGCTTACAGTATGGCTGACAAAGAAACTATCGTATCATTTCTTCAGGGGGTTATAAAGCGTTTTGACGAATTTTGCAGTCATTTTAATTTTCCGGAGACAGTAGAAAAACGAATCTGGGATTGTGCGCTCGGTCCATTGGATGTGTATACTTCAAAAGGACCTGTCTTTGAAAAAGCAAGTCTAATTTATTGCGACCTCACCATCAAAACACCGCCGGTTCTTGCGGAAAAACTCGGCCAAACGGGATCAACGGCTGAGGCGCTGGTAGTTGAGATGAATCTATTCCCGGTTAATCCTTGCGTTCCCAAGGGTTATCTTGAGCTGCGGGCTAACATTACGGATACGATAGCATTTGCCGGCGGCACGGATATTTTCCCCTATTTTAACCGTGATGACGACATTGGATTTTTTGCAAACGGGATAAAAGAGCTGTGTGCTCAGCATGGCCAAGATTACGATGGCTTGCGGCAGGCGCGCGTTAATTTTTTTCAGTCAAAGTATCGCAAGGGCAATGTCGGCAGTCATGCGGGCATCTATTCCTTTCATCTTGCGGACAAAGATTTCCCCTTTTTCCAGAGTCTTGCCGATACATTTTTTTCCCTGTACAGCCAGATTGTAAATAAACGGACCACCGAGGTCTTTACCGAACATGATGTGGAACATAAGCTCAAACTTCACGGCGCTTGGGCAGAATGGATTCTGCTTGAAGATTCGGGAACAAAATATGGTCTGGATCAGGGTATTCCTGCCGACGCATTACTGGGAGCAATTCTGCCGCCTAAAGCTACATTTGAATAAGTTTCTCTCGTTCAGAGCGGTTTTTTATAATTCGCCCGTTACGCCGTCGAAATTTTTTAGAGGATTCCCCCTTTGCCACCAGATAAGAACTGCAAGCAGCAACAGCGTAATAATGCCCGATGTGGCGAGGGGAACGCCATATCCAACTTTCTCGCCAAGCGGCCCGAAAATCAAAGCGCCGGCGCAGGAGCCGACAAGAGTGACGAGATAAATAAGGCTGGCATTTCCGCCCACGCGCTGGACATGGAAAAGCCGCCCGATACCCGCATACATGACCACGATCACCGCGCCATCGCCAACCCCATGGATTATTCGCCAGAAAAGAGAAACCTGCCATTGCGGATACGTCATAAGCAGATGACCCAGCCCCGATGCAATCAGGCCGGCATAGAGCACAGATGTAATAGCGACTCCCCGATCAAGAAGTCTTCCGCAGAAATAACTGGTTATCGCGACAGTCATAAATTCCGCCGCCATATAGTAGCCAATGGCAGTCGTCGTGAGCTGTAAATTTGTCTGTAAAAAAAGGCTGATGCAGGTTGATTCTGCCCCCCAGTGCAAGGTGAAGAAAAACAGCCAGAGCGAAAACACTATGACTTCTTTTTTAAAAAAATCCTGACGGTAGTTGAAGAGTTCCCATCTTTTTCCCGGGATTGCAGGCAAAAATGGATAGAATAAAATCAAGAACAGCGAGAGAATACTTAGGATACTGAGCGTAGCCGGAAAATCAAGGGAAAGCAGCGAATGTCCGGCAAAGACTGCGCCGGCAGTAAAACCTACCATGCGCATGCCGTTATACAGACCATAACGGGTTATCTGGTTATCTGCTTTTTCTAATTTGAATAACAGCGCATCAAGAGAAACGCGGAAAAGGTTGTTGGAAATACCGAACAACAGAAAGATAAGAAAAAAGGGGATAAAGCTAACTATTACCGCCTGTCCCCAGAGGGATACGGATGTTATTATTAACGAGACCATGATAAGCGTGCGCGGCGTGAACATATCGTTGAGAAAGCCAATGGGGAACGTCACAAAGAGTCCGGTAATGCTCAGGCCGGCATACAGGACGCCAATTTTGCTTCCAGAAAACTCAAGATGTTCTTTGAGAAATAGCGGGAGAAAAAAATACGTGAGCGAAGACAGGAATCCGTAGCCGCATGAAAGAAACAGCGGCAGGAAGTATTCACGGGGTGATGCTTTCGCTAATGTATCCGCACGCATTGCATCCAGAGATAAATAGATAAATAAATCCCCTCCTGATCGAGAGCAGGAGGGGAATGTTAATTTTTTGGGGGGAAATAGAACGAGTAGTTATTTTGCCTTCTTTGGGCGCTCGTATTTAAACATGCACACGCAATGTCCGTCAGCTTGAGCGCAAAGAATGGAGCCCTTTATACCCATATCTGCAAAAGCCGCATTTGTTGCCGCCACATCCATTTCACAAATAATGTGGCAGGGTTTTTCAAATCCAAAGTCTGTATGCATGTGAAAATGCAGGGCAGGGCAGGTTCGCTGAATTTCAAGCACTGCATCCGTCCCATTATTGGAGATATCAACCACCTGCATTTCCATGCCAAGCTGTTTATATTGAGGCACGGCAGATTCAAAGGCTTCTGCAAGCGTGTTATATTTTTCTATAATTGCCCCCATGTTTTTCCGCTGTCTTTCAGGGTATCCTTCAAATAGAGTATCCCACGCTTTCTTTTCGCCCGATTCGTCCAGCACTTTTCGATACATTTCAAATTTCTTTCTAAACATGTCCAGTGGATTCATTTCATGCGCCTCCATGCATTAAAGGTTTGCGTGTCAACATGCCGTTCAGCAACACTAAATAGTTTACTATTTTAATAAAACGTTACGGTCACTATGACTTTAGTCACCTTCTTATGACTATGGTCATTTTTACTGTATGTATATATTGGCAGGCTCCGCATGTCAAGCTCTTTTGACTGTTTTTTTGAATTGACAGAAGGGAGAAACTTTAATAGCCTGATAGCAGTTATGATTTTGTAACAAATAATGACGCCGTAGCTTTTTGTGCACCACAAATTTTATAAACAGAAGAGAGAGGCTCTTTATGCGATGGATTCTTTTTATTATAAGTTTACTATGGATTAGCGCCGGGAGCTGCCTTATTCTCTATACCAGCCAGAGTAGAGATTTTTTGAAAAAGGCATTCGGGGGCATTGATCCGGAAGTGCTTTCCATTATTCCCATCGTCATAGGAATACTGCTGGTAGGCGCAGCATATTACAGCGCGGCATTCTGGACTATTATTATCATTGGACTGCTCGCCATAGGGAAGGGGTTGCTGCTGATTTTTAACCCGGGGAAAACCGCAGACAGGCTCACCACATGGTTTTTTCAGGAAGCTTCAGATAATGCCTTCCGGCTGTTTGGCATTTTTGCCATTATCCTGGGAACAGCGCTGTTATCATGGATTTAATTAATAAGATTCAAAAATGCACGCGATCAAAAAGTCTCCTGAAAAATGTGTGGTAACCGCTCGATAGGCACCATCATTTCTTAAAGTATGCTTTCAACATGGGGTCATTCGGATTATTTAAATAATCTTCCAGCCGCTGCAGTTCAAGATCGGGATAGATCGTCTGCAGCTTATCAAGGTCTCCTTTTTCAAGAATACTGTCCGAAGTGGCGCGAAACAAAACGACGTCGCTGTTGAAATATTCTTTTTTGAATTGCGCAGGCTTGAGGCTAATGGGTTTTACCTCTTTTTTTAGAACTCTCCCAAATACCTCGGCGAGGTTCCGGTAAGTGAAAACCTCAGGTCCTCCTACCGCAATTATCTGGTTCATGGCGCCCTCATTCCCAATTGAAGCGCACAATATTTCTGCCATATTTTCCTGATGAATCGGCTGCACCCGAGCGTTACCGTCTTCAACAATTTTATACCGGTCAGAAATTGCTGCCGCAATGAGGTCTCGAAAATCAAAGAAATATCCTGATGGCCGTAAAATAGTATATGGAATGGACGAGTTGATGAGAATATTCTCGGCATTGCGTTTGGCCAGATGATTGAGGTGAAATGACGGGATGTTATCGCCGCGTGCCACGCCGAGAGCACTGATATAGATAATATGATTAACCCCACCGGCACTTTTTGCCGCCTTTACAACATTTTTAATGCCATTTTCTTCTATCTCAAAAGGGGTAAGTTTCTTCTCACCCGGTGGGGTAAAACGCGGAACCCCGATAGCGCACACGATAGTATCAGCACCCTTTACGGCTGCAAAAACAGCGTCGGCATCGGTTATGTCTGCCTGAGCGCCGCTCAAAACGTTGACCTCTTGAGGAATCTGCTTTTGTTTTGGCGGATTTTTATCAAAAGCGGTGAGTGCAGCAGGGGCACCGTGCTCGATGAGTATTTTGAGAGCCGTACCGCCAATGTTTCCTGATGAACCAATTAAAAGAATTTTTTTGCCTGCAGTCTGTGCATGAATGCTTTCATATATTTTTTTGCGTTCCATATTGTGCTCCTTTTAAACAATTGTGCAACAGCGACCAATAGTCAGCGCTGAGCGCCGGTCTACTGTCCAAAGCTAACCCCGATAGATTGTGCTGCTTTTACAATCTCGCCATCGGGTGGCACCTTCTTGATATGTTTGACCGCCTCCTCAAGGGCAACAGACTCAATATGGGTTGAGCGCAGACAGACCATTCTGCCAAAGCGGCCTGCGGCAAGCTCATCAACTGCGGCGACACCGAATCGGGTAGCCAGAATGCGATCAAACGCACTGGGAATTCCTCCCCGTTGAATATGCCCCAGAACAGTTACTCGTGTTTCAAGGCTTGACTTTTCAGCGATTTCTCGTGCAAGCACCTCTCCAATGCCGCCAAGCCGGATAGGATCATGACTGTCGGCGACCACCATGCGAACTATAACGTCTCCCCCTTCGGGTCTGGCGCCTTCAGCAACCACAATAATAGTGGCATTCCTGCCGCTCCGCACGCGCTCGTGTATGGTATCGCACACCCGGTCTATTTTGAAGGGAAGTTCCGGAATCAATATTATATCAGCGCCGCTGGCAATGCCTGCCTGGAGGGCAATCCATCCGGTATACCGCCCCATGACCTCTACAATCATGACCCGATGATGACTTTCGCCTGTTGTGCGAATTTTATCTATTGCTTCGGTTGCAGTGTTGATGGCAGTGTCAAATCCGAAGGTTACATCAGTTGCCGCCAGATCATTATCAATTGTTTTTGGAACGCCGACAAGGTTTACCCCTATCGCGGAAAGTTCTTTAGCGATAGAGAGGGTGCCATCGCCACCAATCACAACCAGCGCATCAATTTCGAGCGCTTTTAAATTATCAATCAGGATTGATGAGCGATCTTCTGAAACTATCTTGCCTCCTTCTTTGAATTTGTATTCAAATGGATTGCCCCTATTGGAGGAGCCCAGTATGGTGCCGCCGCGCGCAAGAATACCCTTTACATAGTCATACAGAAGGGGTCTGGTCTTGCCTGCCCTTAGCAAGCCTTCAAAACCGTCCTCAATGCCAATTACCTTCCAGCCATACTGGATGATTGCAGTTTTAACCACAGCCCTGATGACAGCATTTAATCCAGGACAGTCACCACCGCCGGTCAAGACGCCGATTTTTTTTATTGTGGTTGCAGACATTACCATTTCAACACACCGGATTTACGGTTTCGTAGCAGGCTATGATTTCTCAGCGTTTTAATGCTCAATCCATATAATACTCAAGACCAAGGTGGGTGATAAGCTCTTCTCCCATTAGGTATCGGAGTGTATTTTTAAGTTTCATAAGCTGAATGAAAAGGTCGTGCTCTGGATACAAGCCGGGTGCGACCATCGGGCTTTTAAAGTAAAAAGAAAGCCATTCCTGAATGCCGCTCATACCAGCCCGCTTGGCAAAGTCTGAAAATAATGCAAGATCAAGCACGAGTGGCGCAGCGAGGATGCTGTCCCGGCATAAAAAATTTAATTTTATCTGCATGGGATATCCCAACCAGCCAAAAATATCTATACAATCCCAGCCTTCCTTGTTATCCCCGCGCGGCGGATAATAATTAATGGCAACTTTGTGGTAAAAGTTTTTGTAGAGGCTGGGATAAAGATCCGGTTGTAATATCTGTTTAAGCACGGAAAGTTTGCTTTCTTCCTTGGTCTTAAAAGAACCAGGGTCATCAAGCACTTGGCCATCGCGGTTGCCTAAAATATTAGTTGAATACCATCCTTCAAGGCCGATGAGGCGGGATTTAAGGCCCGGAGCTATGATAGTTTTCATCAGCGTTTGGCCTGTTTTGAAATCTTTGCCAGCCAGCGGAACGCTCATTTTTTTGGATAGGTCTAACAGGGCGGGCGTATCTGCTGTAAGATTCGGTGCCCCGTTGACAAAAGGAATACCGCTGCTGATTGCGGCATAAGCATAGATCATGCTCGGTGAGATGTCCGCATGGTTTTCCTTTAAGCCTTTTTCAAAGGCAGCAATGGTTTGATGCACAGAGGAGGGCTGCAGATAGGTTTCGGTGCTGGCGCACCATATCATTACGCAACGGTCAATGTGGTTTTCCTTCACGAAATGTTGAATATCTGACTTTACCGAACTGACAAGCTCCAGGTAGTTCTTTTCTTTTTTTATGTGATCGCCATCAAGATTTTTAAGATATTGTTTATTAAAGACCCCTGGAAAAGGATGTATGTGACTCAAAAAATCTTTTAAGTTGTCTAAATGCTCCCGGGCAAGAACCCGGGCTTTTTTTGCAGCATCATAGCAGTTGTCGCTAAAAATATCCCATCCACCGAATACAATGTCTTCAAGTTCAGCAAGCGGAATAAAATCTTTAATATAGGGAACCCGGTTATCCGTTCTTTTCCCAAGCCGAATCGTCCCCATCTGAGTTAAAGAACCTATCGGCAGGGCCATTTTTTTGCGAACCGCTTCTACACCGGCGATAAAGGTGGTGGCAACTGCTCCGCCAATGCCCGGAATAAGCACCCCCAGTTTTCCCTTAGGCGAGGCTATCTTAGCTTTTTTCCTCACGTTTTCAGATTTCAATGTAGGTTCCTCCTTCACATGATATGAATTATTGTTTAAACGATTTAACAAAGGAACAGGTTTTAATCAAGAAAAAAACAAGTTTGAGCGCTTCTTCCAAAGGGCATAATAGTGCATGATTGACAAATATGTTATGCTTAAGTAATATCACAACGCTTTTCAGGGAAGCTCACGTCACTGACATTTTACGTCCAACGGGATGGAGAACAAAGTGTCATTCTGAACGAAGTGAGGAATTCTTGCTTGAACAACAGTCCGGGAAATGAATACGAAAGTAATGGATCTTCTTGCGACCGAATTTATCGAAACTACGTTGTTCAACAGACGGTGAGATATTAACAGGGAGAAATTAGGATTTAATCATGAAGTATGTCGTTCTTCTGGGAGACGGGATGTCTGATTATCCGCTGGCTGAAAAAGCGATGCAGACTCCACTCCAGTTAAGTCAAATACCGGTAATGAATTCCCTGGCGCAGCAGGGAATGCTGGGGTTAGTTAAGACCATACCAGACGGCATGTCGCCCGGAAGCGATGTGGCAAACCTCTCTGTTATGGGGTATGATCCTGCGCAGTACTATACAGGGAGAGCCCCCATTGAAGCCGCGAGCATTGGTGTCAATCTGGATAAGGAAGATGTGGCGTTTCGTTGCAACCTGGTTACCTTGTCAGGCGAAGAGAGAGATCTCTGCATGGAGGATTACAGTGCCGGGCACATCGGCACGGATGATGCGCGTGTTATAATTCAAGCGCTCAAACAGGAGCTGGAGTCATCTGATATTAAATTTTATTGCGGTGTCGGCTATCGGCATCTGGTTGTCTGGAAAAATGGTATGGATAAGATGGTTACCACTCCGCCCCATGATATAAGCGGCAGAAAGATAACCCCCTATCTGCCGCAGGGAGATGGCGCGGCAAAGTTGCTGGAACTCATGGAGAGAGCGCGAAAAATTATTCCGTTGCTCCCCATAAGTCAGGGGAAAAGGGGGCAGGGAAGGAAATTTGCCAACGCGATTTGGCTTTGGGGACAGGGGCGCTCGCTTTCAATACCTTCTTTCAAAGAAAAATACGGCCTTACCGGCGCTGTTATATCCGCCGTTGATCTGGTTAAGGGGCTGGGCATATGCGCCGGTCTCTCTCCTATAAATGTGCCGGGGGCGACCGGTTATCTTGATACCAATTATGAGGGAAAAGCGCGGGCAGCGCTTGATGCATTGGAGAAAGTTGATTTCGTCTATCTGCATGTGGAGGCGCCGGATGAAGCAGGGCACAAGGGGAACCTTGCTGAAAAAATTCAGGCAATTGAGGATTTTGACCGGCGGGTGGTTAAACCGGTAATCGAAGGTCTCCAGGAGAGATGTGTTGAATATCGTGTGTTGGTGCTGCCGGATCACCCGACACCCCTTGTCATAAAGACCCATGCTGCTGATGCAGTTCCCTTTATTTTGTTCAGCTCGCAGGATTTGTATAAGAAACCACGGCCGGGTATCGGGTATAACGAAAAGGATGCTGCTGCGAGCGGCGTTTTCATAAAGAGCGGATGGGAACTGATGGACCGGTTTATTAAGTGTTGACAGATTCTATGTTCGGAGATGCCATGAAAACTTTTATTACCGAATACCGCGTCATATATGGAGACAGCGATCCGTTTGATGTTGTCTATTATGCCAACTATTTTAATTTTTTTGAGCGGGGCAGAACTGAATTATTTCGGGCTCTCGGACTGACATATCGCGACGTTTCAGCGCAGGGAGTTTTTCTTCCGGTTTCAGAGACATACTGCAAGTATCACAAACCCGCGCAATATGATGATCTTCTGGTCATTGAAACGCGCATAGCATATCTGAAGCGGGTGAGCATAAAATTTGAATACCGGATTTTTGAAAAGAAATCTCAGGAACTGCTGGCAGAGGGATACACCATTCATGGATTTGTTAATAAAGAGAGAAAACTGGTGCGTGTGCCGCAGGACGTGTTGCAAAAAGTTAAAGACCTCTTAAATGAGGGACGCCAGGAGGCATAACGTGGGGCATAAATAAATTATTCAGGACTTTCCCCAAAAAATTTAAGAATCAAAGAGGGGCAGTTGATTTTCATT
>CAZQKW010000061.1:0-17770 GCA_964594075.1 uncultured Thermodesulfobacteriota bacterium | reverse complement strand
TTTTATCGATATAAAAGTCGCTTTTTGCTTACTAAAAACCCAAATGATCGAAAATTTTTACAACAAACAGTACACCGTTGTTGAGCTTTTAAGGTCCAGGGAACTAGATGATTTTTGCTATAGTAGAAAATTAATAGGCGGTAGCAGAAAAATAGTCGCAATCATGGTGCTTCGCTCAAACTGTGGTTGCGATTTTTGTATTTAAAGGCACTTCATACTGGATGTACCATAATGAGTCCGCGTGAAGCGGATCACCGCACATAAAGAAAGGATTTTATTCAATGAAGAACGGAACAGTAAAATGGTTTAACGAATCAAAAGGTTTTGGCTTTATTCAGCAGGCTGAAGGAGAAGATGTATTTGTCCATTACACTGGCATTAACGGCAGTGGACATAAAAGTTTGAGCGAAGGCGACCAGGTTTCCTTTGACGTGCAGAAGGGTCCCAAAGGGCTTCAGGCTGTAAACGTTAGCAAGCTTTAACTAATTAAGGCATGCCCTATAAACCCCAATCTGCTGAGCGACAGGTCGGGGTTTTTTATTCTGCCGGCACTCACCCGTATACATCCCATAAATATAATCAATCAGTTTTTCAGCGTACAATTTTTTTCTAAAAAAACGGTTGTGAGACGTTGCAGGACAACCTATCATCTGCCATAAAATTGTTAACAATAACGCATTAATATGGCTCGGTTTAGTCCGATATTATCAGATAGATAAGATTCCCAGGTATGATATGCGATTAGAAGCGCTTGATAAAAAAGATACTATAAACTTACTCATTACGATGGGCATGTATGTAACTGGCGCCTGCATGATTGCGGCTGCAGGTATTTTTGTGCAGGAGGGCAGTGGAACGGCGAGCATTTTCTCTGCAGCCCTGCTGTGTATGCTTGCAGCAGAGATTATTAAATGCGGGTTTACCGGACGACACCTGACCGTTGCCGAAGCCATGCAGGATGCGATTATTGCAGGTGCGCTTGCATATGCTGCAACTCCTGAATTGACCATATGGAAGGCACCGGACGCATGGCATGACCTCTTAACCATCACCAGCCCGACTGCAGCAATAGCATGTATTCTTTACCTCGTACTGCATGCCCGCAGCACGTTCTCAAAAGGCCGGCATATTTCTTTAGGAACAGGCAGCGTTATCCTTGTAGTGCCGTTTCTTTTCAATTGTATGCTGCTGTTACAGTCACCCAAGCTGCTTGCACAGCTCGGCAGTCTTTGCATGTGTGGAACGGTCATGTCCCCCGATTTTCTGCAATGGATCGGGAAGTCACTGGTGCTTATCTTTATAAATGAAGCGGTTGCAAACAGCCTTATTCTGCTATTAGCCGGCAGGCTGCTGCGCGATGTGCGCTTGCACATTTTGCTGATAGCAAGCGGTCTGTTTGCCTCTGTTACGCCAACAATTGCAAACCTTGGGACAGGAACCGCACTTACAATGCTCCCTCCCCCGATGGGTGCGCTTGCCGCTGTTGCTGCAGCGATCGTCTCGCAGGCGGGTTTATGGGCACAGACGTTTTTGCTTACCGGTATTATCATGGATGCCCTGCATAGCAGGCACCCTGCTTGGTACTGGGGCCCTGCCCACTTTAGGAGCGGCTTGCTGCAGGGCGCTGTTTACAGCGGCGTATTTATGGGATTAATTCATATCGTTTCCGGGGCCATTTCAATTTCAAGCTTGTGGTTTCTGCTTGTTACATACCCCATTGCCAGTGCAAGTGTTGCAGGTATTCTCCTGTTTCCCCTTGGTAAAACAATTATTGAAAGTTTTGAGGGCAGCCTGAAATTTTTTGTGCGCTTGCGAAATAACTATGCCCGGTGGGATCATTGTCTGCGAGGCGGCGCGGTGGGTGCGGCCATTGCCTTCGCACTGCGCGAGGGCCTGCCGTTTGCCACGTCTGCCTACCGGTTTGCCTTTGGCCTCGCAGCCGGGGCTATTGCCTATGCTGGGGTCAATCTGCTGCGAGATTTTCTGCATGTTAAGATTTTTGGCCAGCGCCTCAAAATGCAGGCGCCACGGATATATCTGTCTGAGGCAATCATGGGGGGCATTGTCGGCGGAGCCCTCTGTTGGTATTTTGACAATATGCAGACCGGTGTGGTAGCGACAAAGTTTAAGAGTTATGCGATCCTGTCAAATGCTGCGGCAGGTCTGCAAACAGAAAATTATATTATCTATCCGCTGTTCAGCAAATGGGGAGCGATGAATCTGGGTTCAACAGGGGGTGGCGTGCGCCTGTTTTACAACGAATCACTTTCCGGGGTCATCAACTGGTCAATTGCTGCGCCCTTATTCAGTATCAACCTGGTGGCACTCACTGCACTGATTCAGCGCAGCACCATGCCGCTCCGTAATCTCTTTACCCAACGGGGTCTGGTCGTATTGGTGGAGCAGGCTTTTCGCGTGCAGCGCTGGGGCTTATGGATGGCACCGGTTATTTACTCGTTTCTGCGTCTGTCGCCTGATCCTACTTGGTATAATCAGGATGGAGCAATACGCACTGCGACGGCTACTTTGAAATACATTACGTCCACTCCCGAAGCCTTTCGCTCCTGGAGTTTGCAGACCTTCACCAATCTTCTGGCCTATGACTGGCTGCGTATCGCTATCTTCATAGACCACATGGGGCTGCGCGTGGCAACACTGGTAAATCTGTCGTTTGTCGGCATGGATGTGGTTGATGAGAAGATTGCCCGTTTTTTTGGCCATTCAATGAAAACCCGCGCTATTCCATCGGGGCTGCGCCGATTTGTCACGTGGGCACCACTGTTGATTCCGTTCTATATACCGCGGGGCAATGAATGGCATATTGCTTGGGATGGTGCCGAATTAATTGCCCGGGCACATCCGCAGGTTTTATTTCCTCCGGCGCTTATTGCCGGCTCATTTCTCATCCTGGCGTTGTGCACAGGGGTGGTGCTGCTTGGGCGTTTGCACGGGGCACAACGCAAGCCGGTGCAGTTTAAACCGGGAGCTGTGTTTGCACCAAATCTTAATGGCGACTCCATGGTCATTCATAATGGCTTTTATACCTTAACCTTGGCAGCAGACGGACGCGGCTGGAGCAGCGTCTTTAGCTGTGTGCGTCGTGGCCAAGAAATTGACATTACCCGCAGGCTCCATGACCCGCTGCAATGGCGCGGAAAATTTTTCTACTTTAAAGATGTGTCTGCTCCAGTTGATGATCCACAACGGCTCTGGTCGTTGACATTCCGACCGGTAGGAAAGGCGGGACCTGATTACGGTATAACCTGGATAGATCGTTCGAGCCTCCGCATCGTGAATACATATAATGGCATCCGCGCCCAAGCAACCGTATCGATTGATTGCCATGATCCGGTAGAATTGTGGCACCTTAGGCTGACAAATCTTGAGTTGCGCAACCGAACCGTTGAGCTGACCAGCTATCGTGAATTTGCACTCAATGTTTCTGATGCTTATCTGCGGCATCCGGATTTTAACAGTCTGCATATTGGCACCTGGTTCATTCCCGCACTCAATGCTATTATAGCCCAGAATCGCCTCCTGAAAGACGACCATAAGAATCCGACACTGAGAAAAATATCTCCTGAAGTTGCGTTTCATGCTGTTGGCCGTCTGCCGGTCTCGACAATTAAGATTTTGGGCTATGAAGATTCACGGCAGTTTTTCATTGGGCATGGCAGTGTGGCACTGCCTGATGGTCTGGAAAAAACTGCCCGATGCGTATCTGATGACGGCCTGCTTTACACCTTTGACCCTGCGGCAAGCCTGCGTTTGCAGATTTCCCTCGCGCCAGCCAGCAGCATTGATCTTATATTCGCCGACGGGTATGCAGGGAGCATGACGCAGGCGCAACAGCTGATACAAAAACATCTTTTAATTCCTGCCCCACCGCAATCGCTAGTGCAGGCCTCGCTTGAGAAACGTCGGACACTGCACCACTGGGGTGTTCCTGCCGATGAACCGGTTAGTTGCCAGCGCCCTGAGAAAAAACCCTGTTTCTGCTTTTCTCCTGACGGCACTGAGTTGCACACCGGCTGGGACACGCCGCGGCCATGGACGCATGTCATTGCACATAGTCATGGATATGGCGTGGTTCTAAACAATGAGGGTGAACTATATTCTTTTATGGGCAACTCCCAGCAAAACGGCATCACGCCGTTTTCGTTGAACAATGTTCCGGTGCAGATTCCCGGTCAGACGCTGTATCTGTATAATCTAAAGACTGGCACGGTTGACGGACCAACCTTCTTGCCGTTTCGCAGAAAAGATGAACCCTATAACGTCATCTTTGGCCGCGGCTATGCCGTGTACCAAAAACAGGCCGCCGAGGTTGACCTTGAATATACCATTTTTGTGCTGCCCGACGAACCGGCAGAAGTGCGCATATTAAAAATAAAAAATAAATCCGTGCACCAACTTTCATTTCGGGTCGTGCCGTACTTTCAGATTATGCTTGGCGAAATTTCTCTTGATACCCGTGGTAAAATCTTGGCACATTATGATGAAACGTTGCAGGCTCTCTTCTTTTCCAACCCGCAAAACGATTTTTACCGTGGGCATGCGTTTGTTGCAACCAGCCTGCCGGTAGAAACATATGAAACGGTGCGTGCCCGCTTTGTGGGTGGTGCCCAGCGTGATTTTACGTGTCCATTCATGGCGGAGTATGGCGTATCAGATGGACTGCAGCCCGATGACGGATTTCGGATTGCGAGCTTTGCGGGAACCCTCAGCGTTGCCGCGGGCGCTGAAGAAACGGTCGTTATTGTGATCGGGCAAACAACGGACCTGAATAAAGCACGCACGATCATCACAACCTATCGCGATCGAGCAACCGCATCGGCAGCTTTGCACAGCACCAAAAGCTGGTGGGCTGATATTCTTTCCGTCATGAGAATACAGACAAGCGATCAGGGTTTTGACCGTATGGTCAACGACTGGCTTCCGTATCAGGTGCTTGCAGCACATCTCTGGGGAAGGATTGGTCCTAACCAGCGAAGCGGCGGTTACGGATACCGCGATCAGCTCCAGGATATGCTCCCGCTTTTGTACTTGTATCCCGAGATGGCACGCAGACAGATCCTGCTTCACGCAAGCCAGCAGTTTTTTGCCGGCGATGTCATGCAGTGGTGGCATCAAAGTTGGGAAGATCGAACCGGTCTGGGCGTGCGAAACCGCGCCTCCGACCCTCATCTGTGGCTGCCCTATCTGGTCTATCAGTATGCAGAGGCGACCGGCGATTTAAGTATACTGGATGAAGAACTGGGCTATCTTGAGGGAAGACGCATTCCCCGTGACCGGGAAGGCCTCATGTTTGCCCCCCGCCCCTCGCGGGACCGCGAACCGCTGTATCGACACTGTATTCGAGCAATAGATTTAACCCTTGAACGGCTCGGCCAGCACGGCATTCCGCTTATCGGCACCGGCGATTGGAATGATGGCCTTAATCTGGTCGGCTTTCAAGGCCGCGGCGAGAGCATCTGGCTTGGGTTTTTCCTTTACGATGTTCTGGTGCATTTTGCCCCGCTTGCCGGAATGAAAGAAGGCAGAAAAAAGGAGCAGCGCTATCTTGCGGAAGCCCAAAAACTGCGCAGCGCCCTCAACAGTATGTGGCGCAATGGGCGTTATGTCCGGGCGGTAACCGACCGTGGCGAAGAAATGGTATTCGATGATGCGCTGACCGCTTCTTGGCCGGTGATTTCGGAGGCAGTTGATTTTGATCGAGCAGTCGCCGTCATGGAAAGGGCACTCAGACACCTGGAGAAAGAACACTTAGTGCTGCTGCTTTCCCCTGCCTTTACTGAATGCTCTCAGCCGAATCCGGGAAAGATTGCCGACTACCCGCCCGGGGTTCGTGAAAATGGCGGGCAATATTCTCACGGAGCATCGTGGCTTGTGGACGCGCTGGTAAGACTATCTACACGTGCCCATGATGCTGGCGAAACTGTTCGCGCTGAGCAGTTTCTGAAAAAGGCACTTGAAATATGGATAAAAATTTCGCCGCTTGACGATATCACACTTGATAACATTAACCGATACGGCCTCCCGCCGCATCAGCAGGCTGCGGATGTTTATTGTGGCGAAGGTTATCTCGGCCGGGGCGGGTGGAGCTGGTATACCGGTGCTGCAGCGCGTATGCTGTGGGCTGCATATAAAATACTGGGGTTGAAGATGCATAATGGTGACCTTGTTATTCCCCGCAGCATATTTGTGCCCAAAGGAGCTATAAAAGTTAACCGGCTGCTCTACAAGGGCGTTCACTATACTGCAGCAAATTATTCTGAAGAAGCGGTGCCGGTCAGCAGCCACAACAAAGCTTTTTCGCGGAATTAAGAAAACGTTTTGCTGTGGTTTTAAACATACCATCTATGTGGTATGAGACCGTGTGCCAAATTGTTTTTAATCACAGAAAAGAAGGGGCCTATCAACCGTCGTATGGAAAAAATAAAATTGTTCATGTTAGAACTCATCAAGAATGTATGTTTTTTATCAATTGTTTTGCTCGGCGTGTTTACTGTTGTTTCTTCTGAACCAATCCAGGTTATCGCAGAAACAATGCCTGCCCAAAAATCCCCGCAGACAAACAGAACATTATTTGGCCTGCCGGATGTTATAGAAAAAGCCCGCACCCTTGCTTCTGCGCCGTATCAGGACCCGCGAGGCAAAATGCCGCAATGGCTTCTTGAAATAACGTATGACCAGTTGCGGGACATCAGATTTATACCTGCCCGTTCACATTGGCGAAAAGAAAATTTGCCGTTTGAACTCCAATTTTTCCACGCCGGTCTCTATTTTGACCGCACGGTTAAAATTAATGAGATAACAGCAGCTGGTCCGGTGCCTATTAAATTTTCGACAGATCTTTTTGTGTATGAAAAAAGCGCACAGGAACTTAAATCAAAAGTTCCCCAAGACCTCGGGTTTGCAGGGTTTAGAATTCATTACAACATCAATACCCCGGACTATAAAGATGAAGTTGCGGTATTTCTGGGCGCAAGCTATTTCAGGGCGGTTGCCAAAGCAATGCAATACGGTTTGTCTGCACGGGGACTGGCGGTTGACACTGCCCAGCCTTACGGCGAGGAGTTCCCCTGGTTTCGAGAATTTTGGGTGCAGCGCCCCCGACCTCATGATACTCAGATAACCGTATACGCCCTGCTTGATAGTCAGCGCATGACCGGCGCCTATTCATTTGTAATAATACCGGGGAAGGAAACCCTCATGGACACGCAGTGCGTCATTTTTCTGCGCTCCGGTGTAGACAAGCTGGGTATTGCGCCCATGACCAGTATGTTTTTTTATGGCGAAAATAGTAATATTCGACCTAAAGACTGGTTTCGTCCCGAAATTCACGACTCAGACGGTCTTATGATCCACTTGGAGAATGGCGAATGGCTCTGGCGCCCGCTATTTAACCCGAAAGGAGTTTGGATCAATGCCTTTCAGGCTGATAACCCTGCCGGATTCGGTATTATTCAGCGGGATCTGAATTTTGATCATTACCAGGATCTGGAGGCGCGCTATGATTATCGGCCCAGCCTCTGGTGTGCACCGAAGGGGAAATGGGGAAAGGGATGGGTTGAACTGGTCCAGATTCCGACTGATGACGAAATTCATGATAATATTGTCGCATACTGGCGGCCTGCATCGACGCCCGTCGGTCAACCCCTTTCATTTGCCTACACACTGAGCTGGCATTATCCTGACAACACCCGTCCGCCCGGTGGCCGTGTAGTAGCAACCCGGACCGAAACGCCAAAGCAACCAGGGGTCAAAAAGTTTATTATTGATTTTGAAGGAAGCGAACTCGAACATCTTGCAGCGGGAGAGGCTGTGGAAGGCGTGGTGAGCATTGGCTCAGGCGCACAGCTTGTGGAGCAGCAGGTATATAAAAATACGGTGACCGGCGGGTGGCGACTGGTATTTACAGTTAAACCTGACCCTGATCCTGCGGGAGACGAAAAAATTCCCACAGAAAGAAAGCCATTGGTGGAAATGCGCGCTTTTTTGCGGCATAAAGACAGCGTGCTCACGGAAACCTGGACGTGGGGTATACAGCTTTAAACAGTAGAAAGCAGTAGGTTGCATTGTTCCTTGCCCTTAGCGCCCCTAATGCCTTTTCCCCCGGCCATGTACGCTGTCGCTATGAAAGAGTCCGCTTTTATTAGGGTTATTAAACAGGCTTCGTGGTTCCCGGTTTAACTCGCGATAAAAAAGCGGTTTTTCTTGAAACAGAGACTTTTGCTTATCCAAAAATTTTTCAATTCCCTTGCCGTTGCGTTCGTTTTGAAACATTTTCCGGTCAGTTAAAAAATCGCTTTTCTTCCCTATTCGCTCCTGTCGCCATTCCTCAATTCGCTCGATCAGGGGTTTTGCGTTTTGTATGGCCTCATGCCGTCGCTCATGCAACGTGTTACGGAGATTATCAAATCTGTTATATAGTTCCTCGCGGAAATTTTCCCGCCGCTCACTTTTTTGCTCGTGGTGTTCATTCAGTATGTTTCTAATATGAGTCCACTGCCTCTGACGCTCTTCGCGCCATTCGGCAAGCGACTTCCGCACATTCTCCCAAGAATCCTTTTTATAGTGCCTCCAATCGTTTATTAATTCCCTGACAGATCGCTCTTCATGATCGGTGTCATAGTCATACCAGTATGCATAGTAGGGATAGTATGGATAGTAAGGATAATAAGGATAGAAATATGCGTTGTAATAATACCAGTAAGGATCACTGATAAAATGGTAGTGATAGCAGAACGGTTCGCCAAGGAACGGGTCACAATAATAGGGATCAAAGGGGTAAGAGAACCGTCCGGATGAACAGGATGCTCCAAAATGCCCGACATACAGCTCTGCACATGAATCAGTAGACTCCGGTGCGTCCTCACCTTCCTCAGCTAATTCCCAGTCCTGCCCCCGTAATTGATCTAAATTGCCGGGATCCTCAAGTTCAATTGGATGATTTTTGGGTGAAAGTATGGCGTTCTTTGGTTCCATCTGATACGGGGTCAATGTCGCACACGCCTGAGTAAGCATTATAATTGCGGTCAAACACAGTTGTTTATATTTTATAAATTTCATATCATGAACGCGCCGTATCATTATTATGCTCTCAAAAATTATTTATATTTATATTATTTCTTGATAGGTAATAATGGTGCAGCGTAAGTTTTTAATTCACCCTGCTAATTGCGACATTCGCGATTTTACGTGCCGACGTTACGAGCTGTAAAACAAATAAAGCACCCAGCCCATTATGAGCCATGTGCTTATTATATTGCACCTGGTGCCGAAGGGGGGACTCGAACCCCCACGGGAGCACTCCCACTAGACCCTGAACCTAGCGTGTCTGCCAATTCCACCACTTCGGCACTAAATCCCTTGTTTGTAAAATTGTTGCGCTATATTATTTTTTAATTTATAGTGCTTGTCTGTATTTGTCAAGGAATTAAAGCTCGTTAGTATCTGTATGACAATCTGTCCGTTACTTCAAATGGGCATCCATGGCTGTGAATAATCTTGAAGACAATAAATGCTGCTTTGTTTGCGGGCCCGATAACCCCGAAGGGCTGAAACTGCAGTTTCATTACCGGGAAGAAGGTAAGAAGGTAAGCGCCACCTTTGTGCCGCCCAAGAAATTTCAGGGCTGGAAGGATATGGTACACGGAGGTATTATTGTTACGTTGCTTGACGAAGTAATGGCAAAAGCAGCCCAAAAAAGCGGATATGCAGTATTGACGGGAGAGATTCAAACACGTTTTAAAAATCCTGCACGGGTGCTTGAACCACTGCGACTGGAGGCAGAGATAGAAAATGTTCGCAGAAAAATTGTCTATGCCCGGGCGACTGCCTTCCGAGAGGATGGCGCCGTAATAGCCGAGGCTAAGTCAAAGATGTTTTTAATCTAAGGGCTCAACAGAGCGCGGTTTGGCCGCTTCACGTATAGCTCTATAATTTCTAATTATATCCCCTCTGCATAAAAAGGTTGAGTGTTGTTTTTCTGCTGCACGTGCTCCACGGTCTCTGCGACGAATAATTTATGAAAATAATCAAAGGCAGCCATAAATTAGAAAATCTTAATTTAAAAAACCCGGTGCTGACCATTGGAAATTTTGACGGGCTGCATATTGGCCACCAATTAATTATAAAAAGCGCCGTGCAGCGGGCGAAAGTAATCGGCGGTGTTTCAATCCTCTATACGTTTAATCCCCACCCTCTTGCAGTGCTTGCACCACACAAAACCCCTCCCACCATTACCACCTTTACTGAAAAGGTGCGGCTTCTGAAAAAAAGCGGGGTTGATTTATTAGTCACTGAACGATTTACTAAAAAGTTTGCGGACAATACCCCTGAGCAATTCATCAAGGATATTCTCTATCAACGTTTTCATCCCCACGAAATACTGGTCGGACATGATTATGCCTTTGGCAAAGGCCGCGGCGGCACCGTGAGCCTGCTCAAAAAAATGGGCAGGGAGTTAGGATTTACTGTCTGGGAAATCCGCGATATACGCATTGATGATATCCCCGTCCGCAGCACTACTATTAGAACTTTTATCAGCGCAGGAAAAGTCTATGAAGCCAGCAGGCTGCTGGGCAGGCCATACCGTCTGACGGGAACGGTTCGGAAAGGAAAGCAGCGCGGCATTGGTTTTGCCACTGCCAACCTTGATCCTGATAAACAACTCGTTCCCCCAAATGGCATCTATGCGATACGGGCAGAAACGCCCTATGGCTTGTTTGACGGCGTGGTAAATATCGGCTTCTGTCCGACATTTGGCAACAATGCGCGCACCATTGAAGCACACCTTTTTGATTTTAATAAAACACTTTATGGAAGGCGCATCGCGCTGTTGTTCGTTGATCGGTTGCGCGGGGAAAAAAAATTTAAGGATGTGACTAGCCTCAAACTCCAGATTGAAAAAGATATCAGACGGGCAAAGAAGATACTGCATTCAGCTCTCTAAACACCTGCATTAGGAAATTGCCTCGCTGTCAGATTCGTTTACCATGAGTTTTGATTTCACTAAAAACTTCCTCTCGGTCATTATACCGACATACAATAATAAAGATTTTTTACGCTGTTGTTTAGCCGCATTACACGGCCAGACTTTTCCCAAAGAATGTTTTGAGGTGATTGTGGTTGATAATTGCTCCACCGAGAAAATTAAAGAGGTGGTAGATGAATTTCCCGGTGTCACGTATTCATTTGAGGGAACAAAAAGCTCCTATGCTGCGCGCAATAACGGCATAAGGCAGGCCAAGGGGGAGATTCTTGCGTTTACCGATTCTGACTGCACGCCGGACAGTTTATGGCTGGCAAACGGCAGCACCGCATTGCTTAACCAGGAGGCTGGATTGGCGGGAGGTAAGATTGTCTTCACGTTTTCACCGGCAATGTCTGCCGCGGAAATAATCGATTCGCTTTTCCATATGGATACGGAAGCCGGGGTAAGGCGTGGGCACTGCCAAACCGCAAATTTGTTTGTGCAGAAAGCAGTGTTTGATACAGTGGGCCTTTTCCCGGAATGGATGCAATCGGGCGGCGATATGTACTGGACACAAAAGGCAACAAAACAGGGGCATCGTTTGATTTTTGCTCATGATGCAATTGTCTACCATCCAGCCCGCGCGTTCAAAAGTCTTATGCAAAAATATTATCGTACCGGATATGGCCATGTCCCTTTATGGGTGAGCCAGGGAAGAACACTCCGTGAAATTTGTGGCTTGATAGCGAGAAGAAGCGTGCCACAAACCCCTTCAATGCTTAGAGATATGATCAAGAAACGTTACCCGGCGTATCATATGAAAAGTATTTTTTCCTTTTGGCTCATCTGTTGTATCTGCGCAATATGCGGAACCGTGGGGCGATTCCATTCGCTTTTGTCTTATTCTCAATGGCTGCGTTTTTATTCTCATCGAGGACAGGAAGCCGTGTAGAATGCTATGATGTGACGATGCCGGACATAATGTTTCCATTATACCTATTGCGTTGTGGTGTTCTCAGGCGGATTGCCTGAATGGCAGGGCTAATTTTGGGAAAGTCCGGTAAATTTTTTCACAATGATTGTTTAGGGATGGGCATGAAAACGGTTATGTTGATGGCTTAAACATACCGCAGAATTGTGATAATTTTATAAGAATGTTCACCCTTAGTGAGCTTATTTTTTTGTCTTCCGCAGCACCCGCCGGTCTCCCACACGAATTGTTATCTTTGCCTTATCCAGATGCTCAAACAGGGGTATCATGAATTTACGCGACAGACCAGTCAGTTCTTTAAAGCCCTGCGTGGAGATTTCCCCATGTTTTTCAAGAAATGCGACAACCTCAGCCGTAAGTTTATTGATTGATTTTACATCAAAATAGAGTTCTTCATTCACCTTTATGAGACGGCCTTCTCTGATAAGCAACCCCATGAGGTTTGCTGCTTCCTTTTCTGATAGCTGCATCAGTTCCAGACATTCCTTAAAGGTGGGCGGCATAAGGCCGGATTTTTCATAGAGGTCAAGAATTTTTTTCTGCAGGAGTTTTTGATCCTCCTGCAAGGTGGGGCTGCTGCCTGCCAGAGACAAATGCTCTTTTGATAACGTGATGCGACCGGCTTTAAGCAAGGTATGTATTACAAACGAAAAGAGTTTGGGATTAGTATCGAAGGGCATGCGTGCCCGCAGCTCTTCCCAGAGCAAGCCTATTTTTAAAGGATTTTTTGTATGAAATTCTTCGAGCGTGTGGAGAACTCGCTGTTCAAGGTGGGTAATGGCCTGCGGGGCGGCAATTTCCACCGGGTCTTGGGCAATTATGACAAGGTCGCCAGATTCGTGAAGCTCTTCAAGCAATGTTCGGCGCCGTGAAGGTTCCAGACCGAGACGCGCCTGTATGTGAGCATCGGTTAAGCCGCGCAGCCCGGCCTCTGCGCAAAAGATCATGAGCGCTTCCCGAACAGTTCCATTTTTTAATGTGGATAGCCGGTTAATTAAATCATCTGCGTTTTTTTTATGTTTCCGGGCGAGGTTATCCAGAATTTCTCCGCCACCAATGGTATGTATGGGGGAATAACTCCTTATGACATAGCGGTCATGGGGAAGCACTATTACGGGTGTTTCAAAAACGAGCTGAACGAAGCCGCTTTGCCCGGGCTGCAATGCGGAGCCTGCAAGCATCCGCACCTCACCTAAAACTTCGGCAGTGCCGGCATGAAACCGCACGCGGGTTCTGTCTTTCAGCGGGTGTGGCGCAGTGGCAAGATACTCAAGCCAGGCATCTGCCCGGTTAGAAGGCAGCAGCGTATTCGGAGCAGTGAGCACCTCACCCCGCGTAATCAGGGATTTTTCTATTCCCTGGAGATTAATTGCCGTGCGCATACCGGCATTCACTGTGGTAACGCTTTCCTTGTGCACTTGAATTCCGCGAATTTTAGTTTTGATGGCCGAGGGGAGAATTTCAACCTCATCACCCACAGATACGGTTCCTGCCAAAAGCGTTCCGGTTATAACTGTGCCGAATCCCTTCATGGTGAATACCCGGTCAATCGGTAAGCGCGCAATACCTGAGGACGGACGTTCCCGGATGGATGCAACTATTACATCAAGAGATTTCAGAAGTTCGGGTATCCCGACCCCTGTTGTAGATGAAAGCGGCACGATAGGCGCCTGTTCAAGAAAAGTCCCCTGCACTGCCCTGCGAATATCCTCTTGCACCAGTGCAAGCCATTCTTCGTCCACCAGATCAATTTTGGTCAGAGCGATAAGGCCCTGTTTAATCCCCAGAAATCTGCAAATGTCAAGATGTTCTCTGGTCTGAGGCATTACGCCTTCATCTGCGGCAATAACCATCAGCACCATGTCTATACCGCCGACACCGGCAACCATATTTTTAACAAACCGCTCATGACCGGGTACATCAACTATGCCGATCTTCTGTCCGCTGGGCAGCGAGAGCGAAGTAAATCCCAGCTCAATGGTTATCCCGCGTTCTTTTTCCTCTTTAAGACGGTCCAAGTCAACGCCGGTCAGAACTTTCATGAGGGTCGTTTTCCCGTGGTCGATGTGGCCGGCAGTTCCTAAGATGACTTTTTTCATAGAAAAGTTGAGTTAATGAACATACACAATGAAGGTTTTGTTGTTTTATTTTTCCGTTTGGCTGTCTATTACTTTGAAATAACTGCCAGCCCCTTTTTTGTTTTCACTGCCGCAGGCGGTGGTAATCGTGATGTTTCCAGTTTTGGCCCCCTCGGGAACTATAACCTCAATGCGCTGATGCCGCCACAGGGTTACCTGAGCCGAAATGCCATCGGGGAAGACAACCGTTCCCTCTTCATTGCCAAACCGCCACCCCTGAATAGAAATAGTCTCTCCCACCCGCGCAGCACGGGGGCTGACCAGTTTTATATATGCTGGGGGGCACGGACGCTGCGCATCGTCAGAGTTTAAAGTCTCGGCTGGCGTCGTATCTTTTAAATCTTTTGGTGCTGCCGCCGGAACCCTAACATTTAACGATTCACCCTCTGCGGCATTTAACATGCCCCATGGGCCGCAAATGCCGATAACAAGGAATAGCGATAACAGAACAATACGGGCGGGATACATTTTATTTTTCATGTGAATTCCTCCTGCTGCATGAGATGCCTTTACCAGTGTATGCGCCGCGCTGGGGGCAGGGAGCGGCACTTAATTTATTCAGTATCATCAATTTTTTGTGGTATGTAAAAACCTCTTAATGTCCGTATCATAATACTATTATATCCTACTATACAATAGTTCCCTGTTTGCCTGCACGTTTTTTGTACCCCCTAATACACGCAGAGGCGACTGCGCTCAAATTCGCGTTGAATGTCCGATGAGGGTTCTCGGTCAAGCATACTGACGAATAAAATTGCAATGGCTGCCAGCGTGAAGCCGGGAATGATTTCATACAGTCCAAACCAGGCATAGTGTTTCCATAGGATGACGGTTATACCGCCGGTTATGATGCCAGACAGTGCAGCATTTCGCGTCATGCGCTTCCAGAACAAGGAAAGCACAATCACCGGACCAAACGTCGCGCCAAAACCGGCCCAGGCATAAGCCACCAGATCAAGCACCATATTAGCCGGATTCAGAGCAAGCAAAATGGCAACCAGCGCAACAATAATGACAGCCCAGCGACTCACGCGCAGCAAATCTTTTTCCGCCGCTGCGGGCCGAAAAAACTCTTTATAGAGGTCCTGGGAAATGGCAGATGCGGTTACCAGCAACTGGGCTGATGCAGTGCTCATAATTGCAGCCAGAATGCCTGAGAGAATAATGCCGGCAATAAATGAATAAAAAATCCTACAGCTCATGATGATAAACACGGTTTCCGTTGCTGTGCCGGAAAGATCAGTTGGCAGAAAAACCCGCCCTACCAGACCGACTGCAACAGCAGCGCCAAGGGTCAGTATCACCCATATCATAGCAATCTGACGAGCCGCAGAAACATGGTGAACTGATTTAATTGCCATAAACCGAACTAAAATATGCGGCTGGCCAAAATAACCAAGCCCCCAGGCCATAAGCGACAGTATGGCAACAGGTGAAAGCCTGCTGCCGTCGGCTGCAGTAAACGGATTAAGGAGATGCTGATTGACACTGGCAATTAACGCGCCGGTTCGGACGGGACCGCCTAATAGAGCTATAGCAGTAACAGGCACAATGAGTATTGCAAAGAACATGAGCACGCCCTGCACAAAGTCAGTCCAGCAGACCGCCATAAATCCGCCTAAAAAAGTGTAAAAGATCACCACGGATGCCCCGAGAAGCAGCGCCCCAAAATAGGAAAGGCCGAACACCGTATGGAAAAGCTTTCCACTGGCGACAAAACCGGAGGCAGTATACACCAGAAAGAAAATTAATATAAAAGCTGACGAACCTATGCGCAATATCCGGGAATGATCATGAAAACGATTCTGCAGATAATCAGGCACGGTGAGGGAATCATGCGCCACCTGGGTATAACTGCGCAGCCGGCAGGCAATAAATTTCCAATTGACATAGGTGCCGATAATGAGCCCCAGAGCGATCCATCCGGCATTAATGCCCGCCACATAGGCATAGCCAGGCAGACCCAGCATAAGCCAGCCGCTCATGTCAGACGCCTCAGCGCTCAGGGATGCGACCCAGGCGCCAAGTGAACGGCTGCCGAGGATATAATCAGACAACGTGTTCATGCGGCGATAAAACAGAACCCCGATGAACATCATCCCGCCAAGATATAGGATGAACGCGGCGGCAATACCGGTATTTTGTGGAAGCATTTTCGTCAAGAGGAGAAGAAATAATTACACGTGCTGGTGGCTGTTATACACGACCGACGCTATTATTTGAAGGAGATTTTTATGCGCATTTACGAGGCGGGGCAGATGGTCAACAGGGACGCTTTGAGGGCGTGATGTCTGTGCATATGCAGTTCAGGGCGATACAGCAATGACCAGCGGCGGTTTCGCAGTGCGTGAAACAGCCCATTGTTCTTTGCGTATTGTTCATGACCGCCACGCACGCGTACGGCAGTGGTAGCGGTCACTGCGACCGCGCAAACAGATATGATGCCTTCGTATCAAATAATCATGCCATTGTTGCGGCAACAAATCAGCCTATCGGTCGCATTGACCTCAAATAACTGCATGAAAAAACATGCGTTGAAAAATTTTTTCAAAAATTACTGATTAATTAATTGACATCTATAAAACATATATGTTACGAGGGCGTGAACAAAAAATAGATGAATGAACCGCGTGGTTGCAATGATAACAAGAATATTTTTATTTCTTTCAATCTTACCTTTGATGTTTGGCTGTGGCGGCGTTCAGGGCGGGAAAAAGCATCACCAGGAACGACCCGCGGCACCGCTTGATAAAGCGGTTAAAACATTAGGCGCTGAACAGCAGATTAGAGCTTTGCTTACTTTGTGGCGAACCGCCTCGCTTACCAAAGTCGGAATAGATAACCGAATTTTTGGCCCACAACGATCGGCTGGAGAGGCCCAACTTCTCAGGCTCAAAACAATTGCAGCTCAGGGACCACAGCAGCTTGATAAAGCCCTGAGTGGATTCAAGTATAAACCAGACCCCATACAGGGTAAGCTCGACACCATAACCCAGCCGTGGGTCACCTGCATCAAACAATACGGTGACTGTGATGACAGCGCCTGGTTGTGCGCCGCCCTTATGCCTGGGGCAATTTATGACATTATGGAGTTCAAAGGCGGATTTAAAGGCGGGCACTTGGTTTTTGTGACGCCGGACGGTTATGTATTTTCCAACTTCAGGCTTGATGGCAGAATTAACGACCAAAGGGAACTCGGCAAGAAATATAATAAAAACTGGACCCACATAATAAAGCTATCCCCTGACATCCAGGTTGAAAGCATCCTGGCGCGATAGCAGGCAGGGATTGGGGATAATATAAGGTCCTTGCTCCTGCTTTTCATTCAGCAATGGACTGAAACCTACTTCTTTAAAAAGTGCTGCATGAAAAAAACAGAGGGGATTGCTGTTTTTCTGCGAACGTGTATAAGCTGCTTTTTTATTTTCTGTGCTCAGGCGCTCTATGCTGCCGGGCCGACCTCCGTGGGGGGAACCTACTCATCCAATCAAACTTGGACGCCTGAGGGCAGCCCCTACATCGTCACCTCCGATATTACTGTCACCAACTGCGCCACACTTACCATCACCACATCTAAACCGGGCGGCGGCGAAGCGCCGGTTGTGGTTATTAACCGTCTCAAAATTATATTGACATAATCATATGGATTGTTATATAGTA
>CAZQKW010000060.1:0-19046 GCA_964594075.1 uncultured Thermodesulfobacteriota bacterium | reverse complement strand
GCAACCACTAAATATGCAGCGTGATGTTAATTCTATTTTGAGACGATTAATAACTTCCCTTGCACGCGTGTTACATCCAGGTGCTCTTTCCGATTCCGCGGGTGCCGAAAAGAAAAAAGGAACGGTCAGGTTTTTGAAGCAGAGGGTATTATGGCGTTAGGGTAAATCGCATCTTGCCCACCATGTTGTAATTATTACAATGTAAATTTACAACATACTATACATCAGAATAAAGCACTGGTTCGAGAAACTCTTTGCTAAAAAAGGGGCGGTAAAAAAATTAAATCTGTCGTAGCTATTAATCTTTACCCTTTTTTCCTCCCTTTTCGATCTTCGCCCATTCATCACGCAGCGTCACCGTGCGGTTGAAAACAAGTTTGCCTTTTGTTGAATCCGGGTCAACACAGAAATAGCCCAAGCGTTCAAACTGATAACGGCTGCCCGGTTGTGCCTGGGCAAGGCTTGGTTCAACAAAACAGTTTTCTATAACTTCAAGAGATTTTGGATTGAGCAGAGTTCTAAAATCCGCACCCTCTTCTTCTGCCGGGTTCGCGACGGTAAAGAGGTGGTCGTATAAACGCACTTCTGCTGGTGCTGCATGATTGGCGGATACCCAGTGCAGCGTAGTTTTTACCTTACGCCCGTCAGGTGCATCACCGCCGCGGGTGTGCGGGTCATAGGTGCAGCGCAGTTCAGTTATTTCGCCGGTCTTTTCATCCTTAACCACCCCGACACACTTTATAAAATACGCATAGCGAAGGCGCACTTCCCTGCCCGGTGCGAGCCGCCAGAATTTCGGCGGCGGATTTTCGCGAAAGTCATCCTGCTCAATATAAATCACCCGTGAAAAGGGAACCTGCCGCGTGCCCATGCTCATGTCTTCTGGATTATTTATTGCCTCGAGCTGTTCCGTCTGGCCTTCCGGGTAATTTTCAATAACCAGCCGCAGCGGCCTCAGAACCGCCATAACCCGTGGCGCCCGCTTGTTCAAATCCTGCCTGATACAGTGCTCAAGCAGCGCAATGTCCACCATGCTGTCGCGCTTGGCAACGCCGATAACGTCACAAAAATTGCGGATCGCTTCCGGGGTGTAACCGCGACGCCTCAGGCCGGCAATGGTTGGCATCCGTGGATCATCCCAGCCTCTAACATGACCCTCCTGCACCAGTTGCAGCAGTTTACGCTTGCTCATCACGGTATGGCTCAGGTTGAGGCGGGCAAATTCAATCTGCTGCGGATGACAGGGAACCGGCACCTGCTCGAGAAACCAGTCATACAGCGGACGGTGGTCTTCAAACTCAAGGGTGCAGATGGAATGGGTTATGCCTTCAAAGGCATCCGAAAGCGGGTGGGCATAATCATACATCGGGTAAATGAGCCATTTGTTGCCGGTCCGGTGATGCTCTGCCCGCATAATGCGATAGATAACGGGATCACGCATATTGATATTGGAAGACGCCATATCAATCTTAGCCCGCAGCGTCCGCGAACCGTCAGGGAACTCCCCCGCCCTCATGCGGGCAAACAGATCAAGATTTTCCTCAACCGAACGGTCGCGATAGGGGCTGTTCTTGCCCGGCTCGGTGAACGAGCCGCGATACAGCCTGGTCTCTTCAGGACTTAGGTCGCACACATAGGCCTTGCCGGCCTTAATAAGTTCCACTGCATACTCATACAGCTTCTCAAAATAATCGGACGCATAATACATGCGATCCTGCCAGTCAAACCCTAACCAGCGAACATCCTCCATGATTGATTCAACATATTCCACGTCTTCCTTGCTTGGATTGGTATCGTCAAAGCGCAGGTTGCACAGCCCATTATACTGAGCTGCTATGCCGAAATTGAAGCAGATGGATTTGGCGTGCCCGATATGCAGATAGCCGTTTGGCTCCGGTGGAAAGCGGGTGTGCACACGGCCCTGGTGTTTATTGGTTTTCAAATCGTTCTCGATAATATCCCTGATAAAGTCTCTCCGGCCAGTGGCACTGGCAGCAATTTCCGGTGCATGCTCCGTCTTATTGATTTTTTGTTCCATTTTAAACTCCCTTATTTTATTCATTTTCCAACCGTATTACATGATTCTTCGCGGATGCTTTTTTAATCAAAAGTTCTTCATCATGAGGAAGGCTTAGCCATTGAAGCCTCTCTACTGGTATCCCAGTTTTCGCAGCGACGTGATTTCTTTTCGCCAATTTTTCTCAACTTTGACCATCAACTCCACATAAACCTGGTAACCCAGAAAGTTTTCTATTTCGCGCCGTGCTTGTTCCCCTATTTTTTTTATCATCTCACCGCCCCTGCCAATTATAATTCCCTTCTGTGAATTCTTCTCCACATAAATAATCGCTCTGATATAGGCCCCTCCCCCCTCGCGTTCTTTCATATCATCATTGATTACTGCGCAGCTATAAGGAATCTCCTGAAATGTGTTCAGGAATATTTTCTCCCGTATAAATTCTGCTATGAATTCTCGTTCTATCTGATCAGAAGTGATGTCGGGCGGATAATAGCACGGCCCTTCAGGCAGATAATCAACAGTCAGTGCCAGAAGCCGGTCAACATTATCTCCATTAAGGGCTGAGATAGGGATTATCTCAGAAAAATTCATGAGTTGTTGATATGCATCTATGACCGGCAAAATTGAACTTTTAGGCACCGCGTCAACCTTATTGATGACCAGAAAAATTGTTTTTTGTATCTGCTTCAGTTCGTCAATAATGCGCATCTCTGCTGCGTGTGGTTGATTTGTCTCAACCATCAGATAAATAATATTGGCTTCGACAAATGTTTTTTTTGCCGTTTTAACCATATATTCACCCAGGGGGTCTTGCGGTTTGTGCAGACCGGCTGTATCCATAAAAATTATCTGCGCATTATCGGTAGTCAGGATGCCGCGAATGGTTTTGCGCGTCGTCTGCGGCCGCGGAGTAACAATAGAAAGCTTGTCACCGACCAAACGATTGACCAAAGTGGACTTCCCCACATTGGGCCTGCCTGCTATTGAAACATACCCTGATTTGAATACCTGCTGCTCATTCATCCGGTTATCTATCAATTATTTTAATCGCGTCTTTTTTGCTGCAGGACTATGCTGAACTCTTCAAGTATCTCAATCTGCTCGTAGGACTGCGGCTCAGCACCTATGGAACGTACCTTTTTCAAGGCATTTTCCAATTCATCTCCCTTAAAGAGCAAGTAGGCGGTCAGTATGGTACCGGTTCTGCCGATGCCGGCAAAGCAATGAACCAGAACCCGTTTGCCGTATTTAATCTCCCGGTCAATCCATTTGACAATTATCTGAAGCTGATCAAGCGTCGGTGAACACATGTCCGGAATCGGCGAATGCAGCACTTTGAAGCCTTGCACACGCTCCTGGCGGACTATTTCATCAAATTGGGGTTCGAGTAGGTTGACCACCGATTGAATGCCCTCTTGTTTCCAGACATCGAGTTCGACATCGCCGGGGATAAACGATTTTGCCAGTTGGCCGGGTATAAGCCAGTCAATAGCTATTCCTGAATACCAGTTCATAGCATATCAATCAAACATCGCTGGCGGCCTGAGCCTTGGGGATAGGGGTTCGAGGTCAGGGATTCGGGATTTTAAGGTTTCGCTTTTCCCCCTCTCCTTATCGCATTTAATTTTTTGCCCGTTGGCTCGTTCTCCTTTTTCAATTTCGCAATCTGAAATCAGCATTCCGCAATCCCATTCACTTATTCACCTCTAAATGCTCTTTCCGCTTCCTGATACAAGGCATCGGGACAATTTTCATAGCGGGGTGAAAAATGATAAATCTGCAATGTCTTCACCCCTGCTTGCCGGGCTATAAAACCAGCCTGTTTTGCGGTAAGATGACCCCGCTCTTCTGCCTTGAGTCTATCTTTTTCTAAAAAAGTTCCCTCGCAAAACATAATGTCAGCATTCATCGCAAACGGTATTATTTTGCGAAAATTTTCTTCGGTGCCCCTGCAGTCTGAAATATAGACTATTTTCTGTCCTCTGGAGAGCGTGCAGACATTTTGTTTCAGCTCGCCAAGGGCAACTCGCGTTAATATTTTTTTTGGGTTATTTTTTTCGTAAACTTTTACTTTCACCTTATCAGGTTTCCCTTCCCAAAGATACTGCTTTAATTCTCTCAGCCAGGGTCCTACCGGAAGACCACATTTTATGAGACGTTCCTTATTGATATTTATATGAAACCGTTCTTGCACCGCGTAGGCAAGAGACGGGATTTTATGATCTAAAGAAAGAGCCTGCACCGTGTAGTTCACTGTTTTATGTGCTATCCCATTAAACGCCTGCGACGTCATGGAACCGCGTTTGAAGCCATCCCTACAAAAGAACAGAACACTTCGCATGCTCTGTGCGAGTAGTTCCGAAACCTCTAAAACGAACGGATAGTTGTCCACGAGGTTCCAAGTGTAGCCGTGCAGTTTTCCTCTGATATTGTTTATTATCCCCCGCGGTCCGTATATATGCAGAGTCGTATTGCGGGCAAGAAACAACCTGAGAAGATGATCAAAGCCAATAAAATGGTCCATGTGGGTATGGGAAACAAAAACATGGGAAAGCTTCAGGAGCTTCCCCGGACGCAGCGCGGATAGATCTCCGAGATCAATCAGCAGGGCATTTTTCTCGCCCTTCATTTCAATATAAAGTGCCGGGTCACCAAAAGGCTGGCCGAGAAGCTGTGGATGGAAAAGTTGCATGACGAGTCAGTTCTCTGTCTGTGCGTTAACAGTTTCCCACAGTTGCGTCTGGATATCGTCCAGTTTCTCGCAGAGTTGTTTAAATGCGGGAAGACTTCCCTGTTCTGCAAGTTTGCTGTTAAGGCTCTCACAATTAACTTTCACACAGGCAAAAGGCCGCATATCTTCAGGGAGCGAACAACCCTGCGGTTGCAAAAACAAACAGTTTCGCCAGTTGGCAGGCGAACCATTGGTTACCTGGGGAACACTGTAAAGCATCCGATACGCAAAATAGTCCTCCGCGGTAAACCACCCTTCAATCGGCATACCGACGCAGCATTTTGTACTGCACGCCACACAAAGAGAAGGTGTTACTTCATCAAGAATACGCCGCATTTGTTTCTGAATTGTTGATATTTGTTTGGCAAGTGCCCGGAGCTGCTGCAGATTCGCTGAATGGGTCTGCATGAATATTTGAAATTTTTCTTCCAATGCCGCTATTCCCATATTAACCTCGCATTAAACCGGAGACAAGGGATTATAATAATTATTATTTTGTAATACAAGAACACATTACATTTTTAGTTATCAGCATACTGAGGAAAGAGTACAAACAAAAAACCTCCACCGCAACGGGTGGAGGTCCTGCCAGCCGGGCGTAAAAATTATCAACAGTGTTTACTCCTCAAAAGCTCTTTTGTGTGTCTAACACAGTACGTATAATTTTCACGCATCAGCCAGCAAATTTAATATAGCATATGAAATGCAAAATTTAAAATAAGATTTTTTAAAAACAGCCCTTCTTTTCGCCACTGATATGTCTAACGGAACACGGATTGCTTATGGTGCTGGCTGTTTATAAGAACTATTTCATTTGATTTCGCTAAGGGTCAGGTCTATAATTTTTGCCTGAAATCACGGGGTTAAATATTGAAATCAATCAAATCATTAAACGGCACAAGAAGGCTTATTTTCTGAGGTGTTGATTTATGCAAAACAGCAGGCAAAGCACTCATGTCAGGTTCCTGCTTTTAATCGGCGCGGTATTAAGCATTGTGACAACCGTTCCCCTCCATGCCCAAGAAACCGCCAGCAATTATCCCTACTGGGTTCAACACTGGCGTGACTGGGCAGCGCAGACCAAAGACCCCGTCTTTATGGAATGGGCTGAGACCCTCAGCACCGCCGAGGCGATACAATTGGGGAGGGACTGGGAAGCCTTTCTCGGCTACAACGCAGTTGACCTTGTGGCAAAAGATTTTAAAGCACCGAATATTAAACCAGGTCTTGTTATAACCCCGGAAAATATTTCTAAATATGAAAAGGAATTGCGTCAACTTTTTCCATTTGGTTTTGACTGGGAAGTAGATCGCCTGACCGGAACGGGCGTATATGCCAATTATAATTTCAGCCCTCTGGAGATGGTTATTGTTCCCACCACCCATGCCTTTAATGACCGGGCCTTTCTTGAAGCAACCAAAAAATATTCATCAGCCTGCGCCATAAATCAGTTGGGGCAGCTTGAGGGTTGGGTCGCCGGCATTCCTTTCCCTTTCCCTGCCACAGCTCTTGAAATCGTCCATAACTATGATCGGCTTACCGTTATGGCAGACAATCTCAATTCAATGCCCATGTCAATCGGGTTGTATGGTAAGCATGGTAAACGCGAGCGTGTAGAAAAAATTGAGCTTCACTGGCAAAATTATACCGGTCGCATTAAATTAAAACCATTTCCGACAATTCCCGGCTTTGAAAATATTTATGAAAAGGGTTCTCTTCTTGCTCTTTATCCATATGATTTAAAAGGCTATGCTGCAGTGCGGTCACGATTTAAAGACCCGCTGGCTGAAGACTCTTTCATTGCCTATATTCCGTCCATGCGCAGGATTCGGCGCCTTGCGGGCAGCAACACCCAGGATCCGCTGGTCGGTTCAGATGCATCTTGGGAAGACTGGAAGGGATACTGGAGCAAACTCACGGTTCATCCGGCAGACTATCAACTGCTGGGCGAGACGATTGTGCTGTGTCCTTCATTTAATCCACGTCCCATCAAATATCAGTCAAAATACGGGGGCTGGTGCCAGCAATATTGGTGGGAACGGCGGCCGGTTTGGATTGTAAAAATCGCCTATAAAGAAAAAGATTATTTGTATAGCGCCCGAATCTGGTATGTTGACAAGGAAACTTTTGCGCTTCAGCAGGAAATGTTTTACGACCGGAAAGGACGCCTGTGGAAGCTATGGGACTGGTGCTGGCGGTGGAATCCGGCAAACGGCGAGCTGAATTACTGGAATCCATATTTAGTGGACATTATTAACAAACATACCAGCATCTTTGACCATCATATCATGCTTAACATGCCGAATTTAAGTGAAGATCTTTTTACCATCCGGTATCTTATTGAGAAAGGGCATTAATAGGCTCGCTGCCACAGCGGCACATGAAAGATTTTTGGCGATCTGCAGGATGTCATCTTCTGCTGTCTACGGTGTTTTCACGCAACTCGTATTTACGAGCAAGGACTGTCGGCAATGAAACGATTGCCCGCCATTATTCTCAAGCCTTCGGCAGTTATTGTAGTAATGGTAGTGTGTTTTGCCAGCACTATTGGTCTTTTTGAATACTATGATTTTGAGACAAAACGTTTGCTGCAAAAAAACACGCAGGCTCATGAACTGCTGAAAACGTGGAATGATCTGGTCAGCACGACCAAAGACTTGCTGATCGCCAATGATCTGAATTTTGCCCGGCAGCGATGGATAAGTTCAATTGCAGCGTTTGACCAGGACCTTAAACGCTTTATCCAATCCGATATTGTTAAAAATCTCGCCCAAAAAGATGTTGAGTTAAAAAATAAAATCGAAGCAACCGGGAACCTCTGGTACATTATTAAACCGCGCATTGAATCGGTGCAATTCAGTTTTGATGAATATCTCAACCAGACCGGCCAGCAGGTGGTGCTTGAAAAGCGCAGCCTGCTCCATGAATTGATGTATCAAATGGGGCAGCGCAAACAGAGCGGAGATTATCTTCTGTTGTTTGATTTAACTTTCGATATTGAATATATGGTATCAGCGCTCAGTCAATATTTCATTACCGAGTTGTCCGGGACGATTCAGATTCTGGATAATATTTTAAAGCACCGATCTGCACTTATAATATGGCTTGCCCGCATCTCGGCAATAGCCATTTTTACGTTCGCTATTGTTTTTATCCTTTTCAGCCAGCGGGCGCTTACTGCGTCAAAAAAACGCCTTACCGTGCTGTCCACACAGCTCATCCACGCTGCTGAAAAGGAGAGAAAGCGCATATCCCATGAGCTGCATGACGAAGTGGGGCAGGCCCTTACTGCCTTAAAATTTAATGTTGAAAATGCGCTGGACCTTATTGAGAAAGGCAAAACCAGCGAAAGCGTCCATGCCTTGAAGCGCGTCGTCGGGCTGATTCAGCATACCCTGGGTGAAGCCCGTAAACTCTCTGTTTCCCTGCGGCCGGCAATGATTGACCAGTTAGGTATCATTCCTACAATTTCGTGGTTTTGCCGAGAATATCAAAAATCATTCACCGGCATAGAAATAGAGCAAATCATTGACTTGCAGGAAGACCGCGTGCCACAACCCCTCAAGATTGTCCTGTATCGCGTTTTACAGGAAGCATTGACCAATATAGCTAAGCACAGCAATGCCCGCCATGTTACAGTGGCCTTGAACACACGCAACAGCAGGCTGCACCTTGCAATAGAAGATGACGGCAAAGGTTTTAATATAGCACAGCTTGATATGCAGCCATCGCTGCAGAATGGATTTGGTCTCATGAGCATGCGCGAGCGGGTTGAATTATCCGGCGGGGAATTTGAAATCCGGTCCTCTGAGGGGCAGGGCGCCATGATCAGCGCATCATGGGATCTTAAACCTTCATAACCAAACCATTTTCAATGGCAAATGCAGTCAGACCCGAAGTATTATGCACGCCAAGCTTATCCATTATATTTTCCCGATGCTTTTCCACGGTGTTGACACTAATGCAGAGAAGTTGCCCGATTTCTTTATTACGATAGCCTTCGGCGATTAATTTGAGAATCTCCCGCTCCCGGTGCGTCAACAATTGTAATAATGGCCGGTGTTTGGGCAGAGGCTGTTTGGCAAGATACCCATTAATTATTTTGTCTGAAATTCCGGGGCTTAAGAACCGTTTTCCCTCTAAGACATTTTTTATGGCCATCATCAACTCAGCCTTGCTGGCATCCTTTAGTATATATCCATCTGCTCCTGCCTCCAAGGATGCAACAATAAATTCTTCAGAATCATGGACGGTGAGCACCAGAATTCTGGTGGCAGGACAGAGCTTTTTTATTTCCCTGATGGCATCCATCCCATTCATGCGGGGCATGCTCAAGTCCATGAGTATTAGATCAGGCTGAACCTCGCCGGCAATCTTTATTGCGGCATGTCCATCCTCTGCTTCCCCGACAATATGGTAATGCTCGTTTGAGGTTACCAGCAGCCGTAACCCTTCTCTCACCAGGGTGCGGTCTTCAACAATGACAATGCGTTTTTTATCCTCCATTGAATCCCCTCGCTATCAACAGATTTTCTGTATTCCCGCATTGCATGGCTTTGAAATGACGTAAAATACGGCATTTCTAATCCATAAATACGGCATTTGCCGTATTTATCATTTTAAATTCGTGTAGTAAAGCAAAAAGCACACAGAAATTGAGACAGTTGCAACCGCTGTATCTGACAAATTTTTCTTTGCTCAGGGAGGAGGGGAAATGGCTATACCGCTCGCGAAGAAAAAAACCAAGCAGAGCATAAAAAAAGAAATTATTGAATTTCTAAATGCCACCTGCGGCCTGCCCACCGACAATTTAAAAAAATATGCATGCGGCACCCATCACAGAAACTGTTTGGTGCTCGCAACCTGCCATAACAATATCCCCCGGGCGACACCTCTGGAATTTTTCAATGAAGGCCTCACACTGTATATTTTTGCCGAGCCAGGGGGAAAGATAACTAATATTAAAAGAAATCCCCGCGTTTCAGCAGCAATATATCAGCAGCCGCTGGATCATTCCGAGCTGCAGAGAAGTCTTCAAATTTTTGGCACGGCAGAACTCATTACCATGAAAAATAATCCCCGCGTCTTCAAGGCCAAAGCAAAAAAATGGAACCTATATGTGTGCACCGAGCGTCTGGCCAAAATTGACCGAAAAGGCTTGACTGAAAAACAATTCACGGCAAAGGTGGAGAACGCTCTTGCAGCGTTTCATTTTATAAAAATAACCCCGCACCGTATTATTTTACGCCAATATCATCCTGATTTCTCGATGCCTAAATATGTTTGGCAAAGATAGTGGCGGAGATTTGCAAAACAGGAATAAGTTGTAACTGGACATAACACCACATCCATACAAAGGAGAAACGGTAATGAGTTTCAGAGTACGCATTATACTAATTTGCATATTTATGGCGGTTGTTGTGGCAATCAGCTACTGGTATATGCAAATCACAACCGGGCGGGTGGAGGAAGAGGTCGTTGAAACCTGGCGTCTTCGCGACCATCTGCTGGCGGTTTCATTTTGCAATGATACCGCAGGGTGGGTAGTAGGACAATATGGAACCATTCTTGCCACGACCGATGGCGGCAAAAAATGGTCGTATCAGAACAGTGGTACAAATCGGGATCTGGTAGGGGTCTATGCTGTTTCTCCTGAAGTTGTCTGGGCTGTGGGACATGGCGGAACGGTCATAAAAACCGCTGATGGGGGCGCAAGCTGGAAAAAGGTGACCACCGGTATGCGCTATCTGTTTAATGACGTAAAATTTCCCTCCCCGCAGGAAGGCTGGATTGTCGGCCAGTATGAAATAATTCTTCATACCACGGACGGGGGCGGTAACTGGGAGAAGGTTCATGGCGGCGAACCGGCTGAGCTGGATATTTCACAGCTCAAGGAAGGGGAGCTGGTGGCAGAAGATTTTGGTCAGGAAGAAGAAGTTCATACACTGAACAGCATTTATTTTTTAAATCCACAGACCGGCTGGACAGTGGGAGAATACGGCACAATTCTACACACTGCTGATGGCGGCAAAACTTGGACCAAGCTGAAAAGTGGAACTGAACATACGCTGATTGATGTGGATTTTCTTGATCAGAATTTTGGCTTTGCCGTTGGTCTTGATAATACCATTCTCAAAACCACTGATGGCGGCAGTAGCTGGACCGCCGAATCGCCTTACAAAAAAACCCACTACTACGGGGTAACCTTCCGCCGGGGCGGACCCGACATCATACGCAAAGACGCTTTTGCCGTCGGCCAGGGGATTATCGCCTATTATGCCTTTTTGAAAAAACCATACCTGCAAAACTGGATGGCGCCGACCGAAATGAAATTAAACATAGAGTACAACTGGCTCTATAAAGTCAAATTTATTACTCGAACCGGTGAGGAGGCAATTGCAGTGGGCGAGGATGGCATGATTCTGCGTGCTGCCACCGGCGGTTATTCATGGGAGATGATGGATTACCCGGCAAAAACGGTTGAACAGGTGCTGGCAAATAATTGAAAGATGAATGAACCGATAAGACGCACGATGGGGAGAGAATATGACTAAAAAGCGCGCAACACTGGGTGAAGTTTTCCACCGCTATCATAAAATTATTTTCATTATTATGAGTCTGTTGACGGTGCTGTTTATCTATGGGGTTACCCTCCGTCTGAGTGTGAACGTGATACTGGAAGAAATGATACCGCCTCATCACCCGTATATAAAGCTTTACAAGGAGTATGTTGAGCAGTACGGCGGCAGCAATACGGTCCTGGTGGCATTGAAAGTAAAAAACGGCGACATTTTCAACGCTGACACGTTGGAAAAAATCAAGCGCGTCAGTGATGAAATACTCTTCAATAAGGATGTGCGGCGCGCGCTTGTATATTCCATTGCGCAGCGAAAAAGCAAAGTGGCAAAGGGACATGCGGGCGGCACGGTTGACGTGTCAGCACTGATGTGGCCCGAGATTGATAAGACGCCCGAGGGCATTGAGCGGTTAAAATATAATGTCTTTACCAATGAAGCCTATAATGGCTTTTTAGTATCACGGGATGGCAAAGCCACGCTGATAATTGCAGATTGCTGGCCTGATATTGACTATTCTGCGTTCTTTAATTTTATTCAGGCCCTCAAACAAAAGGAAGAAGATGACAACACCACGCTGCATATCGCCGGACGCCCCATGCTACTGGGCTGGATTTATCATTTTATGCCCAGGACTATTCTCATATTCGGTATTACTTTTGCCTTTATCATAGCAGCACTCATCTACATTTTTCGCAACCTGGTCGGAGTGACCATTCCCCTGCTTGCCGGCATTATATGCACTATCTGGGGTTTCGGCTTCATCGGACTACTGGGGGTTAATTTTAATCCCCTTATGATTGTGCTACCCGTTTTAGTCGGTGCACGGGGGCTGAGCCATTCAGTGCAGGTTACCCGCCGCTATCTTGAAGAACTGAATATCTGTGGCAACAAGGAACAGGCGGCAATAAAAACGATTGATGGAATTTTTCTTGCCAGCCTTGCCGCTATCGTTACTGATGCAGCAGCCTTTTCCGTGCTCATACTGGCGCGTATTCCCATGATACAGAAAATATCATTTCTGTGTTCCTTCTGGGTCATTTCAATTTTGCTGGTGGTCGGCATACTCGGGCCGATGCTGTGCATGTATCTTCCGACGCCACGGGATTTGCATCGCTACAAATTCTCCTGGGAGCGTGACGTGGCAGTTAGCAGTAAACGAACCTTTCTGGATGAATTGGGCGAACTGGCCTATAAACGTTCCAATCTCGCTATCCTGCTCATATTCGTTGCGATTGGGGTGATAGCAACATATCTGGCAAGCGGACTCAAAATTGGCGATACCCACCCGGGATCCCCAATCCTCTGGCCGGACTCGCAGTATAATAGGGACTGTGAGATGATCAATAAACAGTTTGATGCTGCCGGCACGGATATGATGAGTGTTATTGTAGAAGGGGAAGAAGGTGCGGTGGAGCAGCCGGAGGTTATGAAGCGCATTGATCTGTATGAGCGATATATCACGCACAAGCATCCGGACATCGTGGCAGGAACCCAGTCGCTTACCACCATCGTAAAGGTGATGAACAAGGAATTTCACGAAGGTGACGCCCGATATCTGACCATTCCGGATGACTTGAAACTGATTGGCCAGCTTCTGTTTTTCTATCACATGGCAGGCGATCCCGGCGATTATACCACCATGGTTGACGCCCATTATCGGCATACCATTATCCGCGTCTATCTAAAAAATCATCTCGGCGACACGTTAAGAGAGGTCGTGGACTCAACCAAAGAATTTTTCTCATCCCAGCCCAAGATTGAAGGTGTGAAATTTAGATATGCCTCTGGCTATGGCGGCGTTCTGGCCGCAACCAATGAAGAGATAGTATGGTCGCAGACCGGCACCCTGCTGCTGGCATTTATAACGGTGGTGGTGTTCTGCGGGATTGCATTTCGCTCAGTTGTCGCAGCACTTCTGCTCTGCCTGCCGCTGCTGATAGCCAATATGGTTGCATTTGCGTATATGGCGCTTAAAAATATCGGCCTGGATGTTAATACCCTGCCGGTTTCCGCAGTGGGACTCGGGGTGGGCGTTGATTACGGGATTTATCTGCTGAGCCGCATGGAAGAAGAAATTAAAAACAACCGCGGCGATTGGGAGACCATGACCCATACTTCTCTCAATTCAGCCGGAAAGGGCGTGTTTGTAACCGCGCTCACTATAATCATTCCGATTTTATTATGGCCGTTATTGTCTGAACTGCGTTTCAACGCTGAAATGGGTCTGATGATCGGCTTTCTCATGTTTTTTGATATGGTGGGCGCGCTCACCTTTCTTCCCGCGGCTGTAAACTGGTTAAAGCCCAAATTCATGAGACGCTATGCGCATCTAAACGAAACCGGTGAGGGGGGTTGAACTGCCCATTATTTTAAAGGAAAACTTTTTGTGAAAAAGGGGGGTGATACCGTCATATAAATTTTTAAGGTAGTACAGTGTGAGGTAAAAAAATAGCTTTTAAGGAGGGATTATGAAAAAGCTCATAGTTATTGCTTTAGCAACATTACTGTTGGCCGTTTCATTTCACTCTGCATTTGCCAGAGATGATACTGGTGCGGGTTCGGCAACCGGCACCAATACCTACCAAATATTTTGCCGGCCGTTCAGCATCAACGGTTTCCTTATGCAGGAAGCGGCAATTGGTTTTGACCCCAAATTTTCCGGGAAAAACGTCACCGATTACAGCACCCTGCAACTTGAATGGGAATACGAGATTTCAGATAAGATTCAACTCTATGGCATCAACCGATTGCTCGGCGATCTCGCTTACCAGATTCAAAGCGGAAAACGCTGGTTTGAGGAAGCCAACAACACCCCCGCACAAAGTTCCAAATCAAGAAACAATCTCGCCTGGGAATGGAACAAAAATGACCGCGAATGGGAGTTTTTCCGCGAACTCTATTTAATGATTGAAACCAAGCATGTCAACTTCCGGTTAGGCAGACAGCAGGTTGTATGGGGCGAGAGCGACGGGCTGCGCTTGATGGACTTCATCAATCCCCAGGATCTGCGTCGGGAATGGGTGCTGAGAGACTCTGATGAAGGATACGAATATACCCGTATTCCCCTCTGGCTGATTAAAGCGACCTATTTCCCGGGGATAGAACCGTTTGGTATACGCGACTTTCAAATTGAGTTTATTGTTAACCCCGGAAAACCAAAGCAGAACCGCATTGAACTGTATGAATCAGATGGCGGCGTGTGGGCAGCCAATGAGCCAAACCTGCCCTATCTTGCCCGGGTCAATGTCAACGATACCCATCCCAAAGGAATTCGCCAGCGCTTCAATGAATATGCCGTGCGCATTATGGGCAATTGGAATGAATGGCTGTTTACGTTAAACTTCTACTATGGAACCCAGCCGGATGTTATTTTAAAACCAAAAGCACCGAGCCTGACTATCCCGCCATGGGACAGGGCTTCTCTTACTCTCAATTTTGATAGAGATTATGGGTGGCGAAGGATTGTTGGCTTTACGTTGAACCATGAAATGGGACAGATAAAAATAGGTCAACAACCGGTGCCGGTGCTGCGTGTGGAAGCCTTGTATGAGCTTAACAAACCCTTCCAGTATGAGGGCAAAAAGGTCGGAGACATGGCGTGGACCGGGTTAAATCCCAAATATGGGTTAGACAATTACGTGCGTGATAAGGATCAGCTCCGCTACATGATCGGGTTTGACTGGCCGCTGTATATCAGGTTCCTGAACCCGCGCGAATCCTTCTTCTTCAGCACCCAGTTCTTTATGTATTACATCTTTGGGCTTGACGGCCAGTTGGTCAATGCGCCGTTCTATTTTAATGAAAAAGCGAGCACCAAGGCACTGCCGCCGCTTCCGGGAGCTTATGGCGATAGCAGAATTGACCCGTGGCGCATTCATAAGACTCAGAAGTATTTCAGTTTTCTGGTCAATACCCAGTATGACAATAAACGCATTGTCCCGCAGTTCCTGTTCCTGTACGACTTTGAAGAGCATGGCTATGCGTTTAAGACCAAAGTAAACTTTAATTATGGAACGCATTTCCGACCGGAAATCGGTGTGATGTATATTCACGGTAATCATGACACTGGTAAATCGTTTGGCTTGTTTCAAAAAAATGCCCAGGTATATACCCGTTTGAAATATCAATTCTAATGCAGAAAAAAAGTTGTTTAGGAATCTCTATCCACGAAATATCACAAAGCGCGAGGAAAAGGAGGCAGTTATGGGAAAACGTAATGCGATTGGTTTAGGTCTGGTATTGGTCCTGCTTGTCGGATTTTTGCTGCCGGCTGGAGCTGAAGAGCTTCCTGCTTGGGCTAAACAATGGAGGGACTGGGCGGAACAAACCAAAGACCCGGTTTTCATTGAATGGTCGCAGCGGCTCTGCACGCCAGAGGCAATAAAAAATGGAAAAATATGGGAAGAATGGCTTGGCTACAATGCAGTTGACATGGTTGCGCAGGACACCAAAGCGCCAAGTATCAAACCTGGCTTGGTCATAACACCGGAGAATGTTGCACAGTATGAAAAAGAATTGAGAGATCTTTTGCCCTTTGGTTTTGATTTTGAGGTTGACCGGATGATGGGCAAGGGCGTATTTGCTGATTATAATTATACCCCGCTGGAGATGGTTATTGTGCCCACAACGCACGCCTGGAATGATATTGCATATATGGAGAACTCAAAAAAGTATTCGCATATGTGCAAAGTTGACGAAAAAAATGTGCTTCAGGGGTGGGTCGCAGGTATTCCGTTTCCCAAACCCAAGACCGCTATAGAAATAGTGCATAATTATGATCGGTTAACCATCATGGGAGACAACCTGAACTCAATGCCGTTGTCTTTTGGTTACTACGGGCGTGATGGCAAACAGGAGCGCATTGAAAAGGTTGAACTGCACTGGCAGAACTACTATGGGCGCATAAAGGTGCCGCCGATTCCCACGATTCCGGGTTTTGAGGATATTTATGAGAAGGGCTCCATTGTGGCCTTGTATCCGTATGACTTGCGGGGTTTTGCAGCAGTTCGGACACGCTATAGAGACCCTAATATGGAAGATTCTTTTATTACTTACGTCCCGTCAATGCGAAGAATTCGTCGGCTCGCCGGCAGCAACACCCAGGACCCGCTGGTGGGTTCCGACCTGACCTGGGAGGACTGGAAGGGCTACTGGAGCAAGGTCACGGTGCATCCCTGCACCTATGAAATCCTCGGGGAAGCGATTGTGCTCTGCCCCTCGTTTAATCCGAAGCCTATTCAGTATTTTGAAAAGTATGGCGGCTGGTGCCAGCGATACTGGTGGGAACGCCGACCGGTCTGGATAGTGAAAATCACCTCAAAGGAAAAAAATTATATCTATGGAGCGCGGGTTTGGTATGTGGACAAAGAGACCTTTGCCATGCAACAGGAGATGTATTATGACCAGAAAGGACGGCTCTGGAAGCTCTGGGACTGGTGCTGGCGGTGGAACCCGGATAACGGCGAACTTGATTACTGGAACCCCTGGATGTGCGATGTTGTCAATAAACACATCTCTATTTTGACGCACACTATCACACTGAATATGCCCAATCTGAGCGAGAACCTGTTTAACTTGAGATACTTGTCCAGCAAGGCGCACTGATTGCGCCGCGTTTCATGTTTGGCTGTCGGTTGCGTTCGAAAGTTAAATCTCTTCCGGAAAGAGGGGGACACCGATCCCCTCTTTCTTATTTATGCTATATTTATAAACCATAATAAGAATAGAAAAGCCATGAAAGGGGGTGAAAATGACCGCATAACAGCAGGGTGTCGTTTCATTTTTTCTATCAAAAGTAGCCCAGTGATCCAGTAGGCGAAAAGTGTAAAAGTTAAATGCCAGGCTCAGAAACCAGAACCACGCATAGAAAAGGGAACCGTATTAAAAATATAAACCCTTGCCCCCCACATGTGATTTCTCAAGCAGACGCTACGGTAGTTAATCGTTGCCGCGATATTCTAAGAGAGAAGTTAAACTATTTAATGGCAATAAGACCGCTGTATTGAGGACCCTCTTCTTGTATCTGTTCTGCCGGAAGATACTCTTTTCGTGAATTGATATGTTTGCGAGTGAACAAACGAATTATGAGCTTACAGGATCCTGGCAACTACGGTGAGTCATGCGTGCAAAAGCTGTCTGGGTTCATTCTGTCAGCATTGCACTGAACAGTGTTTAGCATGCACAGCATGAAATCAATCAAAAACAAGTGAACCGGAGGGTAAGGGTTATGAAAAAGTTACAGATAAAAATTAGTTTATTGATACTCGTGCTGCTCGCGGGTAGTCTTATTCAAGCAGCAGCACAAGAACTTCCCTATTGGGTTAAACCCTGGCGTGACTTTGCAGCATCACAGGGAGACCCTGCATACAAAGAATGGGCAGACCGATTGTGCAGCCCCGAGGCGATAAAGCTTGGCACTGAATGGGCTGAATGGATCGGTTATAATGCGGTGGATATAGTAGCCAAAGATACCAAAGCCCCGAGCATCAAACCAGGTCTGATCATAACACCGGAAAATGTCAAACAGTATGAAAAAGAGCTTCGTGAACTCTTTCCCTACGGCTTTGACTGGGAAGTGGACCGCCTGATGGGCACAGGGATTTTTGCCAATTATAATTACACTCCGCTGGAAATGGTGATTGTTCCGACAACCCATCAGTGGAATGACCGCGGCTATATGGAAGCTTCTAAAAAATATGCCAGCCAGTGCAGGCTTGATGAAAAAGGCAATTTGCAGGGATGGGTTGCCGGCATCCCGTTTCCCAAACCGAAGACTGCCTTAGAGATAGTCCATAATTATGACCGGCTGACCATTATGGGGGATAATTTAAACTCTCTGCCGCTTGGGTTTGGCTACTATGGCAGGGATGGCAAACAGGAGCGAGAGGAAAAGATTGAGCTCCATTGGCAAAACTATGTCGGCAGAATTAAAGTGCCGCCGTTTCCGGTAATCCCAGGATTTGAGGACATTTATGAAAAAGGCTCAATTGTCGCCCTCTATCCTTATGATCTACGGGGATTTGCTGCAGTTCGCACGCGGTATAAGGATGATAAAGTTGAGGATTCATTCATAACCTATATTCCCTCTATGCGCAGAATTCGACGGCTTGCCGGCAGCAACACCCAGGACCCGCTGGTTGGTTCTGATGTTACATGGGAAGACTGGAAAGGGTTTTGGAGTAAAATGTCTATACATCCGGCAACCTACGAACTGCTCGGGGAAGCCGTGGTGCTCTGCCCCTCAATGAATCCCAAGCCTATTAAATATGAAGACAAGTATGGAGGCCGCTGCCAGCGTTACTGGTGGGAGCGCCGCCCGGTATGGGTGGTGAGAATTAATTACCAGGAGCCAACCTACATTTATAAGACCCGTACCTGGTATGTGGATAAAGAGACTTTTGCCATGCAACAAGAGATGTGGCATGACCAAAAGGGTCGGTTGTGGAAACTGTGGGATTGGGCATGGCGCTGGAATCCTGACAATGGAGAGCTTGATTACTGGAATCCATGGGTCTGCGACATCATTAATAAACATATAACCATTGCTACCCATACGATAACGCTTAATATGCCTGATTTAAGCGAAAACCTGTTTAACCTGCGCTATCTGTCAACCAAGGCTCACTAAAACATTCCTTTTTTCAAAGTGACACGGGGGATATTAAAAAGGCTTCTTCTGGGTTTGTTGTGCATAAAGAATAGTCTTTTTAAGAGTCCT
>CAZQKW010000059.1:0-19477 GCA_964594075.1 uncultured Thermodesulfobacteriota bacterium | reverse complement strand
GCAACCACTAAATATGCAGCGTGATGTTAATTCTATTTTGAGACGATTAATATATTATCTTACCTATTATAAAAGTTATAATAAATTATTTTGGGAGTTTTTAAGAATGAAAGAACTGCTGGTGGTACTATTGGTGTTTGTTGTCTGGTTTTTGCTTCAGGCGTATATTTTGCCAAAATTTGGCGTGAAGACCTGACTGGTTCCAAACCGCCAGGTGGCGAGCGAAAAAAGTAAAACTGTTGCGGAAGAAACACTGAAGCCCGAATCAAAATAATTAATAATTTCAAAGGAAAAGGATAGGGCAAAAAAAACAGGTTTGGCTGTTTAACGGCCAAACCTGTTTTGTCTGAATCGCGGGTGGACTATTCTTAATTTTAAAGCGATGCTACTCAATCACGATCGCATCAAATTTACACGTTTCAAAACAGGCGCCGCATTTAATGCATTTGAGCGGATCAATGGTATGAAGTTTTTTTGGTTCTCCTGAAATAGCATCTGCCGGACATGCGCGTTTGCATGCGCCGCACGCGGTGCATTTCTCAACGATGACACGGTATTGAATGAGTGCTTTACAAACACCGGCAGGACATTTTTTATCTTTTATGTGCGCTTCATATTCATCCCTGAAATAGCGAATGGTACTTAATACCGGATTGGGAGCCGTGTTCCCCAATGCACACAAAGATCCATCAATTACGGCCGCGGACATGGTTTCCAGATGCTCGATATCGCCCGCTCTGCCCTTTCCGTCGCAGATGTCGTTTAGAATTTCGCCCATACGCAGAAGACCCTCCCTGCAGGGGACGCACTTGCCGCAGGATTCTTCCTGCAGGAACGTGAGAAAATAACGTGCTACGTCAACCATACAGGAGCGGTCATCCATAACAATCATTCCGCCTGAACCCATCATGGACCCTGCTTTATTGAGCGCATCAAAATCAACCGGCAGATCAAGCATGCTTTCCGGGATGCAGCCGCCGGAGGGACCGCCTGTTTGAACCGCTTTAAATTTTCTGCCTTTAGGTATGCCGCCGCCGATGTCATAGATGATCTCTCTGAGCGTCATGCCCATCGGCACTTCAACCAGGCCGGTATTATTAATTTTACCCACCAAAGAAAAAATCTTAGTGCCTTTGCTGCCCTCGGTCCCGATTGATCGGTACCAATCTGCTCCACGGCTAATTATGAGCGGGACGTTTGCCCAGGTTTCAACATTGTTCAATACGGTCGGTTGGTCCCATAAGCCTTTTTCTACGGCATGGATATATTTATCACGGGGCTCGCCGGCCCGGCCTTCAATGGAGGCAAACAGGGCTGATGACTCGCCGCACACAAACGCGCCTCCCCCGCGGTTGATTTTAATGTCAAAGTTAAATCCCGAACCTAAAATATTACTACCAAGAAACCCTGCTTCACGGGCTTTTTCAAGTGCAATAGTCAGGTGTTTAATAGCCAGAGGATATTCATTACGGACATACAGATAGCCTTTTTGTGAACCTATCGCATAAGCGCCAATCACCATGCCTTCAATAATGCCATGGGGATTTCCCTCCATGATGCTGCGATCCATGTAAGCGCCCGGGTCTCCTTCGTCACCGTTGCCAATGACGTATTTAATCTGCCCCGGTGCTGCGCGGCAATGCTCCCACTTAGAAGCTGTTGGGAAACCGCCTCCCCCTCTGCCCCTGAGGCCTGATTGTTTAATTTCACGGATAACATCATCAGGCGTGAGAGTAAACAGTGCTTTAGCCAGCGCTCCGTAGCCTCCCAGCGCAAGGTAGTCTTCAATGCTGGTGGGATCAACCTGTCCGTTGAAGCCGAGGATAATTCGTTGTTGTTTGGTATAAAATGGAACCTGGTGCTCGTAGGTTACTTTCTCCTGCGTGTTAGGGTCTGTGAACAGCAGCCGATCAAGCACTTCACCCTTAAGCAAGGTTTTCTGAATAATATCTGATGCGTCCTCCGGTTTTACCTGCTGATAAAAAATTTTCTGCGGATGAATGACTACGAGCGGGCCTTTTTCACAGAAGCCGTGACAGCCAGTTGCGCGTATCCCAACCTGGTCGGAAACCCCCTGTTTCTGAAATTCCGTTTTAAGCGCTTCAAGCACTCTTATGCACCCATGCCCATGGCAGCCGGTTCCTGCGCAGATGGTCACGAGCGGCTTATGGGGGTCTCGCTGCTTTTTAAGCTGCTCTTGAAGAGCCGATAGTTCCTGCGGACTACCGATCCGTTTCATCTCTAATCTCCTGCATTCACGGCAGTAATTATTTTTTCAACCTCGCGCAGCGTCATCTGGCCGTGATATTCTCCGTCAACAATAACAATCGGGCCAAGAGCGCAGGCGCCTACGCAATTGACGGTCTCCAGCGTTGCGCTCCCGTCTGCCGCAGTGTTGCCTGCTTTGAGCTTGAGAGTGCGTTCAAGAGTGTCAAGAATACGGGGCGCTCCGCGAACATGACAAGCGGTGCCAAGGCATACGCTGATAATGTGCCTGCCCCGCGGTTCAAGGCTGAAGGCTTTATAAAAAGTTGCAACGGCAAATACTTGACTGTGGGCAATGTTAAGCGCCTCTGCAACTTCAAACAATTTATGTTTGGGCAGATAATTATACTGCGCTTGCACATCCTGTAAAATGGAAACCAGAAACGCCTTATCTCCTCCATACCGTTCAATAATAGTTTTGATATCTTCCTGCATATGACGTGCCTTCAGCTTGACGCCTTTTTCTTAAGTTCCTCATAATTGTTTGCCACCCGGCTCTGTATCTGCTGCAGAATATCCGCTGTCAGATGCCTGAACCGGCCCTGTAATTTTGTGTATTCGCTGATAGGACGCAAGGGGGAGAACTCCATGCTCAGTTTATAGCGGCCATGGTCAATTTCATAGAGGGGGAATATGCCGGTTTCAACCGCCAGCCTTCCCAGATGCACACTCAATTCCGGCGCTGACCGCCAGCCTGTCGGGCATACTGAGAACACGTGAATGTAAGCTGGACCTTCTACTTCCTTGGCGCGTTTGATTTTATCAAACAGGTCAAACGGATAGCTTGGGCAGGCGGTTGCCACATACGGAATATTATGGGCCGCAGCGATGGCCGGCATGTTTTTCTTCCACGTGATCTGACCGATACTTTTCTTCCCGGTGGGAGAGGTGGTGGTTGATGCGCCGAATGGCGTGGCGCTTGACCGCTGAATGCCGGTATTCATATAAGCTTCGTTATCAAAGCATACATATATAAAATTGTGGCCGCGCTCCAGCGCCCCGGAAAGCGCCTGCAAACCAATATCGCAGGTTCCCCCGTCTCCGCCCATGGCAACCACCGTGATTTTTTTATTTTCAATTTTACCCTTTCGCCGCAGCACTTTAAGCCCTGATTCAATGCCTGATGCAACGGCAGCGGTATTTTCAAACAGGCTGTGAATCCAGGGGACCCGCCAGGTGGTTGTGGGAAGCGCAGAAGAAACTATCTCCATGCAGCCCGTGGCATTGGCAATTATTACATCCTTTCCCAGCGCTTTGCACACATGTCGCACCGCAAGCGCTTCGCCGCAGCCAATGCAGGCGCGGTGCCCCGAAGCAAAATATTCTTTAGCGGTGATAAGTCGCGGGACAAAGATTGAAAACCGATCCATTACTCCCTCACGCCAATGGTCTCATATTCAACAGATGCTTTTTTATCAATGAGTTCACGACCACGCAGTATCATTTCTTTGAATTGTTGCGGCGTGACGTCTCTGCCGCCCATGCCGCCGACAAAATTGAAGATTTTGGGCTTCTGCGACTCGCGGTAGAGCGCCGATTTGATTTCCGAGCACAGCGGGCCGCCGGGGCCGCCCAGCGAAAGGCAGCGGTCAAACACAATTACATAGCGAGCTGATTTCACAGCGGCGCGCAGCGCGGCAAAAGGAAACGGCCGCCACAACCGCAATCGCACCAGCCCAACCTTTTCGCCTTTTTCCCGCAGTTCGTCAACCGCTACTGTGGCAGTCTCGGCAAAACTGCCAATGGCCAGCAGCAGGGTATCAGCATCTTCTGTTCGGTAAGCCTCAACTGGCTGGTAGCGGCGCCCGAAGCGAGCGCCAAACTCCTCCCAGACGCTCAGTATTGTCCCCATGGTGCCGCGCAACGCTTCTTCCTGCGCCTTTTTTGTCTCAGAATAGAGAACCGGGGGAGCGAATGCCCCCATAGTGACCGGTCGCTTGGGATCAAGCGGAAAGGGATACTTCAGCGGGGGAATAAAACCTTCCAGCTCCTCTTTTTCCAATATATAAAGCGGCTCGACCACATGGGAGACAAAAAATCCGTCAAGATTAACCATAACCGGGAATAATACTTTCGGGTCTTCTGCAATTTTAAAAGCACATAGCGTAAGGTCAAAGGCTTCCTGGGCATTTTCTGCAAAACATTGAATCCAGCCGCAGTCACGCGCAGCCATGACATCAGAATGGTCTCCCCACACATTGAGCGGACCTGACAGCGCGCGGTTCGCCACGGCCATGACTATTGGCAGGCGGGACGACGAAGCAACATACAGCACTTCGTGCATGAGTTCAAGACCCTGTCCCGCGGTCGCCGTGAAGGTGCGCGCGCCAACCGCCGACGAACCTATACAAGCGCTCATGGCGGAGTGTTCGGATTCAACGCAGATGAACTCGGCATCCAGTTCGCCGTTGGCAACGATTTCAGCCAGCGACTCAACAATGTGGGTCTGCGGCGTAATAGGATAGGCTGCTATCACCTCGGTTTCTGCAAGTTTCACTGCCTCAGCAATAGCAAACGAGGCCTCCATGCCCACGCGTTTTGCCATCAGCTTTCCTCCCGTTCCATATGGATTGCCCCGGTTGGGCATTCTCTCGCACAAATACCGCACCCTTTACAGTAAAAAAGATTTGACTCAAAGTACCCTTCGGCATCCTGGCCAATACAGGGCTCCGGACAAAAGAGGTAACAGATTCCGCACTTTATGCATCTTTTTTTATCCCAGACCGGATGCTGTGACTTCCAGTCGCCGGTTTTATACTGGCTGGCGCTGCCAGGTTCAGTCACAATGCACCCGACTTCCAGGTCCTTCCACGTTATTTCAAAATCAGGTTTTGGCACAGTCGGTTTCCTCCACGACGGTTTCTTCAAATGCGCGCTGACACACCTGAATATTTTTCTCGGCAATTCTGCCGAAACGATGGCGCAGGGGTTCATTCACGGAGTCAATACCAACCAGCCGGGTTGCCTTTATCAGCGCCCCGATCATGGTCGTATTGGTAATGGGAAGGCCGAGTATTTCCCGGGCTATTTTTGTGGCATCTACCACAGCAGTGCGATGCGTGAGATGGTGTTCTGTTTTGGTCTGGTCTATGGATTTACTGGTATTAACAACGATAATACCGTGTGGCTTTAAGCCAGCCGTCGCCTGGGCAACCGCAATTAAAGCCGGGTCAAGAATCACTACCACGTCCGGTTGCCGGATGTCGCACCGGAGCTTTATCGGATCGCTGCTTACCCTGATGAATGCCTGCACCGGCGCTCCCCGGCGTTCAGGCCCAAAGCTGGGAAAAGCCTGGGCATATTTGCCTTCGCTTATGGCTGCAAGGGCTACAATTTCCGCAGATGTTACCGCACCCTGGCCGCCTCTGCCGTGGATTCTAACTTCAATCATTGCCATAGTCTGGTATTGTGCTGTAGAATCATGAGGTGTTTTTGATTATCATATAGCTGACAAGCTGTCAATTACATTGGTTGCTATGCCAGCCACTCCTCCATTATTTCATATCCTGCCGACCGTTAAGCGCGCTGCGGAGGGTGACCTCATCAACATACTCAATATCTCCGCCGCTGGGGATGCCTTGGGCAATACGGGTAACCTTGACGCGGGAAGATGCAAGCTGCTGAGAAATATAAAGCGCAGTAGCATTACCATTCACGGTCGGATTGGTTGCTAAAATCACTTCAGTTATCTGCTCAGATTGCACGCGCGAAATCAGTTCTTTTATTTTAAGCTGGTCGGGGCCTATGCCGTCAAGGGGCACCAGGACGCCGTGCAGCACATGATAGAGCCCTTTAAAGTGTCCGGTTTTTTCAATGGACATCACGTCGCCGGGGGTTTCAACCACACAAATTATCCGCCGATCACGTGATGGATTTTTGCAAATAGCGCACAGGTCGTTGTCGGCAAAATTAAAACATTGGGGACAGAGGTGAATTTTCTCTTTAACGTCAATGATGCTTTGTGCGAGCTGCTGCGCATCAGCCGCAGACTGATGCATGATGAACAATGCCAGGCGTGTAGCGGTTTTTTCACCGATACCCGGTAGCGCAGATAAACAGTGAATGAGGTTTTTTATGGGCTGGGGGCAATACACGGCAGCCTCACACTGTCAGACCGGGAATGCGCAGGCCGCCGGTAAGTTTCGTCATCTCTTGCTGAAGCAGCTCGCGCGACAATCTGAGCGCTTCATTGACGGCTGCTGCCACCAGATCTTCAAGCATTCCGCTATCCTGGGGGTTTATGACCTCGGGAGAAATTTTTACCGACAGAACTTCCTGTCTGCCATTAGCAATAACCGTCACCATTCCGCCGCCGGCAGAAGCCTCAACTGTTTTGCTTGCAAGCTCCTCCTGGATGCGCGCCATCTGTTCCTGCATCTTCTGCGCCTGTTTCATAATCTGAGCTATATTCATATATTTTGCTCCCTAAAGGGTTATTGAACAACGTGATAAATTGGGAACTCTCTCCCAGCATGCTCATGGCAAATCTTTTATCCGTTATATATCTGTTTTTATTTCTACAATCTTTCCGTCAAACGTTTCCACGAGCTTTTGAATCAGTGGATTGTGCAGCGCATCATGAACCTTTTTTTTTCGATCAAGATCCGAGGGGCGGCTTTCTTTATGCAAGTGTGCTTTTTTTACCGGCACCACCTTTATGGTCATGGCTTTCTTAAAAAATTCTTCGCAAAGTCTTTTTATCTTATTTTCTGTCTCGCGCTCTCTAATGGTTTCAAGAAAAAAGGAGTTAGCAGGTAATTCTATAATAAACTCCCCTTCTCCCTGAAATCGTATGGTTCCCTGTTCAAGCTTGGATGCAAGCGGCACATCTTGTTGCCGGACAAATTCAAGAAATCCGGCGGCATTCGATTCTTGCAGAATTTTCTCTTCCTGTTCCTGCAAGCACGATTCGTCCGCTTCTGCCGAGGCGGAACATCCGGAATCTGCAGGATTTTTTTTTGATTCCGACTTTTGCTCGGGCGCGGGTGTTTTTGACGGCGGCTGCCATCTCTGACCGGTCATAGCAGAGGTGCTGATAATGTTTTGCTGCAACATCTCCAGTTTTTCCAGAGCTTCCTCTATGGGCATTGACTGCTGAGCGTGAATCATTTCAAGCAGGCACATTTCCAGAGCAACTTTAGGCAGTGGCGACTGGGTAATGTCGCTTTCTGCCGCAAACCACAGCCGAAAAATCCGCTGCAGATGTTCAATAGATAGAGTTTGCGCAAGGCGGACCACTTCGGCAAGCTCATTCTCAGGCATATCCATCCATGCAACAGGACCGCTGGTTACTTTTACCACCATCAGGTCACGCAGGTGCTCAAGGTAGGCATAATAGAATTGCCGCAAATCAAAGCCTGTTTCATAGATGGTATTAAGAAGGGTCAAACATGCGACCGGATTTTTGGCCGCTATCGCTTCGGTTATTTTATAGAGATAGCTCCGGTCAACGCGTCCCAGCAACTCCTCTATATCAGCATCCTTTATTTCATTGCGGCAATAAGCAAGAATACGGTCAAGCAAACTTAGTGCATCGCGCATACTGCCCTCAGCCGCCCGCGCGATGAGAAACAGACCGCGTTTACTTATGTGAATCTGTTCAGCTTTGAGAAGCCGTTCCAACTGGGTTATAATTTCCTGAGTAGCTATCCGTTTTAGATCAAACCGCAAACAGCGGGAAATGATGGTGTCCGGTATTTTTTCCGGCTCAGTAGTGGCGAACATGAAAACGGTATGCGGCGGCGGCTCTTCCAGGGTTTTAAGCAACGCATTAAACGCCGGCTTTGAAAGCATGTGCACTTCGTCAATAATATAAATTTTATAGCGGTCGCGCGCCGGCTTATACCGCACATTCTCGCGCAAGATACGCACATCGTCCACGCCGGTGTTAGAGGCGCCGTCAATTTCAAGAACATCCATTGAACAGCCTGACGTTATCTCAACACACGAGGGACAGGTGTTACAGGGGACATCAGTCGGCTGCGGTGTGCTATGACAGTTGAGGGCCTTTGCAAGAATTCTTGCCAGAGAGGTTTTCCCTACTCCGCGTTCGCCGGTAAATAAAAAGGCATGGGCAATTTTGCCCTGTTTGATGGCATTTTTCAGGGTCTGCGAAACATGTTTCTGGCCGACGACTTCCTCAAATGTCTGGGGACGCCATTTTCGCGCTAATACTTGATATGACATCGCAAGGTACCATTCGGGCTGCAGGGCGGGCTCAGGAATTTATGCCCTGCTGCAAGGTTGCCAACAATGAACTCAAAGCGGTGCGCAGTTTTGGATAAAAAACATGGCGCCGCTGTTATGAGAAAGGATAGCCGGATACCCCAAACACCCAGAATCATTACTACCGTTGCTTCCTTCCGGACCTGGCGGGGTTCGCAACTTTTCTGTTGTTCAGGATCCGGCTATCACACCACTCTGCGGTTTATAAACTGCAACTGGCGGAGAGAGAGGGATTCGAACCCTCGGTACACTTTTAGGTGTACACACGATTTCCAGTCGTGCACCTTCGGCCATCTCGGTCATCTCTCCAGTGTTTTTATTATAGTAATTAAACCAGCATTGCCTCCTATACCAGTATAACTGGTCAATCATACGTATCTTTGAAAGATGGGTTCGCCGCGTCTTGCTGCGCATCCCAGTTTACCTCTACCTGCGGTCCCTGAAAAAATTTTGCAAGATCGCTTTACATTCCTGCTCCATCACGCCGGGTGTTATTTCTATGCAGTGATTTAAACGCTCATGACTGGCAAGGTCAAACACCGAACCAGCAGCACCCGCCTTTGGGTCATAAGCGCCAAAAATAAGGCGCTTAATGCGGGCATGAATGAGCGCCCCCATGCACATTATACAGGGCTCTACGGTAACATAGAGCATAGCGCCTGTCAGCCGGTAATTCTTGAGTCGCTGCCCTGCATTGCGGAGCGCAAGAATTTCTGCGTGTGCGGTGGGGTCCTGGAGCATGATGGGACTGTTAAAAGCCCGGGAAATAATTTCGCCATCTTTAACGACGATCGCACCAATCGGCACTTCATGCCGCTTGAGCGCTTCGCCAGCCTGCTCAAGAGCGGCCTGCATAAAGACAATATCGCTGTGATGACCTTTCAACGTAAAAAAACAGAAATGTATCTTGCCGTAGGCGTTTAAAAACTGTTATTTTATCACATATTCTTTTTTAAAAGTAAAGCAACAAATCCCGCAACAATTTTACATCCCGTGTTCCAGCGGCTCAACGTGTATATGAATATTCTCTATGCCGCTTATCGCCGTTTTTATCTTTTGGGAAATATTCTGTAATAATTTTTCCAGTGTTTCATTGGCAAAATTTTCTTTTAATGCGCAGTGTAAAAATACGGTCAATGTCTTCCCTTCCTCGAAAATTTTTATGTCATGACAGTTAACACACTCCGGCGTTTTATTTACTAAATCCTCTATCCTCTTAATAAGATCTGCGCTCTGGCTGGTTATGTCACGGGCAATAATATGCCGCTGCGGCATTGTTTCAAATGTTATGTTAACATCCTCCACGTCGGGCATTGAAGAGGTAATCAACCGGCTGATGCGATGGGAAAGGTCATGCGTTGCTTGCAGATCGAGGCTGTGGCGAATCTCTATATGAATCGTTATACGTTTCTTTCCTGAAATTTCGTATACATGGATGTTGTGAATGTTTGTGCATACGGGAAATAAATCTACAATTTTTTTAATGGTTCGCCAGGTCTCCTGGTCGTTATCGGATGAGGTAGTGACGGGATACGTGCATATCATAATATTGCTGTTGGGAATTCTTTGGGTCAATCGCTCGCGTATTTCATGGACAATTGCATGCACCGCCTGGTGGCTCTCGTTTTTGTTGATACCGACATTGAGATCAATAAAATACTGAGATCCGGCAGGGCGAAGGCGCACCGTGTTAATATCCAGCACGCCCTGAATAGCTTTAAGTTCCTGCATGATCTCAGCGATCAGTCCCTGTGGCGCAGTATCAAGCAATACATCTATCGCCCGTTTCCCCAGCTTAACGCTCACCCTGATAATCAAAAGCGAAACCGCAAGCGCTGCGAGCGCATCTGCACGATTGAGGAGCGCGCTGTTATAATAATCTCCGACTTTAACGCACACCAGCCCAAGGATCACCACCAGAGAACCCCAAACGTCGCTTGAAAAATGAAGCGCATCTGCCTCCAAAGCCTGACTTTTATATTTTTTCGCCGCTCGGCTTAACGCACGTGATCGAGAGAAATCAATAACTATTGACAAGCTCATGATTCCTATTCCCCAGGCGATATTAGATAGTTCAGTGGCTTTACCAAAAGCCAGTCGTTCAATTGCCTCATACATAATCCACCCACAGGTGATAAGCAACAGCACTGTTTCAATAAGCGCAGAAATGTTTTCTATCTTCCCATGGCCGTAGGTATGAAGAGCATCAGCAGGCTTGTCTGCCATCCGCACCGCAAAGAGTGTTATGCCCGCAGCCCCCAAATCAAGCGCTGAATGGGCGGCCTCTGAAAGTATGCCGAGGCTTCCGGTTTTCAGGCCGATAATGACTTTCAATATGACTAAAACCAGCGCCGCCAGGACAGAAGAGAGCGCTACCTGCTGTTTTTCAGTGTTGATATGCATAGTCTAAAGTTTTTTGGACAGGATGAGGGCTGAACAATTCAATAATTTTTTATAAATGAAACATTTTTATCTGTCATAACATAGAGCGCATATTTGATACCCTCCATGATATAAGCTGAAATCCCCATATCAGTCTGCCACCAATTTGCTTCGTTAAACATATTATTGGCAGCACCTGCTGCCTCAATCCGTATGCCAGTTCCCGCCATTACCTTTTCAAAAGCAAGGAGAGCGCGCCGTGTATGGTGCCTTTCTGTAACTAAGATGATATGTTTAAACTTGTTTTTTAAACAGTAGTCTTTCAGGTCGTATGCTTCGTCAAACGTGGATGTGGCCCCCCCTTTTTTCAGCGATGGAAGAAATACGATAGGTACTTTTGCATTGAGGAGCCGTATAATTCCTGAAGCCATACTCCATTCACCGTTCCATATCTCCTTAAAACGCGGGTCAGGATGACGTGCCTCGGTCAAAATGATACGTCCGGCATAACCGTTCTGACAGAGTTCAATAGCATAGGGCAGGCGCGGAATAATACCGCCGGCGAGAACCACCAGCAGATCAGCTCCCTTAGTCGCGTTATGTACATAAAAAAACCGAGCATAATTGGTAAGTATTAGCGGATACTGCGTTACGATAACAACCGCAAAACAGCTCAGCATAATGAGGACTAATACTGATTTTTTCATGCGTTATCCTGCAAGGTCGCTATGCGGAGATCTGCACATACTGATATGGTAACGAAAATGCGGTAATGGCTTGACCGCTCATAAAGGACGCGTGGATAAAAAAATCGACGGAAGGTGTCATTGGCACTCACTATATAGCAAAAGACCCTTCTACAGTTTCAGGAAGAAGGGTCAGCAACAAACATGGTTGCCAGTTTACGCAGCGCCGGCGCTTGCAATCTTAATGAACGGTTTCCTTTGGCTGCATGGTCTCAAATATTTCATCCACTTCGTCAATCATTTTGTCCGCGAGGTTGCTACTCACGAAAATAGGGGATTTCTCTCTTATGGCGATCGCGATTGCATCACTTGGCCGGGAATCAACCATGATCTCTTTTCCGTCAAGAACGATGCACACGACCGCATAGAATGTATTATCTCTTAGGTCTGTTATAATCACCCGGCTGAGATATGCATTCAAGCTGTGAATAATATTTTTAATCAAATCGTGTGTGAGCGGACGGGGGACCCAGCTTTCTTCAAGGCCCATAGCAATTGCAGTGCCTTCAAAATGGCCCACCCAAATCATGAGCAGCCTTCCCGAAAGTTTATCCTGGAGAACAACCTTATACTGTCCCGATTGAATATCCGGCGTAACGCGTTTTATAATGACTTCAAGCAGATCACTCATGGAACTGTGACCACGTTGTTTATTACGGCTATTAAAACAGAAGTTAATGCTGTGTATGATAACTGATTCTCTGCCTGTCCACGTCCTCGGTAAAGATTTTTACGACCGAAGGGTCAAGCTGGGTGCCGGCAGATTTTTTTAACTCCCGGATTGAATCGTCAACGGAGAGCGCCCGCCGGAAGGACAAATCGGACCGAAGAAAATCATAGGTATCGGCGACAGCAATGATACGTGCTTTTAAGTCAATATCAGGGCCGGCAATGCCATCAGGATATCCCTTGCCGTCAAACCGTTCATGACACTGTCTGATACTGCGGGCAATAGGCTTGAGAAATTCAACACTGCCAACGATTTTTTCACCAATTTCAGGATGCTTTTTTACTACAAAATATTCCTGATCTGTTAAGCGGCCGGGTTTGCCCAGAATATTCTCACTGATACCGATTTTGCCCACATCATGCAACAAGGCTGCCAGTCTCAGTTCGCGCGCTTCTGTTTCATCGAATTCCAGCTCTTCGCCGATCGCACAGGATAAATCAGCTACACGCGAAGAATGGCCTGAAGCGATAATGTCTCTTTCATCAAGAGCTTTCATAAGCGCTTCGAGAGTTGCTATGTATTGGTTAAGGAGGCGGTTGTAAGCGTTAGTGAGTTCTTCGGCAGTAAGCTGGGACGGTTCCTTTTGTTCTTCAATAACAAATCCAAGACTCTGAAGATCGGATCGGCGTATGCGATGATGGCCACCCGGGGTTTTAATTGCCTTGAGTTTTCCGGAATAGATATAATTCTTAATTGTTTGCGTTGTTACCTTAATGAGACTGGCAGCTTCTCGCGTATTGAGAATTTCTTTGCTTTCAAGATCCTTAAGCCGTTTTGCCATAATCCCCCCTTTGTTAAAAGGTTAAGATAAATTCAACCATTGCCCAACCCCTTCTGTAACCAATTGTATTTATTTATAAAATTCTGCATTTGATACTTTATTTAACATTATATCAATATGCTGGTTTTTTGCAAGAAAAAATTTTACTATTAGCTAAAAAAAATTATACGTTTTATATGAAATCCTTTAATTCGCAAAGACGCACCATTGTAGAAAATTTGCTATTTTTTATGAAAATAAGATAGTTAACAGTAAAGTTGTACATGAATCCCCCAAAAAGAACTTTTTTAAAGTGAGCAAAATTATTGAACCGCCTTACCGTGGGTGCTAAAATTTAAATGGGTTAAAATAAAAGCTCATTAAGAGAGTTATAACAAATCAAGCGACATCTTTAACAACGATTCACTATGAACACTTTGATTCTTTGCCTTGCAATAAAGTTTATACCAGTAGTTATAATACTTGCCGTTTTAAATCCATTTTGCAGCACTACAGTCATGGGTGAAGAAAAAGAGCAGTTAGATGCGTTTAGCCACGCACGCCACAACATGATCACCAATGATCTTATTGCTCGAGATATCAGCGATCCTGCGGTGCTGAAAGCCATGGAGAAAGTTAAGCGCCATCTTTTTGTGGATAAAAGCTTATGGAATGAAGCATATGCAGATTACCCGCTTCCCATAGGCGATGGACAGACCATTTCCCAACCCTACATTGTAGCGCTCATGACACAAAGCGCTCAGTTAAAAAAGCAGGATAAGGTGCTGGAGATAGGAACCGGGTCGGGATATCAGGCGGCAGTTCTCGCAGAAATTGTTTCGCAGGTGTATTCAATTGAGATTATAGAGGCACTTGCCGAGAAAGCCCGGCAGCTTCTCCAATCCCTCGGTTATAAGAATATAAACATAAAAATCGGCGATGGCTACCGCGGGTGGGAGGAATACGCTCCCTTTGATGCAATAATTATCACCTGTGCCATTAATCATATTCCGGATCCTCTTGTTAAACAGCTTAAAGAAGGCGGAAGAATTGTGCTGCCCCTGGGTGATAGCGGCTTACTTGGTCAACGCCTGGTGCGCGGAATCAAGAAGAACGGGAAAATTGAACTGAAGAATATTACCGGTGTTCGTTTTGTTCCCATGGTGGGGGAATCGCAAAAAAAATCTTCTGGTCAATAATACATAGCATGGTAATTCGGTGGGTTCTTGTCCTCATGCGGGTTGTCAAATTTAATGTTGTAAAACTTAATCCAGCGGTTCGCTGAGCTCGCTGGAGAACCCCTGAGGTGCAGTGCCTTCTTTGAAACACTCGAAAAAACCATTCTCGCCGACAATGCCGGGAAGATACCCGGTTTCGTTGTTTAGCTTCACAAAGGTTACTCCCTCAGGCACTTCAAAAACTTTAACAGGTTGATTTTTTAACACGTTTTGCATAAAAGAAAGCCAGATTGGCGCCGCGACCACGCCGCCGGTTTCCCCTTTTCCCAGCGCAGTGTTATCGTCATAGCCAACCCACACCCCGGCTACTAGTTGCGGCGTAAAGCCGATAAACCAAGCATCCCTAAAATCATTTGTTGTTCCGGTTTTGCCGGCGCACGGGCGATTAAGTGCGGCCACCTTCTTGCCCGTTCCCTGGCTTACAACACTTTGTAACAAGCTGGTCATGATATACGCCGTCTGAGGACTGATCGCCTGAACGAGGTGCGGCGAATGCTCTTCAATGGTCATGCCAGTGCGGTTTGTTATTTTGGTTATGGGGAGAGGGTCAGCGCGCACACCAGAGGCGCAGAATACGGCATAGGCCCGAACTAAATCCAACAGCGATACCGTTGTCGTGCCCAGCGCAAGGCTAAGGCCCTGATTTAATGAAGTGTCTATGCCAAATTTTTTAGCATATTGAATGGCATAGTTAATGCCAATATCCTGAAGAATTTTTACCGTAACAACATTGCGCGACAGAGTCAAAGCCGTGCGCAGCGTAATCGGTCCCATAAATTTTTCATCATAATTTTGCGGCTCCCAGAGTTTGTTTCCACTCATCCTGAAACTCACCGGTGCATCAACAATAATGGTAGCCGGCGTGTATCCCCGGTCCAACGCAGCGGCATAAATAATGGGTTTGAAGGCTGAACCGGGTTGACGCTGAGCCTGAACCGCGCGGTTAAATTGGGTGTTGGTAAAATCCCTGCCGCCGACCATTGCCCGTATATAGCCGGTAAATGGATCCATGCAGACAAGGGCTCCTTCAACTTTTTTTGCATGCGTTATGCGTCGTTTTTCCCGTTTCTCATATTCCTCAAGGCCGGCTCGCAGCGCTTCTTCAGCAGCTTTTTCCAGCGCAATGTCAAGGGTTGTTTCAATGCGCAAGCCGCTTTCATAGAGTCCCTTGCTGCCGTACTTTTTCTCAATGATCTGGCGAATATATTCGGTAAAATAAGGAGTCTGGCGGATGTTGATATTTTCCTGCTGCTTAAGTGACAAGGGAGCTTTTTCAGCTTCCGCCCGTTCCGCTGCCGTGATATAGCGTTGCTCCTGCATTCTTTCAAGGACGTAGCTCTGGCGCTGTTTTGCACGTTCAAAATAGCGAAATGGCGAATAATAACTGGGTGCTTTTGGCAGACCCGCCAACAGCGAGGCCTCTGCCAAATTAAGCTGGGTAGCGGATTTCCCGAAGTAGGTGCGCGCCGCCGCCTCAACGCCATAGGCACCGTGCCCAAAATAAATCTGATTCATGTAGAGGAGAAGAATATCTGTTTTACTAAGAGATGTTTCAATGCGTTTTGCCAAAATCGCTTCCTTGAGTTTTCGGGTGAAACTTTTTTCCGGCGTTAACAGCAGAGATTTGGTGATTTGCTGAGTGATAGTGCTTCCCCCCTGTTTTATTTCCATAGAGACAAGATTTTTTAATGCCGCACGAACAATGCTCCAGTAATTGAGTCCGGTATGTTCAAAAAATTGCGCATCCTCTGCCGCAATAAGAGCTTTAATGAAGATAGGAGAGACACTGGAAAGGTTGACAAAATAGCGCCGTTCCGTGAAAAACTCACCGATCAATTCTCCGGTGCTGGAATAGACTTCGGTGACCAGCGGCGGTTTATAATCATCAAGAGAATAGATTTGCGGGAGGTTGTAACTCACAAGGCTGTAAACCGCTACACCGGCGCACATAAAAACAATCAGTATTAGCACCGGAATAAGAAATACATATAGCATCCCCCGCTGTTTTTTTTTCTTTTTCTGTGGCGTCACGACCATATCAGGCACCGTTCCTTATCCCCGTGTGAGCTCAAAAGCATTTTTTATGATCTCAACCGTGTAACCGGCAGGAGAAAATTGGACAGCAATCACATCAAAGCGAGCACGGTGATTTTCTAACCCATGCCGCTGAATAAATTCCAACGCAACCCTTGAAATCTGGGCCTGTTTCCTGAGATGAACCGCTTCTTGAGGAGTTCCATGGGTCGGGGAGGATCTGGTTTTTACTTCGATAAACGAAAGAATATTCTCCGGGTCCCGCGCAATAATGTCAATCTCGCCAAATTTACAGCGATAATTCCGGGCAACTATTTTAAATTTCTGCCGCATAAGAAAGGCCAGCGCAATTCTTTCGCCCTGTTCGCCCAATTGTTGTTTGTTGCCGCCCATCTGCAAAAGGTAATTGATTTTAAAATGAATGAAGACAACAGCTATTTACAGCAACGTAAAACTTCTGCGATGAATCGGCGAAGGGCCGTATAAAGCCAATGCCCGGCGATGCTCCCTGGTGCCATATCCTTTATTTTTGGCAAAATTATACTGTGGATATAGCTCATGATACTGCTGCATGATGTTATCCCTGATAACTTTTGCCATAATAGAAGCAGCTGCCGTCGCAAGGCTCCGCTGATCGCCTTTTATTAGAGGAGTTTGCGGGATAGAACTTTCGATAGGATAGGTGCCATCAATCAGAAGATAATCAGGAGGCACAGCAAGCAACTCAACCGCACACTTCATTGCCTTAAGACTTGCCTGAAGGATATTTATTTTGTCAATTTCACTATGGTCAACTGCTGCCCAGGTCCAGGCAAGAGCTGCCTTGTTGATGATACCGAAGAGATCGTGGCGGTTTTTTTCTGTAAGCTGTTTTGAGTCCTTTATGCCGGGATGTGACCAGGCGGCCGGAAAAATGACCGCTGCCGCTACAACCGGTCCAGCAAGCGGCCCTCTGCCTGCTTCATCAACCCCCGCGATATGACCGTATCCCTTGTTATGCAAAACCTTTTCCGGGCATGAGGCATGCTGCAGCAATGATGATAAAGCCTCCATATGCTTAAGGCATAGAATTGGACCAGAGACTCTTATTGGAGCCGTTTTTCTTTGATCCGGGCCGCCTTGCCCCTTAAATTCCTCAAGTAATACAAACGTGATCTGCGGACCCTGCCTCTCTGGATAACTTCAATCCGGTCAATAGATGGAGAGTGTAAGGGAAAAATTCTTTCCACACCAACCCCGTAGGATACTTTCCGCACGGTAAAACTGGAACGCAGGCCACTTTTCTTTTTTCTGATGACCACCCCTTGGAATGCCTGAAGTCGCTCTTTGTCGCCTTCTTTGATTTTTACGTGAACTTTGACTGTATCCCCGGGGCGAAAGGGAGGGATGTCAATACGCATATGTTCTTTTTCCAACCGCTCAATGACTTCCATGATTATATCTCCTTGTGTGCATCATGCATAACTTCCTGTAACAGTTGTTTGTCTTCTTCACTAAGATTCGCCATGCGTATAAGGTCAGGGCGTTTTTGAAGCGTTTTTTTTAATGCCTGCTGCCTTCGCCATTTGCGAATTTTCTCATGATCCCCGGACAGTAAAATTTCAGGCACCTCCAGACCGCGGAAACTCCGGGGTCTGGTATATTGGGGATACTTCAACAACGAGCAGGAGAAGGTGTCTTCAATAACTGACAGGGGCTCTCCTATTACGCCCGGCACAAGCCGGGAAACCGCATCAATAACAACCAGCGCCGGCAGTTCGCCGCCGGTCAGGATATAATCCCCGATGGATAATTCTTCATCAATAAAAAATTGCAGTCGCTCATCAACGCCCTCATACCGCCCGCAAATTAAGATGAGATGCGGCCAGGCACTCAGCTTCTCAGCGATTTTCTGGTTAAAGAGCGTTCCCTGAGGCGACATCAGCAGGACCCGCGAGCCCTCGGGCTGTTTAAGCTGTTCAATCGCCTTGACGATGGGCTCAACTTTCATTACCATGCCGGCACCGCCGCCAAACGGCGCATCATCTGTCACTTGGTGGCGGCCTTCAGCATAGCTTCGCACATCATGGATCGTTATCTTTATAAGTTCTGCGCGTTGCGCCCTTTTTAAAATGCTTTCCCCCAGAGGGGAAACAAAAATCTGGGGGAATAATGTAATTATATCAAAATGAATCATGCATGCAAGACCCTTGCAGGGTCTCTGTCCTATTATCGTGAGATATACATACTGCGGGGCGGGCGGCCTAAGGTTCGTCGTTTAGAAATCAAGAGCGGTGCAGTTTGCCAAGGACTGCCTTTCGCACCGGCTATTCAACAATTTCCAGCACCGCTCGTTTGCCAATCTTTGCAGATGCAGCCGATAAAATAGTCCGAATTGACTGGGCAGTTTTGCCGTGTTTCCCAATGATTTTACCAAGATCACCCTTTGCCACTCTTAATTCAATGACCGAAGTCTGCTCTCCTTCCACCTCATTAACCGAAACTTCATCAGGATTATCAACAAGAGCTTTGGCGATGAATTTTACTAACTCTTTCATGGTACCTCCGCGGTAAGGTTACGTAACACTACTCACTGTCCGGTTATTGCATCTTCCCTGATTCTACAGAGCCGCCGAAACAAAAATAGGCGTATTTTAAAGAGATGGTGAAGAAGCTTTTTGGTAAACACCCCCCTTTTTCAATAGTTGGATAACAGCGGGAGTCGGTTGTGCACCTTTTTTAAGCCACTGCAAAGCCTTGTCTTTATCTATATTGGTGATCGGGGGTTCACTGCAGGGATCATAGGTCCCGATCTGTTCGATAAACCGTCCATTTCGCGGGGCCGTATCTTTTGCCACCATAATTCTGTAAAACGGCTTTTTTTTCTTTCCATATCGTGCGAGTCGAATTTTTACAGCCATAAAAGTGTATCCTTTCTCCTTTAAAGGTTGCAGTCGTAAATTATAAATATGGAATGATTTTTTAATTGGTTAAGTAAGTGTATATGTATATGTAATATAAAATTTTTGTCAAGGGAAATATTATTCGGGCATATTCTGGCATTCCAGGACTTTCCCCAAAAAACAGGGATAGAAATTGTGGAGATGGCATAAGCAGA
>CAZQKW010000058.1:0-19519 GCA_964594075.1 uncultured Thermodesulfobacteriota bacterium | reverse complement strand
CCTTCACCTCGTCACCCGGCAAAGGTGCCCGGATAACCGTGGTGCTGCCGGAAAAACGATAATGGTGATGTGCAGCCTGCAATGAAGTTTTTAGACAGCAGCGATGATTTTGGTGCACATACTGGCTTTTAAACAAACCGGCACGGTCAAAGACGAATGTGAGGACAGACTTTATAAATATAACTTCTCCTTACCGGATTATTTCCAGCCCTCCCATGTAGGGTTGCAGAACTTCCGGGATCAAAATGCTTCCATCTTCCCTCTGATAATTTTCCAGTATTGCCACCAGTGTCCTGCCGACAGCGAGTCCAGACCCGTTGAGGGTATGGACAAATTCAATTTTATTATTTTCCTTTTTGCGATAGCGAATGGCTGCTCGTCGCGCCTGAAAGGCTTCAAAATTGCTACACGAGGAAATTTCCCGGTAGACCTGCTGGCCAGGCAGCCACACTTCAATGTCGTATGTCTTTGCGGCGGAAAATCCAAGATCCGCTGTGCAAAGCGTCACGACGCGGTAGTGGATATTCAGTCTTTTGAGCACCTCTTCAGCATTGCTAAGCAATGATTCAAGTTCCGCATAGGAAGTTTCGGGAGTAGAGAATTTAACCAGCTCAACTTTATTAAACTGATGCTGGCGTATAAGCCCTCGAGTATCCTGCCCATAGGAACCCGCCTCTTTTCTGAAGCAGGGCGTATAAGCAGTGTAGTAAAGCGGAAGAGCGCTTTCCTCGAGAATTTCATTTTGGTGTATGTTGGTAACGGGCACTTCAGCAGTGGGAATAAGAAAGTAATCAGTCCCCGCCACTTTGAACAGATCGTCCTCAAATTTGGGAAGCTGTCCGGTTCCGGTCATTGTCTGACGGTTAACCAGAAAAGGGGGCAAAATCTCCACATAATGGTGCTGCGTGGTGTGCAGGTCAAGCATAAAATTTATCAAAGCCCTCTCAAGCCGCGCTCCTGCTCCCCAATAAAGGGTAAAACGAGCGCCGGCAATTTTTGCACCGCGGTCAAAATCAAGAATCTTTAGCTCTGTGCCAATTTCCCAGTGGGGTTTGGGTTTAAAAGCAAACTGCGGCGGCTCGCCCCACCGCCGCACCTCCAGGTTGTCATCACTACTGTGGCCAATAGGCACGGAATCATGCGGCAGGTTGGGGATCATGAGCAAGCTGTCGTGTATGCGGGGCTCGACTGTCTTGAGCTCTTCCTCCAGTTCCTTAATAGTGTGTGCTGTTTCTTTTAATGAAGCAAAGATATCAGGAGCCACGTCCTGCTTTTGTTTCTTCATCTGTGCAATTTGCTCAGAGGCCTGATTGCGCACGGCACGCAGTCGCTCAATTTCCTGAAGGATTTCCCGTCTTTTTTTGTCGAGATTTATAAACTCGTCAAGATCAATGGTTACCCCCCTTTCTTTAAACTTTTTTTTAACCAGCTCAACATTTTCTCTGATAAACTTTGCATCTAACATAATGAATCCTTAAATGGTAAAGAGGTGATGGTGAATGGATAAATTGGTATTTTTATTGGTCATTGGATTCGTACCTGTTTAAATCTGAGAATTGTGCGCTCATCTTTGTATCGTTTTTGGCTTGTGGTGAAAGCAGTTACGGGCGGTGCCAGCGATGGCTGTGGCACACACAACAACCTGTTCCTGCGAGCACTTAGCCCGAACAAGGGAACTGACTCATTCACCGATTTATCCATTCCCTGAATTTTTTATACCCTTCTGTCTCCCAGTTTTTTCCCGTAACGTCATGTAAAAACTGATAGTATAGACCATCAAGTATTTCATTCAATTCCTCTATGACACGCATACGGGAGTAAAAGCGCGCTTCGCTGTCGTCTGCCTTGAATTGCGGGGCGTTCATGCGCAGGCTTGCAATATCAAAGCGCTGTGCACGAAGGGTAAAAGACCAGCTCGTTTCGTCCTTGTCAATTCTAAACTGTGCCTCGGTTACCTTTTTGCCTGATTTTATTGCCTGCTTCAGATCATCAGCAGTAAAATCGCGACCGACAAAGGAAATGCTGTTTGGCGACGTATCAGCCTCATCCTGCAGCACTATTTTATCGCCCAGCCATACCTGGAATGTTCCCTTGCCTGCAATTTCAAATACCCCGTTCCGGGAATCGCTCAAATAACAGAGATACGTCAAAAAATCCTTACCCAGAGCGCTGTTTGCTTTTATTGTCGCGCCGCTCATCGTCTTTTATACCGCCTTCTTAATCGCAGACCAGTCAAATCCGGCCGCAGGTTTTGACAGCTTTTCAATCTTTATTTTTCCACCGTGCTTTTCAATGAGCATCTGCGCTCTTTCAAACGGAGACAACGGGGTCAGGCTGAGCTCAAATGAGGCACAGAAGAAATCCATAAATTCAGCGTTAGCAGTTTTACTGGTTGAGAAAAAGATCAGCATTCCCGTTGCCGTATTCCAGCAGACATCATACAGTGCCGGTGTGGGCAGCGACCGTTTCATGAGCGAAAACTTGACCTGATCCTTGAGCTTTTCCTTTTCTTTAATTGATAACCGCTCTTTGCCGGTTGCTCCCTTGAATTTCAACTCTTCTTTAAGCAGCGCAGCTTTGAAGGCAAGCGGTGGCACTTTGCGCGTATCAATGCGCAGCGAAAATACCAGATACGGCCCCTTAGAAAAATGCAGGTCATCAAAGAATATTGAGGCCATATTTTCCGCAGAGACCCAGCCAATTGATTTCTCTCTGGGAACCGGCTGGTCAGGCTCCTGGAAAGAAAATTCCTTCAGCTTTGTTAAAACGGCTTCTTTCAAGCTGGCAGGCAAATCGCCGTTTACCTTATAACACACATAGTTTGCTAAACCTGAATACATTCCCATTACAGCACCTCAACTAATTTTTTTAAAAAACATCTTATAATTATGATTAAAAAATAGCAAGGGAATCGGCACATCGGTTTATCTGCAAAAAGTGAATAGTGTTTCACCACACGTTGATGAGCGGCATGCGCAATGGGCAATGTGTCGTTAGTCCCACATTGCCCATAGTCGCTACGACGAACAGGCCCCAGCGGGACGTTGCGGAACATTTTAGTCTCCCAGACGTCTCTGCCATTCTTTTATTGCCGCCAGGGCGCGGTCTGCATATGCCTGTTTGCGGCATTTTTTGTGCACCGGATAATCAAGCGGCGGCAGGATGCCGTAGTTGGCGTTCATGGGCTGGAAGTTGCCAGAAAACTGACTGGTAATATAAGAAAGCAGCGCCCCGATCATGGTGGTGGACGGCGGTGTCAAAGGATTTTTACCCTGCGCAATACGGCTTGCCTGGATTCCTGCTACCAGTCCCATGGCTGCGGATTCTATATAGCCCTCGACGCCGGCAATCTGTCCAGCAAAAAAAATGCGCGGGTTATTTTTTAGCTGAAGCGTTTTCAAAAGCAGAGAAGGAGAATGAATATAGGTGTTTCTATGCAGGCTGCCGTAACGGGCAAACACTGCATGCTCAAGACCAGGAATCATTGAAAAAACCCGTTTCTGCTCCGGCCACTTGAGCCTGGTTTGAAACCCCACCATATTATACAGCGTTCCCTGCTCGTTTTCCTGGCGCAATTGAACTGCGGCATACGGCCGTTTTCCAGTGCGCGGATCAATCAGGCCAACCGGCTTCATCGGTCCGAAAGCAAGGGTTTCAATACCGCGGGCGCCCATAACTTCTACGGGCATGCACCCCTCATAGGGTATGAGCGTTTCAAATTCTCGCAGCGGGACTTTCTCAGCCTTGAGCAGTTCATGAACGAAGTTGTGGTATTCGTCCCGCGAGAGCGGGCAGTTTATATAATCTGCATCGCCCCGGTTGTAGCGCGAGGCCTTGAAGGCCCTGCTGAAGTCAATGGAATCAGCGTCTATGATTGGTGAAATAGCATCATGAAAAAAGAGAAAATCACTACCGATAATTTCCCGGAGATGGGCTGCGAGCGCTGCCGAAGTGAGGGGTCCGGTAGCAACTATGACCAGGCCCTCTTCGGGTAGTTGAGAAATCTCCTGTCTCACCAGGGTGAGGTTATAATCCCGCTCAAGAATTTCAGTCACATGTTGGGAAAATTGATTGCGATCTACGGCCAGTGCGCCGCCGGCAGGAACTCGGTGCGCGTCTGCCGCCGCAAGTATCAGAGAGTGCAGGGTGCGCATCTCCTCCTTGAGCAGGCCGGATGCGTTTTCTCTGCTGTCCGATTTGAAGGAGTTGCTGCAAACCAGCTCCGCCAGATAGGGCGTGACATGAGCTGGAGAAAAGCGCTGGGGCTTCATTTCGAACAGCGCCACTCGGCATCCCCGACGGGCAGCCTGCCATGCCGCTTCACAACCCGCAAGGCCGCCGCCAATGACATTGATTATAGCTGATGGATACGGCACGAAGTGATGCAAATGATCAAACGATGAGACACAGCGATCATTTTTCTTCCGGGGGTTCCAGATGTTTTTTATATTTGCAGTGCTTGTCAGGGCACTTGACGTTGAGGCCGTCGCGTTTGCTGAATTTTTCAACCAGATAGGATGAGCCGCACAGTGGACATGATTCTGCAAGCGGCTTGTCCCAGGAAGCGAATGTGCACTGGGGATATGTGGAACAACTATAGAAAACTTTGCCGCGTCGCGACCGTTTTTCCTGAACAACGCCCTGTGCGCACTGCGGGCATTTTACTTCGAGCGACACCGGTTTAATGAGCGGCCGGATGTATTTACATTGCGGGTATGCGGAGCACCCTAAGAATGTTCCATAACGCCCCTGCTTGACCAGCAGCGGCTGCCCGCACAGCTCACATTTTTCATCAGTCGGCTGGGTTTCCGGTGGTGCGGCGTCGCCATTGTTTTTTAATGATTTTACATACCTGCACGATGGGAAACCGCTGCACGCAAAAAAACGACCGTATCGGCCCAGTTTTATTACCAGTGGTTTTCCACAGGTCGGACAGACCTCTTCGGTTTTTTCTGTTGTAACATCAGATTTTTTTATCTCCTCCTCTTTGCGGCGAATGAGTTCAATGAACGGCTCCCAGAAATTTCTTATAACCGGCTTCCAGCTTATTTCACCCCGCGCAATCTCATCAAGCTCGTCTTCCATAAAAGAGGTGAACTCATAGTCTACATAGGTGGGGAAATGATTGACCAGCAAGTCATTGACAACAATGCCGATATCTTCAGGATGAAAACGTTTTTTTACCAGCCGCACATATTCGCGTTCCTGAAGAATGCTGATAATTGAGGCATAGGTTGAAGGTCGTCCGATGCCGTATTCCTCAAGAGCCTTTACCAGCGATGCCTCGGTATAGCGCGGCGGCGGCTGGGTAAAATGCTGTTCGGGAATTAATTCCAAGAGATTAAGCAGTTGTCCTTCAACCAGCGCCGGCAGCACCCCTTCGCCGTTGCCGTTGTCTTCATCTTTACCTTCAATATACATTTGCATAAACCCGGGGAAACGAACTGTGGAACCCGATGCTCTAAATATAAAATTATCTTTTGCCAGAATATCCACTGAGGTCTGATCAAGAATCGCCTGCGCCATCTGGGAGGCCAGCGTGCGTTTCCAGATAAGTTCATATAGCTTGAACTCATCTGGCTTTAAAAACGGCTCCACGTTCTCGGGCGGCAAGGAGAAGTCGGTCGGCCTGATTGCCTCATGCGCCTCCTGAACATTTTTAGATTTTTGTTGGAACGTTCGCGGCTGTTCTAATGCAAATGCCTCGCCGTATGTATGCACTATAGTATCGTGGATTTCTTTGAGAGCGCTTGCTGCAAGCTGAACACTGTCAGTTCTCATATAGGTGATAAGCCCCATGCTGCCTTTTGCGGTTTCAACGCCTTCATAAAGGCGCTGCGCAACTGACATGGTTCGTTTGGCATGGAAGCCCAGCTTGCGTGCAGCTTCTTGCTGCAGGGTGCTGGTCGTAAACGGGGGGGCAGGAGTCCTTTTTATTTCCTTCTTCTGCACCCGGTCAACCCGGTAATCTGCCCCTTTAAGTTTTTCTAAAAAAGTCTGCGCCTGCTGTTTGGTGCGAAGTGATAGTTTATCAAGTTTTTCGCCTTCGGCCTGGATGAGCTGAGCAAAAAAAGCCTCCTCTCGGTTTTTATCCGAGGGCGAAAGGTTTGCCTTTATACTCCAGTATTCTTCGGCAATAAATCCCTGTATTTCCCGTTCCCGCTCGCATATGAGGCGCAGCGCAACTGACTGAACGCGTCCTGCAGAAAGGCCGTAACGGATTTTTTTCCACAAAAAGGGACTCAAATTGAAACCAACCAGATAATCCAAAACAACCCGTGCCTGCTGGGCATCAACCAGATTCGGGGAAATGCTCCGAGGATTTTTTAATGCCTCGTCGATGGCTTCCCGGGTAATTTCATGAAAGGTAATGCGCATAATTTTTTTACCATGCGATCCGGTCGCACGTGCTGACGTGCCATTCTCCAGCTTTAATGCTGCCAGCAGGTGCCAGGCAATGGCCTCGCCTTCGCGATCAAGGTCGGTCGCAAGATACACGGTGTCACAACGCTTCAGTGAATCGGCAATTTGTTTTAGATACTTTTTGCTCTGGGGGAGAATTTCATAATTCGGTTCAAAATCGTTTTCAATGTCAACGGATCCTTGTTTGCTGGGCAGCGTCCGGACATGTCCAAGACAAGCATGCACCTCAAATTCTTTGCCCAGAAACTGACTGATAGTTTTTGCCTTTGCAGGGGATTCAACTATAACAAGAGCTTTTGCCATAAATAAATGTTACCTCATTTCAATCAACAGATCATATAATACATTTGCAATTTTCAAAAGATACAATAAGTTATACTGAATATAGAAGAATATCATACAACGTGTTTGGCATTATGATACTTTTGCAAACCGTTTACCCGGATACTGCTTGATAAATCCATTGAGTTCAAGGTCAAGCAGGATTGCTGTAACATGACTGCTGGCAAACCCGGTTTGTGCGATAAGTTCATCAATATGTGTCGGAACTTCCCCCATAATTTGATAAACCGAACGAGAATCCGGTGGCATATCAAGAGGAACCGCCGCGTGTTGTTCAGCTTCATGGACCGTTGCAACGTTGACACATATTTCATCCTGTATATCTTGAACGGTTTCCACGAGTTTGGCGCCTTCTTTGAGCAGTCGGTGGGTTCCCTTGCTTTTATATGAATGAACATTGCCCGGCACAGCAAAAACGTCCCGTCCCTGCTCAAGGGCAAGACGCGCGGTAATGAGCGAGCCGCTTTTGAGGCTTGCTTCAACAACCAGAACGCCAAGCGACAGTCCGCTGATGATGCGATTTCGGGCTGGGAAATTATAGGCGCTCGGCTGAGCACCCAGGGGAAACTCTGAAATTACCGCCCCGTGTGCCGCAATGGCTTCATATAATTTTCGGTTCTCCGGGGGATAGATTACATCAATACCCGATCCCAATACAGCAATGGTTCTGCCGTTGACAGAGAGCGCCGCGTGATGAGCGGTTGAATCTATCCCCCGCGCCATTCCGCTCACAATTGTGAAACCGCTGCGCGCCAGATCGCGACTGATTCGTTCCGTCGTCGAAATACCATACTCGCTTGCAATGCGCGAACCGACCACGGCAATGGCATTAGCATCTTTTTCTATGAGGTCTCCCTTTATATATAGAAACGGGGGAGGGTCATAGATGTTTTTTAAATTCACCGGATATGCAGAATCTTTCAATGTGACCACTTTAATAGCGTGGAGCTGGATCTGCTTTATTTCGTGATCAATTTCAGCGCTTGGTTTAAACTGTTTAATGGAGTTAATTGCACGTGATGTTATCCCTTCAACCTGTTCCAGCTCCTCCGTCGTGGCCTGGAAAACTCTTTTCGGCGATCCAAAATAGTTAATTAAATTTTTATAATTTATGTTTCCGATGCCAAAAACAAAACGCAGGGCAATCCAGTAATAAAGATCATTCACCTAAATATCCTATACCGATAAAAAAGACTTCAACAATGGGCATTTACTCTAAACGGCTCCACATAAATGTTACATTATAATTGTGGGTGTTAAAAATGAGAATGTTTCGCGACCGAAAACTGAAATGACGTTTAGCGATCAGTGGTGCGCAGCTATACAGGAATTGAAAAAGCCCTTTTTAAAACGGACAACTCCATTACGAATGAGGTGAGTTTGATAGCTTTTCACTCTTTAAAAGTCAAGGACAAATTTTAACGGCACCGTAAAGATAACACTGCGATGGTCTTGACCTTCGTTTCTTACAGCCGCCAAATTTATTTTTATTGAAACAAAAAACCTTTTATTTTAATATGTATAGCATTTTATTTTGCCTTAAATATTATCAGATATCTATGGAAATAATATTGAACGGAATACGCAAAGTAGGCGCAGTTGTTTTAAAAAGGCTCTGTGATCTTGGCACCTATGGTCTGTTTCTGGTAACGGCGATCTTTTGGACTTTCTGGTCTCCTCTCAAATTTACGCGCGTTATTGATCAGATTAACTTTATCGGCGTAAAATCAACACTTATTGTCATCCTGACCGGGGCATTCACGGGCATGGTGCTCGGCTTGCAGGGTTTTTACGCTTTGAGCAAATTTGGCGGCGAATCAATGCTGGGGCCGACCGTTGCACTGTCACTCGTAAGAGAGATTGGACCGGTGATCTCAGCCCTCATGGTGACGGGACGAGCTGGTTCAGCGCTCGCCTCGGAAATTGGCATTATGAGGATCAGCGAGCAGATTGATGCACTGGAAGTCATGGCGCTCAACCCTTTCCGTTATTTAGTGGTGCCAAACATGGTCGCAGCAATTTTAAGCGTTCCTTTGCTTGGTGCGCTATTTGATGTCTGCGGTATCTGGGGAGGTTATCTGGTCGGCGTCAAATTGCTGGGCTTGAGCGGAGGGACCTATTTTGGAGAGATGGCCATTTATTTGAACAGCAAGGACGTGTTTCACGGTTTGTACAAATCCCTGAGCTTTGGTCTTATTATTGCTTGGATATGCTGTTATAAAGGGTATTACACTGAATATGGCGCAAAGGGCGTAAGTAAAGCCACGACGCAGGCAGTTGTGATATGCTCGGTGCTTATCCTTATATGGGATTATTTTATTACCTCGGTTTCTTTTTAAATGCCAATGATTCAACTGGTAAACCTCTATAAGTCATTTAATGGAAATCCTGTGCTCAGGGGTGTTTCACTGGCCATACAAAGAGGGGAACTGCTGGCGCTTATTGGCCGAAGCGGCATAGGGAAAAGCGTGCTGCTCAAGCATATCGTCGGGCTTATACAACCTGACAGCGGCACGGTGCTCATTAATAATATTGATATCAACCGGTTGCGGGGTAAACAGCTCATAGAAATAAGAAAACAATTTGGCTTTCTCTTCCAAGGAGGTGCGCTATTTGACTCCATGACGGTTTATGATAATGTTGCCTTTCCTCTGAGAGAAAGGACAAACCTGAGCGAAACGCAGATTCGGGAACGGGTTTTTAATGAACTCGAAGAAATGGGGCTTAAAAATGACTGGAATAAGTTTCCCGCTGAATTAAGTGGCGGAATGCGTAAACGCACAGCGCTGGCGCGTGCTATGGTCATGGATCCTTCTATTATGTTATTCGATGAGCCTACCACCGGGCTTGACCCAATTATTGGACAAACCATCCTTGATTACATTCAGCAGTGCCATCAGAAGATTAAATTTACCGGTGTAATTGTCACGCATGAAGTCCCCAAGGTGTTTAACATAGTGCAGCAGGTTGCTATGATCCACCAAGGTGAAATCATTGCCTGTGGCAGCCCGGATGAGTTGCAGAAACAGAACAACCCTATTTTTGATCAGTTTATTAAGGGCGACATTACAGGCCCGGTTCAGTATATTTAGGGAGAACAGGTATGAAAAAGGCTAGTGTGGAGCTCATGGTCGGATTGTTTATTATTGCAGGAATATTGGCACTCGGCTATTTGTCAATTAAATTGGGCCGAATGGAAATTATCGGCAGCAAAGGCTATCAGGTATATGCTGATTTCCCTAATATTGGTGGGCTTAAAAAAGGGGCACTGGTAGAGATAGCCGGCGTTGAAATAGGGCGGGTAAAAAGTCTTTCGCTCCATAATTATAAAGCTCGCGTTGTTATGGACATTAATCAGGATGTAAAGCTGCAGGAAGATACCATTGTGTCCATAAAGACGAAAGGACTGCTGGGGGAGAAATATGTGGCGGTGCTGCCTGGCGCAGCAGAAGAATATATACAACCAAATGGCAGGATTCGCGATGCACTGCCTCCGGTGGATATAGAAGATCTGATTTCAAAGTTTGCTTTTGGCAAGGTAGAAGAAAAATAGTTTTGCTTTCGTAAAAGGAGGTTACTCTGTGAACATGCAACAACGAAACATTACCAGTGCGATAATTTTTTTTGTCATTTTTTGTTTGATGGCTGGTGCAGCCGGGGCGGGGCCACTCATTGACCATGTTAAGCAGAAAGTTGACAACGCGCTAAAAATCCTGGGGGACCCGTCTCTTAAAACACCCGGCATGGAAACCAAACGGCGGCAGTTGCTCAGAGCAATAGCTAATGAAATTTTTGACTGGGAAGAAATGGCAAAACGGTCTTTGGGCATACACTGGAAAGACCGCACGCAAGAAGAAAAAAAGGAGTTTGTCCAATTGTTTGCTGATCTTCTCGACCGCACCTATATGGAAAAAATTGAAAAATATTCTGGAGAGAAAATCAGTTATGAAAAAGAAACCATTGATGAAAAATATGGATTGCTGGAATCAAAAATATTTACTAAAAATGATACTGAAGTGGCGGTAAATTACTGGCTTATTAATAAGGATGGAATCTGGTGGGTTTATGATGTCTCTGTGGAGGGAGTAAGCTTGATAAAAAATTACCGGACACAGTTTTATGAAATTCTTGCGCGTTCATCGTATCCGGAGCTGGTAAAAAAATTAAAATCAAAAGAAGGCTTAAATCTGAAACCCAAGGAAGTACATAGTTCATAAGAAATAGCGGTAATTAAAACGCCCTGTCTCATGTATTGAAACAGGGCGTTGGTTTTTTATCTGTTTACTTTGTTTTTTCTGTACTGGAAATAAGCATTTCGTATCGCAACATAGGGATCTATAGCCGCCTTAGTCAGGTCTTCATACTCGCCGAGAGATAAAGACGTCTGGTTAACGACCTGGTAAATTCTCACCCCTAAATAATCCGGCCATTCAGGGAGAAGATAGGTAAGCGGATCAACCAGATAGTCGCCTACGGTGCCTATAGTGCCGCGCGCGCTGGAAGGACCAAGCAACGGCCATACGATATAAAACCCCGGATCAACACAATAATATCCCAGCGTTTGATCGAAATCTTCATCGTAGGGATACATTTTGCAATAGGATTTTGCCGGGTCAAAAAGTCCCAGAACACCCGCAGTTGAGTTAATGAGAAAGCGCGAAACCTCAACGCCGGCGCCCTTCATTTTCCCCTGCAACATGCAGTTCGTGAACCTAATAGGCATTGCTACATTCGTAAAAACCCTCCGCACACTAATACGCGCCTGTTCGGGAAGTATTGCCTTATAGCCCCGTGCCGTGGGCTTAAGAACATAATAATATACTTTATCGTTAAAGGTAAACATGGCACGGTTGAATTTTTCAAGAGGATCAGATATGCGCTCTGTTTCTTCCACCGCACCCTCATCTTCTTCGGGGATAATAGATGGTTTTAGTTCAGCGGCTTCACCAATCGGTGTCAACAGAAGCACCACCAGAATTGTCAAGAATACGGTAACATTTTTCATAAGCAGCTCCTTTCTATTGCATAATTCAGTTAATTCACTTTCGGTTCCTTTATTATTTCATTTAGCCCAAAAAAAAGTGCTGCGCAACATTAAATAATAACACAGGACGTCCCCCGCAATGTTTCATTGGTGGGGATGAAACAGCGCCTGGGGGGATTTGATTTGAACCTTGAGGGCAGATGGTTGCCCTCAACACACGATTACAAACTGCAACGCTCCAGTTGTTTAATGACGTAATCTCTGATCTCCGACGGCGTGCGTTGCTGGCACACGGGCTCGCCCGCGACATATAGTGGCTCCAATAGGTGTATATACGCTGCGCCACAGTCACAGTTGCCTGTCAATCGGCCCAATGGTATTACCCGGTCATTTCCACACCGAGGACAGCGCAGAACATCCTTGGCTCCTGACATTTTCCCACGCTTGGCAATCGGTGTTCCCTCAATTTCAATAATATCCATGGCAAAATCAATAACCGGCGCATTGCTGATACAGGTGCCCACGCCATAGGCATCAACCATTGGATTAAGAGCAGTGATATCATGTTCATCAATGCCGCCACTAATAAATATTTTTATGTTATCATATCCTCTAAGATTAAGCTCCCAGCGGACTTCTTCAAGGATCCGGTAAAAGTCACCGCGACGTGATGCCGGGGTATCAAGGCGAATTGCGTAGAGGCGCTCTTTAAGAGCTTCAGCAACGCGCACTGCTTCAAATTTTTCATCATTGAACGTATCAATAAGGGCAACTCGTTTAATGTTTGGATCTATTATCTCATCAAACATTTGTGCTGCAGTCACAGTGTCACCGGCAAGCAGGATAAAGGCATGGGGCATGGTTCCCGAAGCAGGGATATTGATAAGTTCGGCGCTTTTAAGTATAGCAACGCCATCGCACCCGCCAATATAGGCGTTTCGTTCAATCATGGGAGCAATAGCAGGATGGACGCGTCGTCCCCCGAAACTGATGATCGGTCGCCCCCGCGCCGCTAATTTACACCGAGCTGCCTTAGTGGCGACTCCTGACGCCTGACAGATGAGACCGAGGAGAGCAGTTTCAAAAATCCCGAAATCCTGATACATTCCCTCAATTTCCATAACCGGCTCATAAGGAGAAAAAATGGTACCTTCGGTCATCGCTCTTACCGAAATCGGTAGTTTCTTGAATACCTCACAGCATTCCTCAACGCCGGCAAGAATAGCCCATGTCCAGTTGTTGGGAAGGCCTTTGGCGATGAATTCCGCCCTAACTTTTTTATTAAGGTGCTTAGTCCGTATGATCTGGTCACTACGGGCAAAATAAGCATCAGTTACCTTTCCCTGTAGAATCTCTTCAGGAGTTGCGGTGTAAAACATGATTCTATCCTTCTAAAATATAATGCTAAATAAATTAGTTAATAATTAAAATTTATTAAATTACTTTAATTTTAAGTTATAACTTTTTACAAGTAATAAGCCCTTGACACTCAGTGAATATCTTGTGACAAGGGCTTAAACACTATAAAAATTTTTTTAAACAGGAATCCAAAATCATCTACGAGCAGGTTAGCTTCCCTTTTTCTTTCCCTCAATTTCATTCTGTTTCGGCGTTACATCAATTTCATCGTTTTCCGTAACAGCCCTTTTAAAGCCTTTGATTGCTTTCCCCAGATCTCTCCCAATTTCAGGCAGCCTGCCCGCACCAAATATGACAAGAACTATTACCAGAATGATCAGAAGTTCCTGAATGCCTAATCCAAACATTTAAACTCCTTTTTTAAACAGGTTAAATAAAGACATCTTTTAAGCAACAATATCTCAACATATTTATAAAGATAATACAAGAAAAAAATTAATCTGGTAACTTTCAGGGTTTTTACACAATTATTTTCCGAAGGCGATGAAAAACCCGCAGACGCGTAAGTTAATTTTCCCCATGATACCCATTGCGTTTTTTTCTCTCATGCGGGTTAACTGAATTGCAGGGCTAATTTTTGAAAAACTCTCGGGTATTTTCCTGGTGTTTTTTACATACTGTTATGTTATATATGATTGCCTAAAAATTTTACAGAAGAACATTCAGTAGTTATGGAATTTGAAACCATTATAGGCCTTGAAGTTCACGCCCAGCTTTTAACGGCAAGCAAGATTTTTTGCGGCTGTTCAACCCAATTCGGAGAACCCCCTAACCACCTCACCTGTCCGGTTTGTCTGGGGATGCCCGGTGTATTGCCGGTGTTAAACCGCAAGGTGGTTGAACTGACGATCAGGACGGCACTTGCAACGCATTGTAAAATAGCGCACTACAGTCAGTTTGCACGGAAGAATTATTTTTATCCCGATCTTCCCAAGGGGTATCAGATTTCACAATATGAACTGCCAATCGCGCGCAACGGCTTCATTGAAATCGAGCTTGAGGGTTACCGAAATCCAAAAAAGATTGGCATCAATAGAATTCACATGGAAGAGGATGCAGGTAAGTTGCTCCACGAGTTAGACGGGAGTGAGAGCGACTACAGCTATGTTGATTTCAACCGCACCGGTGTCCCTCTGATGGAAATCGTCAGTGAACCACATATCAACTCGCCGGATGAAGCAGCGGAATATCTGAAGACTCTCCGCTCTATACTTCAGTATTTAGATGTCTGTGACGGAAACATGGAGCAGGGCAGTTTTCGCTGCGATGCGAATATTTCCCTCAGGCCCAAAGGGTTTGCGGGGCTGGGCACTAAAGTTGAACTTAAGAACATGAACTCTTTCCGGCATGTTATGCGGGCATTAGAATATGAAGCGCAACGTCAGGCAGCAGTCCTTGAAAGCGGAGGGAGCATAACGCAAGAGACGCGTTTGTGGAATGTTGAGCAGGGAAGAACTGAGTCAATGAGAACCAAAGAAGAGGCCCATGATTACCGGTATTTCCCCGACCCGGATCTGGTGCCACTGGTGATTGAAAAAACCTGGACAGATGCAATCATGGAAACCATGCCAGAGCTCCCCGGCCCAAAGAAGCAGCGGTTTATCAAACAGTACAGCATACCTGAATATGACGCGGCTATTATTACTGGAACTAGACAGCTCGCAGATTATTTTGAAGCCTGCGTTAGTCGCGGCCCCCAGCCAAAAACAGTGAGCAACTGGATTATGGGCGATGTCTTGCGCCATGTTTCAGATACCAGACAGATTAATCAGTTTCCGGTAACTCCCGCACACTTGGCTGAGATGATTCTGATGGTTGAACAAGGAACCATCAGTGGCAAAATTGCTAAAATCGTTTTTGAAGACATGGTGGCAACGGGGAAAATGCCGCAGGCGGTGGTGACGGAGAAAGGGCTGGTGCAAGTATCGGACGCGACGACGTTGCAAAAAACAATTCAAGACGTGCTTGACGCCAACGCAGACCAGGTCGCGCAGTATCGCCAGGGGAGAGAAAAGGTTTTTGGGTTTCTGGTCGGCCAGGTGATGAAGGCAACTAAGGGCAAGGCAAATCCCCAGGTTGTCAATGAGCTGTTGAGGAAAAAACTCGCAGGTTCATAATGTATCAACCTATTGTTTGGAACAAAGACCACATACGTATCTTGGATCAGACGAAACTCCCCCACCAAGAAGTATATATTGAATGCCGCGACCTTGAAACGGTGGCCGACGCGATTCGCAGGCTTGCAATACGTGGCGCCCCCGCGCTGGGGGTTGTCGCTGCTCTGGCAATGGTACTGGCGTCACAAAGAAGTTCCTGCAAAAATCGCGAAGAATTTTTCCGGGAGCTAAATCACAACGGCGCATATATTTTAATGACCAGACCTACCGCTGTGAACATGAAATGGGCTTTGCAGCGACTAACGGAAACACTGCGCAAGACAGACACTGCTGATATCAACCATTTAAAAGAATTGCTGGAGCAAGAAGCGCTGGCAATTTTCCAGGACGATATAGAGGCAAATCGGCAGATCAGCGCATATGGACAGGAACTTGTTCCCGATCGCGCCACCATCGTCACCATTTGCAATACCGGTTCACTGGCGACTGCTGGATATGGCACCGCATTTGGTGTTATGCGGGCGGCGCACGAAGCGGGAAAAAAAATACTGGTAGTGAGCTGTGAAACACGGCCGCTGCTTCAAGGCTGTCGCCTGACTGCGTGGGAACTGCAGAAAAATAATATCCCCTTTGTGCTGATAACCGACAGCATGGCGGGATATTATATGAAAAAAAAAGGTGCAGATCTGGTTATTATTGGCGCTGACCGTATTGCAGCAAACGGTGACACTGCAAATAAAATTGGCAGCTACAGTTTGGCGATTCTCGCCCACCACCACCATATACCTTTTTATGTAGCAGCCCCTGTTTCTACCATTGATTGTGATACCTGTCAGGGCGACGATATTCCGATTGAAGAGCGCAGCCCCGATGAAGTAACTTGTATCGGTAACCAGAAAATTGCTCCAAACGGCGCTCCCGTATGGAATCCGGCCTTTGATGTCGTGCCGTATTGCTTTATTGCAGGGATCATAACAGAAAAAGGGATACTCAGACCACCATATACGGAGAGCATAAAAAAACAGTGCGGAACTGTTAGACCACGAACAATGGTTACATAAACCTATACTGCCCTGTCTGATAGCTCCGGGGCGCAATTTTGTTTGAGTCTCACAGTATTTTTTAGAGGAGAATATCGCGAATGAACAAAGTGGAAAAAATCTGGATGGACGGCCGCCTGGTCAACTGGGATGATGCCAAAGTGCATGTCCTTACCCATACCCTTCATTATGGTCTTGGAGTTTTTGAGGGAATCAGGTGTTACCAGTGTCATGACGGAACGTCGGCAGTGTTCAGGCTCACAGAACATATTGACCGCCTGTTTGATTCAGCCCTGATTGGAATGATGTCGTTGCCATTTACCCGCCAAGAATTGTGCGCTGCGGTTGTGGAAACACTCAAGGTCAATAAGCTGAAGGAGGCCTACATAAGACCGATTGCTTTTGTCGGTGATGGAGAAATGGGGCTTTACATTCAGACCTATCCAGTGCGAGTAGTGATTGCCTGCTGGCCCTGGGGCGCGTATCTGGGGGATGAAGGGCTTGCGTTGGGTATTCGCGCTAAAATATCGTCTTTTACCCGTCACCATGTTAACGCGGGTATGACTAAGGCAAAAATATGCGGTAATTACGTCAACTCAATTCTGGCAAAACGTGAAGTCATCGCAGCAGGGTATGATGAGGCAATACTTCTGGACACCGAAGGGTATGTATCAGAAGCCAGCGGAGAAAATATCTTTATTGTTGAAAAGGGTGTGCTCAAAACGACACCGCCAACCTCTATCCTGAGGGGCATCACCCGCGATGCGGTCATGGAGATTGCCGGCGATCTCGGCATACCGGTAAAAGAACAGCGCTTCAGCCGTGATGAACTCTACCTTGCAGATGAATGTTTTTTTACCGGCACGGCGGCAGAGGTCACCCCGGTTAGAGAAGTTGATGACCGGACAATCGGGGAAGGCAAACCGGGGCCCATCACCAAAAAGATTCAAGAGACATTTTTTGCCGCTGCCCATGGAAAAATCAAACAATATAAGAAATGGCTCACATACTTATAACTGATACTGAGCGTTACAGAGTGGTGAAGCGGTGGTGGCGGATATTTATGCTTATGTGCGTTGTTAGTGTTCATTCAGCTCTGGCGTGCGCATTTGCCAGGTAAAATATGAATGAAACAATTCGTCACCAAAAAGCCCTTATTCGCAATACCGTGCTCGCACGGCGAAATGCACTGAGCGCAGCGGAACGGATGTCAAAAAGCAGTCGGATTAAAGAAACGTTATTTGGCCTCCCTCAGTTTCAAAACGCTGGCCTGATACTTTTTTATGTTGCCTTTGGCAGTGAAGTGCAGACTGAAGCCATGATTCGCGAAGCGGGCACTGCGGGGAAAATTATTGCCGTGCCTGTTACCGACCGCGCCCATAAAAACTTGCAGTTATGCCGCCTTGATGATTTTGATCAGGATCTTGCTCCCGGCACGTGGGGAATCCTTGAGCCAAAACCTGAATGCCGGCGACCAATTGCCGGACACGAAATTGACATCGTTATAACACCAGGAATCGCGTTTTCCTTGCACGGATGGCGGATTGGTTACGGCGGCGGGTATTATGATCGGCTGCTCAGGGAATATAAAAAACCGGCAATTGCGCTGGCTTTTGAGCTGCAAGTGGTTGAAAATGATTTGCCTCATAACCCCGAAAAAGACGTTCCGGTTAATTATATTATCACTGAAGAAAGGGTTATTAGTTGCAGTCCTTCAAGACACATTACGGAGAGGTGTATATGAAAAGAAAGGATTTTGACAAACATCAGGAGATACCTGAGCGGCGCAGGTTTCTTTTTGCAACCGCAGCAACGGCAGTTTCTTTTGCGATGGGTCGTTTTCGCTGCAGACCTGGATACGCAGCTACAGTTCAGGGATTACCACCGCTGCCGTATGCAGACAGCGCATTGGAACCTATGATAACAGCTAAGACCATTGGCTTTCATTATGGGAAACATCATAAGGGTTATGTGGACAATCTCAATAAGCTGCTTGCCGGTACTGCATATGCGGAGCTGCCTTTGGAGAAGATTATTGCCGAGACCGCTTCCCGTGCAGATAAAAGAGCCATCTTTAACAATGCAGCACAAATCTGGAATCATACCTTCTATTGGAAAAGCATGAAACCGCAAGGCGGCGGAGAACCGCCGGCTGGCTTGCGAGAAAAAATTGCAGCCTCTTTTGGAACAGTGCACACATGCAAAAAAGAACTTGCCGCGGCAGCAGTTTCGCAGTTCGGAAGCGGCTGGGCATGGCTTGTCCTTGATGGTGAGAAGCTCAAAGTAATGAATACCGCTAACGCTGACCTGCCGTTGACCGAAGGTTTGAGACCGCTGCTCACTATTGACGTGTGGGAGCACGCGTATTATCTGGATTATCAGAATCGACGCGCCGACTATGTTGCTGCTGTGCTTGACAAGTTGTTAAACTGGGAATTTGCAGCACAAAACGCTGCGCTGTGACCAACAAATAGGCAATCCTGCTCAGGCGTGTCAAATTAAAATTTTTAAGCACAACGAACAGGTAAGCAGAGCTGTAAGGTATGCTAACAAAAGATCAAGCGGTTGATCATCGTCCTTGGGGATATTACCAGGTCCTCAGCGATGAACAGAAATTTAAAGTTAAAAAGATAGTGGTTTATGCAGGCAAGCGGCTCAGCCTGCAGCGCCACAAAGGCCGTTCAGAACACTGGCACATTATCGATGGTGAAGCCCTGGTCACAGTGGATGACAAAAAGATTCACTTAACCAGCGGCGGCTCTGTTGATATTCCTCAAAGGGCAGTGCACAGGATTGAGAATACCGGACTTCAAGATTTAACGTTTATCGAAATCCAGCGCGGAGATTATTTCGGCGAAGACGATATTGAAAGGCTTGAAGACGATTTTGGCAGAATATGAATGAACAATGCTTAGCAGATAACAGTAAAAAATTAAAGGAGCCGCGTATGCCACGGAACCCATAATTTTAAAAAATTTTTTAAACTCCCCCTTGACTTCCTCCAAAGTGGCCTTAAAGTATCAAAAAATTTTTTTAATGTAACGCTTCCATAACCACCCAGTGTTTTCTAATAAAAATATCATTTAATTTCAATAGGTTAATGGCTAACAGTAACAACCCATCATAAGGAGGATTGACGATGAAGATAAAGCCATTGCAGGACAGGATAATCGTAAAGCGGTTAGAGGAAGAGG
>CAZQKW010000057.1:0-19838 GCA_964594075.1 uncultured Thermodesulfobacteriota bacterium | reverse complement strand
TTACTATATAACAATCCATATGATTATGTCAATATAATTTTGAGACGGTTAATAAGAATAAAATCTCGTATCACAAGCTCTTTTGCTATCATGTTTTTCAACAGCTTGCTCATAACCTAACAGAAGAAGCCTCCTTTGACCTCTGCCGCTTGCAATAACCCATTGAAACAAACTTATTGCCCGATCAGGAACCGCTAATCGCGAACCCCTCATTCTGTTTCTCAAAGCGCTTTAGCAGCAAAATTAAATACCGGCACTTTTACAGTTTTAGCGGGTCTCCTTTCCTTTTTTGCATACGTGAGAAGCTCATCAGCGACGGAAGGTGAATAGGTCTTTTCGCCGCACTTGCTGCACACTCGGCGGGGACGTGTTCAACAAAGGAATATTTGTCTTTTGCTCCGCTCTGATAGTAAAATCGCTGCGGTGAGATATTGTTTTTTACATTCCCATTATTATACATATCAAATATTGAATATTGAGCTGGAAATCAAATCAATGCTAAGTGCTGAGTGATGAGTAAACAACGGGGCTCGCAGCCCGTAGTTCGTGACCAGGAACTCGTCGCCTGTGACACGTTATATAATGCAGCATTCTATGTCTCTTGTCATCCACACCTCACCCGATACGGTCATTCTGAAGGAGCGGTAGCGACTGAAGAATCTCATGAAGGCCGCCGTGCTGCACAGATTCCTTGAGATTCTTCGCTGAGCTCAGAATGACAAAAAACTTTAGTTCCCATTTCGTTTGACAGGGCGCTTCATATCTCTTATAAATAATAATAAGCTCCCCATCGATCCTCTCGGGCTGCCGCAGGAGCTGTGCGTAGTAACTTTTGTTGATATAGAGTTATGCCAATTAAAATTCTTTCACCGCTCAGTTGTGTTGATGAAACAGAACCGCTTATTGCCGCCGGCGCAGATGAGTTTTATTGCGGAGTGCTGCCTTCAGACTGGCGGGAAACATACACCGTTGCTGCCTGTCTGAACCGACGGCAGGAAGACAACAAGTTTATCAAAACCAGCCCCCATTTTCACTCGTTCGCGGCGTTTGCCGAGAGTGTAAACCGCGCCCACAAACACAACATCCCGGTTGCGCTCACCATCAATGAACACTACTACAGCAACGAGCAGTATCCCTATCTTAAGAAATACATTGAGCAGGCACACAATGCAGGAACTGATGCATTTATCATCGGCGACCCCGCCCTGCTGTTCACCCTGCAGGATATGGGTTCGCCGGCACGTATTTATATCAGCACCGCCGGCACCGCCTTTAATGCCGAAACAGTTCATTTTTACCGTGATCTGGGTGCTGCGCGGGTGATTCTGCCCCGGCACCTGTCCCTTGAAGAAATTGGCGAGATAGCGCAAAAAGTTTCAGGTATTGAACTTGAAGTCTTCATTCTCAATTCGCGCTGCGCCAATGTGGACGGGCTCTGCACATTCCAGCACGGCTTGGCAGACCTGGTGGATGAGCGGGACAAAAAATCCTATGAAAATGCCTGCATGCTGCTGTATCAAATCTCTGCCGCAGTGGACGGCGTGACTGAGGAAGAAGCCGAGAAGATTTTGCAGGAAAAGATTTCCTGGGAACGACAACACTTCTGGTCTGCACTGCATATAGATGATCGCCCCTGCGGCGGCTGCGCACTCTTTGAGTTTGAGAAAATGGGGATTGCCGGGGTTAAAATTGTGGGCAGAGATAACGCGCTGGAGAAAAAAATTAAAGACGTCGCATTCATGCGCCGGTTGCTGACTTTTTTACGCGAGCAGCAGCCTGATAAAAAGACCTTTCGCGAATACACCCGAAAACATTACCAGGAAGAGTATAAGTGGCCCTGCCTGATTTTTAAATGCTATTATCCATCGGTGCTACTGGATTCTCCGGGTTAATGCTGTTTTTATAATAAATCCTGCTGCCAGCACGGCACCTGCCCACAGAAGTTCTTCTGTTTTTACCTGCCTGATAAGCCACACCGAAACGATACATCCCAGCAGCGCAATCAATTGCCCGCCGGGAATGGTAAAGGTGCGTTCAAGAGCCGGTTTTGTGCGCCTCAGCCATATAACCGCGCAGCAGGTTGACAGATACTGGCAGATGACCGCCAGATTGCTTAAGACGACCAGTTGCTGAAAATCAAAACAAAGCCCGGCAAAAAAGGTCAGACCCGTAGTTGCCAGTATGGCGTTGCCGGGTGTTAAAAACCGTGGATGAGGGGTGGCGAGAATAGTGGGCAGACTTTTATCCTCAGCCAGCGCCGACAGGAAGCGCGGGCTTCCCAGGGCGTTGCCGGCAGTGTAGCCGATCATTGACACCACCGCGCCAAGCGCCATAAGCAGTGCGCCCGCAGGCCCTAAAAATACGGCAGCAGCATCAGCGAGCGGTTTGGCCGTTGGCGCTGCCAACCCTGAAAATACCCCCATGAACACCGTTTGAACCAGAACATAGACAACGGTAACATATAGCAATGAGCCGATCGTCGCGATGGGGATTGCCTGGTGCGGGCGGTTTGTTTCCCCTGCCGGCAGCGGAACTATTTCAAAACCTTGCAGCGGCCACAGGGAAAGAAAAACGGCGTGCCCAAATGTGTTGCCACCGGCAACCCAGAAGGGATGAAACCGCTCTGCAGAAACATGGAAAGTCCCTAAAATGATAAAAAGCATCAGTGGCGCGAGTTTTGCCAGCGTAAACAGATTGACCGCCCATGCTCCGAGCTTTATTCCCCGGTAATTCAGAATGCCAAAACTCAAAACAAGGCCGCATGCGACCAATTTTGTTAGAAAAACCGTATTGAAAACAGGATGAAAATACCCGGCGTAGGAACTCACCGCATTTGCAACAGCCGCCCAACTGCATATCGCCGTCACCCACGACATCCAGCCCACGGCAAAGCCGATTGTAGGCCCAAACGCCTCCCGCGCATAGACATATGAGCCACCATTGCGTTTAAAGATGCTGCCCAGTTCTGCATAGCACAGCGCAACAAAGATGAGCAGCATGCCGCAGATAAAAATGGCAAAGATAGATGACGGTCCGGCCTCCCGCGCAAGTATGCCGGGAAATAAAAAAATACCGGAGCCGATGATGGCATTCACGCCCAGGCAGAATACGTCAAATGTTCCGAGTTTTTTTACTGCAGAACGATCAGGCATGAGCGCTGTTTATGAGAAAGGTTGAAAAACAGGCAACGATACCGTTTGTTTAACGGTAAAACATTATGCATCAGGAAATTTAAAGAAAGGCAAAACCCCCCGGTTAGGAATAAATTTTTTCCCAGAATTACGAATCTATATTAAGGCTCAGGCGTTATGCAAATAATTTTTATTTTTGGGTAATAAATAATGTTATAGTTTTTATACGCTCAAGGAACATTATAGAAATTCTAAACAAAGATACTTGCAATTTATGTGGCTTCTGATTCATTTGTTGGGGCGCAGTGTTCGCCGGAACGGGTCGTTGTGTTCACCACGGGCATCGCTCGCACTGCCCGTAACTGCTTTCACCACCAGCCAAAAACGATACGTATAGGAGAGCACAATTCTCAGATTTAAACCGGCAAGAATCTATAAAACAGCACTCATCAATACACAAAGATACCGCTGCATCTTGAGGCATAGAGTCTATGGATAACCACCACAGCTTTTGGGGAAATTTGAGCGCTTTTCTGGCGCTCACTCTTGATAATGTCGGCAATCTGGTGTTTTTGAGCTCTATTCTCATTTTCACCTTTCATTATCCCGCAGACCTTGTGCTGATGCGCATGATTCCGGGAACCGCGCTCGGCGTGTTGTGCGGCGATGTGGTATATACGTGGCTGGCAGTTCGGCTTAACAGGAGAACAGGGCGGAGCGATGCGACCGCCATGCCGCTCGGTCTTGACACCCCCTCAACTATCGGCATAGCCTACGCAGTGTTAGGCCCCGCCTACCTTGCGACCTCTGACGCAGTGCTCGCCTGGAAGATCGGCATGGCCAATTTATTTCTTATCGGGATAGTAAAAGTCGGCACCTCGTTTATTGGCAGCATGGTGCAGCGCATTATCCCGCCTGCCGGGCTTCTGGGCTCCATAGCCGGCATCGGCCTGCTCTTCCTCGGCTTCCTGCCGCTGATCGAGATATTCAATCTTCCCATAGTGGGCATGGTGGCGTTGGGGCTGATGTTTTATGTGCTGGCAGGGAAAATGGAGCTGCCCTTTCGGCTCCCCGGTATCCTGGTCGCGGTTGTGCTTGGTTCGTTGTTATATAATATGCTTGGTTTGGGAGGCTATGTTGCAGATTATCAGCCGCCGTTACGTGAGCTTCAATTCTGTCTGCCGCACATCGGTAGTGGATTTTTCTCTGCGCTGCCGGAAACGGTAAAATACCTGCCCCTTGCCATTCCCTTTGGCATCATCACTATCATTGGCGGCATAAACAACACGGAGAGCGCCAGACGTGCGGGAGATTGCTACCGGGCCCGCAGCATTCTGCTCACAGAGGCATTTTCTACCTTAATTGCCGCATTCTTTGGCGGCGTAGCGCAGACAACTCCCTACATTGGCCACCCGGCCTATAAAAAAATGGGCGCAACCACCTGGTATACGCTTGCAACCGGCCTTTTTATCGGACTGGGCGCAATGGCCGGGCTCATGACGCCTCTGATCGGTCTGATCCCCAAAGCCGTTCTGGCACCCATTTTTATTTTCATTGGTTTTGAAATCATTTCCCTATCCTATGCAGTAGTGCCGCATCAGCAATCTGCGGCAGTGACCGTAACCTTTCTCCCCACTATTGCCAATCTCGTGCATATGATCCTCGGTCAGTTTTTAAGTCAATCGCGTATCTCTCCTGAGGCGCTTCCCCTGAACCTTAAAAAGCTGTATCAAACACTCACTATTCTGGACAATGGCTTCATTCTGACTGCAATGCTGTGGGGCGGGCTGCTTTCGGCTCTTATCAGCAAGAGACCGCGGAGCTGCGCCGGGTATGCCATCGCCTGTGGCGCATTAACCCTGTGCGGACTGATGCACTCTATTTCCCAAACCGGGGAAGTCTATCTTCCCTGGTGTATGCCGGGACACCTGCATTGGGAAGTCGCATCTGCATATTTTATTCTATCGGTTTTGTTCTGGGTGCTCTCTGCAAAAGCTGCAGCACCGTAATCATGAGAAATATCTCTTTTATTGTGCCGGTATTAGCATATAGTGCCCGAGGGTATTGTTGGCGCTACAGTTGGGTGTTATCCGACATCTGGACTTCCCCCAAAATATTTTATTGATGAGGATGAAAAAGCGTCTGAGGATATTTCAAGAGTAATCTTTGGGAAAAATCCTGGTTCTGACATCAGTTGACCTTTTCTCAGCGGCGGAGTATAGTCACAAAAAGATAGCATATGTTAAATACGGCATTCTTATGCACTGCGCGCACAATAGAATCCCTAAAAATATAACAGCGGCAAGTATCATTATCGTCTGCCTGTCTGTTAACCTGTTTGGTTTTCCTTGTCACCGTTCCGCTCTGGCAGAATCCCGCTTCGAAACTGCTTCTTCTAAACGTGAAAAACCACCGGCCCACCCCGGGGAAGCATATCCGGCAGAGAACCAGACGCTGTTGATCGGCATCGGGGACAGCCTGACGCAAGGAACCATGGATGCAACCATTAACGCTACCACCACACAAAATGCCTATCTTCAAAACGTGGCAGATTCCCTTGCGCACGTGATGAATGTGTTCTTTAGCCAGCCTTTGCTTGATTATGCCGGAAACCGCCTGCAGCCTTTTAGTCTTCCAACCAATTTAGGCGTCGATGGGTCTGATATTTTTTCTATTGAAGGAATAGCCTATTACCAGCGGGCGGGCACCCCCATATCCTATGTCAACCCGGATTACCTGTGTAAAAGCATCGTGCCGTGGCGATTGCGTAGTGAATATGACAAGGTATTATACCCTATTAATCTGCTGGCTCGCCGCCCTGTGTCCCAGATTGGGGCAGCCGTGTGGTTACTCAACAAATTTCAATTTTTATCAGAGCACAATAACACAATAGTTATGTTCTGGATAGGCAACAATGATTCAGCGGCAGCCGCTCTTGGTCTTGGGGGAGAAAATCCTGCGTTCCTGCCCATACCCCTGGAGCAGATCGAGCCGGAAATAAAACCCCACGTACGATTTCTGTTGCGCTGGGCTCAAAACAAGGGGATTGTATCATTCGCACCCTACACTATGGCCAATATTGAGCGCAATGTAACCGTGTTGAGAGATTTCAGTAATCAGTATGATCATCTGCTGACGCGTTTAAAAACGGGCGCACGCAGTTCCGTGCCCGAGGCGGAGCTGTTTGTCCTTACCCTTCCGTATTACAGTTCGGTCGGCTACCTGTTTGATTCTGAAGATCTTGAATTCTATCTCAGGAAAGTCAATCCCGACTACACGCTCCCTGCAACATTCAAGCGCGTTGCTGAGCCCGGCCAACCGATTACCGATCCGGTTGCCGGAGACCGTGTTTCTCTGTTAACCTTTGGATGCATGTATCTGCTTCTGCACAGCAACTATCCGGTCAGCTATGTGAATCAAATTCTTGAGACAGCGGGAAAACAAAATGACGGATTTGTTCTCTCTGAAGAGGAGCAGCGCTACATAATGGCCCGCATCGACGACTTCAATGCAGCCATAAAGACCGCCACAGCGAACTATAGTTTTCACGCCCACCTCATAGACATCGGCCAGTATCTCAACGATGCGCTTACCGGAAAAACTGTCATCACGATAGATAAGAGACGCATTAACCGGAAATGGTGCCGCGGCGGTGGATTTACGATGGATGGTGTTCATCCCGGGTATACCGGCCAAGCCATAATCGCAAATTATATACTTGAGCAATTGAATGAACAGTTGGGGATTGCGGCGCCACTTTATGATCTTTCAGAAATTATGCAGCATGATCCCTATATAGACAGGGATGGGGACGGGTGGGTGCCAGGGCCTCAATATGCGGCATCTGGTTTTACGGAACTTCTTTTCCTGTTCAAAGACCCTGATGATTCAGATCCAAATATGCAACCCAACCTGCCCGTTGATGCCTGGGACCTGTTCTCTGACATTTTACATTAGAGCCTTAAAGAGCGATCATCGCAAACGGTTTAATATATATGATGGTAGGAAAGGCAGGGTTGCGGTTTCTTCATTCTTAAATATGGTCCCATCAATGTTCAATACCATCAACTGTCTGTTGTTGGATTTTCCCAGGTAACGTATGGGGTAAAGAAAATGGACATAACGTTACCCCCTTCACCCCTTCTTAGAGGATGTGCCGCAATTAGACTCTTGGTCATTTTGAGCGACAGCGAAAAATCTCGGGATATGAAAAATCAGCGGGTTGAGATTCTTCACATTCGCGCAGAATGACATTTCAGGCCATTGCGACACGCCCTTTTAATAGCACGGGGGATTCAGTGGGGGTGTTCTTTACGATAGCAAAACTTCCAATATCCTTGGCTAAATATAAGACCGGGAGAGATCCTATGTTGTGTCTGAGGTTCTTAAATAACCGCGCGTCCCAAAGATCGCGGTTCCAATCCGCACCAGTGTGGCGCCCTCCTCTATCGCCACTTCAAAATCACCGGTCATCCCCATAGAAAGCTCGTGCAGCGATACGCCGGGAATTTTTTTGCTGGCAATTTCGTCACGCAGGTTTCGCAGCGCGATAAAATACGGCCGCGCATCTTCGGGGTTATCAAACCATGGCGGCATGGTCATAAGCCCCTGGAGCGAAAGGTGCGTGAACTCTGCAATCCGTTCAACCAGCTCCAGCGTCCCCTGCGGATCAATGCCTGATTTGCTTTCTTCACCGGAAATGTTTACCTGAATGAGAACGGGCAGGATTGTCCCCCTTTTCTGTGCTTCCCGGTTCAACGCTGCCGCCAGGGAAAGGCGGTCAACCGTATGAATCATTGAAAACAGTTCAACGGCGGACTTTGCCTTATTTGACTGCAAGTGGCCGATAAAGTGCCACTCTACCTGTTGCCCTATCTGAGCTATCTTAGTGCGAGCCTCCTGCACATAATTTTCTCCCAATATGGTAACGCCGGCTGCCAGTGCCTCTTGGATACGTTCAACAGGGACGGTCTTTGATACCGCAACCAAACGAATGTCTGCTGGCTTTCTGCCAACGCGCCGTGCCGCATTACCGATGCGTTCTTGAATGGAACCTATATTGTCAACGATCGTCATACAACCATGTCCAGCAGTGCTCTTGGTTCTCAGGTTGGCGTAAGATATTTCTCTGCTGCCCCGCTCGCTGTTCACCCGATCGCTATTTGTTAACAAACTCAAGCCGGTACTGTTCAGCAGGGGTTTCCGGATCAGCGGTTATCATTATTTTCATATTGAACTCATTTTCTATATTGCACAGTTCAGCGCGCTTCTGATTTAAAAGATATTGCGCCACGGGAGGATAGAGCGTGGCATGTGCCTGAAGAATGGTGCCGGTGCTTGCCTGTGCATGGATTTTTCTCAGAATAATTAAGGATAGGGATTCGGTTGACTTGATTTTGCCCTTGCCACCGCAGGCGGTGCAGACATTATAGCCCATATGCGAGAGCGGCGATCGGATCTGCTCGCGGGTCATTTCCAGCAGGCCAAATTTCGATATTTTTGACAGCTCAATATTTGCCTTATCTGCCTTAAATGCATTTCTGAGATGCCGCTCCACCAGCTGCCGGTTCTTCTGGCTTTTCATGTCAATAAAATCAATGACAATCAGTCCCCCTAAATCGCGCAGGCGCAGTTGCCGGCTGATTTCATCTGCTGCTTCAAGGTTCGTTATGAGGGCAGTCTCTTCAGGGTCTTTGGCCTGGGTAAACCGCGCGGTATTGACATCAATGGCAACCAGCGCTTCCGTCGGATCTATAACAATACTTCCCCCCGACTTGAGTGCAACCTTTCGTTCGTAGATGCTCTCTATCTGCGCCTCTACCCCATATTTAGCAAACAGCGGTTCCTTGCCTTCGTAAAGCTTAACCTGGCGGTAATGTTTGGGTATGACCTGCTTAAAGAAGTCGCGCACCTTTTTAAACATGTCCCGATTATCTACCAGCACCTCCTGTATGTCAGAGGTAAAGTAGTCCCTGATTGCCTGAATCACCGTGCTGCTCTCCTGGAAAATGATTGCCGGCGCCTGGACGCTGCGGGCTTTTTCCTGAATTGCCTTCCATAGCCGCAGCAAATATGCCGCATCGCGCTGGAGATCCTTTTTGTTTTTATTAAGTCCGGCGGTTCGCACTATCACGCCCATCCCCTCGGGGAGATGTAGTTGGCGCGCTATGTCTTTAAGCTTGCTGCGCTCTGCCTCATCCTCAATTTTTCGCGAAATACCGCTCCGGTTGGAGCCCGGGGTGAGCACCAGATATCTGCCGGGCAATGAAAGATAGGTGGTAAGAGACGCGCCTTTCGTATCTTTTTCTTCTTTTACTACTTGTACCAGCACTTCCTGGCCGCGTTTGAGAATTTTATTGGGTGAAAGTACGGTTTTTTTGTCGGGAACGCTCACGCTGTAATAGTCGGGATGAACTTCGTCTAAGGGAAGGAATCCATGCCGCGTGCCGCAATAATCAACAAAAGCGGCGCGAAAGCTGGGAACTATTTTTTGGACTATGCCTTTATAAATATTACCGCGCTGTTTTTCATGTCCGCTTACTTCTATCGTCAAATCCACCAGTACGCCATTTTCAATAATTGCAATCCGGCTTTCTTCTGGGTCGGCAACATTAATGAGCATCTTCTTAGATGTGTGTGATTTTTCACGGCTAATCGAGAATGAACTAAACAGCATAGCGTATTGCCTTTCGCGCTCAGAAAATTTGTTTTGCAGCAGCTATTAATGCAGGAGAGCGTTTTTGCATGGCGCACCCTTGTTATGCATCCTCATAGCGGACCAGATTCCCGCAGGTTCGCATCCTCAGAAGAGCAGTTCTCAAAGATTCGGGACTGTTGATTTTTACCTCGGGAGGATTAATAACTTTTCGATAGTTCCATTTTTTGAATGTTGCTTCAGCATAGGCTTCGGGGAAGGGTCCCATGGTCTTGGTAAAGGACGGGCCCTTGGTGAACAGAATTTCAGGCTCAGTGCCATCAAGCCGTATGGCTACATATGAATCTTCTAGCGTATCTTCCAATAAAATCGCAATAATCTGCGGCATGAATGCTGTGTCGGTGATGTTAATCGTCCGGCGATCTTTGCTAACAAGCACCAAGAGTACCGTCTTGCATAAAACGCTTAACAAAACCTATGTGGCGCAACATGCTGTTACGCTCTTTTTATAATTCTGTTTCCTTGAATACCTGGGCAGTAAAAATATAAAGCTCAGCGCCCTGTTTCCACGCATCTTCAGGAAGCCCTGCTTTCTGACAAATGGCTTTTAAAAATTTGTCTCTGTTCCATCCCCATTCAACAGGCACTTGGGGAAGAAGCACTCCGTGATGCATGCCTTTCTTAATGATGAGGCCATGTTTGCCCACTTGAATCTGGTTGATACTGCTGATTTTTTCAGGGGGCGTCAAAACAGAAATTTCTATGGTAACGGTCTCATCTTCTCCCGCATGCATGGCAGGAAATCGCGCATCGCGGGTCGCAGACTCCACAGTGCAGTCACGGACTGCCTCGCGCAGTGGTTTTATTCCTGTAATAAAGCCGATGCAGCCCCGCAGTTCTTTATTTTTTTTATGTTTCAGTGTTACAAATACACCGCACTGTTTTTGCAGCCGGGGCGTCACCGGATACCGGTCAAGGTTGGGCAGAGTCTGTTTGTTTACATACAGGGACAGCGTGTCCCGCGCTATGTGCATAAGAATCTGCTGTTCTTCTTTATTAAGAAAAACTTCGGTCCCGGCATACATCGGCACTACTGCGATCAGCACCAAAAACACCGCCATGAACATATAGCGTTTCACTCTATCGGCGCTCCTTTTGCAATTTACCCGGGACGCTAACGCGCAACGTCTCCATTTATTCAGCGACAATATTAGTGATGGTGCGCACCACGCCGGGTATGTTTTGAATGCGCGCAATGATCAGCTCCCAGAGTCCCTGAATATCTGCAGCCCTGGCAAATACAATGATATCGTAGGGGCCGGTTACAATATGTGCTGATTGGACTCCTTCAATCTGTGAAATTGACTGGGAAACATCCCGCGATTTTCCCTGCGCTACCTCAACAAAAATATACGCATAGGTATCCATAACGGCATCCCTCCTCTCTGTCCATTCTGCCATCCCCAATGGGTTTCCATTGTAAATAAAAAATGTCGCAAATGCAATAAATGAAAACAACTGACGTTCCCTGAATGTTATTCATCAGGATACGCACAGTGCCGGGTCGTGATGTCAGCGGACGTGCGCAGTGTCGTGGCAGAGAAAAACCGCCGGATGCTGTTTCAACCCCGCCAATAAACTATTGAAGGAATCGTCTTAAAATAAAGCCCGTAATGAAGACAGGGCAATAATACCAATATATTGAAACATTTTGGTTTACGAATACAATATATTGTTTTTTCTTGACAAATAGTTAGGTTTTCGGGTATATATAGACGCATTTAAATTTTATTTTATCTAATTTTTTGATTAATGGTAAATAAGTTTCGCAGTAGTATTTGATTTTTTTATCTTATCCTATAATTTTTTATATTAATTTTTCAGGCTTGCGTAAAGGGGAGGGAGATGGAAGAAAACAAAAAGCCTGGTCGGACTCTGCAGGACTATGCCCATCTATTCCTCTCGAGGCGCATTGATAAAGAAAAGTCAAATACCGCGACCCCCTCCCGCGAAAAATCCACGGAAGCAGAAAAAAACCAGCCGCCGATTTCAGTCAATGAAACTCCTTCCCCGGAGCAACCAGGCAGTGCTGCTGAAGCAACCCTCATCCCGGACACTGCGGCTGCCGGAGCGCCGCTCAAGACCGACCGGGAAAATCAGCACTCGAAACCCTTTGCAGTTGCTGTTTCAGGACCGCGCACCTCTCTTGCCAACACCATGTTTGCCTTCAACCTCAGTGTTGATTTCCTGAACCGGGGGCGGCAGGTGATGGTGCTTAATGCCGACCTCAGTTTCGCCAGTATGAATTATTTAGCGGCGCTGCAACTATCCGCAATCAAGGCAGCCCGACAACACCCTGAACTGCCGACAGAAAAACCGGCTCCTGAATTTCAGCTTATTACTGTTGATACAGATATAACTCTGTTGTCGTGCCCCTGGCCGGATGAACACAATCCGATTATTGATGAAATAACCTCTGCCAGCCGAAAAGCTGATGTCATTATCATTAATATCTCTACGGGGTTCAGCTCCAACGCGAAAGCCCTGTTTAAGGCGGCAGATGAAATTATCTTAATTTCAGGGGTGGAGCCTGCCCAGTTGATTGACACCTACAGCATTATAAAAACAATCCACCAGTTCTCACCGCTGGCACACATTGGCATCATAATCCTGGGCGACCAGGAGGCGGCGCAGAAGGGTTTCAAAAAGCTGCAGGAGGTTGCCGCAGAATTTTTAAATATCGATCTGTTCTGGTATGGATGTATTCCCTGGGATGAAACACTCACCTGTTCAATAAGCAGTAAAGCGGCTCTGCCGCCAGACGCTGCCGGTGCGCGCGCAGTTCATGCTGTGGGCGATCTGCTGCTTAACCTGATGGCTCAGCGCAGGCTTACTGAAACTGCTCAAGAACCCGGTTTCCTTGAAAAACTGTTTCTTGCCAGCGCACAGCCAACCACGTGGACAAAAAGATTTCAGAGCCTCACACCGCAGCATATGCCATGAAGACTGTGACCTTTAAAAAAGTGGATCTTGTAGAGCAGAGCCGCTTGATTGCCCATCTGCTCAACAATCCCGGCATCCTGGCCAATGGGCTCCGCCTTATGAAACCGACGGAGAATGCCGGTGAATTTCTCGTCGGCACGGATGCGGAAAAACGGCTGCAGATCATTGAAGCGGTCAATCAGTTTGACGAGGGCCTGCTGTATCGCTCGCTGTTCCACCTGCAGTGGATGCTCAAAAACAGCACCCCCCAAGAAAAAGACCAGGCAGCATTATGGTTTGACCGTTCGCTCAAACCGGGCATTATGTATGTCCTGCCGGACTGTCCGAGCGTATTCCTTGACATTATACCCCTGATAGAGGAAGCGATTCCCATCACGATTACCCGCTATCTGTATCTGGAATCAGAGCTCGCACAGGGGTTTTTCTTTGAACCGCTGCTCATAAAAAAGGCTGTGATGAGACCTCAGCAAAAAAAAGTTGCCTCCGATATACCGTTTGATTCACTTCATGAACAGGCAGGATTGACCCGCGAAGAAATCATGAAATTCCTCTCTTGAGCAATTCTGGCGCGTGCGCAGCAACGCTATTAGTATGTTCTTTCCCTTTTTTTATTAGTTTGTAACTGGCTTGTCCACCATAGCAGATTAACTCGTTATGTATGCTTACTTTTTGGCAGTTGCGATCGCCACGTCCCGCGCTGCGGGAGTCGCAATGAGCGTTACAAGGGGTGTATGAAAGGAACTGGTCATTGCGAGCGTGTGAGCCAAAGCCCTGAGGCAACGCACGGGGAGGCACTCCCCTATGTTGGACACTATTGAGTTTGTAAATACGCAAAATTATCCTATAATAATATTGCAACCTTGTGAAAAACCTCTTGCAGGGAGGATTCTATGGTGTCCTACCGAAGGAAATACTTTCTTTCAATGCTCGTGATTATACTGTCAGTTTCCTTGTGGACTGACGCACCGGCAGCAACGCGGGAGACCTTTATTATCAGGGCTGTTGCCGGCCTGCACGGGACTATTTCCCCTGCAGGATGGATAAAGGCCGGCGCAGGAAGCAGCCAGACGTTTACCATCCAGCCCCACGAAGGATACCGGATAAAAGATGTCCGGGTTGACTGGGTATCAAAGGGGCCCCTCTCTGCCTACACCTTCAGCAACATTAACTCCCATCACCGCATTGTGGCTATTTTTTCCCGCGACCAAGGGCAGAGTGATTTTGTGTCTGCGTTTCCTCGCGGCAGCGGCTGGTTCTATCGCGGCGGCCCTGAAGGCTATCCCGTTCCAGTTGACACAGATGGCGATAAAGATACCCGTGCAATTGAAGAAGGCGATATGGTAAAGATCGATGGCACGACGCTTTTTGTTCTCAATCAGTATCGCGGTCTGCAGCTTATTGATATTTCTGACAGCAGCAAACCTTCCCTTTTATCCACGGTACCTATTTATGGACATCCAGTTGAACTATATGTGCGCGACGGCAACGCGTATGTGGTGGTTGCAAACTATTTTCACTGCTGGTACAGCCCGCTTAAAGCGGAAACCGAATCCTTTCAGGGCAGCCGGATTTCGGTGGTGGATGTGCGCAATACTAAAGCCCCAGAGATTATGGGCGGAATTGATATCAAAGGCTTCATCACTGATACCCGGATTGTTGGCAGCATTCTGTATGTAGTATCACACACCGATTCATACTATTATTACGACGATCCCTCCGGCGCCGCGAATCAGACCGTCATCACCTCAATATCAGTGGCTGATCCCACGCAGGTTAAAATCCTTCAGGAATTGTCATTCCCGGTGACCGGCGGCTTTTATGAGAATAATGTGCACGTTACCGCAGACAAGATATTTCTTTCCCAGTATCGCTCGGGATATGCCGACCGGGACGGAAACTGGGTGCAGAAAGACGCGAGCGATATAACCATAATTGACATTGCAGATGTGACTGGAATTATAAAAAAGGGTGCCACCTTCAGCGTGCCCGGCGTGGTGTCCAACCGCTGGCAGATGGATTTCTACGACGGTTATTTCAGGGCAATCACTCCTGAACAAACCTGGGGCAATGGGTACCCCTCCCTCTACATTTACAAAATTGAAGATCTCGAAACGGTAACGCCGGTGTCAAAGCTCATGCTTCAGATTGATCGGCCGGAATCACTGATGTCGGTGCGGTTTGACGGCACCGCTGCCTATGCAGTTACCTATGAACGCATAGATCCGCTGTTTACCATTGATCTGACGAATCCGGCTCAGCCCCGCCAGAGCGCAGAAATTCAGATGACGGGCTGGATTGATTACATTGAACCGCGGGTTGATCATCTGGTAACACTCGGTCATGATGACGCGGAGGGAACGACTGCCCTTTCAGTAGCACTCTTTGATATTGCAAATCTTGATAATCCGGTTCTGGTGGAGCGGGTAAATTTTGGCGAAGGCTACGGGTGGGTTCCCACAGAAATGAATGATATGCATAAAGCCTTCAAAGTGCTTGATGATCTCCACCTCATTATGGTTCCCTTCAGCTCATGGTCGCACACCAATAACCGGCCCATATCCGGCGCGCAGCTCATAGATTACTATTTTGATTCTGCGGCGCGGCAGCTTACCAAAAGAGGCTTGATTGAACATTCAGGGTGGATCGAGCGGGCGCTCCCGTTCAACGATAGCACTGTGATGACTGTTTCCAATGAAGCATTTCAGATGGTAGATATCAGCAACCGGGACAAACCGCAGATCATCAAGGTCCTTGAGCTGGCGCGCAACGCAATTGACCTCGCCGGTTTATCGCAGGATTCCGCGCTTGAGCTGTCATCCGATACCCGATGGTCCACATATGACCAGGCACAGAGCACGCTCTCGGTCGTGCCTTTAAGCAACCCCAATACTCCCGAGCCACTGACAGCGCTGCCGCTTCCGGGCTACTACGATGCTCTCTTTTCCATGCAGAACTGTTCTCTGCTCTCGGGATGCCGATATGACGAGACGAAAGGCAATATCACTGTTGTCAAGGCAGTGTCCTACGATGGATCTGACATAACCCCGCGCGGGTCTCTTGAGATGAGCGGGCTGAATAATTATCCGTATCCCTGGGTATACCGGGACGGCCCCTATTATTTCTTTCCTGTTGAGCCGTCTCAGGTGAGAAAGATATCCGAAACCGCTCTGGTTTTTTCAGGATATGAATATAGCTTTGAAAATCCGGCAATTCCTTCCTGCACCGTGGTGATGAAAATAGTGGATGCGTCCGCACCTGAAGATCTGAATTGTGCGGCAACCGTAAAAATTGATTTACCGAGCGGTATGCCAACCCGAATGCTCTGGGTAGGTTCGCATGCATATGTGTCGTATGCGGTGCCGATCCTTAATGGCAATGATGCTTGGCAGTCTCAGTATTATAAATGTTTCTTTAAAACAGTTGATTGCTCCGATATACATAATCCAACGATTTCTGAAGGCATAAATATTCCGGGATATGTTGCGGGCGTTTCTGCTGAGGGCAAATATATCTATACTATTGATTACCAGTATGCCGCTTTCCCGGATAGCTCTGTTAATACGGTGTACTTGAATATACTTGAACGGGAAGGGAACAAAGCGTATGTGCGCGACCGCGAGATTATCTTGCCAGCGACAACAACCAATAATGAATACTATGCTTTGGGCTCTGTGGTGGTGAGCAATGAAAAAGCATATTATACCATCAGCCATGGTTCCTGCTCTGCTGATTACACCGGCTGTCGCTACGACACCCACCTGGTGACTGCAAGCCTGTCTGATCCAAACAATATTCAGTTCACGTCATCGCAGAAACTCCAGGGCCAGGGCGCAGACATCATTAATGTTATTCAGAACAAATTGTTTATTTATACTTACGCTGATTCAGGCGGGGTACTTATTTATTCCCTGGCAAATCCCCTGGAACCAGAGTTTGAATCATTTTACCGCACTGATTTTTATCCCGGCAACATCGTCGTCATAGGCGACAGGGCGTTTTTGCCGTCGGGGATGTATGGCGTGAAGGTCATTCCCCTGCAATAGCTTTTCTGGATTTTACCCAATAACGAGGGAGGCTGCCCTGGCAGCCTCCCTCGTTTTGTAAACAGATATAACATCTTTTACATCTATCTTTTTCCTGCTAATTCCCGTGCAGTTTCTATCAGGCTTTTAATATCCTCCGACTTCGCAAAGCCCTGTCCCTGCCAGCGGATGATCCCTTCCCGATCCAGCAGATATGCATACCCGACATAGATATCTTCAATCTTGAGCGCCTGCTTATAGGGATCAACAATTCCGTAATAGGTTACAACATTTTTATGTTTTTCGTTAGGAATTGCTGCCCGCATGCCGCTATCTATCAGCGGTGCAATAACAACAAAACGTCTCCTGATCATGGGGACTTCGTAAAAAAAGTAGTCCTCCTGCTTGCCAAACTCCTTCTCGAACGGCAGCAACCAGGAATCATTCTGACTCTGGGATTCGCGCTTAAATGACATCACCACCAACGCCACTTTCCCTTTTGCCGAATCCGGCAACGTGACGGTATCTCCTGCCAGCGACTCGGCAATCAAGGTAGGAAATTTCAAACCGATAACGCTTTTCGCGGTTTGCTGGTTGGGCTCAGCAAATGTGCTGCCTGCACTCGTAGCCATAACTGCAAATATAATTGAAAAGAGCAATACGTTTTTCATTGTTCTGTCTCCGTATAATTTGCCGCCTTTTAAATAACATTGACGTTTTCTAAACTATAGCATATCTTCTGCTCGAAAAAGACTTTTTCAGAACCATTATCTTTCCCCTGATAAAAGATAGCTGCTATTTCTTAGGAGAAGATATGCTGCGCAGCCGTTCAGCGAGTAACCCGTTTAAAAAATTAACCTGGCGCGATTTAGAGGACTGGGCTGGCAGTAAAATTATTTCGCGCGGCGAGCGGAATGAAATGAACGACTGAGGGGCATGACTGGGGGTTCGCACACCGTGATTCTTAAAAAAAATGAAAAAAATAACTTATAAATCCATAGGCGTCATCCATTCGCCATTTAAAGATACCAAGGGCATGCCCATTCAATCATCGGCGGCACAGGGTATCAAGGCAACGATAGACCTGAATCCTGAATATGCTGCAGGGCTGAAAGACCTGGCTGGGTTTTCGCACATCATCCTGCTCTATCATTTTCATCGCTCAAAGGGGTATTCCCTGAAAGTGCGGCCGTTTCTGGACAAAAATAGACATGGTGTGTTTGCCACACGCGCCCCGCGGCGCCCCAATCCTATAGGCATATCAGTTGTTAAACTTTTAAATCTAACCGGGAATGTGCTTGAGATAGAAGACGTGGACATTCTTGACGGGACGCCGCTGTTAGACATAAAACCCTATGTCCCGGCATTTGATGTTAAACGGGCGAAAAGAATAGGCTGGCTCACAAAAACCGTTAATCGGGTATATGTAACAAAAGCAGATGAGAGATTTAAAGCGAAAAAACCAAGGAACGCAATAAAGTAATGGTTAATGGGCGAATTGGTAACGCATTTAAAAAATTCGCAGCTGAGGGCTGACAGCTTTAAAGAATTATTTCTCTGCGTCCTTGGCGTGCTCGTGCGGTAACATGAGGACACTATTATGAAAAAAGAAATAAAAGCAGAGTTTCTGTGGCACCTTGACGAAGTGGTGCTTGCCTTCCAGACAACTATTATTACGACCGTTGATAGAGACGGACGTGTGAATGCAGCGCCGTTTGGCCTGGTATATCCCTTCAGCACCGGATCCAACCCGCAAATTCTGGTCGGCGTGAACAGCCGCTGGCATACTGCGCACAATATTGAGGCAACGGGAGAGTTTGTGATCAATTATGCGTCCGTGGCGCTGCTTGAGCAGGTCGCAGAAACCGGCCTTCTGTATAATGAGGGCGTTAATGAATTGGAAAAGGCCGGCCTCACTCCGCTGCCGGCACTTGCAGTGAAACCGCCGCGCATTGAGGAATGCTTCCAGCACATTGAATGCCGGCTGAATCAGATTATTCGGCCCAATGAGAATCAGATGAACTTTGTGGGAAATATTGTTGCCATATCTATTAATGAAGAGCTTCTGAAGAAGTCAAAATTAGACCGGGTAAAAGCTGCAGATCCGCTCTTTCTTCTCGGGATGGATATCACCACCTTTACCGGCCTTTATGGCGGGATCAATAGAACCCGAAGCTATGCACCGCCCACGGTGGATGTGTGGGAGGAGGGGTAGATGATTGCGCTTATAATTGACTTCTTCATCCAAAATATTAATAAATTTTAGCGACATCCAAAAAATCAAGACGAAAAATAGCCCGACATAGATAAAAGTGACAAGGTAGCCGCACATAAAAATGATACCTATATGTAGCAGAATTTGAGATCAGATCATGTTCCTATTTAAAGTTTTATTATTGCAGGCCAGCGCGGAAATATCTTTCGGTTCCTTTTCCCTCTTTCACATCATTATTGATTTCTCTCAATCTCATCGTAAAGGAAGCAAGGGGAGGGTTTGGGGCCTTCAAAGCGGGTTACTTTTTCGAGGATTATCTTTTCACCCTGAAATATAACATAATTTTTTGCTCCACACCTGGCGCACGTATAATATGGCCCCTTATCATCTTTGATAAGAATCGAGTCGTCATTTATTTCTGTCTTCTGAATCCACCCTTTAAGGAAATAGACCGTTTTAAAAAGATTCTGGCATTGTGGGTTTTTGCAGCTAATTTTCTGAAATCCTAAAACATCGGGCAACTCATTTCCCTTCATCGCCTTCACCGTTAATTGAACCTATCAATTCATCATTAGCCATTTTATGTTACTATTTCTCCGTGCGCAGAACATTCCGATCACAACATCGCGCTCTTTTATAATTTCTACATTAGAAATATGAAGCTAAAATAAGGATTCAGTAAAAATTTAATGAATTCCGTGGGGCAAAAAAGATTTTCTATGTCTGCGCCGTTATTTTTCAATGTTTTTTAACACTGTTTTATTAACCGTCTCAAAATTATATTGACATAATCATATGGATTGTTATATAGT
>CAZQKW010000056.1:0-21500 GCA_964594075.1 uncultured Thermodesulfobacteriota bacterium | reverse complement strand
TTGTGCTTTGATTTCTTGGATGCACTTACCTAACCAAAACTCAGGAAACTCCCATAGCATTATCCTTGTGCATCGTTTTGAATTTATTTCCCCAGAATATATATTCATGTCTTAACTGTGATTGGGAGAATGACAGTAAAGGGGAGTTTGTTACAGCCTCTATTGGCAACTTAATGAATACAACGCTGGGAAATGAGATGTTAAGTTTACTTGAAGAAAAAGGCGGCAAGATTAATTTTAATGCCGCAAAAGCAGTTAATTTACCTAACGTTCAAGCGGTGTTCTTTCCTGCGGGAGAAAAAAATGGAGTTAGAATTGGGCTCTTATCATTCAGTTTAAAGGACAAGGGAAGTTTTCTTTTTGTTACCGAGGAGTATGTTTCAATAAATTTTATGAAATCTTATGTGAAACTATATACCGCCTCTGGCAAAATTATTTCTTTTGAGAATTTTAAGTTGAACATTGATAACGGTGAAAATGTATTCCAAGAAAACGATGATGTATCTAATTCTATTTCAATATCTGGTCTTTCAGGGTGTGATCTTCTCTTAATATACTGTTTACTTTCATACTTTAACATGATTGTGTGCTTACTTTATATATTAAAATGTTATTTTTAAACATGCCGGTCAGTCTATTAATTTGAAATATCCTTATCTGGCAAGGAGGTTGTTATTAAAAAACAGGGAAAAGAGGTACTTAATGCAATTCAGAAAATCAATATTATTTCTCTCCTTAATTGGCTTGATGGTTTGGACTTCATCAACATATGCCCTGCAATCAGGAGGTTTTACCTATACGGTATCAGGTGGCACCGTAATAATCACCGACTATAGCGGTTGCCCTTACCCCCCCGCGGGAAATGTTGTAATCCCAGCTACCATAAACGGGATGCCGGTGGTAGAAATTGGGCATGAGGTGTTTGATAATTGCATCGGTTTGATTAGTGTTATTATCCCCGAAACCGTTACCAGCATTGGAAATAGTGCATTTAATCGCTGTAGCGGTTTGACCAGTATGACCATTCCCGACAGCGTAACACTGATAGGTGAAAATGCTTTTTGTTCTTGCAGCAGTTTGAGGAGCGTGACCATCGGAAACAATGTTACAAGAATTGGGCGGGCGGCGTTTGCTGAGTGCGAAAGCCTCACCAGTGTAACCATCCCTGAGGGCGTAACGCTGATCGGTGAGGGAGCTTTTATGTCATGCATAAGTTTAAGCAGTGTAACGATACCCGACAGCGTTACGTTCATTGGGAAGTGGGCGTTTTCTAATTGCGCCTTGAGTAGTGTGACCATCCCAGCAAGCGTTACGAACATTGAGCAGGGGGCCTTTATGTTTAACAGCTACTTGACCAGGGCTTATTTTTTAGGAGATGCACCTTCGACCGGGCAGGATATTTTTGCGTACTGCGCAAGTGGCTTTACCGTTTGCTATACTGCCGGAAGCAAAGGGTTTACAAGTCCTCAATGGTGTGTAGTGAATCCTATATGGTGCTCACAACAAGGTTTTTTTTGCTCAGTCGATAATAATTGCTATCCGGCAAGGGTTTGTGGAGCATCGACTACTACAACTATCCCTGCTTCCCCATGCGCAGCAGAAGAAATTTACGGCAGGGACAGCGAGGAAACCGATTTGTTGCGAGAGTATCGGGATATGGTATTAAGCAACTCTCACGAGGGGCAGGAGTTTATCAAGACCTATTATAAATTTTCCCCAATTTTTACTAAGTTATTGGAACAAAGACCATTGTTAAAGAACAGGACTAAGGCGTTTATAGACAGTATGTTGCCAGAGATTAGAAAAAAAGTAGAACAGAGTCAGAGTAAAAATCAATAAAGGCTGTGCTAAGGTGGTGGCATAGGGTGGCAAATAAATAGGTAGTAATTATCTAAAACATGGAGGAATTATGAAAACAATGAAACTAAAAAATACAGGTGATATATTACCAATGAAAATCTTTAAGGGTAAGTCTGATAGACCATACTTAGTGTTTCTTACAAGGAATCACGAGTATCATGTATTTACAGAAGCCGAAGGGAAAGCAGCTGCGAGAGATTGTGGTGCAACATATGACCCTAAAGAAAATACTAACACCAACACCCTATGGGATGAACTTTGGCGTAAGTACAAATAAATTGATAATATCGTTTCTTCTTATAATCCCCCTTTAGGATAGAGGGGTTATGTGCAATTGTTTTATATGGCATATAGATAATTTGCATCAGCTTCCACCCCGCATTTGAAGGGCATTGCTTACAAGTATCAGGGTCAGTTTCAGCAAATTCCGACTACTGCCCCCCACCCCATTATGATTGTGCAGTAGACAGGATATAACAATGGGGAACAGCATATAAGATGTAAGCTAAAGTAGCGTTATTTACATTTTCGGGGTATCAGAGAAACGTGAAAGAGAACACAGGAGGATACCCCGATGGTGATTCACCAGAAGACACGATTCACACCAGTTCAGCGACAGGTATAATGGTCTGGAAAAACTGGACATGGGTTTAAAGTGGATTTGCCGAAATAAAGAGCACAAATAACAGGAGGCAAATCCATGAAGAAAGGACGCAGGAATCATAGCGCAGAGTTCAAAGCACGTGTAGCCCTGGAGGTCATAAAAGGAATCAAAAGCATGTCGGAACTGGCCTCTGAGTATGCAGTGCATCCTAACCAAATCAGCCAGTGGAAGAAACAGGTTTTGGCGGAACTGCCCAAAATATTCAGTGAGAAGCGTAGCCGGGAGGCGGACAGCGAGGCCGAATTAAAAGCCCGGTTGTATCAGCAAATTGGGCAGTTGCAGTTTGAGCTGGACTGGATAAAAAAAGTCTGGCATTGAGCCTTGAGAGAAGCGGGGCCTAATCAACCCCTAACCTTCACCTACGCTACCTTTACAGGAACAATAAATTTCTCCGCAGTAAAAACATTTTCTAAAAATATCACCACAATGATAACACCTGCGTCCACTTACTGACATCTTTCACATCCCTATAGTTAGTTATCTAAGTACAGCTTTTAATCAGCATCAGTCTGGCTGTACGCCCATGAGCTTCCATTGCTCAAACATTTTCCATTGATTTTTTACCGTTCTGAGTCGCTCTTTTGGTCTTATTGCCCGGCCTTTATTTTTACCAAGACTTCGCTCTTTTGCCCGTTCATTTTCCCATGTTTCAAGTTCGGACAGACATGTTTCTATCCATTCTTTTTCGGGGACTCCCTGGGCGGAGACCTTTTTTAGCAGTTGAAATGCCATCCATGCTCCTGTCATTGATTCCCATGGTTCGCCTGATTCTATATATTTTTTGTATCGTTTATGGTGAGTTCTCCATGTCGGGGTATTTTTTATGTCGTCCATTTAGTCCTACTTCCTGTTTTTATCTGGGGCGATTCCAATCATTACTGTGAATTATATATAATAGGTGCCGTGCGCGTGACACGGCAACATACTGGTTACCTTCACTGCAGTTGGGTTTCTGACCATCAACATCACAAAATATAACAACATCTGACTCAAGGCCCTTTGCCTTGTGCAGGCTCGAAAACCCGATCGCCCCGTTTCCGTTTGAAGGTCTGAAATCTTTAAGCGGGTAATCAAGAATGCTGTCAACTTTAGCCAGGCAAGACTTCTCTTTTTTATGGGAAGACAGGATAAGTATTCTGTGTGGCTGAATTTTTTTGTGCAGAAGCTCTTTTATAATTCCCTCTATTATCTCCACCTGTTCTTCAGGATGGTTGTATCTATGGTAATGGACTTTTTCGCCCTCCAGGCTATCATCGAAGCATTCAACTGGTACTTTACCGATGCTGCGGATCACGTCACATATATTTTTAGTGCTACGGCAATTCCTGCGCAGTTCATAGGGATCAGCAGTGAAGGGAAACTTTAATTCCTTACCATAGACATTTTGTTGTTCATCATAAAAGATATAAAAAATGTCCATTCCTGCTGAATCAAGAAGCTTCATCGCCACCTCAAACCACTTGGGATTGAAATCCTGACCCTCGTCAATTAACACACAGTCAAACCTGGTCGGTACAGACGGTAACGCTTCTTCCAGTTTCGAGGGAGCGGTATTATCATAAAATTCTTTTTGCTCATTTAGAGGGGCATCCGCCAGAGGGATGTTGTACTCCACCCCTGCCTGTTGTGCGTATTCTTGGCACAGGCCATGAAAATACCGGACTGTTATAGGCACTTTTAATTCATGAACCCACATAGTAAGATGTTCTGCCAGTGGTTCATTGAAACAAAGAATGAGTACCCGGGCTCCATTTGCCGCAAGGCGCCGCGCCCTTTCTATAAGCAACTGAGTTTTTCCGGTTCCCGCATAACCTTTAAATAGTGCCCGCTTAACATTTGGTATTGCATCAAGGATTTTGCACTGTGTATCGGTCAGTCTGGTGAACTGGCTCTGCTCCTGGTCAAGCCTAACGTACAGGGGGCGTGTCACATCAAAATGCGCCATCAGAACTCTTGAAAACAAGAGTTTGTACTCCTGCTGAGTAAATCCACGCGAACCTTTGTGTTTTCTTTTCCATCCTTCAAAAAGTTTATCAATCCTCTCAGTCATCTTATTGCGGTCATTATGATCAATAACAATACCTGGAATAACATGAGAAGGTAACGCCGTGCCCATGGGAGTCAAACCATCAGGAAAAGCGACTGCATACCCATAAGTAACCGGTATCCCATTGCCAGTTTCCTCAAATACCTTTGCCTCACGGCACTTCTTGGCCAGGACATCCATGTTTTTTGATGCCTGAGTAAAGGGATCTTGTATGATACTCTCTACTCCTTTATGCGAGACCGATACCCACTGGTTTTTGCTGGGAACTCGCTTAATTCTCCCACCCTTCACCTCTATAACAATAAAACCTTTATCCGGGTGTAAAATAAGAAAATCCGCTTCTCCCCTTTGAATGGTATCTCCCGGCATAGTAAGCAGCTGCACGTTATGCAGTACCACATAGTCATCAGTTATTCCGTGTTTGAGCCAGAAGTAAAAAAGCTTTTCGCCATGGGGATTACGGCCAACATCTATCTCAGGAATCATTTTTGCCATAAGTAGATCATCCAAATAATAGAGATATTGATTAAGAATGTATTTGATCTATTGAAGTATCATTTCGGTAAAATTTTTATAAGAATGAGCTATTTGGCGCTATCTTAACTGTTTGTATTATCTTCAGTTATTGTCCGCTCAACGCAATCTTGAGTTAAAATAAATCTGTAAAATTTTTGGATGAAAAGATTCCAAATTTTAAAAATGAATATAAAAAAAGTAAAATTAATTTATTATGCTATTCGATTTACAAGCATTTGAATTACCATTAATTTTTTACTGTTGACGTATTAAGCCTTCGTGTTATAATATTATTTAGTTTCGAAAAATACCTACCGTAGATTTACTCTAATATCCTTTTTAAATTTCACCATCAGTATCTTATTAAAAATCCTTCGAATTGTTTAATTTTGTTCTTCTGGCTCACAAACTATCTTGCTATTAATTTGTATTCATAATTTGAAAGGGGAATTTTATGAAGGAATTTAAATTTCGCTTGAAAGTAGAAGAATTACCCAAAAATGAGAATCAGATGGCATTAACTGGTAAAGAACTTGAAAAGCTTTTCTTGAAAAAACTCAAGGAACGTAATGGCATGTGTAAAGAAACCATGTGGTGCCTTGCAAGACTCTATGGCCAAACAAACAGGCTGAGAGACGCTGTAATTTTTATATCAAAGATCCTAACTCTATCTGAAAACAATGAAGAGAGGTCAGAATGCTTTTTAGCATTAGGTGGGATTATGGAGAAAATTAACGGCTATGCACAGGCGGCTGAATATTATCGGGAAGCCTTCTTATTGAAATCATCCAATAAGAACACATGGTATTTTACCAATAATAATTTAGGTTACTGCCTCAATCAATTACAGAGATTCGAAGAGGCGAAAAATTATTTATTTACCGCTATAAAGACAGACCCTACCCGCTCTAATGCTTACAAAAATCTTGGACTCTGCTTTCAGGGATTGGGAGAATACAGAAAGGCTGCAAAGTGCTTTATAACCGCAATTAAGGTAAATGGCTCAGATACCAGACCTATGAATCATCTAAAAAATTTGTTGCAAGAACACTCGGAACTATTTGATGAAATTCCTGACTTGGAAGAAAAAGTAGATGCTTGTAAGAAAGTTGTAGAACATGCTCGAACGATACAGCCGGACTTTAATTTCTATTGGAATGAATTAAGAAATAAATTTAACTGATGGGGGTACTTTCATATGACTAAAATGGATATGATATGGGTTGCCACTGCAAAACTGATTTTCAGTTACAGAATTCCAAAAACTCGTTTCTCAAGATGAAATTACAAATGAAGTAATACGACTCTTTCAAAAAACAATAGCTCCCATAATGATTACAAAACGCCTCATCAGTTGGGAAGACAACTTTCTGAATACAACACTTATCAAAGGGAGTACTCTTCAATGATTACAGATAATGCAGAAATAAAAATAGCCCGTTTCAATGAGATAGGACTACACTATAACTTAGTGGCAGATTCAATTTACAAAAAGCGTTATTCTGACGGCATAGATATATTTAGCGAGGAGTATTTGCGATATGTAATAGCTGGTTTAATTTCATTTGAAATGGAGCGTATGATGGGTTCTGGTTCGAAATATGACTTTAATAATGGCTTTGCATTACGGCTATTTTCAAAATTACAGCAAATAAGGCCTGTGCTTACGCCACTTATAAATCTTAGTCTTGCTGAAATAAATATAAATCAAGAATCCCAAGAATCCCATAATATTATGGAAATCTATAACACCTTATCAACAAGCGGAATTGGTGCATTACATGAGAACCCTGAGAAATATTTTCATGTTGGTGCGACAAAGGTTCTCCACTTCTTGAACCCTCGTTTATTTATCATTATTGACAGTAATGCTGCACGAGCATTTAGGCTAATTCATAATGTTCCTTTTAGGAATACTACACAGCCTGGATATTCTGCTGATTTGTATCTGCAATGTATGAAGTGTGCGAGAGAGGAGATTAAATCGTACGGTGTTGAACGGCTACAAGCGCTTGAGCCTGATACACCTATAACAAGGATTTTTGATAAGTTGACATTTGTGACAGGGGCAGGGTTGTAAATCCTATCAATTCTGTGTGAGAATCCGTGTAAGAAAAACTTTCCAAAATTAGCTAAAAAAAATGTAAGATAAAATAGCGTTATTTACAGTTTCGGGGTATCAGAGAAACGTGAAAAAGAACACCGGAGGATACCCCGATGGTGATTCACCAGAAGACACGATTGACGCCGGCTCAGCGAAAGGAGATTTACACGTACCAGGGTGTTCCCCGGCGTCATCCCTTTATGCTGCTGTGTGCCGAACACCGTATTGAGCAGCGCTTCACCCGCGTGCGCACCTCCAGAACCAACGGCAAGGCCGAGCGGGTGATCAGAACCAGTATGGAACTGTGGCATGAAAAAACCCATTGTGAGTCATCGGCTCATCGAAAAACTGAGCTCAAACGGTTCCTAAACTACTATAACGGAGTGCCGCCTCACAAAGGAATTGACGGCCTTACCCCCGATGTGCTGCATAGCTAATTATGACAGAGATTTCAAAAATAATAGGGTAACACTTTTCCGTCTCTGATGATGGTAATATAGCGGTTTTTCTGTAACCATGTTCTGGCAGCAATACGCCAGGCCGTCATATATAAGCCATCATCGCCAAGTTTTTCCAGCATATCAAAAGTCATCTGTTTAATCCATAAAAACACCTCCCTTCGTTTGCGCCGGTTAAAGGTTATACGGGGGGAGCAAAAATATGCCCGGCAGGAGTTCTGTCCCTTGAGGCATCGCCGGGATTTGTGATTGAGATCATGGGCGGTCAACTCAGCAAGCAGTTCTCTGCCTTCATCACTACCGGCCTTCCAACTCCAGCCCTTCAGATATGATTTGAACTCCCCTTGTGTATGCTCGATGGCGCCGTTATACGGAGCATAATAGGTCGGGCTGTTGAGGGGAATCACCATGTGTTCTTCAATCACTTCGTTTACTGAGCCGTGGTTCAAAACGCCATGGTTATCCCGCTTTAAGAACAGCGGCGCAGCAAATTCAGTAAAGAGTCTGGCAAAATGGCCGGCTACTTCCTCGCCGCAGGGGATACGCACTCCGGCGATGGGAGGAAGCTTGTACTGGGAGCATAAATCCTGAATCGTGCACAGGATGAGCTTATCGCCGACAGGTTCGGCGGCAAGCTCGCTGCCGTCAACTGCCCAGGCCAGGTCCGGATAGTGCCAGTGAATCCTTTGCAGAGCAGCAGCCTCCCGGTGTGCGTGTTCCTGTCGGGCTTCCACCACCATTGCGTTGAGCTGTCGTCGTGACACTTGCAGGCCATATTGCCGCAACAGATCTCCCGTGCCATAGGTCCTTTTGCGGGAGTGGTGCAGCTTTGCAAGAGCTTGCTGCAGTCCTGCAAGATCAATCCGCTCAACCTTCCTGGGACCCGGGCTGCATACGGGCTCTTCACCGGCTTTCATCCGCCGCTTCCAGCGCAGAAAGCTTTCATAGCTCAGGCCCATCTGTTGAAGAAGCATAGTCCGTGGGACCTTATAGGTGCAGCACAGGGCTTCCATTGCTTCTACTGCCTCCCTGATCCGTTCATTTTTTTTTAGCTCCGTCCTGTTGCGGCTTCAGCTGCATCTGATGCACAAGGTCTTTGATCTGCATTTTCTTCTGCAAAAGCTCGTTGTCCCGCTGCACCTTTGCCAGCTGCCTCTCAAGCTCAGCGGTGTTCTGCGCCTCTGCCTCAGGCCGTCCCGCGGTCTTTTCCTCAAGTCCCGCAAAAAGCCCCTCAAGGCCCCGCTTCTCCCATTTGTAATAGGTCTTGCGCGATACTCCCAGCATGGCAGCCGCCTCAGTCGCCTTCATCAGTCCGCACCGCACCTTCATAATTATCTCCGCCCGGTGCCAAGTCCGGCTCTTCATGACATCCTTCCTGTTCGTCTTCATCCCCGTATTCCTCTCCATCCCAATCCTTCTCTACCAGCAGATACCCACCGTTGCTTTCTGCCTGCCCGTCATCACCCGGCCCGGTAAAGACTCCACGAAGTCCCGACTGAACCGCATCCTGCGGCATGCACCCGTAGATGAGTTTTGTCCCATCTCTGTCTGCGGAGCTGTCTTCCTGCTCATGCCCTGCAGGCACAATAACCTGTTGCCGGTTGCTTGTCTGCTGTTCAGGGCTACTATCATCCTTTCTGACATCATAGACAAGCTCTTTTGCCTGCCCCGGCTCTTCGCCATCAAGCAGCATCTTTACCTTGCCCTTCTCGGCACGGATCGCTACCGATTGTTCCCCCATGCGCCCCACCATATAAAACGGATCCCGGGGTTTGCCCCGCAGGGCCATCTCCAGCACGTTTTCCTCCATCCCCTGTTCCAGGGTCTTCTTCAGTTCATGGGCAATCTCAAAGAACCGGTCTGCCGGACACAGCCCCCCGATCCCCTGATGCGGCCGCTTGTGGTTATAGTAGGTTACCCACAGCCTGATCCGCTCCCGTGCTTCTTCAAAGCTGCCAAACTGCGCCCTGAACAGAAACTCATCAAGAATTGTCTTCCAGAACCGCTCGATCTTGCCCAGCGTCATCGGATGATGGGGCCGTGAACGGATATGCCGAACCCGCTCTTTCTTCAGCTCCTGCTCAAACCGGGTCGTGCCCCGCCAGTTTGTGTACTGCCGTCCGTTGTCCGTGAGCATTTCCTTCGGCACTCCGTATTCCCCGATGGCGCTGCGGTACACCTCAAGCACGTTCTCCGCGGTCTGGCTTCTATATAACCCCATGCCTGTTATATAGCGGGAGTAATCATCTATGAAGCCGATCAAATAGGCATTCTGCCCCCCGAGGCGGAACGGACAGATGTCGCTCTGCCACAGCTGGTTCGGGGTGCTGCGCTCAAAAAACCGCGGCTTGCATGGGTTCCTTTTTGCTTTCTTTTTCTGTGGATTGGTGAGATGTGCCTTTGCAAGGGTCGTATGAACGGTAGCACTGCTGGCAGGCATCAGAAAAAACCGCTTCAGGACATCAGAAATCCTGCGGCTGCCAAATCCCGGGTTTGACTTCTTCAGCTCAACAATCTTCTCTTTTACCCGCTGCGACAGTAAAGATCGCTTCGGGGGATTCTGCAAATCCCGCAGCCCCTCTTCTCCGTACTGCCGGTACCTCTTTGTCCATGTGTGCAGGGTCTCTCCGCTGATAGCCATCTCATCTGTTATCAGCGAGGCTGGATACCCTTCTTCCACATACTTCTTTACAGCTTCTAAGCGGAACTCAAACGGATATGGTCCTCCCCGTTGTCTCCTTCTGCGGTGGGCCTTGCTTGACTGTTTCTTCTGTACACGGTGCTCTTCCATGGTAACACTCCTTTCTGTTTCCCTTTCCGGGTTCCCTTCTCAGAGTGTTACCCTATTTCTTCTCTATCAAACTGTCATTATCTGGTAATTACGACAACGATGCTGATAGAGCAGTATCAAACGGAACGACTGCAAAAAGGGAATAAACCTGCGACGGTAAACAGAATATTAGCCACATTGAAACATGCTTTCAGTAAAGCCGTTGAGTGGAATATGGTAGAGGAAGAAGTCTTGAAGCGCATCAGAAGGGCAAAGCTGCTTGAGGAAAATAACAGACGGTTACGATATCTCAGCAAGGAAGAGTGTCAGGAACTTATTAACAACTGTGATCAACATTTAAAACCCATTGTCATAACTGCATTAAATACTGGTATGCGGAAGGGAGAAATACTTTCCCTGCGATGGGATAATGTTGATTTAAAGCATGGATTTATTTTACTGGACAAAACCAAGAATGGAGAAAGGAGAGAGATACCAATTAATAATACGTTACGAAGAACGCTGCTCAGCATCACCAGAAGGTTAGATGTTCCTTATGTTTTCTATGATACTGTTACTGGTAATCCCTATCAAGATGTTAAGCGATCCTTTAATAGTGCTTGCAGAAAGGCAAAAATTAAAGATTTTAGATTTCACGATCTCAGGCATTGTTTTGCTTCACATCTTGTAATGTCAGGAATTGACCTAACGACAGTAAAGGAACTTCTGGGGCACAAGACGCTTACCATGACCCTGCGCTATTCCCATCTCGCACCCTCACACAAGGTAAACGCAGTAAAGGTGCTGGACAATACCCTTAATGACAACATCAACTGCACAATTACTGCACAATCAGCAGTGGCTCCCAACAAAAAAGCACTCAACGAAACCGCTAAGTGCTTGATTTTACTGGAGCCGGCGAGTGGGGTTGAACCACCGACCTGCTGATTACGAATCAGCTGCTCTACCACTGAGCTACGCCGGCTCACATGTTTTTTATATTACTATCACAATGTGAGTGCAATTAAAAGCTTAGAGTGTAACAACACGTTGTTGCACATCGGTGTTTTATTCGCTCCCTGCTCCCCTCTTGTTCTGGGGGAAGATTCGCGTTATTACAAATACGAAAAGAATGCCCGCTTGATGAATTCAAAATTTCTCGTAACATCATTTTTGCCGATGACGATCTCATTGTGTCCAGGCAGGAGATATTCCACATCCAGCGTTGAGAGTCTTTCAATACTCTGTTTAAGGAGTTCACCGCTGCCGCCCGGAAAGTCGGTCCTGCCAACGCTTTCCGAAAATATCACGTCACCGGAGATGAGCGCTTTTTTTTCCGGCCAATAAATGCAGATAGACCCGGGAGAATGTCCGGGTGTGAGTATGATCTGGAGTTCAAGGTCGCCTATTTTAAATTCACCTTCCTGCAGACTGATGTCAATTTGCCCGTGGGGCTGAGCCAGACCAAACATACTGAAAAACTCCTTGCCGGTTGATAAAAGGAATTTTGTCTCTTCCGCAGATAAAGCAACCTTAATGTTACGCTCTAAAAAATGCGAATTTCCATCCAGATGGTCTGGATGAGCATGCGTGTTTATAACAAGGCTGATATCGTCCTCATTAATGCCGTCCTGTTTTGCGGAAATGAGCAGAGCAGGCACATAGCGTTTAAGACCAGGGTCAATAAGCACGGTCGTCGCATTTTTCTTTAATATATAGCTGTTGCAGTTGTTTTCCCACATATTGGTCCATGGATAGGAATAGATACCGTCAGTTACCTTCATTTCACCTCCTGAATTAATGGGCGATTTAACAGCATGCAGGGAATTTTTATTGTGTTTGGATGATAAAAGTGTGCTACACAGTACGATTACATGATTTACCGTATCGAACAAAAAAGTGCAAGGGAGAATTGCGCAACCATTCAGCTCTTGGTATACATGAATAAGCCATGCATCGGGTAAACAACGCCACTCTATCCATAGAAGCGGTCTTCGGAGACCGGGGACTTCTGGCCTCTCGGCTGGATCGCTACGAGTTTCGCCCCGGCCAACTTGAGTATGCGCGGGCAATACAGAAGGCGATAGACCAGGAACACTTTCTCATTGCTGAAGCAGGAACGGGCACCGGTAAAACGTTGGGCTATCTGGTTCCGGCAATTCTCAGCGGCAAAAAAACGGTGGTTTCAACTGGCACCAAAAATCTCCAGGAGCAGATATTCTTTAAGGACATTCCGTTTCTTCAGGAACTGCTGCCGATCTCATTTTCCGCTACGCTGATGAAGGGCAGGTCAAACTATCTCTGTTTGAGAAAATATAAATTGTTTCAACAGCAGCCTCTGTTTGATTTTATTGAAGATGCACAGCTCTTTAACAAAATTGAAACATGGGCACTGCACACCGCAACCGGCGATCGCACGGAAATTGCCGGTCTGCCTGAAACCTATCAACCGTGGGAGCGCATAGCCGCGAGCGCTGAAACCTGCAGTGCGCAACAATGCCCGTTATATCGTGATTGTTTTGTGACGCGCATGAGAATGCGCGCCGCTAAAGCAGATATTGTGCTCATCAATCACCATCTGTTTATGACCGACATGATTATCCGCACTGCGGGATACAATGAGATAATTCCCCCGTATGACATCATCATTTTTGATGAAGCGCATCAGCTTGAATCAGTCGCGACCCAGCATCTGGGCATAATGGTTTCTCATCGCCGCATCGAGGAATTGGTCAGGGACATTCAGCGCGAAATGGCCGCAGCGCATGCGGACGGGCTGAAAGATACCACGCAGGTTCTGTCGGTTCTGCTGAGTCTTTCGCAGCAGTTTTTCGCAGCTTTTTACCGGCCGCCTGAAAGCTACCGCATAAAAGCAGACCATGTGAGCGAAAAACTGTGGGATAATTATCATGCTCTGGCGGAAGGTCTGAGCAGCCTGTGCAGCCGCATTGACCGCATGCAGAAAAAAACTGACGAGCTGGAACAGTGTCGGTATCGGGCGCTGACCATAGCGCAGGAATTGTCAACGATACTTAATCTTGATTCGGCAACACACGTGTCCTGGTGCGAGCTGCGGGGCAGCGGGGTAGCGCTCCATTCCTCGCCGATTGAAGTAGGAAGTGAGCTGGCAGAGCTGCTGTACCCGCAGATACGCACTATCGTATTCACTTCGGCCACGCTTTCTACCAACGGCACTTTCGCCTATTTTAAGCGGCGGCTGGGACTTGATCTCATTGCGCCGCCTGATGAAATCATCATTCCTTCTCATTTTGACTTTGCTACGCAGGCCATTCTTTATCTGCCGGATGACATGCCCAATCCTGATAGCGCACAGTTTGTGGCCTGCGCTGCGGAGCGCATTGAACAGGTGATTGCCCTGACCAGGGGGAGAGCATTCATTCTGTTTACCAGTTACCGTAATATGCATGAGGCATATGCCATACTCAAGGATAGACTGCCCTATCCCGTGCTTTTGCAAGGCAGCAAGCCGCGTCATGAAATGCTGGAGGAGTTTAAAGAAAACATTTCTTCCGTATTGTTTGCCACCAGCAGTTTCTGGGAAGGCGTTGATGTCATGGGGGAAGCGCTGAGCTGTGTGATTATTGACAAATTGCCGTTCGCCTCGCCATCAGACCCGCTGCAGGAGGCGCGCATTGAACACAGTGCCGCCCGCGGAGAGAATCCATTTCTAAGTTATCAGGTGCCACAGGCTATCATAACTCTACGCCAGGGTTTTGGCCGGCTCATTCGCAGCCGCAGCGATCGCGGTATCCTCTGCCTCCTGGATCCACGCATCAATACCCGTCATTACGGCACATTGTTCCTTAAAAGCATGCCACCTTGTCAGGTTACCAGCAGCATAACAGCAGTGAGAGAATTTTTAGGGCACGGTGCTCCGGTTTAAGTGCGGTGAATATCATGGTCGAAGCTGTTGCGAATTCACCGCTGAACACGCTGTGCTGTGCAGCGAAACGCCACTTGACCAGGTTTAAAAAATAGTATATCAATAATGCAGTGATAGTGATATGTTTGACTACGAGAGGTAGATATGGTTTTTTCAGCCGATAAAGAACCCATTGAAATACCCAATACGATCCCCCTGCTGCCGGTGAGGGATATTGTCGTATTTTCATATATGTTTTTACCGCTTTTTGTGGGGCGAGAATCATCAATTCGCGCCGTAGAAGAGGCAATGAAAACAAACCGGCTCATTCTGCTTGCCACCCAGAAAAATCCTTCCGAGGACAACCCCACCCCGCAGGATATTTATTCGGTGGGCACTGTGGCGATGATTATGCGCAAGCTGAAGCTCCCCGACAATCGGATTAAGATCCTTATTCAGGGACTGGTGAAGGCACAGATTAAACAGTATCTGCAGCAGTCACCGGTGTATATGGTTGAAATTGAGAAGTTGATTGAACCTGGAGTGGGGGAACTGACCGTTGAAATTGAAGCATTGATGCGCAACGTCAAGGAGCAGTGCGAGAAAATTCTGTCCCTGAAAGGCCTCATCTCGTCTGAGATACTTGAGATACTGGAAAATGTTAATGATCCGGGCCGTCTTGCTGATCTGGTCGCCTCTAACTTAAAGCTCAGCATTGACGAAGCGCAGCACATTCTGGAGATTGTTGATCCGGTCGTGCGCTTGAAAAAAGTCCATGAGCATCTCACCAAGGAGCTTGAACTCTCCACCATGCAGGCACGCATCCAGTCCCAGGCAAAGGAGGAAATGTCCAAAACGCAGCGCGAATATTTTCTCCGCGAGCAGCTCCGCGCCATCAAAAGCGAACTGGGTGACATGGATGAAAAGACGCAGGAAATTAACGAATTTTCACAAAAAATTGAAAAAGCCAAAATGCCCCCTGAAGCAGAAAAAGAAGCCCGCAAGCAGCTCAGCAGACTTGAGCAGATGCACCCTGATTCTGCGGAAGCTTCGATTGTGCGCACCTATCTGGACTGGATGGTGGAGGTGCCGTGGAGCATATCAACTAAGGATAATCTTGACATTAAGAAAGCCAAGCGGGTGCTTGATGATGATCACTATGATCTTGACAAAGTGAAAGAGAGAATTCTTGAATACCTCTCGGTGCGTAAATTGAAAAAACAGATGAAAGGCCCCATTCTGTGCTTTGCGGGGCCGCCCGGCGTGGGAAAAACGTCTCTGGGCAAATCAATTGCCCGGGCTCTGGGACGCAAGTTTGTCAGGATTTCTCTGGGCGGGATTCGGGATGAAGCTGAAATCAGAGGGCATCGCCGCACCTACATCGGTGCTCTTCCCGGACGAATCATCCAGGGCCTGAAGCAGGCAGGCACCAACAATCCGGTATTCATGATGGATGAAATAGACAAAGTTGGTGCTGATTTCCGCGGTGATCCGTCGGCGGCGCTCCTGGAAGTGCTTGACCCAGAACAAAACTATGCCTTCAGCGATCACTACTTGAACATTGCCTTTGATCTCTCCAACGTGCTGTTTATAACGACGGCCAATCTTGTCGATCCGATTTTGCCCGCGCTCAAGGACCGGATGGAGATTATAGAACTCTCCGGCTATACGGATGAAGAGAAACTTAAGATTACCAGACAATTTATTCTTCCGCGCCAGCTTGAAGAAAACGGGATTACGGCAAAAGACCTGGAAATATCAGATGAAGCGATTCTGGCTATCATCAATCAATACACCATGGAAGCCGGGCTGCGCAACCTGGAGCGCGAAATCGGCAGCATTTGCCGTAAAACTGCACGGGGTATTGCCGAGGGAAAAAAGGGCAAAACAAAAGTCACCCGTGCAAATTTGCATAAATTTCTCGGTGCTCCAAAACGGCTCCCGGAAGAGGAACAGCAGAATCATGAGGTCGGTATTTCAACGGGTCTTGCGTGGACTCAGGCCGGAGGCGACCTATTATACATTGAAGCAACGATTGTAAATGGTAAAGGCAATCTCGTGCTTACCGGTTCGCTGGGCGATGTCATGAAAGAGTCGGCGCAGGCAGCACTGTCCTACACGCGCTCGCGCGCTAAAAGTTTGGGCATCAATGCCAATTTTTTTGAAAAACACGATATTCACATCCACGTACCTGCGGGCGCGATCCCAAAGGACGGCCCATCTGCCGGTGTTACTATGGCAGTGGCGCTGATCTCTGCCCTCACCAAAATTCCCGTTAACAAAGACGTTGCCATGACTGGAGAAATAACCTTGCGCGGCAGGGTGCTGCCGGTCGGCGGACTCAAAGAAAAATCACTTGCAGCGCTGCGGCAAAATATTAAAACCATCATCATTCCTGCGCGCAACAAGAAAGACCTGGAAGATATTCCGCCGACTGTCCGCAACAAGATAAACTACGTTTTTGCCAAACATATGGATGACATACTGGATATTGCTCTGGTGAAGAAAAAACAACTCACAGTGCAGAATAATCGGGTAGAGAGTGGAGTTAAGAAAGCTCGGTGAGTTTGGGCTTATCGAGAAAATTGCCCGCATCGCGGGCGGGGGATTTTCTGAGGTCATTGCCGGCATAGGCGATGATGCTGCGGTTCTTCGTATCAGCACAAAAAAATGCCTCCTGGTTACCACTGACACGCTTATTGAAGGCATTCATTTTCAATCGTCATATACGACGCCCTTCCTGCTGGGCAAAAAGAGCATAGCCGTAAATCTCAGCGATATTGCAGCGATGGGGGGCACCCCGTTTTGTTTCGTGGTGTCGCTCTCCATTCCGCCACATACCTCCTATAAATTTATACACCACCTGTATCAGGGTATGATCAGCGGCGCGCGCGCGTTTGGCGCCAGCCTTGTGGGTGGCGACACCACCAGATGCCCGAAGCGGCTGGTCATTACCATTACTATGCTGGGCATGATGCAGCCGGATCGGGTCATCTACCGGCATGGCGCGCGGCCCGGCGATGGGATTTATGTTACCGGCTTTATTGGCGATGCGGCTCTTGGCCTGGCGCTCATAAAACAGAGAAAAAAATCAGCACGGTTCCGGTCGTTGATTGAAAAACAGATTAATCCCACACCGCGCATCAGGGAAGGAACCGCCATATCCCGCATGCGTCTTGCCAGCAGCATGATTGATATCAGCGATGGTCTGCTGGGTGATTTGCGGCATATTATTAACCAGAGTCACACGGGCGCTTGCATATGGCTTAATCGGCTGCCACTCTCACCGCTCTACCAGCAGCACTGGCGTCACGGAGCACGGCAACGGTATGAGCTTGCACTCTCAGGGGGAGATGATTATGAGCTTTTGTTTACCGTGCCTCCGGATCGGCAACAGCGCATTACCGTGCTGCAACGGGCCTGTGGTATTCCCATAACTTGTATCGGAGAGATTACCGAACAAAAAGGCAGAATAACCGTTCTTGACGACCAGAATAAAGAAATAACATACCGGCAGGAGGGTTTTACCCACTTCTGATAAGTGGTGCGCTTTCTTGCGTGACAACTCGGTGTGCCGATGAAAGAAAATTTTATTAAAGAAATTTTAGAAAAAGTAAAAAACCGTTCCCTTTCCGTTGAACAGGCACTTGACGACCTACGCACGTTGCCGTTTGAAGATCTGGGCTTTGCACGGGTAGACCATCATCGTGCTCTGCGGCAGGGATTTCCGGAAGTTATATGGGGTGAGGGAAAGACCGCAGAACAGATGATAGCTATAATGAAAAGGATGCATGCCAAAAAATATCCCATCCTTGCGACACGAGTTGATCATACGAAAGCAGCGAAAATAAAAAAAGTTTTTTCGGATGCCGCATACTATCCCTTGTCCCGTGTGCTTACGCTCACAGCCGAAACGGTGGAGCAGACGGGGAGGGGCTTAATTCTGGTCATTTCAGCAGGAACGGCAGATATACCGGTAGCAGAAGAAGCCTACATCACGGCGCAGATCATGGGCAATCGGGTTGAGCATCTCTATGATGTCGGTGTTGCCGGCATCCACCGTTTGATGAGCCAGAAGAAAAAATTAACCGCGGCCCAGGTGCTTATTGTTGTTGCCGGCATGGAGGGCGCGCTGCCAAGCGTTGTTGGGGGGCTTGTGTCGCGTCCGGTCATTGCGGTTCCCACCAGTACGGGGTATGGGTCAAGTTTTGGCGGCATCGCCGCGCTCCTCGGAATGCTTAATTCCTGTGCGGCCGGGGTCGCGGTAGTAAACATTGATAACGGATTTGGCGCTGGATATATTGCCAGCCTCATTAATCGCGGCATTGCATAATGAAACATTTGTATTTTGACTGTTTTTCCGGCATTAGCGGTGATATGACGCTTGCGGCGCTGCTGGATCTTGGCGTGCCCGCACAGTATCTGAAAGAGGAATTGGCAAAGCTGAACCTCACCGGGTATCAGATTTCGGTTTCCACCGCCCGGCGCATGGGTTTAGCAGGCAAGAAGGTTACCGTGAAGCTGACTGGGCATGATCACAGCCACCGCACGTATCGCACCATTGAGACACTCATACGGAAAAGCGCACTCAATGACCACACTAAAGAGATAAGCACCGCTATTTTTTATCGCCTGGCCCGCGCAGAGGCGCGTGTTCACAATTGCAAAATTGCCGATGTGCATTTTCATGAAGTGGGGGCGGTGGATTCCATGGTTGACATTATCGGGTCAGCAATCTGTATAGATTATCTGGGGGTTGAAAACTTTTCCGCATCTGCAGTGCCGCTTGGTTCAGGCAGTATTAAATGTCAGCACGGCATGTTTCCGGTGCCGGCACCGGCGGCACTGGAGATGCTCAAAGGGGTGCCGGTCTATTGTGCAGATGGTACCGGAGAGCTGGTTACACCAACCGGCGCCGCAATTGTAACAGCACTTGTCAAAACATTTGGCGCGCCGACGGCCATGACCATAACAAACGTCGGTTATGGTGCAGGGTCTCGAGACATACCCGGCATGCCCAATATGCTGCGGCTGATGCTGGGAGAGACGCAAGGCGTTGCGGCAGACGAATATGTATGGATGCTTGAGGCAAACATGGACGATATGAATCCAGAGTGGTCGGGCTTTCTTATGGAGCGGCTGTTCGCTGCAGGGGCACTGGATGTCATCTTTATTCCCGTGCAGATGAAAAAAAATCGTCCGGGCTTGCTGTTACAAGTGCTCTGTGCCGAACAGCAACAGCCAACGCTGCTTCGGATTATTTTTCAGGAGTCAACAACCGGCGGCATTCGTTTTTACCGAATTGCGCGTATGTGCCTTAAGCGTTCTTACGGCAGGCTGAAGACAAAATTTGGCACGCTGCGGGTAAAAATTTTGCACGACGGGAATACTACTAATATTACCCCTGAATTTGAAGAATGTAAACGGGTGGCCTTGGAAAAAGGCGTATCGTTAAAAGAGGTATATGCAGAAGTACTGGCTGCGGCGCAAGGCTGCAGGGTAGCAGTTTCCCAAGGCGGTTCGTAACAGCTTGCAGCGCGAAGCGTTTCTGTGCATAATTAAATAGGGCGCAGTGAGCTCCGAACTTTGCTCGCGCAACAGGTCAGCATAGCCGCAAATATTAACGCATTGCTTTAGATGAGTTATGGCGCGAAGAGACCCGGACACTGACGGTCTAAAAGGTAATGCGTTTATTGTGAATTATAAGAAGGGTATATGCCAATTTTTGAGTTTAAATGTTTGCACTGTAACAATACCTTCGAAGAACTGGTGTTTGGCAAACAGATGCCAGAAAAGTGTCCGCAATGCGGCGACTCCAGGATAGAAAAATGCTTATCCGCGTTCAGCTTTAAAAGCGCAGGCGGAGAATTCAGTTCGTCGCGTTCCAGTGGATGCAGCACCTGCTCGTCAAAAAATTGCAGTTCCTGCCGTTAACGCACGTGCCGGCTTGTTTAAACAGGGATGGTAGCTGTTGAGGTTTTAACCTGTTCAGGCATGTCTTTTGCCAGAACTGCGGCAATGCGCGCGATCATGTTTCTTACTTTTCTCATGTCGCTTCTAAAGCGTATGAGTTTCAATGCCGCTCCCGGCTTTTGCAAAAAATATGCTACCAGAGATGCCGGTTCCCTGCGTTTTTTATATCCCGCTATTTTTTCATAATCAATAATCGAGCGGATGGCGGTATCTGATATAACGCGTATGTTGATAAACGGAATTCCCGCCGTGTAAAAGATGTTTGCCAGCGCTGCACTTTCCATTTCTATCAGCTTTACGCCGAATGTTTCATAAATCCAGGCTTTTTTGGCTTTGAGATGAATGAAATGCTCGGTCGTCAGACAGTTGCCCCATTGAGGTTCCAGACCCTCACGTGCGATATGCTGAAATGCGATGCGACTGAGTTCGTGATGGCAAGAAAAGGAATGCTCAATTGAAATATTCTGGGTGTGGTATATAGACCCCTGCTTGCGCAGAATTTTATCTACTATGACGATATCACACACACGCAATGAGGGATCTACCGCGCCAGCGGCGCCCATGAGAACTACATATGCGGGCCGAAAATGCTGACTGATAAGCTGCGCGGCAGTTTTTGCGTTGCGGGGGCCAATACCCGTAATGACCAAAAGAAGTTCCCGGTCGGCAAGCACGCCCCTGATCAGCCGGGTAGCGTGATAACGCTTTTGTTCGTTGATGGTGATATGGTTCTTTAAGGCCCCTGCTTCAGCAGGCGTTGCGCAGGCAATAACCAACATACCAGTGTATGGTGCAGCGGCAGGGGTGCGGGAAAAAGCAGGCACGACCTGTTAGCGGATTTCGTGGCACTGACTCTCCTCAATTTTTTCCAGTTCACGCCGTAATCGCCTAATTTCCTTTTTAAGCTTGAATCGTTTTGCTATATCAAGGACGTTTCCGCACACCACGCCGACAAAAAACGGTATCAGAACCAGCAGATATATTCTGCACGGCACCGTAATGCCGAAATAGGTGAGTTCTGCCGGCTGATTATTTTCAACCGCAAATATTATCAGCAGACCAAGAATTATTATAAAACTGATGGTGTTGATAAGCGTTTTCACGAGGCACTTTATTAATAATCTTACCCGGTTAACGTTTCAACTCATGATGCCAGCACCGGGAAAGCGTTTTATGAAAATTCAAAACTTGAATACCCCGCTTTGTAAGCGGGGATGAAAAGTTT
>CAZQKW010000055.1:0-22194 GCA_964594075.1 uncultured Thermodesulfobacteriota bacterium | reverse complement strand
TGATTTTATCGATATAAAAGTCGCTTTTTGCTTACTAAAAACCCAAATGATCGATAATTTATAATATAAGATCAATGTTGTCCAAAATACGAGATCGCCACGTCCCGCGCTGCGGGACTCGCGATGACCGTTTTCATGCCGCGCACGCCCCGCTTTGTAAGCGGAGTCAAGAGGCAGGTATCGGAAACGGATAATTAAGCTCCGGGAAGCCTCGCCTTGTAGTCGCCGTCTCAAAAATTGACTATTCGCAACGCTGTGTTTTATTTTTAAAACAAATACTCAAGAAAATCCACCTTTATTCTCACTCTAAGTTTTTTCAGGATGTTCCCCAAAAAGAAGCCCCGCAATTCAGATAACACGCATGAGAACACTAAAACGAAACGGGTAAAAAAAAGTGAAAACACCAGCGTCTGAAGGTTTTTATCGCCACAACACAACCGTCCGAACGCTTTTTCATCTCCCTCAATAAATTATTGTGGGGAAGTCCTAAGTTTTTTGTCTTGATTCGTGAGAGCATTACCGGTATTCTTCCCCAATAGCTGAAAAGAAGAAAGATAAAACCATAGAAGGTGCGAAAATACGTAATGATGCGACAATAAAGCCGATGGCTTTTGGCTGACGGCTTAGAGTCCTTAACAGTGTTATTAAACGGAACGCCGCGTTGTGAGATTTGATTATAAAAAATATGGGAGAGGTAGAGCATGTTTACGGAAAAAATTCTGGACAACTACGCAGAAGTCCTCTTGTGGGGCATAAAAACAGCACGAACGGGTGCGTTTAAAAAAAACGATGTCATCCTGGTGCGCTATGATTTGCCGGCCATCAAACTTGCAGAGATTCTCCAGAAAAAAATACTGCAGCAGGGCATGCATCCGGTTCTGCGGCTGAGTGCCACTGCGGCTATGGAACTCAATTTTTTTTCGCTTGCGAATCCAGAACAACTGGTCTTCCAGGCTCCGGGAGACAAAGAACTATGTGAGCATCTTCACGGGAGCATTTATCTTCATGCGCCTGAATCTCTCACCCATCTCAGTGGCGTTGACCCGCGAAAAATCGGCGCCGCAGCAGTTGCCCGAAAGCCGCTTCGTGATATTCTTAATAAGCGGGAAGAACGTGGGTTGTTCGGCTGGACACTCTGCTCGTTGCCCACGCCGGCCCAGGCGCGGCATGCCCGTTTATCACTTAAAGAATACGAACACCAGATAATCAAAGCCTGCTATCTTGATGCGGCGCACCCCGTGCGCGAGTGGCGGCGGATTCTCCAGAATGCCACAGAAATAAAAAAATGGCTTAATGCCATGGCCGTTAAGGCCTATCATATTGAGTCAGCAGGCATTGACCTGATCATAACCCCGGGCGAGAAGCGTAAATGGATCGGCATTTCCGGGCATAATATTCCCAGCTTTGAACTGTTTCTCTCTCCTGACTGGCGAGGAACGGAGGGCAGATACTTTGCAAACCAGCCTTCATTTCATAATGGCAATTATGTAGAGGGCGTGAGCTTGGAATTCAAGAACGGTGTGGCAATAAAAATACAGGCGCGCAAGAACGAAAATTTTGTTAAAAAACAGCTCGCCATGGATCGGGGAGCAAATCGGGTGGGAGAATTTTCCTTAACCGATATACGGTTCTCAAAAATAGACCGCTTTATGGCTAACACCTTGTATGACGAGAACTATGGGGGGCGTTATGGCAACTGCCATCTGGCAGTCGGCTCGGCGTATTCAGATACCTATAGTGGCAATCCTGCTCGTTTGACTAAGGCAATCAAAGAAAAGCTTGGTTTTAATGATTCAGCTCTCCACTGGGATTTAATCAATACTGAACAAAAGACGGTATCTGCTGTTTTAAAGTCAGGTAAAAGGCACATCATTTACGAAAACGGAACGTTTAAATACTAAAGCTTTCAGCTCATAGCCATCAGCTATCAGCCAGCCCATTTAAAACTAAATCTGACTACTCAGAAAAAAACTGCTCTGCATAGATCAATGCAAAATTCTGTGCGTCGCTCCATTCTCTGTCCCAACTGCCGCAAGCTCATCAGTTTTGACGAGCCAGTTTGTCCCTACTGCGGCATTTCACGCCCCGGCTCATGGTGGAAAACCACCGTGCTGAAGCTCTGGTCTTTAGATGCACAGAACTGTATCAGGTCTATCATAATAATAAATGTGATCTTTTTCGTAATGTCAGTTTTGCTGAGCAGTTCAGGGCTCTCAACTTCTGTCAACCCGTTGCGCTTTCTAGCTCCGTCCAATAATATCCTGTTGCTCATGGGGGCAACCGGCACCATTCCTATTGAGCGCCTTCACCGCTGGTGGACACTGGTGTCGGCAGGATATCTGCACGGAGGAATTCTACATCTGTTTTTTAATATGATGGTGCTCTCTCAGATTGGACCGCTGGTGGTGCAGGAATTTGGTTTTTACCGCATGGTTATTTTGTATGTGCTGGGCGGCATCAGCGGGTTTTTGGTTTCGTATTTGGCCGGCATTAGTTTTACCATTGGCGCATCTGCAAGCTTGTGCGCTTTGATAGGGGCGCTGCTGTATTATGGCAAAAGCCGCGGCGGCATCTTTGGACAATCACTTTTCAAACAGCTTTTGGGTTGGGTTGTCGGCATCGGGCTGTTCGGGTTGCTGGTGCCGGGGATAAACAACTGGGGGCATGGCGGCGGTCTTGCCGGCGGGGTTGTGCTGGGGTTTCTACTCGGCTACAGCGAAAGAAACCCTGAAACCTATTTTCATAAACTCCTTGCCGCCATCTGCATAGTGACGACCGGCGCAACCCTCCTCTGGGCGCTTTTTTCAACCTTCTACTATCTCTTTTTTGCGGCGCAATGAGCACTCAAAAGCACGACGAACGTTTACCGTCAGTCACTGCTATGACCAGCAGAAAATCCCTGCTATGAAAACATGTTCAGCAGCGGTGATACTGTTTGATTTTGGCGGGGTGCTGGCAGAAGAGGGATTCAAAAACGGGCTTGTTGCAATTGCTCTGCGCAATGGTTTGAATCCGGAGAAATTTTTGCAGCTGGCCTTTGCCCTGACATTTAAGGGAGGATACGTCACCGGCCGGATGGATGAAGCGGCCTTTTGGCAAACTCTGCGGGAGCAGACGGGCATAAAAGGTTCAGATGCTGAGCTGCGGGCTGAAATTCTTTTGCGGTTTGAGCTTCGTCCCTGGATGATTGAGGTGGTGAAAAGGCTGAGGGAAGCCCGTGTCCGCTGTGCAATTCTGAGCGACCAGACAAACTGGCTGGACGAGTTGAATGAGAAACATGATTTTTTTCGATGGTTTGATAAGGTATTTAATAGCTATCACATGGGCAAGTCCAAACAGGATCCCTCTATTTTTGACGATGTAGCCAAAGCACTGCAGGTCGCGCCTGAACAGATACTCTTTATAGACGACAGCAGTGAAAACATTGAACGCGCACGCAATAAGCGTTTGTCAACTATACTGTTTAAAGATAAAGAGACATTTATGCAGGAGCTTATGTCGTTTTGCTCTTTTTGCTGTTAAACAAAACACCCCCATATAGACAGAAGGAGAGGAATGAGATATTATATAATTTTTTAGGGGCGCAAGATTTTATAACTATTTTCTTTTGCTCAGGTAAAATGCAGTCATCATGAAGGTCCCACCAGCGACTGTTTGCACGCGAAATTATTATTGGCGCCTATTTCTGAGGAGTGTAATGCATTCCTCTCTTTTTATTTAAGCCATGAAAAAAATTAAAGTGATTAACCCGATCACCCGGCTCATAGTTGGCGGTGCGCAGGAAACCGTTATTGAGACCTGCGCTTCCATTGACCAGGAGCGGTTTGCCCCCCAGATTATCGCCGGACCGCAGACCGGGCCGGAAGGCGAGCTTATAACCGAAGTGCGGAAACAAGGCATTCCGCTTACCATAATTCCGGAAATCGTTCGCGAAGTTAATCCAATTAAAGACCTGATTGCGACATGGAAACTGGTGAACATATTTAAGCGCGAGCAGCCGCATATTGTTCATACCCACAGCTCTAAAACTGGTATTATTGGCAGGTGGGCAGCACGCTTTGCCCGGGTACCGGTTATTGTCCACACCGTTCATGGCTGGGCACATCATCCCTATCAGAATGCTTTTACACGAGGGATGTATATCTTTCTTGAACGAATCACCGTTCCTTTTACTGACCGGCTGATCGCTGTTTCAACCCTGAATGTAGAAAAGGGGCTGAAGGACAAAATAGGCACCAGAGATAAATACACAGTCATCCATAGCTGCATAAACATAGAAGCGTTCAGCCGCAGCACTGCAGATGCTTCATTGCTAAAAAAAAGCCTGGGGCTTGACGGCAGCGGCCCGGTGGTGGGAACGGTAAGCCGACTCTCGCGGCAGAAAAATCCGCTGGATTTTGTGAAAATGGCTGCGCTGGTCAAAAGGCAGATTCCCCACGCCAAATTTCTTTTTGTCGGCGACGGCCCGCTTCGCGAAGAAACTGAAGCGCTCATTAGAGAGTGTGGCCTTGTAAGAGATGTGGTGCTGGCCGGATTGCGCAGGGATGTTCCAGACCTGCTCCGCTGTATGGATATTTTTACGCTGACGTCGCTATGGGAAGGGCTGCCGCGGGTTATTCCCCAGGCCATGGTTGCGGGGCTGCCGGTGGTGGCGCACAATATTGACGGCAATGCCGAAATCATCCAGGACGGCAGCAATGGTTTTCTTATACCTCCCGGCGATGTGGTCGGCATGGCAGACCGGGTCGTGCAACTGTACAAAGATCAGAAACTGAAAAAAAATATTTCAGAAAAGGGGCGCGTGACGGCGCTGCAAGAATTTTCATTGCACGACATGGTTAAAAAAATAGCCGCACTCTATGAAGAACTGCTGTTATTAAAAGGGGTGCAGGTTGATGCGCGGTAGCATATGCCTCATGAGAAGTGATGAGGTAGCCTTTGGAACCGTTTGATTATCGCCCGAAAATTGTCCACATCGCTAAAGTAACCGGGATTCACGGCATGGAGAAGCATCTGCTGACGCTGCTTCCGCGCCTGAACGGTCAGCCCTATGAACTAAATTTCTTGATTTTAATAGACCCGACACGCCCGGTAGCCGATTATCTTTCCCTGCTTGAACACAGGGGTATTACGATACACCCGGTTGCCATCCGGCATGATATTGACCCTTTCTGTTTTTTGGCAATTGTGAAACATTTAAAACACATTAAACCTGTCCTGGTGCATACGCACCTTATGCACGGGGATCTTTATGGTATTGCGGCAGCACGCGCTGTCGGCATCAAAGCCGTTATTTCTTCTAAACATAATGACGACGCATTTCGCCGGCGCCAACCGATCAAAATGGTAAATTATATGCTCAACAGAAAGACCACCCGAATTGTAGCCATATCTGACTGGATCGCTCGTTTTACCCATGAGGTTGAAGGGGCAGCGCGGGAAAAAATTACGACCATTTATTATGGCATTGAACCGGCGCAGGCAGCGTCCAACCGTCAGGCCCTGCGCTCATCATTAGAGATTGGACAAGAGGATATCGTGCTGGGAATTATTGCCCGCCTGGTGGCGCAAAAGGGCCACCGCTATCTTATAAACGCATTTGCTGCTGCAGTTAAAAGAAACAGTCGGTTGCGCTTGTTGATTGTGGGGAGCGGAGAGCTTGAACAAGAGCTAAAAAAACAGGTGCGGCAGCTTGACCTTCAGGAAAAGGTTGTGTTCACCGGCTATCGTTCGGATACGGATGACCTGCTCAATGCGATGGATATTTTTAGCCATCCATCCCTCTGGGAAGGTTTTGGGCTTTCGGTGCTTGAGGCCATGAACATGGGAAAACCGGTTGTCGCAAGCAACGTGAGCGCGCTTCCGGAATTGATTGAGGATGGCAAAACCGGCTTTCTTGTTCCGCCAAGGGATGTAAAGGCACTTTCTGATGCGTTGATAAAGCTTGCAGACAATCCATCCCTGCGCCACAAGATGGGTATGAGCGGACAGCAGCGCTGCAGAACTTTTTTTTCCGTTGACCGGATGGTTCAGGAAACCCGCACGCTTTACACTGAAGTGCTTAGGGCGTGCACAGGATTGTGTCAATGACCAGAGCGAAAAAGAAAAAGCTTTCACCAAAACAGCGGCGCCTTGCTGTTAGAAAACACCCTGCTGCCAGCGTTTCTGGTGTCTCCCGACCGCAGGGTGTGAGCCATATTATTGCCAAGATCATCGAGTTTGGTCCGCTGCTGTTAATCGGGTGTGGTCCGCTCATTTTTTATGGGAAATCCGGTGAGTTTGAAAATGTGCCAAAAATGGCATTTTTACAATGGGGGATTATTGTGCTGGCAGTGCTCGGAATCTGGCACGATAAAAAAGAAAAGGGATTCACGTGGGAACTCATCCCGATGGATGTGCTGCTGTTGGTGTTTTATGCTTTTTGCTGGATTTCCCTACTGCAGGCCCAAAACCCGTACCTTGCCACGCTGCCGCTGCTGCACTACGCGGCTGCCATAGTGTTTTACTTCTTTATTCGCCATACCGTCGCCGATATTGGGCACATAGACCGTTACTTTTATGTTATTACGCTCAGCGTTGCGGCTGTTTCCCTGATAGGCGTAGCCCAGTATCTGTTCAATCTGACCTGGGTGCCGCAAATAGTCCCGCCTGCCAGCACGCTTTCCAATAAAAATATGGCTGCGCATATTATTTCCATGTCACTGCCCCTTGGCATTGGCTGTCTGATCATTTCCCGCCGCACGTGGCAACGGTTTGTTTTTCTGCTGTGTGTGTTTATTACACTGCTCTATTCATTATATATAAAAACCCGGGCGAGCTGGGTGGCGGCGATTATTATTCTGGCAATTATGGCCGCCTGCTTAACGCCACGCCTGCGATTCCTGCTACGCAGGAATTCATGGAAACGTCTGCTGATCCCGACCGTAGCCGGTGCCGGAGCAGTGTTGCTGCTCGTCGTTTTTTCACAACTGAAACCTGCTGAGATTCCAGTCCCTATTCTCAAAGAGTCCATTGGCGAACGGTTTCTATCCATAACCGATTTCAAGGAGGGCGATTCAGCGCAGCTTAGAATTATTTGGTGGAAAAACACCTTGCAGATGGTAAAGGACCATGTATGGACCGGCGTGGGGCTGCAAAATTTTAAAATTTTGTATCCGCGCTATCACCGCGCTGCTGCGGTAGACTGGTCTTTCAAAGATGAACAGCAGCTCACCCGAGTGCATAATGACCACCTTCAAATGCTGGCGGAACTGGGAATTTTTGGATTCTGTGCCTATATCGCGCTGTTTATAAGTATTTTTTGGTTATTCTGGCGTAGTTTTTTCCGCCGACATGATGAAGAGATAAAACTGCGTGCGCTGTGCATTTTTCTCGGGGTGCTCGGCTTTGCCGTCAATGCAACGTTCTGTTTTCCCATGGAACGGGCAATTCCGCCGGTACTGCTTTTCAGCTTTGCGGGGCTGCTTGTTGTTTTGTATCGGCTTAGCGGCAACCCTGCGACTGCTGTCTGGAAAATCCGCACTCATCTGCCGGTGAGGATTGGCCTGACGCTTATTCTGCTGGCATTATTTGTCTCATCAGCCTATTTTATCCGCAGAATACTGCTTGCTGATAAGTATTTTGTTAAAGCGATCATGGCCGACAAACAAGGGAGCCTTGCAGATTCTAATGAGTATCTGTTAAAAGCCAAACAGTATTTTTCTCGCTACAATTCTAATATCTCTGCTCTCCTTGCCCGCAATTATACGCTGCAGAAGCAGTTTGACCGTGCCATTGAAGAGTATAAGGAGACGTTCCGGGCACATCCCTATAATACCAGCGCCATACTCAATACCGGCTACTGTTATCTGCAGCTTAAACAGTATGACGAAGCAGAAAAATATTTTAAATGGGCTATAGATATCATGCCCACGTGCGAGCAGGCGTATAATAATTTAGGGATCATCTACTTTTCGCGACAGCAATACGATGCAGCTATTGAGCAGTATCGCACCGCAGTGGAGATTAAAAAAGATTACCCCGAACCGCATATTAACCTGGGCAATTTATATCGCACCCAGAAAAAACTTGACCTGGCAATACAGGAATACGAAGCGGCGCTCCGCATTAACCAAAACCTGCCCGAAACACGCCAATGGCTCAGCGGTTTATACGCGGAACGCGGTCAATACGATAAAGCTCATGAAGTCCTGCAGCCCCTGCTGCAGGTCCCGGCCAAAACGTCAGCAGAGAGTTACATTTTACAGGGCAACATTTATCAAAAACAGCGCCAGCATGAAAAAGCACTGGCAGAATACAGCAAGGCACTCGCATTAAAACCAAATAATCCACTTATTTACCACAACATGGGCCTTGCCTATTTTTACCAGCAGAACTATGACTTAGCGGAGGAATACTTTAAGAAGGCGTTAGCCCATAAACCCCCGTTAGCTGAGTCAAACAGCATGCTCGGGCAGATTTATCTACAAAAAAAAGATGATCAGCGCGCTTTGTATTATTTTGAGAGCGCGGTGCGCATTAATCCGCAATTGAAGGATGCTCAATTCAACATCGCCGCCATTTATCTGCGTCAGGGGGATTCTGACCGGGCGTTGGCGGCATATCAGGAAGTGCTGCGTATAGATCCGCAGGATGCGCCCGCCCATTATAACCTGGGCACCATATACATGGAGCGGGGAAACGATGCAGAAGCGCTGGTTCATTTTGAGCAGGCCCTGAATAAACCCTCACCGGGGCTTGATGTGAAGGCAATCGCAGGATTCATTACAACCCTTAAAGAGAAGCTAACCCCCTGACGCCTCTCGGTTTAATCAGTCGGGGCATAAAATTCAAAAAGAACTATCGTGAACACACTGCGCATTGGATACCTTTCAACCCTGTATCATACGTCTCATTTACTCAAGTGCGCCGGCTGGCTCAATGAGAATGGCATCAAAGCTTCCTGGAGCCTTTATGGGACCGGGCCGGCTATGGTAGAAGCATTCGCTGCAGACGAGATAGACCTGGGGTATATTGGACTGCCCCCGGCCATGATTGGTATTGACCGTGGCATCCCTGTGCGCTGTATAGGCGGGGGGCACGTTGAGGGGACCATTATAATTGCCGGTTCGGGATATTCCTCTTATGAGAATGTGCCCAGTGTTGCAGAGGTGCTGCGCCAGTTCCGCGGCACAGCAATAGGCTCGCCAGCACAGGGCTCCATTCACGATGTTATAATACGCTCCATGCTTAAGCAGTATCAGATTGAGGGCGTGCACATAAAAAATTTCTCCTGGGCTGATCTTATTCCTGCTGCCATTGCAGAGGGCGAAATCCAGGGGGCGGCGGGAACTCCGCAGCTTGCCGTGGTGGCGCAGACGTTTTACGGTCAGAAAATCATTTTGCCGCCTGATTGTCTCTGGCCGTTCAATCCCAGCTACGGGATAGTTGTTCGGGAGAATCTACTTGACGACACCGAGCTGCTCAAAACATTTTTGCAGACTCATGAAAAAGCCTGCAACTTTTTGAGAGAAAAACCTAAGGAGGCAGCCGAGCTTCTGGCACAGCAGAGCAAGGCAGTAAACAGGGATTTTATTGTTAATACCCTGTCAATTTCCCCCCAATACTGCGCTTCACTTCCGGCTGAATACATTGAGTCAACCATGAAGTTTGTTCCGGTGTTGCAAGAGATGGGCTACTTAAAAGGACCTCTCTTGCGAGCGGATATTTTCGACATGTCATGCATACAGGCAATCCACCCCGACCAGCATCATTATAAGCAGGAGCATAAAAATTTTTCTTAAAATCGGTGCAAAATGAGCCCGGGTTTTTTGCACTGCAGAAAATGCAGAATGACACCGACCTCAATTGCCATCCTCTGGTAAAAATATCAGCCTTGATAAAAGTGCTTTTAAATTTATAAGAGTTCAACAACCCATCAGGGTAAACTTATGTAATCTCGTGCCCCATGCAGTATGGTGTATCCGCATAATATTCTTTTCAATAGTATTAAAACCTCGCATAGTATCATAAAGGAATAAGGGGATCGCCCCCTTTTTCCTTCTTGGCTGACCTCAACAAACAGAAATCAACTTGTTTCCCTCATCAAGCATGCCTTTCACTCACGCACGAATTCCTAACCCCCGCCTCCTAATACCTGCTCGATTTTGCCAGCAGCCGCTCGTAGTCTTCTTTAGTATTTATACTCTGGAAAACGTCGCCCTGATCACTGCGGATTATGTGTGCATTGAGGGACGGAAACAGGTCAATAATTCGATACTCGCCGTGATCCATAAGCTCTTCCAGCGCCGGTAAACAGGTGCGCCGGTAAATGGCGCACAGCGGCTCAAACAGCCGATGCTTATACATGGTGATGTCATGTCCCGGGTATTCACGAAGCAGCGGTTTGAGCGTTTCAGCCGTCAGCAGCGGCATATCGCAGGATACGACCAGAACATATTCTGTCGAGCTCAGGGTGAGAGCCGCGTGAATGCCTGAAAGAGGTCCGCACCCGGGGCGAATATCAGGAACAGTTTCTGTATGCAAGGCGTGATAATCAGCAGGATTATTGGCAATTATTTTTATTGACGAAACCAGGGAAGAAAGCGTTTCAAGCATTCGCTCGATAACCGGTTTTCCCTGAAACGGCAGCAGCGCCTTATTGATGCCGAGACGGCTTGACTTACCGCCAGCAATCACGGCACCGGAAAGAGCTGCTTTTATATATCGTCCTTCAATAAAAGAACTGAGCGGTTCAATTTCGTCGAGCTTGAATGAAGGCACTCCCGGCAGGGTATAATCGCTGCCAACCAAGGCCCGCAGATTTATATCTCCTGCGCAAAGCGGTTCTGCCTGGGGCGGAATAATCTCAATTTTTTCCCGGCCCTCCCTGCTACCGCCTTCGACTAAAATCAGATGGCAGCGGGGGAACGCATGCGTAAGCGGTGCGAGCTTTTCATTGAAGTTCAGCGCCGGTATGAATAGATTAACCTCGTTCGCCGTAATAAGCGCCGATCCGCTCGCCCCCGCCTGCTTATACTTGTCTGTGTCAGTCCCTGCAGTCTCAAGAGTATGGGCATGCGGAGAATGACGAGCTGCGGCAACTCGGTAGCCGCGAGCTGAAAGGGTGCGTATGAGCTTAACCATAAGGTCGGTTTTCCCCGACCCTTTCCTCCCCACTATGTGCACAATTGACGGATAAGAACACACCGGCATGAACGGTATTACCCCTCAGCGCACGCTTGCCAGCCGTGCCCCCATCGCAAATGCCCAGTCCAAGTCTTCTTTCTTATCTTTGACCGCAGCACGCTGAATATTTCCCATGCTGAACACTTCGCCGGTCTTGCGAAGCTGAAAGTCTTTGATATTATCATCAAGAATTTTCAAGGCGAGCGCAGATGACGAGGGCCACGGGTCGCCCTGGCTTACGACAATGACGGCCCGCTTGCCTTTTATCGTCGGCCGCGCTTCGGCATAGATGATATTGCCCTGCCCATCCCGTTCCACATACATCTTGAGCAGCGGCATCATGCGGGCGATAAAATTGGTTAGAGCCGCAGATATGGTTCTGCCATGGTTGGGCGAGCCAAAGATAAAGGCATCGGCCTGCTCCATGCGGGCAAGTATCCCTTTCATGTCGTCATCAAGAGGACACTCCTTGCTTCCCCGCAGCACCGTGTGCGCCCCGCACGCGGTGCAAAACTTTATGTTGGCATCGTAGAGATATATTTTTTCAACCGCTACGTCTGTTTTGCTCTGCGCCCCTTCAATTACCTTATCAATGAGAATATCAGTATTTGAGCCTTTTCGCGGACTCCCAACAAATGCCATAATCTTCATCGTTCTGCCTCCTGCTGTTCGGGTTTATAAAAAGTCTCGTAATTTTTTTACATACCATAGATTGCCGAACCTGAATATCTTTTTGTTTTACACGCGCCGGTTTACTTGGTATATTTTTTATATTTAAGCACTTCGCAGGAGCGTGCGCCATGAAACCAATACATCAATATACTGTGGCCCCGTCGTTGCCTGAAAACCTGCTGGGGCTATTAAAGCTTGCCTATAATCTGCGCTGGACCTGGAATAAGGACATTATTGACCTGTTCCGGCGTCTTGACCGCGACCTCTGGGAACAGACCTACCATAACCCGGTGCACATGCTGGGACTTATCAAACAGGAAGTGCTGGACAAGGCCATGGCGGATGACGGTTTTATGGCTCATTTAGAACGCGTCTTGCAGGATCTTGAAAAATATCAAAACTATAAGAGCTGGTATGAGCGCACCTATGGCAAGTCGGATGCATCGCAGATAGCCTACTTTTCCCTGGAGTATGGACTTACTGAATGCATGCCTATTTACTCAGGAGGTTTGGGCATCCTTGCGGCGGATCATCTTAAATCTTCAAGTGATCTCGGGTTGCCGCTGGTCGGCGTTGGGCTGCTCTATCAGGAGGGCTATTTTCAGCAGTATTTGAATGCCGAAGGCTGGCAACAGGAAAGTTATCCCGATAATGATTTCTTTAATATGCCGGTGCAGCTCATAAAATGGAACGAGCATACGGAAACAACTGTGGATATTGAATATCCTGATGGGCCGGTATCTGCCCGGATCTGGAAAGCAGAGATCGGCAAGGTGCCGCTCTACCTGCTGGATACCAATATCAGCACAAATCGTCCTGCGGCGCAAAAAATTTCCGCCCAGCTTTATGGCGGAGACGGAGAGATGCGCATTCGACAGGAGATTCTGTTAGGCATTGGCGGCATTCGGGCGCTCAGAGTGCTGGGCATTAATCCGCTGGTCTGCCACATGAACGAAGGGCATGCCGCATTCCTGGCCCTTGAACGCATCAGGCTCCTTATGCAGGAGCACCGTTTGAGTTTCGCAGAAGCGCGAGAAGCGGTGGCTGCGGGCAATGTCTTTACCACCCATACGCCGGTGCCGGCAGGCAATGATATTTTTTCTCCGGATCTAATAGAAAAATATTTTTACCATTATTATCCCCAACTGGGGCTTACCCGGGAACAATTTCTGGATCTTGGCCGCGAACAGCCGGGGAATCCGAACGAGGGGTTTTGCATGACCGTGCTGGCACTTCGTCTGGCCGGTTATACCAATGGCGTCAGTAAAATACACGGGACGGTGACGCGCAACATGTGGAAGAATATATGGCCGGCGCTGCCGCGCGACGAAATCCCTATTACCTCTGTTACCAACGGCGTGCATCCGTCATCCTGGATATCCAACGAGATGGCTGAACTTTTCAACCGTTACCTGGGGCCCCGCTGGATCTATGATCCCTGCAACGAGGAAATATGGAAGCGTGTCTCAGAGATACCTGATGAAGAGCTGTGGCGAACCCATGAGCGCAGACGCGAACGGCTGGTAGCCTTTGCCCGGCGGCATCTCAAAGTGCATCTGCTCAAACGCAAGAAATCAACCCGGGAAATCGCCCGTGCTGCTGAGGTATTAAACCCCGAAGCGCTTACCATAGGTTTTGCGCGGCGTTTTGCGGCCTATAAACGGGCAACGCTTATATTTAAGAATCCGGACCGGCTTGCCAGTATATTGTCAAACAGAGATAAACCGGTGCAGATTATTTTTGCCGGGAAGGCGCACCCTAAAGATAACGAGGGCAAGGATCTCATTCGTCAGATTATAAATTTTGCGCGCAGCGATTTGTTTCGCAATCGCATTGTATTCATTGAAGACTATGACATGGCATTGGCCCGCTACATGGTGCAGGGGGTTGACATCTGGCTTAATAATCCGCGCAAGCTCCTTGAAGCAAGCGGCACCAGCGGCATGAAGGCTGCCTTCAACGGCGCTATTAATTTAAGCGTGCTGGATGGCTGGTGGTGGGAAGCATATTCCAACGAGACCGGTTGGGCAATAGGCAAGGAGGAGGAATATGAAGACCCGAACTACCAGGATGAAGTGGAATCAAGCGAGCTCTATGATCTTCTGGAAAAAGAGATCATCCCGTTGTTTTATAACCGCGGCGAAGACGGCCTTCCACGGAGCTGGATTGCCCTGATGAAATCCATGATGCAGGCATTATGTCCAGTATTTAATACCAATCGCATGGTGTATGAATACAATCAGCGGTTTTATCAGCCGCTAATGAGACGATACCAGGAACTGTCGGCCGATAACTTTTTGCTGGCGCGGTCGTTGGCCGCGTGGAAAGAAAAAATATACCGAAACTGGCATGATATTAAAATTAATTACGTTAAGACCAAAGACAGTGTGGAGCAGAAAGTGGGCAATAGCTTTGAAGTGGAAGCAAGTATATTTTTAAACAATCTTTCACCATCCGATGTGTTAGTGGAAATATATAACGGCATGCTTGATGCGGACCGGAACTTTGCTTCAGGCCATCCGATTCCCATGACCTGTGTTGGCGCTGAAGCTTCAAGCCATATATTCCGCTGCAGCGTTCCCTGTGTGACCAGCGGGCTGCACGGCTATACACTGCGCATTCTGCCGCAAAACCCGGCGCTAAACAATCCCTATGAATTGTTTCTTATCAAGTGGGAAGAATAAGCTAAGTGTTTCACACTAATCAGCCCGCGGAAAGGAATGATATATGCCCTTAGTTACGACTCAAGAGATGTTTCAAAAGGCCTATGCCGGCGGTTATGCCATTGGCGCATTTAATGTCAATAACATGGAAATCCTTCAGGGCATTGTGGATGCGGCAGCAGAACAAAAAGCGCCATTGATTCTGCAGGTTTCAGCAGGAGCGCGGAAATACGCCCGGCATGAATATCTGGTGAAGCTGGTTGAGGCAGCCGTTCAGACCAGCACTATCCCCATTGCCCTGCATCTTGATCACGGCGAAGATTTTGCCATTTGCAAGGCCTGCATTGACGGCGGATTCAAATCAGTGATGATTGACGGCTCCCGCTTTCCTTTTGATGAAAATGTGCGCGTTACCCGGGAGGTAGTTAAGTATGCCCATGCTCGCGGCGTATCAGTTGAAGCCGAATTAGGACGCCTGGCCGGTATTGAAGATGCCGTGAAAGTTGCGGCACACGATGCGTTGTTCACCGACCCTGATGAAGCGGTTGAATTTGTTAAGCTGACCGGTTGTGATTCCCTTGCTGTTGCCATCGGTACCAGCCACGGCGCATACAAATTCAAAGGCGAGCCTCGGCTTGACTTTGACCGGCTGGAAATCATCGGCAAAAAATTGCCGGGATTTCCCTTGGTGCTGCACGGCGCATCATCGGTGCCCCAGGAACTTGTGGCGCTGTGCAATAAATACGGCGGCCATATACCCGGCGCCCGCGGCGTGCCCGAGGACATGTTGCGCAAAGCAGCAGCTCTGGCGGTATGTAAAATAAACATTGATACCGACCTGCGCCTTGCCCTGACGGCAACGATCCGGCAGTGCTTTGCTGAACACCCCGACGAATTTGACCCCCGAAAATACCTCGGCCCTGCACGCGAGGCAATAAAAAAATTGGTGATTCATAAATTGGTCAATGTATTAGGGTGTGCGGGTAAGGCATAAGCACGCGATCGGCGTTTTCTCTTCCTGAAAAACAGCACCGCCATTTTCCCGCACAAGAAAGCTCTTCCGATACAATCGGCGCGAACCATCAGACAATCGGTGGCGATCGCAACGCACTCACAAAGGAAGTTATCCACGGGGCAGGAAGTTGTGGCGATGGAACAGAATCGGTCACTTAAAATTGCCATTGCGACGCTGGGCTGCAAAGTAAACTTTTTTGATTCTGCAGCGATGGCAGCAGCGCTACGCCGCGATGGGTTTGACATTGTTCCCTTTTCTGCTGTTTCGGATGTTTATATTATAAACTCGTGTACGGTTACTGAAAGCAGTGACGCTCAGTCGCGTCAGCTTATTCGCCGTGCGCTCCGAATGAACCCGTATGCACAGGTTGCGGTTACTGGCTGTTACGCCCAGCATGCTGCGGATGCATTAGCAGGAATTTCCAGCCGGCTTCACATTCTGGGCAATCCCGAAAAAGAGGATATTTGCAGCCACATCAATAAAATAATCGCCGGGAATTCCCGCATTCTCTGCGTATCCTCTCCTGTCCGTGGACACAATCTTTCTCTGTTCCCCGTCCCGCTTTTTTTCAAGCGCACGAGGGCCTTTTTAAAAATTCAGGATGGCTGCAGTGCCGCCTGTTCCTATTGCATTGTTCCTCATGTGCGCGGCATGAGCAGAAGTCTGCCCATTGAGCAGACCCTTGAGAGTTGTGCGTCCCTTGTCCGTCAGGGGTACCGGGAGATTGTGCTGACCGGTATCCATCTGGGGATGTATGGTCTTGATCTTCAGCCCCCTGTTCCCCTGGTTGCGCTTTTGCAAAAGCTTGCAGATGATGAGCGGTTCACAGGTGTTAGGATTCGGCTGAGTTCTATTGAACCGAACGAAATTTCCGATGCGTTAGTCGCCCTCATGGCCCGTTCTCACAACATCTGTCCACATCTTCATATTCCTCTGCAGAGCGGTGATGAAATAGTCTTAACCCGCATGAACCGATCTTATACCCCGGCAGGGTTTAAACGCATCATAGAAACCCTCACCCAAACCATACCGGATCTCAATGTCGGAGTTGACGTCATGGCGGGTTTTCCCGGAGAAACAGAAGCTCAGTTTGAAAAAACTCTGCGCTTGGTTCAGGAACTTCCGGTCGGGTATCTTCATGTCTTTCCTTACTCCCGCAGACCCGGCACAACTGCAGCGCGTTTACCGGATCAGATTCCGGAACCTATCAAAAAACAGCGGATTGTAACGCTCCGGACGATGGCGCTTCAAAAAAAACTGGTTTTCTATGCTTCATGCTTGAATAAAGCGATGCCGGTGTTGATTGAAGGCACCCGCGACCGAAAAACGCAGCTTCTGCGGGGGATTTCCCGAAACTACATTCCGGTTTTATTGAACGGTTCGGATATATTAATGGGAAAAGAAATTATAGCCAGAATCATCGGAATCACAGAAACTGGCGTATATGGGGTCTGTGAGGAAAACATTTACAAAACCGCTTCATAGGGAAGGCCGAATGCATCGCACACCTGGCGGCAGGTAACTTTTCCCATAAAAAGATTAACACCCTTGGCAAGGTACGGGTTTTCAGCAACAGCCCGCGTGAAACCTTTGTCGGCAAGCTCCAGGCCGAAAGGCAAAGAAGCTGTGGAGAGTGCTTGTGTTGATGTCAGTGGCACCGCGCCGGGAAAGTTGGTGATACAGCAGTGCACCACCCCTTCGACAATAAAAAACGGATTATTGTGGGTAGTGGGGCGGGAGGTTTCGATACAGCCTCCCTGATCAATGGAGACATCTACAATTGCCGCGCCCGGTTTCATCTTTGCCACCAGTTGACGTGAAACTAACCGGGGCGCCTTTGCACCGGGGATCAAGACCGTGCCAATGAGCAGATCAGCGTCAAGAACCGACTGCTCTACCGCCGCATGATCGGCATACTGCACGTCAATGTGTTCTTTAAATGCCGTGCGTGCCTTTTCTAGTACCTTCAGGTTTATATCAAGCAGCCTCACCCGAGCCCCCATGCCGATTGCTATAGCGGCGGCATGCCAGCCCGCGGTTCCGCCGCCCAGAATCACTACCTGAGCCGGCGCAACACCCGTGGCACCGCCCAGCACAATGCCTCTTCCGCCGTGGGTTGTCTCCAAGGCCTGTGCGCCAAACTGCACTGCCAGCTTGCCGGCAATTTCACTCATGGCTTTCAGGATGGGCAAGCTGCCGTCTTCAAGTTGCACCGTTTCATAAGCGACGGCAATAATCTTCTTTTCAATAAGCGTGCGGGTTAGGTTGAAATCCGCCGCCAGATGAAAAAACGTAAAAATAATCTGGCCCTCCTGCATGAACGAAAACTCGGGCTCGATGGGCTCTTTTACTTTGACGATCAGTGCTGCGCGGCGCCAGATTTCTTGCGCTGTTGCAACAATGGCCGCGCCCGCCTGCACATATTCTTCATCCGCAATATGACTGCCACAGCCCGCCTTTGTTTCAACCAGCACCTCGTGCCCGTGCTGAACGTACGCTGCAACACCAGGCGGTGTCAGAGCAACGCGCTTTTCGCCGGTTTTAATTTCACGGGGAACACCAATTATCATACGGTAAGCTCAGAAATTATTCCATCTGTCGGTTTTCAGCTTATTGCTTTTTGCTGAGAACGGCGTGCTGCAAGCACTATGATTTAGGTATCTTCTGTCTGAACACGCTGCGACGAAAGAATGTTATGAGGTTCTGCATCCGCTCACGCTCCATTGATTGCTTGGGGATAAGTTGCGATGTGTTTCTTTGGACAATTGACATTTCATGATTTATGAACTCGCCCCGCGTGTTATTTAAATACCACGCATAGACAAGGCCGAAGAGAAGGCCGGGCGGCGTAAATGCCTCAGAGCCATTAATCACCATCGTGTAGTGATTGCGGTTTTGTTGGCTTTGGGAAAGCTGTGCCAGGAGCAGATATTGTTTCAGCTCGGCATCAGACAGAAAGCAGCGCCGCTCGGCGGGGCTGCGCAGATGCAGTTCAAATAGTTTTCCTATCGTTTCGCCGTTTTCCACCAAAGGACGCACCTGCTTCCAGAGAAAATAGTTGCCGAGAAGGGATTCCCCCATTGCAATCAACAGGTCTTCAATAAGACGTTCTTCCGGGCCTTTCAAAACTGATTCATGAAGGTTTATAATTTCGTGTGCCGGATCAAAATAACCCAGGATATTGTCCCATTCGGTGCTGCGTGACCACGCCCGGGCTTTGATAATTCGTATTCCTTTAAAGCAGCACAGATGCTCGACCAATATTTCGCGATTATTCCAGACAATTTCTTTAAGCAGTGTTTTCAAAGGGGGCCATGCAATATCCATACTCTCAATGCAGCGTTGTGCCTGTTTCATGTATTCGCAGAGAAATCCTCTGGGCGATGGTAGCCATGAACGGCTGGATAGAGGGGGCTCACCAGCATGCGGTCGGGAAACTGGAGGCAGAAAATCCCGCAGGACATACAGCGTTTTGATAACGCGCGCAAACTTTTCCGGATCATGCTGAATCACATGGTCGCTGCGCAGCCGCTGTTCAGAGCTGAGCGCTGCCTTAATTGGGACTACGCCCCAGTCAGCCAGTTTATCGCTATCAAGGTATATGGGAATTTTCCCCTCAAGCGCATAGTTGCGTAAAATATCTCCCGGCACCGCATGGAGATCGGTTACAATAATATAATCAAACAAACTCCGGATGCCGCCCGGGATATTGGCATGATAGGCTTCAATGAGATCAGAAAGATGATATTCCCGGCCATTTCGTTTTACGGAAAGATCAGTCTCCCCCCGTTGTGCCCAGAAACTGGCGCCCAATATTTTGAGCGCACGTTTATTTGAGCGCACCGCTGCAGTAAGGGCAGGAATTTGAAAGATGGGGATTATGCTGGTATAAACGCTGCCCGGGGCAAGAATAATTAGATCTGCCATGCGAATTTTCTGCAGCAACGCAGCATCCACGTGCGGTGTATCAATAAATGTCGTCCACACGCGCTGCACCGGAAACGAACTGTGCCGCAGTGATGATTTGTGCTCACCGCTGCTGACCACCCCATGGCTATAGAGAAATTGCAATTCCCCTTGCGTGGTTGCAGCAGGATACACAGTTCCTGCCCCGGCGCCTATTTTCTTGCTAAATTCATTGATGCCGTCTAATATGTGCTGTGCTGCAGGTTTTTTAGTCGTATTCGAACCTGCTTTTTCCATTTGCCGGTAGATGGCTGCAACCAGCCAGAGATTTCCCAGGCACTGATCCTGAAGGGAGAGTTTGTTTAAAGACGGATGGCGGGAAAAAAATTTCCCCAGCCCGACGAGGTAGGAAACGAGTTGGCGGGGCACAAACGGCCGATCCCGTTGTTCAATGAGTGCGAGCGGATTCCATAATGCCTTCGCCGGCGACGGTGCAGTAAAACGATAATTAATCGTTTTCTGCAGAAAACGGACCAGTGATTCCAGATTATCCTGATGCAGTGAGGGATATTCCGATATGATGTGCATGGGGGAAATGGCTGACAGCGCTGCCCGGCGGATGTCACCCAGAGCGATGCACGGCAGAAAGCGGAGAATTTTCCCCGAAGACCCGCCGTCATCAGTCATGCATACCACGATCTGCAAGGAAGAGAAATAACGCTTAAGCCCGACAAACGGCTCCAGCGCCCAGCGTTCGGACTCTGTATCGCCGCCAACAATACTTGATAAACCGGTACCGCCCCCAAACACCACCGTGCGCACTGAGCCGGTGGGATAGCGCCGCACCTCCTGAATAATCTGATTAAATACCGCTGCCCCTTCCTCAGCAGGTCCTTTGCCCTCAAGCACCAGATGAATTACTTTTTCTATCAGGGTATCTTTCTTAATAAGATCCAGATAACTGATGTTTTGACGGCTCAGTGTTTTCAGAAGCTGCGTTAACGTGTTAGTATTCTCTGCACCGCGGGAAAAACATTTACTGTGTTTCATATATTATTTGGCAACGCTGATGGGCACTAACCGGTTGTTGAAAAACCTGACATCATTAAGTCTATGATAATAAATCCATTCCCCACATATTGAATCTCGTACCTATTGATAAAGTTGAGATTCTTCACCCCGTTCAGTAAGGCACTGTTTCAACAAGCGTGTTACTGCTCAATCCGCAATACTTTGGCTCCCTTGATCTGCTTCTGCTTTAACTGAACCAGGGCGTTATTGGCGTCTTCCAGCGGGAATTCCTGCACCACCGGCCTGATAGGAATTTCTGCCGCGAGCTGCAGAAACTCTATAACGTCTCTTCTGCTCACATTAGCAACACTTTTTATCTCTTTTTCCAGCCAGAGATGGTTTGCATAATCAAGGCTCAGCAGCGTTTCCCGGTCTGTGTTTTCCTTGCGAATCGCATTGATAACCAGACGGCCTCCCGGCGCCAGATTGCGCAGCGCGATAAGGACCGGAGTCCAAGCGGGCGTTGTGTCAATGATGCAGTGCAGATGCTCCGGCGGCTGTGCTTCGGTATCACCAGCCCATACCGCCCCGAGCTCGCGGGCAAACTGCTGTTCGTCCCTGCTGCGCGCAAAGACAAAAACGCCAGTGTCAGGATACAGGTGTTTAACCATTTTTATAACCAGATGTGCTGAAGCCCCAAATCCGGTAAGTCCCAGCAATTGTCCATTTTGAATACCCGAGAGCCGCAGCGACCGGTAACCAATGGCACCGGCGCACAGGAGCGGTGCTGCTTCAAGATCTGAAAAGAAAGCGGGAACCAGGTAGGCAAAGTCCTCTGGCACGGTCATATATTCTGCATAGCCGCCATTGACATCCCGGCCCGTAGCAGTAAAATGAGCGCATAGATTTTCATAACCGCGGTCGCAGTGCTCGCAGCTACCACAGGACGAATGAATCCATGCAATACCCACGCGGTCGCCGCGGTTAAATCTTGTTGCCCTGGCTCCCAATTTTTCTACTCGTCCGATAACCTGATGGCCCAATATGATAGGAAGGTGCGGCGGCGGGGTCCTTCCTTCAATCTCATCAAGCTCGGTATGACAGACGCCGCAGGTAGAGACTTTGACGAGGAGTTCTTTTTCGCCGGGAACGGGATCCGGCAGCGCTACCATACGGAGCGGCTGCTGATTATCCGCAATACTGCACACTTTGAATAAAACCATAGCTTTCATGGCTCGTACACCATTAAGTGGTCCGTATGTTTTTTACCATCAGTCTATTTTGCTTGGCAATAATTTTGTTACAATAGCCTCTGTTGTTCTGGATAGCCCGCCATGAAATAACCGCACGCTTAAATAAAAAGCTATCCAAAGATATTTGAAATTTATTTGGCTTCTGGTTCCCTTGTTCCGGTTCACTGCGCGCTGGAATGGGTCGTGGTGTTCGCCACAGCCATCGCTCGTACTGTTCGTAACTGTTTCACAAAAGCCAAACGATATAAATATGAGATCACCATTCTCAAATTTAAACAGGGAAGAATCTCAACCAAGTACTGTAACACAGTATAATATTTATCCCTGAAATTGAGGCCAACCGCATGCGAATATATAAACCCAAGGGTAAAAAAAGGGGGAAATGAAAACACCGAGCGTCTGGGAATTTTTCATCGCCACCAACAAAATATTTTGGGAAACGTCCTGAATGATATAACAGGACTTTCCCCAAAAAACAGGGATAGAAATTGTGGAGATGGCATAAGCA
>CAZQKW010000054.1:0-22288 GCA_964594075.1 uncultured Thermodesulfobacteriota bacterium | reverse complement strand
TTGTGCTTTGATTTCTTGGATGCACTTACCTAACCAAAACTCAGGAAACTCCCAGGCTATGAAACTTTATAATCTTTAAATTATTAGCTATATTGTTTATTTTTTATATTTTTATTTATTAATTTTATATATTGTCAACAGACATTGCGCATAAAACTTTTTTATTATTTTATTTCATTGTCTCTCCCAAATCTGCACCATGCGGTTGCCTTTCTGTTTCTGGGTATAATCCCGCATAATAATGCGTTCTGGAGTAACTTTAGTTACGATTTTTGTTGCCTTGATTGCCTTCAAAAGTTCGGGGGTAAGCTGCAAGGGAAGGGTCGGGGCGTAAATATCCAGGGCCTCGTCAAAACCGGCATCTGATCCTTTGAGGATCTGCGCTGTGCCCACCACCTGAATGCTCAACGGCTCTTTAAAATAGTTATGATGCTCAAGTTGCTTGACATAGGCAAGTGACACATACCTGTTGGCAGCCATGTGAAACAGTTTTTCGGTCTGCTTCTCTGACATGGCATAAAAAGTAAGTGTTTTCGGGTCGAGCACAAACTCAATCACCGTTGACAGCGGCTTATTGTCATAAGCGGTGCTGAGCACATAAATTTCCCGATAGTCGCCTGTGCCCTTGACAATTTCAGCAATGCGCTTCTCTATCTCCTCACGGGGGAGAGCGCCTGTTTTACTCAGTTTCAGGGTCATGGTTGCTGCGGTGTAGGCATCCACCCCCTGATACACATGGCATTGCTCGCACTTTATTTCCTTGTCATAGGCAGGGTGTTGGGGCGGCGCCTTGGTTGCCTTGATATAGAGGTATTTGGGGCCGCCTTTTTCTGCAGCATAAACCCACTGTATAAAGAGCATGAACAAACACGCAAATAAGAAATAAGCACAAAACTTTTTCATAGATCGTCCTCCCAAACATTTGGCCGTTAAGCTGCCGGTTACTCTATAACCGGCAGGAGCATCCATTTAATAAACCATGCTTCTGGGTCCGGCTGCCGGTCAAGGCATACAATCCCGCCATTCTGAAATTTTACCACTGGTCTGTCAGGGGAGCCTGTTATCAGGTAAGAAACAAGACGCTCCAAGAACGGCAAGTGCCCGACCAGCATTATATTGCGTGCGCTATCAAGTTGATGGGCTGCTGCCGTAACATCATCAAGGGGATTTAAGCCTGGCACCGCGTGAATGCCCCCAGCCGGTTTAAGAAAACAGGCCATGATTTCAGCCGTTTCGCGCGCCCGCAGCTTTCCGCTGTGATGTATCAGCGAAACCTTCAGCTTATACGCTGCAGCCGTCCTTGCTATATCCTCCACAATCTGCCGGCCTTCATCTGAGAGGGGGCATTCGGCATTTATTTCTTTTGGCAGGCTTTTTCCATGCTGCACCAAAAAAACAGCCATACCCACACCTCCTAATAAGCGGGAATTTTGCCCAGATATTTTAAAATCGCCTGCAGCAGCGAGGCGCTGTGTCCTAATTGCCGGTAGGCTTCTTCTGTGGTCATATCCCGATTTTCTTTTTTGAGCTGCTGTCCAAGCCGGCGCGACAGGTTCGCTATGCGGGCAATCTCCCTCGCCAAATCTGTTTCAAAGGTTTCAGGCTTCAAAATGACGGGATACATGCGCGCGGTTATTTTCTCCAGATGCTCCAAAACCTCTCCATCAACAATGCCGTCATTTTTATTATGGTGCTGAATGTTAAATGTATCATTGGGCAGATTATGCAGGGGCTGCGAAAGGTCGCCGACATAATGGACGGCGTAGGCAATATGATGCTCGGCATATTTAAACTCCCGGGTGCTTTTTTTATACGCCTGGAGCGCTCCGATTATCGCTCCGTATAAATGCCCTCTGGCATCGCGGGGATTGTTGTATTTTTTTACCTGCGTCAGGACGTGTTCTGCTGAGATGTCCGTGCCTTCTATATTATTATAAAAATGATTATATCCTTCAACGCTGCCCGCCTTGAGTTTTGCGATATCTGCTCCTGCGGCATTATACCAGCGATCATAGCCAACTGCTTTTGCTATGGCAAGGTGAGTCCGATCATACCAGCCATGCGCAACAGAATGCGCACCCAGCACGATAGCAGCGCACAGCGCAAGAGCCGTTATTTTTCTTTTGGCATCAATCGTCTGCAAAAAATCCATACCGGGGATGGCTTCCATTTTAATGCTGGCAGCGCGGGCAGTAAAATGTAGAACGCTGTCCATTGCGAATCTGCCTGATAGTATGCCCGCACACCAAACATGACTCGCTGCTTCGACCATAGACTTTAAGCTTCAATTGAAAATAGCCTGCTTGGCCTGATTCATCATGAAAGTCTCTCATCGTCGTTCCCCCTGCGGCAATGGCTTTGCGCAGCGTCTTTTTAATGGCGGATGCAAGGTGCCGATATTTTTTTAATGAGACCCGACCCGCCGGCGTTACAGGATGAATGCGTGCTGCAAAGAGCGCTTCATTGGCATAGATATTACCAATCCCGCTCACCACGCGCTGGTCCATAATGAATTGTTTCACGGACACCCTCCGGCCGCGTGAACGCTCATATAAATAGTCGCCATGCAATGCCGCTGAAAGCGGTTCTGGTCCGCTCTTGACGATAAGCGGATGCGCCATTGGGTCAGTCGCAGACCACAGGATAGCCCCAAAGCGGCGCGGATCACAGAACCGCAGACAATCCCCATTTTTAAAAAAAATATCCACATGGTCATGTTTGCCGGGAACTTCGTGACCTCTACTTAAGCGCAGCCGGCCGGACATGCCCAGATGCATAATCATATTGCCATCCTGTAAGCGGAATACCAGATATTTTGCCCGTCTTTCAACCGCGTGAACAACCTGCCCGCACAAAACCTGAGTGAGTTCGGACGGTATCGGCCAGCGCAGTTGCGGTGTGCGCACCACAACCCGCTCAATCTGCTGACCCACAATCAGGGGTTCTAAGCCGCAGCGTATGGTTTCTACTTCCGGCAATTCAGGCATGAAATCAAATATGAAATTCTACCCAAAGCTATTTGAAATTTATGTGGCTTCTGATTCATTTGTTCGGGCTCTCGTGCTCACTAAAACGGGTTGTTGTGTTCACCACAGCCATCGCTCCCATCGCCCGTAACTCCTTTCACCACAAGCCAAACGATGCCAATATGAACGCACAATTCGCAGATTTAAACAGATAAGAATTTAATATCTAAATCCTATCTGCAGATTTTGTAACAAACAACGGGACACCCCTTTTCCCCTCATTAATATGGAGCGGTTAGAGGAGGTCAAAAATAAAGCCATCATACGATTAAAGAGTAACTTGTCAAATTTAATTGTGAAAAAATTTGGCAGCGGGGGTGTTGAAAAAGTCTCATCCTGAAAGAAATGAATGATCTCTGTGCTCTATAGGGGCAAGCATCTCTCTCAATTAGAGATTCTTTGCTGTCGCGCAGAATGCAGTTAGGGGTTTTTCAACACTTTCGCAGTCTTTGTATAATTTACCTCAATTAAGCGCATTTTTCCAGCACCGGTAAATTCCCGGCCACACATAAAGTTTACGGCGTGGTTTCTGTGGCATCAGCTTTTTATCTGGGGCATCCCTATTTATGTGGGCCGACTGTTAGTAAATTCCTTCGCAGCCCTTTTGTTTTGAAATTTTCTACTCGGATCAGCTATAAAATGCAGTAGCTTACATTTAATGGCGCCGTTGTAGAGGGTATGAACTTTAAACGCGCGCAGGCCGATTGCCCAGGCCAGTTCATCCTGGGCGGTCAGCACGGCTGCCTTCCAGCCGGGAAATTTTTCAAGCAGCACTTCACCCAGGCGCTGATACAATGGGTACAGGTTTTCAACTTCGCCCAAACGCATGCCATAGGGCGGATTGGTCACCACCAGCCCGACGGCAAGGAAATGTTTGCGCAGCGGGGAAGCACAGGCAACATCTCGCTTTTCTATGTGAATTATCCTGCCCAGCCCGGCCCGCTCCACATGCGAAAGTGCGCGCTGAATTGCCTGTCGGTCTGAATCATAGCCGGCTATGGGGGGAATTTTTTTCATCCCCTGCTGCCAGCGCTCCCGGGCCTCTTTTTTTAATTGATGCCAGAGACGCGCATCATGTCCTTTCCAGTGCAAAAATCCAAAATACTGCTTGCCCATCCCCGGCGCTCCATCCCCTGCCATCAGCGCCCCTTCTATCAGCAGTGTTCCCGATCCGCACATCGGATCTATCATCTCTCCACCTGCGCCGGCAATCTCCGGCCAGCGCGCCCGGTGCAGAACGGCGGCGGCAAGGTTCTCCTTGAGCGGTGCACTGCCGGCAGTTGCCCGGTATTCCCGGCGGTGCAGGCTTTCCCCGGAAAGATCAATGCTTATGGTTGCTTCGTTATGGGAGAGATACAGATTGACATGCACATCCGGGCGAGTGATGGAAATTGACGGGCGCTGTCCGGTCGCGTTTCGGAACTGGTCGACAATCGCATCTTTTACTTTAAGGGCGGCAAAATGGGTGTGTTCTATCCGCGAATGGGACACGACACAATTCACCGCCAGGGTGCCGTGCGCCGCAATGTGCTCGTGCCAGGGGATAGAATACGTTGCGTCATAGAGGGCATCGGGCGTATAAGCAGGAAACGATGCAACCGGCAAAAAAATTCTGCTGGCAATCCGCGACCACAGACAGGCACGATAGGCGATTTCAAGCGGGCCACTGAACGAAACGCCTGCACGCGTCTCTTTTACTGCTCCAGCGCCATAGCTTTTCAGCTCATGAACCAGCAAATCCTCCATCCCCTTGGGACAGGTGGCAAAAAAGGCGTGATGGGGCATAATTATGTAACGATTTTAAAAAGTTAATAAAACACCGGCATCGCGGCACCGTGCAAAGCAGCGACCGGCTAAACCTTGCCCCCATGCAGTCCTTTTTCAATGGCGTTGATGAGTGCCGGCACCCCTTCTCTGGTGACTGCTGAAATTGGATATACCAGACCTGCATCAGCCTTTTTGAGCTGCTTGAGAAAATAACGGAATGCGTGGCGGTCGGGATCAAGGTCAATTTTATTGGCTGCGATGAGCATTTTCTTACGGGAAAGTCCCTGGCCAAATTTCTTTATTTCTCTGCGCACTATGCGCAATGCTTCAGCCGCAGGGGTATCGGCAAACGACGAAACATCTATAACCACCAGCAGCAGCCGCGTCCGCTCTACATGCCGCAAGAATTGAATGCCCAGTCCCTTGCCGTCGGCCGCCCCTTCAATAATGCCGGGAATATCCGCCATGACAATGCTGCGCTGATCAGCACGGGGAATCACCCCCAGATATGGTTGGCGGGTTGTAAACGGATAGTCAGCAATTTTTGGGGTGGCCTGAGACACGGCAGCAAGGAGGGAAGATTTGCCCGCATTGGGCAGGCCAAGCAACCCCACGTCGGCAATAACTTTAAGCTCTAACAATGCCTTCACTTCAACTCCGGGCCACCCTTTTTCAACATGGCGGGGGGCGCGATTGGTTGAGGTAGCGAAATGCTGATTGCCGCGGCCTCCTGAACCACCCCGCGCCACCACCACCGCCTGTCCGGGTTCTGTGATTTCAAAGAGCATTTCTCCCGTCTCTAAATTGCGCACCACCGTACCGAGAGGAACTTTTACTATGAGGTCTTCCCCTTTTTTGCCGGAACAATTATACGGCTTACCGGGACGGCCATTTTGGGCAAGCAGCCGCGGCGAAAAACGAAAGTGTGCAAGCGTATTGATGGACCGATCGCCAACAAAAATAACCGATCCGCCGTCGCCGCCGTCGCCGCCGTCGGGACCGCCCCGGGGGCGGTATTTCTCCCGACGAAAGGAGAGACATCCGCTCCCGCCGTGTCCTGATCTGATTAAAACAGTAGCCGTGTCAACGAACATAAGCAATATCTGATAAGTGCCTCAGCTATCAACCCAGAGCCATCGGCAAAAGCTTGCAAGGTCCGACAGTATGACTAAAACCGGCACGTGCCCATTCATATCTCGGCAAGAATCTTGAATTTTTTCTCTCGCCTCACCGCCGCGACATACCTTTCAGGAGCAGGTGCAGCTGCAGTCGCGAAACCGTGCAGTTGTTTTTGTGTAAGGCCGGAGCGCCTCAATATGCTGCATAAATCCCTGCTCTTTCTGATAAGTCATTATAACAAAAAAGCCATTATTGAAACAGTGTTTGGTTTCAATAATGGCGCGTGCACACATTCCCCGCCCACACCGGTAGGTAGTACGGCAATCAGACAGTAAATAACTACTGATAAAAATTTGCCTGGCAATGAGATGCGTCTTAGTCGGCAAAGAATGCCGCTTACCAGTTTCGGCGGCCGCTGCCAAATCCCCCTCTCTCTCCTCCTCCACGCGGTCCTCTTCGGCCGCCGCCACTGCCGCCAAAGTCTCGTCTGCCGCCTCCGCCCCGCCGGTCAGCAGGGGGACGAGCTTCGTTTACCTTCAGGCTTTGTCCCTTCAGGTCCTTGCCGTTCATGCCTTCAATTGCGGCCTGCGCCTGAGCACGATCCGGCATTTCCACAAATCCAAAGCCGCGCGACTGGCCGCTGAACCGGTCTTTGATAATTCGCGTTGAATCTACCTTGCCGAAGCCTTCAAATGCCTGGCGCAATTCATCTTCAGTTATCCCTGCAGCTAAATTACCCACGTAGATATTCATTGTGTTCTCCTTTGTGGTGTGCTCTGTAAAGAGCGCATTATTGGTTGTGCGCCAGTTTCTTCAGGTTGAGAAACTGCGCAACAGCGCCCGCTGAGGCATCAAGCACGACGGGCTTGTTGATAAACTTTTTCTGCGGGGTAATTTCATACTCCGCAGGGTAGGCATTCTCAAAATACATCTGCTGAAAATTGGAAAATTTGAGCTGATGGGAGGTTGAATCAACCACCACCCTGTGCCGTTTGTGAACCATCCCGCAGGCAACCGCCTTTCGCAGACCGGCTATTGATTCTCCGCCCTGGGTGCAGACAACATGGCCGTAGCGATTTGCCTGAAGCATGCCTTCAATGATCTCCTGCTCCTCAACCTCGACGGTCATAAACTGTTCCCGAAAATGATTTTCAACCAGGTGCCGCACTTTGGGAAACGAGACGGGATCGCCGATCATGGCAGCTTGGGCCACGCTGGGACGCACGGAAACCGGCTGGTAGGTGCCGGTTGCTTTCCATTTTGCCACCGGATTGGCATGGGTGCTCTGCACCCCCAGTATGAACGGCAGTTCAGGAATAATATCAAGGCTATAGAGATCAATAAAGCCCTCCATTATGGCGGTTACATTGCCGGCATTACCGATAGGCACCACCACCACCAGATCTCTGGTATCATACTGGAGCTGCTGGGCCACTTCATAGGCATATGATTTCTGCCCCATAATCCGAATTGGGTTCTTTGAATTAAGCAGGCACACTTCGTAATGTTCCGCAAGTTCCTCAACGATCTTCATGCAGTCGTCAAATACACCGGGTATTTCAATCACGGTTGCGCCGCTGGCCAGGGGCTGCGACAACTGCTGGGGCGTGACTTTTCCCTGCGGCAGGAGCACCACTGATTTGACCACCCGCTTGTCAAGATAGCTCAGATACAGGGCGGCCGCCGCAGAGGTGTCGCCGGTAGAAGCGCAGATGCCCAGCACATCCGTTAACCCGCGGGTGCGTATGGAATAATTGATGAAGCTACTTGCGCTGGCCATGCCGCGGTCTTTAAAACTTGCTGACGGATTAAACCCGTCATTTTTTACAAAAAAATCAATGCCCACGTCCCGGCTCAACTCGGGGTTTGCCCGCACCAGCGCCGTATGTCCTTCGCCCAGGTAAATGACATCATGAAGCGGAATAGCGGGAAACAATATTTCCTTGTACAGAAAAATCCCCTGCAGGCTTTCAATGCTGAGCAGCCTGCGGTAGTTAAAAATCTTCTGCCATTGGGACCCGGGGATTTTTTTTAGGGAAGCAAAATCCCTGTCGCGCAGCCGCAGCAGGCTTTTGCACGATGGGCAGGTATAGAGGAATTGATTGAGGCTGAAGGTTGCGCCGCATGCTATGCATTCATAAACCACATCGCCCGTATAATCGGGAATCAGATAATCCCTGATGTCCGGCGGGAATTCCCGCAGGTTAATTTCTTGCATTCCTGTTTTATTATGAGCTGGCATTATAAGTCGTTATCATAACTACTGATAATGGTAAGGCTATACTAATTAATCATTCAAGTCAACAATCCTTATCATTGGCCTTTCCTCACAATTTTTCGTTACTACGACTATAGTACGGATGAGGGACCTGTCGCGCCACTATGTTCATGTGGCTTCATTACCACGCCGGCACCGTGGGTATTCCGCACATAGCAGGCGGTATTGAGAGACTTACACGGCTTTGGCTTTCCTGTCTGATAATCCCTTGCGTTTTCATGTTCCCGTGTCAAGCGCCTCAACTCTAAAGGCACTTTTTGGGTAAAAGTCTTATTCTCATAAGGCAGGATTTATCGGGCTTTCATTGACAATGGCGTCGTGCTCACAGTAAAATATATTATCATGAACAAAAATCGCCCGTCTATCGTTCCGCAACAGGTGCAAAAAAACCTTGAAGAAAAACGCGCTCGGCTGCCCGCACTGCCGGGCGTGTATCTGATGAAGGACATCACGGGTACCGTCCTTTATGTCGGCAAGGCAAAGAACCTTAAACATCGTGTCAGATCGTATTTTCACCATCCACAGGATCAGCGCTATAAGACACAAATCCTGGTTTCCAGAATCGCGGACATTGAAACGATTGTCACCAATACAGAAAAAGATGCTCTCATCCTTGAGAACAATCTTATTAAGAAATACCGTCCGCGCTTTAATGTAAGCCTGCGCGATGACAAGAATTATCCTTATCTGCGCCTCTCTCTGGATGAGCCTTATCCGGCCCTGACGATTGCCCGCCAGGCGCACACGGATGGCGCGCAATATTTTGGGCCGTTTGCATCTGCCGCGGCAGTGCGCGAAACGCTCAAGCTGATCAACCAGATTTTCCCGTTGCGAAAGTGCCACGGCAAACGCCTTGAAAAAAAACGACCGTGCATTTACTACCAGTTAGGCCAGTGTCCTGCTCCGTGCTGCTGCAGGGTTGATGAAAAAGAATATCGAGAAACGGTCCATGAAGTGCAGCTCTTTTTGCAGGGGCGCGGCAGAGAAATCATCGCCTCGCTCAGAAAGCGGATGGAGCTGGAATCCCAGGCGCTGCGTTTTGAACAGGCAGCCCGCATCCGCGACCGCATTAAAGCGCTCGAGGAAACCCTTGAGCGGCAGACGATTGTCAGCCTTGATTTTACTGACCGCGATGTGTTTGCATGGCATCGAGAAGAAGACCGGATGGAGATGGTGGTGCTTTTTGTGCGAAGCGGGCGGCTGAGTGGCAGCCGCAGCTATACCCTGCACAATCTCTCGATGCCTGATGAAGAGGTGCTGTCTTCATTTCTTACCCAGTTCTATGATACGGGAAAATTCATCCCGCAGGAAATCATCGTTCCGCTTCCGCTGCCGGATAAAGATCTGGTGCAGGACTGGCTGCGCGAAATCAGCGGCCGCACTGTGCCGATAATCACGGTGACCCATGGAGCCCGCTATGAACTGCTTAAAATGGCAGAGCAAAACGCCTGTATACTGTTTAACCGCAAGGCCGCCCCGGCGCCGCGCGATAATCGCGCCCTGCTTGCCATGCTGCAGGAAAAGCTGTCCCTGAAAAATTTTCCTGCCTGCATTGAATGTGTTGACATCTCCAATATCTCCGGCACTTCGGCGGTTGGCGCAACCGTGCGCTTTGTGCAGGGCGAACCGAAAAAGGACGGCTACCGGCGGTTCCGGATTAAAACCGTGCAACAGGCGGATGATTATGCCATGATGTATGAGGTGCTGTCGCGGCATCTCACGCGCCTGCAGGCCGAGCAGCGACTGCCTGATCTGCTCATGGTTGACGGGGGAAAAGGACAGCTTGCGGTGCTGCTCCGCGCCTTGCAGGATGTGGGTATCCACAGCGTTGACGCTATAGCGCTGGCTAAAGGGCGCGTCCCGGCTCAAAACAAAACAGGGCGCGGCGCTCAGGAAGATAAAATATTCGTGCCGCATCGGAAAAGTCCGCTCATGCTTGCACCGCGCTCTGGCGCCCTTCTTCTCTTGCAACGAATCCGCGACGAAGCGCACCGCTGTGCTATTACCTATTATCAAAAACTGAAAGGCACGCAGGACCTCAGCTCCCCGCTGGAACGCATCAAAGGGATCGGAAAAATTACCGCGCAACGCGTTCTTCAGCACTTTGGCTCGCTTGAGCACATAGAGGCGGCAACACAGCAACAGCTTGCCATGCTCCCCTTCCTCAATAAAAACCAGGCAGCGCTTATTTACCAATTTTTCCGGAAGGATTTGACGCCGCAGCAGTCCTCAAAAATCCCCTCTCAAAACCCGGCCAATGGCGCACCCACTCGAGAACCGTAAGATCACGCCGCGGCACACAGTCAGACAGCTCAGCGCGGCCGCACTTCCCAGCCGCTATTAACGAGGAGCTTATAGAACGCCTTTGATTGATTGAGAATCATGCGGGTATGGGAATTCAGTTCATCAATAATCTCTTCTTTAATCGCGGGCGCAGCGACTTTCTGCAGTTGTTCAAGCCTGATGGTGGCAAATGAAAGATAGTCCAGCATTTTATTGGTTATAACATCCTTAAGCGGCTCGATCTCAGCCAATTGAATGTTGCTGGATATTTCATCAAGAGCCGCCATCCGCTCTTCTGGGCGCTGCTCCTTGATGCATGCGGCAAGATCGAGCTCCTGGGTCTGCTCGTCAATAACAATCCGTTTAATGGCGTGCAACTCTTTCAAATACCCGGAGATTCCCTGCAGCCGTTTTTGGATGCGTTCCAGTATAGCGTCGTTGAGCAGATGACCGGCCTTGAACCGGCACAGGTCTCGGTCTATTTTCTTCAGGGGGCTGTGAATATGGGCAATGGTGCTTTGAGAAAGCGCTTGGAGCGCCTGCCGTTTCCGTTCCTGAAGCACCCGTTCGGGGATACGCTGCGACTCCTGGTGGCCCTGGTGAGCGGGTTGGTCTTCCAGATGAAAACGCAGCCTATAGTAAGAGGCTAATTCACCCAGCGTTTGCGGCTCAAAAGCAGGAAGTTCGGGCAGATCTTCATGGAGGATTTTGAAAAAGTTAAGTCGGGGAAAAATCATCAGCAGGCGAACCCCCGGATCAATCATCTGGCTGCGGAGGAAAAAATGCGCCAACGTTACATATTCGTTAAACAGAAGCTTGAGAAATGACAGCTCATTCTCTGTAAAGTCGCTGCGCCTGCTCTCTGCTGACGAGAGCTTTTCCATAAGTGACGGCTCATCAAAAGAGAAATGAAACCCCTTGCGGCGGACAAACTGCAAGGGACGACTCGGCGCGTCAACCTTAAACATGCGGGGTTGATAGCTGCCTTCACCGGCGGTGGTGCCGATAAAATTACACCGCAGCGTATGTTCGCTAATGAGCGGAACCAGGGTTGCCTGCTGTATGCCAAAAGGCAGACATATAAAACTCGCTCGATTATCATTCTCCATGCTGATATGAAACGTCACCCCGGGTTCATGCAGTCCCAGCTTTTCAGTCTCCCGCACTGCCTCCAACAACCGGCCAACCGTTTCTTCAGGGGTTGAACTGGTGGCGCTTATGAGCACTTCATCCAGAAACCGTCGCGCATTGCTGATCGGCGCGAAGGCGTCTCCCAGACCAAAATGCACGCGAAATCCAAGGTCAAGGGTCATGAGGCGGTCTAATAAAAATTTTCTATCCCCCAGCTCCTTAAGGCGGTAGATAAATACGTCAAGTATGTTGCCGATAACGTATTCATAATTTTCCAAAAGCTGCCCCGTGTGCGGATCGGTTGCCATGGTGAGAATCAGGCTCTTTATGAGTTCGTTCACCGTGGCTTCGGATGAGCCCTGCTTGAGACCCCGGGTCAACTTGAACTTTACATTAATTTGCTGCCCCTGAAATGTGACGTCAACATTATCGGAGAAGTTGCCCTCAAAATAGCAGCCCTGCTTGAACCACAGGTCTGTCATTTCACGGACTATAGCCCGTTCAATCTGAAATAACCGGCGTTTTGGTATCGCCGATGTTTTAATTTCTTTCAGGTTCATAGGTGAGGGGAGATGAACTGAAAAATCTGCACATTATTAATTAAATAATATAAAACCGGACGTCCCGGCAAGACCTTGTTGAAAAAGACGAATGAATTTTTACAACAGTATTTCCAAGACCGCTGAATAAATATGCTGCAATGCGGCGGTGTCTGTTTTTTTGCCACCATCACGGTCTGAAAGATACCCTCAAGTTTATTAATCGCCATTTTCTGTCTGACGGGTATCATCTTTGCGTATTTTATGCCAGCATACAAGCACGAACCAGACCAGAAGACCCGCAACGCCGATAACCACCATTAGCTCTATCCCGTGATGTTTAATATCACCCATAATAAGCTTCAGCGCTGCCCCGAAAAAATAACCTCCCGCGCAGAACGTGATCGTCCAGAAAAAAGCGCTTATAATATTGAGAATCACGAACCGCTGCACCGAAATGCCGCTCATGCCTATGACAAAAGGCGCTATAATACGCATTCCATACATAAAACGGAAGCCAAACACTGCCAGGTTTTGGTAGCGTTTGAGAAGAGCGCGAAACCGGGCCGTGCGCGCTTTAAATGCCGGTCGTTTTTCTAAAAATCCCTTGCCAAATGTGTTTCCCATAAAATAAAAACATTGATCGCAAAAAATAGTGGCAACAGACGCAATGACAATGACCTGCGGCAGCTTCAAGTATCCTAAATGAACCGCAAGGCCCGCCAGAACCATGATGGTTTCTCCCTCCATGAGTGCGCCAACGAATACCGCCAGATAGCCATAGTTGTTGATAAGATGCTCTGCTGACATGGTTTTATTTTGCAATTCCCATCTTCGTATGCTAAAAAAGACCTTAGAAAATCAATATAATTGTATCATTTAATTGCTGTCCGACAAGTTCTTACCGTGACCGAAAAGGGGGTTATAAATAGTCATAGATCACGCCTGTTTACGAAACCGTTTTTCTGCAACGCTATCATAATCTATATTATTATCATATATTATTATCACCGCATGAGGGCTTAATCAAGTCATGAACGCAAGCCTGTTTGCAGTGCTGTCATACATATACGGTTCCATTCCCTTTGGGTATATTGCCACGCGCATTCTGACCGGGAAAAATCTTACCGAAGAGGGAACCGGCAATATCAGCGTCACCAATACCTTTAAAGTCGGTGGCACCGCTGCAGGCATTGTCAGCATTTTAGGGGAAACCTCCAAAGGGGTGGTGCCGATTATGGCAGCAAAAACTTTCTTCCCGGATAATCATCTTGTTGTGTTTTTATGTGTCTTCTGTTCGCTGGTTGGCACCAGTTTCTCTGTTTTCCTTAAAGGCAAAGGGGGAAAGGGCAGCACTGCAGCCTTCTGGAGCATAGGTATCCTGTCGCCCTATGCGTGCGTGACCCTGCTATGCACCTGGATCGCCCTTGCCGTCCTTGCGCGAATAAGCATTCACCTCAAAAAATTGCAGCTTCTTTTCATTCCGGGCATCATTTATTTGGTAGAACGCGATGTGGTTTTTACGCTTTTTGGTTTATTGACCAGTCTGCTGTTTTTTTGCACCAACTATCTGCGCAAAGATGATTTTACGTATTACAATATTCTCCAGCAAAAACAAGGTCTCCCGCCTGCTCCGTAGGGGGGTACTCTTGCGCCTTATCATATATTATACGCGAGCCCTTACCAGCCGGTAAGACCTTTTGCCGGGATGGGAAATGAAGATGCGTTATATTTACAACCTTAAAGACCTCAAACGGTCTTCTCATATTGGCAATAAGGCCCAGTCGTTATTGTTTCTTGTGAAAAAGAAATTTGCGGTGCCAAACACCTGGGTCTGCTCTTGGGACGCTTTTGCTGAATTTCGCAGCGGCTCTTCGCAGGTTTTGCGACGGGTCGCGGAGGAATTGTCAGCGCAGGTGGACATGAGCCGCAGCTATGCGGTGCGTTCTTCGGCGAATGTAGAAGACAGCGAGAACCTCTCTTTTGCAGGACAATTCAAGAGCCTGTTACATATTCAGGGACTGGACGCCATTTTAAACGCTATTGAATCAGTATGGGAATCAGCCAGCGCTCCTGCGGTGCAATGTTATTTGAAAAAAAATGCTCTTGACCCGGCCGGCATTAAAATGGCGGTTATTATCCAGGAGATGATCCAGCCAGCCTTTTCCGGTGTTGCCTTTAGCCGGAACCCCATTACCGGTATGGACGAAACCGTGGTTGAAGCCGTCAGAGGAACCAGCGATGTGCTGCTTCAGGAAGGGATCACCCCCTGCCGCTGGATATATAAATGGGGCGAATGGATTGCGCTTCCCCAGCACGAGGACGTGCCGCGGGATATAATACGGGAGGTGGTTGCCGGCACCCGAGAGATTGCAAAAACCTTTGGCAGGCCGGTTGATGTAGAATGGGCATATGCAGATTCACAGCTCTACTGGGTGCAGCTTCGCGAAATAACCTCGTTAAAAAATCTCAACGTCTATTCTAACTACATTGCCAAGGAAGTGCTGCCCGGTGTCATCAAGCCGCTGGTCTGGTCAGTCAACGTGCCCATGGTGAACAGTGCCTGGAAGAAATTTCTCTCCGAGCTGGTGGGCGAGCTTGCCATTGACCACAACGCTCTCGCCCGCTGTTTTTACTATCGTGCGTATTTTAACATGGGCGTCATCGGCAACATCTTTGCTGCGCTGGGACTACCGCCTGAAACGATAGAGCTGCTCATGGGAATTTATCTTGAGGGCTCCGAAAAGCCGTCGTTTAAGCTCACGCCGCGCATGATAGTGCGCCTGCCGCGCATTATGAACTTCTGTCTGAAAAAAATATTTTCTACTAAAAAATTCCCCGCAGTATTCAGCACCTTGAGACAGGACTATCAGGCTTTTAATAGAAGTGATATAGACACATTATCTATGACTGAGCTGCTCCATGAGATAGACAGGCTGTGCATGGTGTCGCAGCGGACTGCGTATTTTAACATCATTGCCCAGCTTCTCATGGGGCTGTTCAACACCCTTCTCAAGGCACAGCTCAAGAAGCTGGGCGTTGATTTTGCCTGCTTTGATCTGGCATGGGGTATGGATGATCTTAAACGGTTCGATCCCACCATCCACATCCTGGCATTGCAGCAGCAGGTGCAGCAGCTTCCGGAAGAAACCCGGAACCGATTGCAAACCGCCAGTTATGATGACTTTAGCCGGTTGCCCGGCACTGAACATTTACAGAAAGAATTGGCGCATTTTATCGAACGATTCGGTCATATCAGTGACAGCGGCTGCGATTTTTCTGCAGTGCCGTGGCGTGAAACGCCCGAGGTCGTCATGCGCATGATTACCGGCTCATCCCGGAAAGAAAAACAGGAGGTGAGAAAAATCTGCTTTGATGAGGTGCGCATGTCGCATCTGCGACGCCGGCTGCTGCGCCCCCTGTATGTCCGAGCGCAGACTTATTGGCTCTACCGGGAAGAAATAAGTTTTCTCTTTTCGTATGGATATGGTCTGTTTCGCAAATATTTTATGGCGCTGGGAGAGCGCTGTGTACAGCATGGTTTTATTAATTCGGCTGATGATATTTTTTATCTTTCTCTGGACGAAATACGCGCTATTATTGAGAGCCGCGACGCCGAACGGGACTATGCTGGCGTTATTGCCCGGCGAAAAAAAGAGATGCAGGATTATCAGGATGTGCGCCTCCCAAGTGTAATTTATGGAGACCAGCCGCCTCTCCTGACGAACCATTCCGGAAATACTTTAAAGGGCACGCCAACCTCGCGGGGCTATTACCGCGGCCCGGTTACGGTGGTCAGGGGGATCAAGGACTTCTCCAAAGTGGCACCAGGCAGCGTGCTGGTTATACCCTATTCTGATGTGGGCTGGACACCCCTGTTCATGAAAGCCGGCGCTATTATTGCAGAATCAGGGGGAATACTGTCCCACAGCTCAATCATTGCCCGTGAATATAATATTCCCGCGGTGGTATCTGTTTCCGGGGCGTGTCAGATTAAGGATAACACACTGGTGAGCGTAGACGGGTATCAGGGAGAAATTGTTATTCATGAAACTTAAACTTGGCATCAGTTCCTGTTTGCTGGGCAACAACGTGCGCTATGACGGCGGCCATGCCCATGACCGCTATCTGACCGATACGCTTGGCCGGTATGTGGAATATGTTCCGGTGTGCCCGGAGGTGGAATGCGGGCTGGGCGTTCCCCGCGAAGCCATGCGGCTGGTGGGTGACGTCAATAATCCCCGGCTTATGACGGTCCAGAGCGGAAAAGATTATACCAATGCCATGGTGCGCTGGGCGCGAAAGCGCGTCCGAGAGCTGGAGCAGGATAATCTGTGCGGTTTTATATTCAAAAGCAAATCGCCCAGCAGCGGGATGGAGCGGGTAAAAGTATATGACGAGCATGGGGTACCGGCAAAAAAAGGGGTCGGGCTATTTGCGCGCACCTTTATGGAGCATTTCCCGCTGCTGCCGGTAGAGGATGAGGGACGGCTTCATGATCCGGTATTGCGCGAAAATTTTATTGAGCGCATATTTGTGTATAACCGCTGGCAGGCACTGCTGGAGGAGAAAAAGAAGGTGGCAGCCGTGGTTGACTTTCACACCCGCCACAAGCTGCTTATCCTCTCCCACAGCCCTGCTCATTACCAGACTATGGGAAGGTTGGTGGCGCAAGCTAAAACGATGCCGTTAAGCAGGCTGTATGCCGAGTACCAATCGCTTCTCATGGAATCCCTTAAGATAAAAACAACGCTTCGCAAAAACTGCAATGTCCTCTTGCACATGATGGGATATTTCAAAGAACAACTTTCGGCTGATGAAAAACAAGAACTACTTGAAATTATCAATCAATATCGCCAAAGCATTGTTCCGCTCATTGTCCCGATTACCCTCATTAATCATTTTGTGCGCAAATACGATCAACCCTACCTCAAAAATCAGTATTATCTCCAGCCGCACCCGGCAGAGCTGCAACTGCGCAATCATGTGTGATAGAGAACCTGCCCTTACGCTGCAGGCGTGGCATCGGAACTTCTATTATGTGACGTTTCCCCTGCTCATACAGCGTTGCTACAGATAAATAATGTTTTCCTGATGATAGAGAGAAATGAACAAGAGCAAATAATCGCGCAGGTGCCGGGTGATGAGAAAATTATTTTTAATATGTTCCTGTCCGTTAAGGCCCAGCTTGCGCGCGTATTCCGGTTCGTTGAGGAGCTGCTTGAGATAAAAAACCGTCCCTTCTATGGAGCGGGTTAAGATGCCGGAATATTTATGGGCGATCTGCAGGGGAATGCCGCCCACGGCTGATGCTATGACTGGACGTCCCTTCCACAGTGCTTCTGCCACGGTTAACCCAAAACCTTCCTTTAGGGACTTCTGCAGAACCACTGCAGATGCCCGCTGGAGCGCATTGATTTCAATATCACTTGAAGGCGGCAGAAATATGATGTGTATATCGGGGTCATCCCCGGCAGCAGTCCTGACATCCTCAAGCACCCGCAAACCCTCTGGATCATCTGTTGCGCCACCGCCGGCAAGCACCAACTGGCAATCTATGTGTTTTTTAACCTGGCGATACACTTCTATCACTCCGACCGGATCTTTAAGATAGTCAAAGCGCGAGATCTGGGTAACCAGAGGCCGCTCCGGATCAATCGTAAACCTTTTCAGAACCTCAGCTATCACGGACTCGGGCAAATCTTTATTCTTATCGCTTAACGGATCTATGGACGGAGATATCAGTATCTGCGGGATAGAGAGCGCCCGCGAAAAGGCTGGTGCAGAAAACACCGCGCAGTCATAGCGCTCAATAAACTGTTTCAAAAAGTTATAAATCCGCATGTCCGGCTCGGTAAAATCAATATGACAGCGCCAGATCCAGGGCTTGCCAGCCGTTTTCTTATCAACCAGGGCAATGGGCTGGGGATCATGGACAAATACAATATCGCTGGTGAGCGCCATTTCCGCTGCATTTTCCTGGTTGACTTCAAGAAAGAACTGCAGGTCATCGTCGGTAATCTCCACGGCTGCACCATGGAGGGCATTGTGCATATTTTTGGTAATGGCAAAAAATTTTTCATTGCCTTTTATGACATCCCAGCGCGCATCAACCCCCAGTTGCTTTAATAAGGGCACCATGCGTATAAGAATTTCAGCAACACCCCCGCCCACCGCCGTGGAATTGATGTGTTGAATAACCTTGCCCTGCAGCCTGCTGGCCAGAAAATATAATTCATCTATAGTCGCCTGGCCGACAATAGCGGCATAGTCATGAATATTAAACATAACTGCTGACAACCTTTATAATTTTTTCCCGCAATCCTTCCAGCGTCATGGTATATGGGTCTAACCGGGACAGTTTATCTGCCAATGCAATCTGACCAATGTCCCGTAACCACCGTGAAAAGTCGTTTTCCGCATTGCGCAGCCGCATGCGCGCCTCAAATACGTGGAAGTAGAGTGAATAAATGCTGAGTTTGGGGATTATGTCTAAAAATTCCCTCACCGTGCGGGCGACATAGGGCGTTGGTATAATCACCGTCACGCAATCCATAAAATGAAATTCTTCTCCTACCTCACAATCAAGACAATACTTACCTTTTGCAATGTAGTCAGAGAGAATTCGTATAAATTCCTGACGCAGTTCGTCAATGCCGGCAAATCGCACAATGTCCACGCTGGCAAGGCTTTCCCCGAGCGCATCAAGTCCTAAAATATTGGTTACCCAGTAGGCAAAATCATTGGGCGGCTCGGGAGACAAATAGTGATGCTGCTGCAGGAAGCGATGCGTATGGTAATAAATGGAAGAAGGGGGAACCTGCTTGATGCGTTCAAGCAGTTCGCAGGGATTTTTTGCTCTTATCCCCAGCAGCTTCACCAGATGCAATTCCGAAAAAAAGTAAAAGGGGTCAGACACTGGCCAGTTCCTCCAGAATCAATCGTATTTCCTTATAATTGCTGACACTATAGCGTGCCCGGGAAGGACAAAAACCCACCTTGATTGAATAGACGTCCTCGGGCATGACTTTAAACAGGTCTTCATCGGTGCGATCATCGCCAACCGCCAGTATAAAATCATAGAATCTGCCGGCAAGCAGATGTTTAGCTGCGGTTCCCTTGTCTGCGCCGGCGCAGCGCAATTCCACCACCTTATTGCCGTGCACCGCATGCACATTGACATGCGCAGTAAATTCATCAATTTCATCCAAGAGCTCCCGTGCTCTGGTTGAAGCTAACTCTGGATCAGCTTTTCGATAATGCCAGGCAATTGAAAACTCTTTTTCTTCCACAAACGAACCGGGAACAATATCGGTATACAGGAAAAACAACGGCAGCGCCTGTTGCTTCCAGTCATTTGAAAGCGGTATGGTCAATTCCCAGTCCCTGCCAGAGCGCTTGATCCAGACACCATGTTCGGCAACCAGAACTGCTCCCAAGGAGCCAAACCACTCATCCAGTATATCCCGTGGACGGCCGCTGATAATGATAACATCAGTTTCAGGTTTTGCCACGAGACGCGCTGCCATGCTGCGGAGCTCATCATCCGGCTCAGCAGCCTGAGGATCTCCGGTAAATGGCACCAACGTGCCGTCATAATCAAGAAATAAAATTTTTCTCCGTGCGGCACTAAAATCTTCCATCATCTGCTTCTTCAGTTCAGCGGTAAGCATCTTGGCGCTGAGGCGATCGCGCTCCTTTACCACCGCATGCAGCTCATTAATAAAATCCGTTGCCCAACGGATGATCGTATAGCGCTGAAGTCGGCTCTGCATGGACTCCATACGCCGTATCTGCTCCGCTTCGGGGATTTCGAGCGCTTCTTTTATGGTGGTTGCGATTTCTTCGATGTTATTGGGGTTGATCAAGAGCGCCTCCCCCAGTTCCTTAGACGCGCCGGCCATCTCGCTCAGGATCAGGACGCCGCGTTTATTGCTTTTCGCCGACACATATTCCTTGGCAATCAGATTCATGCCATCGCGCAGCGGCGTAACCAGCGCGACATCGCTGATGCTATAGAGCGCCATGAGCGGTTCAAAGGTAAATGACCGATACTGGTATATAATCGGAGTCCAGTCAATCCTGCTGAATCGGCCGTTAATCTTTCCCACCAGCTCATCTATTTGCCGTTTCATCAATTGATAGTGTTCAACGCCTACCCGCGAGGGCACCACGACCGCCAGCAGTACGACGCGACCATGCCAGTCGGGATTATTTTCGAGAAACAGCTCAAACCCCCGCAGCCGATTGATAATGCCCTTCGTATAATCAAGCCGGTCAATGGAGAGGATCACTTTAGCGTCGTTGAATTTTTTTCGCAATTCATTAACTTCATGCTGAATTGCGTGGTCGTGCGCAGCGTTATGGAACCGATCAAAGTCTATGCCGATCGGAAAGGTGTCTGCCCTGACCACCCGCTCGTTGATAATCAGCGTTCCCATATTATGTTCATACCCAAGAATGCGCAGCACGCAGCGCAAAAAATACTGGGTATAGTCGTGGGTATGGAATCCGAGCAAATCAGCGCCCAGCAGTCCCTCAAGTATGTCCCGGCCCCAGATGCGCGGCAACAGCCGGTAGATTTCATAGGAGGGAAAGGGGATGTGCAGGAAAAATCCTATGCGCAGTGTCGGGAAGTGCTGGCGAAGCAGTTTGGGCAGCAGCATCAAATGATAGTCCTGGACCCACACCAGATCATCAGGGCGGACTATTTCCCGCAGTGTTTGAAAATATACTTCATTGACATATTGATAGGAATCCCAGTTTTCGGCATCATATGATACATAGCTGGGCAGATAATGAAACAGGGGCCAGATGGTTCTGTTGCAGAACCCGAAATAAAATTTATCCATCTCTTTTTCAGAGAGAAAGACCGGATACGCATACAGTTCAGAAAGTAATGTAGCTTTAAGATCGTCTTTGTGTCTGTCCTTGATGGTGCTGCCCGGCCACCCCACCCAGGTATATGTGCCCCCTTTTTCCGTGAGTGACTGAAGATACGAGCTGAGTCCGGAAACCAATCCGCCAGAACTGGGCAAGAACTTGTAATCTACCTTGTCCTGAACCACTGTGACCGGCAATCGATTTGAAACGACATAGAGCATTATAAATAATCCGCAATATAAAATTACGTCGCTAACTATTTTTGCTGTTGTAACAAAAAAACTCAGCGTTCTATAAAAATAATATTATCACCAAACAGGTTTATTAATCCACTATATTCCTATTGCCTTTTAAAACCTCTGTTCTCTATTTTAAGAGCGAGAACAGAGATTTTACCCGTGCCATTCTGCACAACAATATGCCCACAGAAATACAAATCAACCCTAACAGCATGTTAAAAATTAGTTTGTGGGGATCAGAAAAAGGTGTATGCGGAGTAAAACTCCCCCGTGCGCCGAGGGAACACTATATCCCGCCGGATCCATGAAAGGTTGCCTGTTTGGCCAACTGCAGGGCATAAAAAAATCCGGTCGCGCCAATGCCAGAAACAACACCAACGAAAATTCCTAAAAAAACCCATCGAGTTATCTTGTTTGAAAAAAATTTCTGGCACCAGCAGATTTTAATAAATTTTGTTATTTTGCCAGCGATCTTTGGTTTCGTTAAATACGATGATGTGTTAAAATCCCTGTAAAAAAGAAGGTGGCCGATCTGATAAAAAATTAAGTAAAATTTTAATGTTTAAACCAGGCGGTCACCGAAGCTGCGAAGCAAGAGAGCGCCCCGCCAGAGGAAACGCAATGAGAATCCATGAAGTTCTTTTGGAAAAGGGACACCAGAGGGGCGCGTTGACTCATAGGAAAAGGTAACCGCGACAGGGATGAGGCTGAGAGCGAGCAATTTGGTTATTATGCCAGGATCAAGAGCACCATATTCTTGTTCGTAGAATGGCAGCCGCAGGGGGAGAGCAGTGCGATAACTGGTTCTGATGGCTTGAAGGTGATCGCGTTTTGATTGTATGGTCATATGACGGTCTGCGTTCGGTTACCTGCAATATGACGCAACGATCTTTCTTGCAACTCCTCCTGTGATTACTTTCGGGTACCTTTATGTTGAGTCAATTGGAAAATCTGGAAAATTATTGAAACCAGGACTTTCCCCAAAAAACAGGGATAGAAATTGTGGAGATGGCATAAGCAGAG
>CAZQKW010000053.1:0-22912 GCA_964594075.1 uncultured Thermodesulfobacteriota bacterium | reverse complement strand
CCTTCACCTCGTCACCCGGCAAAGGTGCCCGGATAACCGTGGTGCTGCCGGAAAATAACAGCTAAACCACTATGCTGCAGGCATGCGCGCGATTTTTATCCGGCTGATTTTGCCACCACTGACCGGAGCCTGGATGAGCCTTTGTTGCTTGCTTTCCTCTCAACAATTATTTCAACCGGACTGACTGCTTTATGGTAATAGGCATGATTGAGTTTGTCCCTGACTGCTATCACCGATCCCTGCAGGTTAAGTCCGGCATAAAGCCCTTTTGATTTTGCAAAGGAAATAAAGTCTGCGGTAACATTTCCGGTGGCGCCTGCGCCGACCGGGCCGAGAGCAATGGACGTGTCTCCCCCCAGCTTAACGGATGATGCATAAAGAGAATCAATCGCTCGCTCGCTCATTACCAGCATTACAACTTCTGCTGCTTCGCCGCCGATCTGCAGCCCAAAGGTCACGGATCCGATGGTATAGAATACCGGTTGACTCCAACTATTGGTTGATTTGTCTTTCACCAGCAGCACGCCGGTTCCCCCTGAGCCCCCGAAAAAAAACCCTGCTTTGAGCACCTGCGGGAAAATCAGCACGCCCTTTGCTTTTTTTAGATTTTCCTGCAGCCAGGTGTAGTTTTTATCTTTCATAAATCCGGTGAAGGTAACCCGAGACTTATCAACAATCCCCTGCGCCTCGGTTTCATCGGCGGCATAAACCGCGGTCACGTTCACAGCAAGCAGTGCCAGAATAATGAGATATGCCGCTACTAAAAATCCTCTGCCTTCGTTGTTGCGTGTTGTCTTTTTCATGCCCGGTGCTCCTGTGATAAGATTCTTTATAAATAACTGTTGTATTTAGGGCGCTGTTTCCAATACCTTGTTGATTCCATAGCGGGCAAGTTCATCTGCGGTAAGCCAGCGCGCCCCCATTTTAAAAAAAGCCTTGATATTAAGCAAATTTTCAGAAAGCGGCTGCTGGGTTTTATCAAATGTTGCCTCCCATACCGGTTCATTTGATTGCACCCGTAATAAATGGAGCGAAAATGCAACCGATGCAGGACGGGAAGCTGCTTTCCCGCTGCCCACACGTTCCTGATACCGCCATACGGTTCCAACCATAACATGGTCGGCTCCAAGCTTCCTGCCCAGTGCGACTGCAAGAGACAGCGGCGTATCGGTAGCAGCATTTTTGGGCAATGCCGCATATGTCTGTCGCACCGTTGGCAGAGGAATTAAAGCTCCCGGGTAGCGCTGCTGAAGAGCATTCTGGAGGTATTCGGTCATCCGTTCATCGGCATTGTTCTGAATGTCACTGACATTGAAACAAAGGTCGGCAACCGGGCAATACAGCGGCGGCTTGATCGGCTTATTAAATCTGCTGTCAGAAAGTCCTTTTATAAACGGCATCACTGCAATCCGCTGTGGCTGTATTTCTGCAATCCGGTTCGTGGTATAGCGCCGTGGCGAATGCGTTTGACAGGCGGCAGGCAAAACCGCAATAAAAAGCACAAACCAAACTCTCCGGTAAACTCGTAACCGCATCGCAAAACCCTTTCTTTAATATAAACTGCTGCGCGGGATTATTCAATCAAGATAATGTTTTACACACACTCTTTTTTTATGAACTTTTTTCATCAATAGTTAATCATTTACCATAGACCGGTTTAACAATGCAAGAAAACAAGATGCCAAGCAGTTTTTTATCAAAAATTTTTTCTTGACATAAAAAAGCAAGATAGGTTAAAAGTAAATCACCAAATAGATTACATATGTTCATCGCGTAATCCGGAACACGGTGCAAGTCCGTGGCGGTCCCGCCGCTGTGATCGGGGACGAAATCTACAAAAGCCACTGTTTCGTTTAAACGGAGCGGGAAGGCGTGGAAAGTAGAATGATCCGAAAGCCAGAAGACCTGCGCGGCTGAACTAAAAGGCGAACTCGCTGATGGTAAAGGGAGTTCCGCACGGTTGCGGAACTCCCTTTTTTATTAACCCCACATAACTTGCAGCACAGGAGGAAATACGCATGCAAAAACAGCAAAAAAAGTCGGCCAAAAAAGTTAATCCAATAGCCTACCGTTATAGCTGTAATCCTGATGGAAGCAGCACCGGCCTGTCTCATTACATCCTCATGGATAAAAAGGCCGGCAAACGCGCAGCAGGCTCACAAAAAAAGCAGTAACAAACTCACACCATGAATCGTCAATCTACCATTGCCAAAACAAAGCACCGGGCTATCGCCTGTCTTGGCGATAGCCCCCATTTTGATTTGATTGATATTGGCCATAAGGATTATGCTGCCGTTATAGAGGGCGATACTGGATTCTGGACGCTTGTCCCGCGCGCGGAGGCTCTTGAATATGTCTTCAGTAAAAACCTGGCTTCCCGTTTTATAAAAAATCAACCGCAGTTTGAACGGGAGATGCATGGTCTCCGTTTTGGTCTTGTGCCCTCAGCAGTATATTTCAATCCCACCGAGCGCTGCAATTTGAACTGCCGGTATTGCTATATTCCCGAATCAACACGGCGCTTCGGACAGGACATGCCGTCACAGCGCGTGCTTAATGCTCTGGAAATACTTGCTGATTTCTTTTCCCGCACCGTGCCCAAAGGTTCAGCCCGTCCGCAGGTTATTTTTCACGGCAGCGAACCGCTGCTGGCGAAAGATGCAATATTTGCCAGCATTGAGCAGTTCTCCGACCGGTTTTCCTTTGGGATTCAGACCAATGCCACATTGCTTGATAATCAGGATTTGGATTTTATCAAGCGCCATGAGATCAGCGTGGGAATTTCCCTTGATGCACATACGGCAGCTATTGCAAACAAGACTCGCCGGAACTGGCAGGGCAAAGGCTATTTTGAAAAGCTGATATCAGTTCTTGAGAAACTTGCCGGATACCCCAATTACAGCGTCATCGCTACAGTCACCAAAGCAAATGTTAATCATCTCTCAGATATAGTTGATTTTTTTCACGGACACGGCGTACATGTGGCGATGCTCAATCCGGTGCGTTGCACACAGGCAGGGGGCCGTGCACTCAAGCCGGATAACAATATTTTTGCCGCACAGTTCAACAAGGCGTTAGACCGTTCGCGCGCGCTCTATGAGCGCACCGGTCACAAGCTGGTTATCGCCAATTTTGCCAATGTACTCACCGGCATTGTGGCTCCCACGGCACGCCGGCTGATGTGCGACATATCGCCGTGCGGCGGGGGACGTTGTTTCTTTGCCGTCGCAGCCACAGGAGATATTTTCCCCTGCAGCGAGTTCATCGGCATACCGGAATTTAACAGCGGCAATCTGTTTAAAAACAATATAGAAGACGTGCTCAATTCCTCTGCCATGAAACAGATAACAGGAAGAAAGGTTGAAGATTTTATGCCGTGCAGCCGGTGTGCCATTCGCCATTTTTGCGGCGCTCCCTGCCCTGCTGAAGTTTACATGTGCAACAACACGCTCCATGCTCCCCCACCCTACTGTGAATTTTATGTGGAACAGGTCCGTTATGCCTTCAGGGTCATCGCAGCCGGCCATGTTGATGACTATCTTTTGGATGGATGGAAAAAAGGAATAAAAAAGGTTTATGGGCTTAACTCATAGACAAGAATGCTCGTTTGTGCGGTCATTACTGTTAAAATAAAACGGCAGTGTCAGATGTGTCACTGCCGTTTTATTTAATTCCAAAAAAACTGTATTTAAAAGCCTTTTCTTACTGTACTTATTATAATTGTTACCTTAGTTACCTTAACCCTTTTTTGCGCACAAAGAATTTATTCTAAGGCTGCGGGGTCAACACAATCCTGTCAGCATTAAATCCGATTTGTGCTAAATGTGCAACAAGGTCATCGTAAAACTGCTGGTCCACTTTTGAAGTTCTGCTGAGAATGTATAACACGCCCCGCGAGGGACTTGATACCACAGCATATTCATAGTCAACGCCAAGTTCTACAATCCAATAATCAAACTTGATGCCTGGAAACCTGAAAAATTCCACCAGCAGTTTAGCATTGCTGGCGTCGACCGGCTCGGCAAAACCCTCAATCGAGGTAGGAGGTCCATCAATGGTTCCTATTCTGCCTTGGTTGAGAACCCCGACTGTGCCATCAGGATTGAGGGTATAGGTGGCAGTTACCGCTACAGCATCTTCATCAAAAAACAGCCGGTAACGGGCGATTTCGTACCAAAGACCGACATACCGGTTTAAATCAACAAAATCTACCGTCTGGGGGGGCGGCAGCCTTTTGGGAAGAAATGGCAAAACTACAGCATCAATAGCATGTATGACACCATTGGCTGCAAATACATCTGTCACAATTATATTAGCCTTGCGATCCAGGTTATCCGTAAGCGTTCCGTCATCCTGAAACAGAACCCCGCCCTGAAGTGTGCGTATTCTACTTGATTCTAACACCATTGTTGAATCTCGTCGGCCCCGTGCAACATGGTACAAAAGAATAGCGGTCAGTTCCGCTTTAGTAAGGGTAGTAATATTGTCCGGCGTTAGACTCAGTTGAAAAAAGGCGTCATCAGTAGGCGCAAATACCGTAAATTGACCATTGCCAGATAGTGTGTTAAATACCACAGGGTCAGCAGCAAGCACTGCGGCAATCAACGTATCAAACTGACCGGCAAAAGGTCCCTCACTGTTAATTTGAATTGCCACATCCACAATTGTGGGCCCTTTTGGTCCTGCCTGGACTGTTGAGGCAACAGTTAAAATTAATACACAAGTAAATATCAAGCCGTAAATTAATTTTGTTCGTTTCATGGTGTAGTCCTTTACAGATAGATTTATTTGGGCAGAACTACGGCGTCAATAACATGAATGATCCCGTTGCTGCATATAATGTCCGTTTTTGTTACGTTGGCATTGTCAATCATAACAGACCCGTCCTTAACCGTTATTTTTAGCTTCTGACCGTTAACAGTTTTTGCCGTTTTCAGTTTGACAACATCGGCTGCCTTCACTTCTCCCGAAACCACATGATATGTCAGAATTCCCTTCAGTTTTTCCTTGTTCTCCGGTTTCATCAAATCTTCAAGAGTGCCTGCCGGTAATTTTGCAAAGGCATCGTCAGTTGGAGCAAAAACGGTGAACGGGCCTTTACCTTTTAAAGTCTCTACCAATCCTGCCGCGGTCAATGCTTTTGCTAGTGTTTGAAAAGAACCAGCTCCCACCGCTGTATCAATGATGTCCTTTGTATTACGTTGATCAGCCCATCCATAGGTGGTCATTATAAGCGCAAATAAAACTATTAAAATTCCCAAACATGACTTTTTCATAATTACCTCACTTTCTTTTGAAATATGGTTTTTATTTTTTTTTACCTTTTCACCAATGCTGATTTCAAATTTTGTTTGTCTAATTCTCGCTTTTTACCCCCTTTCATGTATTCTTTAAAAAAACTCTTGTTGTGATTAAACCACATAAATAATAGCATCATAATTAATAATTTACAACGTGTGCACGTTTTATTAGCATTTAATTTATGCATAATAATTATCTTAGAGTTATCCCGCAGACAGGTCATACTCGTTCCTCAGTCGATTCCGCAACGAGTGCGGATGGGCACTGTATGATAAAAATAGGCATATTTACCGCACCCGTTAAAATTTCCTGCCATAGCAAGGCCTGTTTGTTAATGGTAAATTAATGAAGGCGGTTACGGCATTAAATGAAGCGGATTATGTGCCGGGACGATACTATTTGGATCGCCAAAATAAATACTTGTATATCATACCCTTTGCTCCATCTACGGGGGATAGATTGAATATTCGCGCAATTTCCTGCCAGCGCGAATTGGAACATTCAAAGCGCGAGCTTGAAAACAGAGGGTGTAAAGTTGAAACATATATTACCCCTTATAATAGTTTTTCGGTTAAGCTGAAGGAGTTAAGCAAAAACTATTATGCCCAGGTTGCCAGTGGCGGAAAGCAGGCTAATTTCAAAGAGGGGTTTGATTCGTATCATCTGCGTCGGTTTGTAGTTTACACGGATACTGATGTGCCGTTCTTGAAAAAAATAATAAAAAAAGAGGCGCTTGAAAATGACGGGTGGGTAATTTTATGCTTTCATGGCATTGGCGATAATACCGGCTGGCAGCCCTGGTCTGCAGAAAAATTAAAGCAATTATCCGATTGGCTTAAGAAACAAGAGATCAAGGTTGTAACCATTGCGCAAGGCGCAGCGCTTTACCGAAGGGCTTTAAAAAGGCAGACGTTAGAATAAATCACGTAACATTTAATTTTCCCATGAGCAGGCTGTGGGAATGTGGTCATTCTGAACGAAGTGAAGAATCTGAACTATAAAGACAGTAAAGGAATTCAAAAAAGTTAGAACGGGAACTACGCTCAGGCAATTATAATCAGTTTTTAGACTCCGCTGCTGGCGGCATGCACACATTATTTCTTGGGAAAATACCCCATAACCCCAACACAAGGCTCAGATAGTCAGAGGCTGAAGGTATGCTGGTGCAATAGAAGACCGTAAAAACTTTTGCGATGTAACTGCATATCTTTACCAGCGTCTGCCTTTTAACTATCTGCTGGCACAAGGCCTGATCCGGCGTTTCAGAATATACTATCTCGCATATTCGGTAAGACTGCAACGCCGATAAAATATTCCCCACCTCTGCAACCAGATCAGCCATCAAACACGCTGCAACCCCTTCTGCAGAAAAGGTGTTTATCAACGATGAAATCCCGCTAAACGCACTGCCCAGATAAAGCAAACACTGCGGGTTAATTTGAGCTTCATCCTGCAGCAATGCCATGTCTGAAACATAATTTTCCACCAGCCGGGCGAGTTTTTTATTATTGGCATTTTCTATCGCACTGAGAAGATCATTAAGCAGAATCTGCGTGCGCAATGATGCTGATGTATAATAATCATCGCCATGAGAGCCTGCCTCCGCACTGCCCTGCAAAAACATGATGAGCTTTTTGAGCGCCGCTTCGCGAGACTGATGGGACGAAGCCCTTGCCTGCAGGGGAACAACGCTTGCCATGAAGCAACCCAGCAGAAAAAGAACACATAGTTTTTTTGCCATATCCGGTCTCCTGGTACTGTCATTGCGCGCAATTCCGCAGAGGGGATGACGAAGCACTCTCGTTTTTAAAATTTATGTAAAAACAAAATGTTAATGCCCTATTTGGGACAGAAATAATGGCGTAGTTTTTCTCGCTGTTTAAAATAAAGAAGCTGCACAATGTTCAAAGCACCAGCCAGAATTATGAATACTACAACTGCGAAAAAAAGCCCAGGGTATTTTACTGCCCATACCAAAGGATACATCGCTGCCCTGGAAATCGTTTTCAAACCATCATGATGTTCTATAATCGCGGCAATAAAGGGTGAATATGCATAGTAGCATTCAACCACCCATCGCCCCGGTGCATGGGGCAGCAGATAACGATCCCTGAATGTTTGCAGCAGAATGACCTCTTCTTCCATGGGGCTGCCGTAGGCAGCAGTTGCTATAAAACAGCCTGTGCCCCTGCGCTTTACGTTTAGCTTCACCACGTTACTGACTGCACTGGCGTACTCGCGGTCGCCCTGCCACAATGCTCGTATCTTCCACTCGCCTAAATTCTGCGGCTTGACAATGTCTTTAAAATAACCGTCTGCATCCTGCTGCACAGACCGCGAAAGTATCTTGGGACTGTCCGGGTACTCATAGTCAACGGTAATTAACGGATGTTCTACACCCGGAGTCAATTTCCCGGTCACCACAACGTTTCCTTCTCTATCCTGTTGTGCTTCTATCACAAGACTGGTCTTCACAACCGTGCGCGCCTCTAAAACCACTCCTCCCACCAGCAGCGAATCTTTCCGCCAAGCCAGTGGGGAATCGTCGGGAAGCAGTTCGTTATGAGTATCCGTCATTGCATATGCGTTTACCTTGAGACGATATGCTTTTCCGACCGGATAGTTGGGCGGCACGGTAATGCTCACCGGTATTTTATGAACTCCGTAATCAAACCTAAACGCTGTCTCACCATCCGCAATGTTGTAGCTCCATTCTGAGGGTATATCAGATTGCACGAATAGATAAAAATCACGGGGAATATTCAACCGGTTTAAAATATAGAACTCATCTGCAAGAGGATCATACAGATTTGTCGCGGGATCAAGGCGCGCTTCAAAGTTGTTGATATTTTCCTGTTCATCAATACCATCCTGATTGCTTACCACTATTTCATCTGCTACCGGATCTACCATGACCTGAATACAGCTATGAAAATTGAAATGTCCCTGCATGATTTGCTCCTCGGTAAGCGCTACGGAAGGCGTCCAGGGAATATAGACATCGGTGCTTTCACCCGCTTCAAGATAGGCAAGGTCAGGAAATTCCGTTGCGGTAACAGTTCCAATCGTCGTCCACCCCTCGGGAGTCCGAATCCCAACGCCCAATGGTTCCGTCACTTTAAACGTGACTTTTATATCCCGTGCCGGAGCATCGCCCGCATTGCGAATGGTGGCATAAATCCTGTTTTCGTGGTTTGCACAAGGATCATCGCCATTACCAATAACGGTGCCATCCCCACGGCGCCCATACCGCAAACCAGATGCACCGGCCATATCTTCATAACCATTGCATGAACTGTCAACCCAGATATCAACCGTCTCCCAGGTGTTCATGGGCGGTGTAAGCCAAGGCACCAGTAAAATATCCGGATGGCCGGTTGTGGCGCCCCTGGTCACTGTAACAGAGTATCCGTTTTGCAGTTGCACGTCGTCAACGCGTATTTCAATGTTGTTGGCGGCATCAACGAAACGGTCTCCCGGGTGCCACAGGGGAAACGGCCAGCAGTAATCTGGCACATCGCCTCTCTGTCTGCGCACTACACTCCAGCAATTACCGTAGCGCGGATCTGTTTTGCTGCGGATACACTTGTCCGGTAAATATGTATCACACCAGTCTATGCCAACAACGGGAATGGGAACTCGATCGCCCCTTTCATTTAATACGGTGCGGCTTTCTTCAACTTTCATGATATGCACCCCCTCGTCCCAGATGCCCTGCATAAAAAGCAACGCGTCTGCATGAATGCGCGTGCGCGCCTCAACAAGATAATAATTGCCAGGAGATAGCGGAATTTTAATTGCCTGAGCTGCTGTCGTGTTCGAGGGATATTCCGATAAAGGTGCAAGCACAACGGTTTCGCCACTGCTGCCCGATGCAGGGGCTTCTACCGTAACTACTTTTTCCTGCGGGACCCAGCCAGGGAACACCTGGGAGGAATCAGACATCACCGGCGGTTCCGACCGCGCAAACACACTGTCGCCACATGGATAGCAGCTATCCATAAGGTCATAGCCGCTCGCATAGCCCGCAGGATGCCCAACCCAAAGCCCATAATGCCATTGCAGTTGATGCCCGATTTCATGCGCCCATCCACCCCACCAGACGTTTGAACTGCCCGGCGCTATTTGACCATAACGATCATACCCGCATTCGCAGTCATAGGAACGTTGAAATGATCGCCTGTTGCCATCGCGCCACTCAATCTCAAGAGCAGGAACGGCCCAATCAGTAAAGCAGATAGCGTTGAGAACCACAATGCCGTCAATATCGGAAAAATCAAATCCGGTGGTGCCCGGTGCAGAAGGAGTCGCGGCAGCTCGTACCGCGTCAATAATCAGGGCCTGATCCCCGCCTTTCCCTGACACGGTTTCGCGCAACACCCACTCGGTTCTTACTGGATCAGGATCATTATCCTGCCAGTAATAGGTAAGCGGATGCCCAACTTCTGCATTAGCAACAGAAATCTCGACCAGTAGTTTGTTATTTGAGAGCATAAAAAAATAATCTTCCATCTCCTTTGCCGCAAGCTCAACGTCAGCCTTGGTATATTCATGCGGATATGACGCATCGTCAGAATAAATGACGCGCAGAATCACAATATTATAGGTATCCTGACAATATGCTGGAAAAGTCATTGCAGACACGGCAAGAATAATTCCTGATACTATAATAAGAATAATTTTTGTTGGTTTAGCGCTCGGTTTCATAACCAAACCCTCCTCTTTTTTGTGGTTTATTGAAATCGCAGTAGCAAGAAAAACAAAAATCGCCTGCAGGTATTTTATATAACCCCGAAGGCGAGAACTAATATGTATTTTATATTGTTGTAGCATTAAGGAATGTCCTTTTATTGGGTTTCCTTATGCTAAAAATAAAATTAAATACTAAATATCTTCTTAATGCTCATTACCAACTTATGTCAAGGAAAAAATCAGCACCGAATTTTTTAATGACTGCCTATAAAAGTTTTATACGAGTATTTTCTGCAAAACATGATATAGATAATGTGTGGAACGCACTCAATGAACGCTATGTGAGGAGGAAAGAATATGCATATTAAATCCCGTAAAAATAGTTTTTCAACTGTAATTGCAGGAACGTTATTCTTAATTCTGACCGTAAATTTAGCGCCTACGTATTTTAGGGTAATATGTGCATATGCTTTAGAGCCCTGGAAAGGAAGTGCAGTGGTTGCCACCTCCTATGGAACTGTGGAAGGTTTTGAAGACATACATAATACCTGGGTATGGAAAGCTATCCCCTATGCCCGACCGCCTGTGGGCGATTTGCGATGGAAGGCTCCCCAAAATCCCGAACCATGGTCAGAGACCAGACAGGAAGCGGATTTTTGCAGCCAGTGCCCGCAATTTGCTCAAAACGGCTCCACGCCTGTTATTGAGGGCAATGAAGATTGCCTATACTTAAACCTCTGGCGGCCGCAAACCGCAGCGACCGGATTGCCGGTCTATTTCTGGATACACGGCGGCAGCAATGTGCAGGGCTCGGCAAATCCTTATAGTGGCGCTGCGCTTGCGAGCCGAGCCAATATGGTAGTTGTGACCATCAACTATCGGCTGGGGCCGTTTGGTTGGTTCACTCATCCTGCATTGAGGGATGGCGAAGATGAAATTAACCGCTCCGGCAACTATGCTACCCTTGACATGATAAAGGCTCTTGAATGGGTGCGCAACAATATCGGCGCTTTTGGCGGTAATCCGCAAAATGTTACTATTGCAGGCCAGTCCGCAGGCGGCATCAATGTCTTGTCACTGATGATTTCTCCCCGCGCCGGGAATCTTTTTCACCGGGTAATATCTCAGAGCGGCGGCCTGAATGTTGCATCGCAAAAAGATGGCGACAGCTATGCCAACGCCGTGATCGAGGCGCTGCTGGTGCAGGATGGCGTTTCTGAAAAAAGCGCGCGAAGTGTTCGAACGAAGATGAACAACGACGAAATAAAAACCTATCTGCGATCAAAAACGGTGGCAGAATTCTTTACCGCGATATACGGCATGAGGAACAACCCTGCTGTTTTCGGCGATGGCGCAGTTATCCGCACAGAGGGCGCAGATGCCTTTGATGATCCCGAAAAATATCATCAGGTTCCCCTGATTATCGGCAGCACGTCTGAAGAAGGCAAACTGTTCATGTATCTTGGCGGCGCGTACCAATTCTTAGGAAACAGGATCTACCAATGGATCGGAAAAAGAGGCTCCCAGATCGGAAGGCGTTATGGATTGGACACGCTTGCTAAAAAAATGAGCGCCCATGAAAGCCAGCCGCCGGTCTACAGCTATATTTTTCAGTATGGACAATACCGGAAGAATGGATACAATGCCTGGCCAACGGACTCAGGCCCAACCGATACCATGAACTGGGCTATTGCCCTTGGTGCCTGCCATGCGTTGGACATACCGTTTAATTTTGGTTTAATTGGGTCATTTCCGTTATTTGGCAGCATTAATGATATTATATTCCGCGAAGATAATCGGTTGGGGCAGGAGTTGCTCTCTCACGCCATGATGGATTATACCGCCCAATTTGCGCGCACCGGCAACCCTAATCTTGCAGGTCTGCCGGAATGGACACCATGGCCTCACAAAATGCTGCCTCGCTCACCGAGATTCCTATTATTTGACGCAAATGATAATGAGGCAATTATCTATATGGCATATGATGTTCAATAGCTATTTTGAATACCATAAAATTCAGCATTTACCTGATTATTTTTCTTGACAACTAAACGATTTTGATAAATTTTTATCCTAACATCCCGACCCAATAAAACTGCTGAGCTGACAATGGCAACAGAAGACAGACGAGCATTTAAGCGTTTTGAAGTCCTTTTAAAAATTACTTATTATTTATATAGCGCTCCCTATCCAAAAGAAGGCCTGCTGGTTGACGTGAGCAGACGCGGTGCCTGCATAAAAATTCAGAAAGAGATTAATCTCTCAGCAGGCGGAACGATATTGCTTGAAATTTTAACTCCTGATCTCAAAACCTTAAATATTAAAGGCGAAATCGTCTGGTTTAAACAATCAGAAGACGGCTATATTGTCGGCATAAAATTTAATAAACTCCTTGACGATGCTTCCTTTCGCAGTATTACGTAAAAGGAGTCCTCGTCGTAATAAACCACCTCTTTTTTTTCTTTGCACTGTATACTTCCACCAGGACCTTCCCCAAGAATTTGCCCTGAAATTCAGATAACCAACGTGAGAACACCGAATCGCAATGGAAAGTGGGAAACATAACACACTAACGTCTGGGGGTTTTTCAGCGCCACAACACAACCGTCTGTGCCGGGAACACGGCAGGTGCCATTATATTATGCAGTCCCCAGACCCCCTGTCCTGATGCTTCCACCTTACACCCGTAAACAAAAAACTTGAGCCGGCCTTTTCACTGTGGTAACATTCAAGCAAAATTTTAAAGGGCCTTCGTGTGAAACAATGCCATCGATTGTAGGATTGAAGATCCTCTTATTTATTTAAAGATAGAAAATACTTAAAAAACTTAATGTAAAGGAGGAACAAGTTATGGCGGTTCGTGTTGGTATCAATGGTTTTGGTCGGATTGGGCGGCAGGTGCTCAAGGCAATCCAGGAAAAATATTCCGCCTCGCTGGAAGTCGTGGCATTTAATGACATTGGCGATTTAAAAACCATGGCACACCTGTTTAAATATGATTCCACCTATGGAAAATATAAGGGCACGGTTGCGGCGGGCGATGGCGAGCTGATTATTGATGGCAAAAAGATTAAAGCCTTCAGGGAAACGGATCCCGGCAAAATTCCCTGGGGAGATCTTGGTGTCTCAATTGTGATAGAGTCCACCGGCCTGTTCACCAACAAGAAGGACGGGATTGACAAAAAAGGCCGCCAATCACTCGGCGCTGAAAATCATATCACTCGCGGCGGAGCCAAAAAAGTGATCATATCGGCTCCTGCCCAGGGCGAGGACATTACCATTGTCATGGGGGTTAACGAAGATAAGTATGATTCGAAAGCCCACGCCGTTATATCCAATGCATCATGCACGACTAATTGCCTGGCTCCTGCTGCCAAAGTCGTCCACGATCAGTTTCGCATTGTGCGCGGCTTGATGACCACAATCCATGCCTATACCAATGATCAGCGAATCCTTGATCTGCCGCACAGCGATCTGCGCCGGGCGCGCGCAGCAGCTTTGAGTATAATCCCGACCACCACGGGCGCAGCCAAGGCAGTGGCTCTCGTTATCCCCGATCTCAAAGGAAAATTTGACGGATATGCCTTGCGCGTCCCCACCCCGACGGTATCGGTTGTTGACTTCACGGCGCAGATTGAAAAACCTACCACCACGGAAAAGCTGCGCCAGTCATTCCGCGATGCCGCTGCCGGGCGTTTGAAAGGCATCTTGGCCGCTATAGATGAGCCGCTGGTCTCGGTGGATTTTATCGGCGATGATCATTCATCATGTGTGGATCTGCCCTTTACGTCGGTGCTGGGCGGCGAGGGTGATTTTATTAAAGTAGTAACCTGGTATGACAATGAGTGGGGCTACAGCGTCCGCACCGCAGACCTGGCAAATCTTATAGCAAGCAAACTGTAATATATAGTAACTCGTAACTCACGTTCATGTTTAAAGCGCCTGACTGGACCAACCAGGCGCTTTTTTATCAATATGCACTTCCAAAGCACACGTATAGTATATGCAGCGCACCCCGCTTTGGCGGAATTACTTTTCCCCCAGCAGCCGCTTCTTGGCTGCGGCAAGCTCGTGCATCTTTTCCGCGCCAACGTCAGGAAACTTAAGATTTAGATCCGCCAGCGCTTCTATCACGGCAGCAGCAACAACGCAGCGGGTAAACCACTTGTTGTCCGCCGGCACCACATACCACGGCGCATGCTTGGTTGCGGTATGGCAAATCATATCTTCATAAGCTTCCAAGTACTGGTCCCAGAACTCCCGCTCCTGAACATCTGCATCGGAGAATTTCCATTGTTTCTCCGGTTTTTCCAGTCTCTCAAGAAAGCGTTTTTTCTGTTCCTTCTTTGACACGTGCAGAAAAAATTTGCGGATGACAATACCATTTCTGGTCAGGTAGCGCTCAACAGCGCAGATGTCTGCATAACGTTCCTTCCAGACATCTTTCGTGACGAGTTCCGGCGGCAGCTTCTGCTTTTTAAGAAATTCAGGGTGCACGCGCACCACCAGCACCTCTTCATAGTAACTGCGATTGAAAATACCAATCCGGCCGCGCTCCGGCAGGCGTTTCATGCAGCGCCACATAAAGTCATGATCAAGTTCCTCGCTGGTTGGCGCCTTAAACGAATAGACTTGGCAGCCCTGGGGGTTGACCCCGGACATGACATGCTTGATGGCGCCGTCTTTTCCCGCCGCGTCCATTGCCTGAAAGATGAGCAGCACCGCCCACTGGTCCTGCGCGTAGAGCAGTTCCTGAAGTTTGGAAAGCGCTTCAACACCCATGGCCAGCGCTTCCTTTGCCTTGGGTTTATCTTCGGCTTTCAGCCAAAGCGTGTCGCCGGGGTCTATGTCGTTTAAGCGAAACCCCTTCCCTTTTTTAACGCAGTAGGGCTCCGCTATCATACGCGCCTTTTTGATAAGCTCTTTCATGTTCATCACCGCTCCCTCCTTTTTCTGTTGATCTCCAATACGAGCGTGTCAAGCTGTAACGATATAATAAAACCAGAATTCATTTCCCGCTGCTTTCGTGAGCTGCATATATCGCTCGATATATCATCACCGGTATGGCAAATAGCTTGCGTGTATAGCTTGCTTTTATAAACGTTTTTCCTGGCTTAGTGCGCTTTCAACACCCCTATTTCTTAAACGGAGAGGCGACAATCACATAGGATGTTTTGCCTTCATCAGTTATTTTACGGTAATATACCAGGTCTTGCTGGTAGTAGGTGCGGCCCTCCACTTTTACGGCCACGGCATCTTTCGGCAGGTCGGCAACTTCTATTCCTAATGGCGGCGTAACAACAAGATAGCTGCTTTTGCCCTGCGGCTTTATGTAAAAAGTCCCGTTGTAAACATAGTAGGTTCTGCCGTCGGCTATTATGGTTTTGTATCCCGCCGGCAGTGTGGTTACTTCATAGCCCGCAGGAGTAGAGACTTTTACATAACCGGTCTCGCCCTGGTTAGAGACCTGGGTGTACCATTCACCATTGCTTGTGTAATAAGTTGTTGTGCCAACCACAACGGGGATGGGTACAACCACAAAAGTTTTTGCCGGGTAGTACCAGCGATTATAATAATACGAGTTATCGTGATACCAGTCATCCCAGTTATCCCAATAGTTGTCATACGTATCGCTGATGAAATCCTGACGGTCTTCTTGAAGTCCTTTTAAACCAGCATACTCACCAAGGCTTGAGTCCTGGATATTCTGGCGCCGCTCCTCCCTGTTTGCAGGCCGATCACCCTGACGTTCCTCGCGAGTTGCTTGGCGTTCGCCCTGTTTCTCCGTGCGGCTTGCTTGACGCTCTTCTTTGCTGGAATCGCGTTCACCCTGACGGGTTGATCTGTCCGTAGTTCGTTCATCCTGCCGGGCTGTTCGCTCTGTCGTTCGCTCATCTTTGCGGGTCTGAGCGCTTTCCCGATAGGTGGTGTCATATGTGGAACGTGACTCGCGTCGAGATTGCAGCCCGGAAGCATCCGAACTCTGACGCACCGAACCATACTGGCCGCGCTGTAGATCGCGGGTGCTGTCCCGAGAGTCAAATGAGGAGCGCCGTTCTCTGCCCATGCTGCCGCTTCTATCATATCCACCCGACTGCCTGACCGAGCCAAATGATCCGCCGCCTGAAAACCCGCCGCCAAAACCACCGCCACCCCGGCCACCACCGCCTCTGCCTCCGCCACCGCGGGCATCTGCGTCATAAGCGAAGCAAAATAGCAAAATGCCGGCAAATAATAAGATAGCAATAAATGGTATTTTTTTCATAGTTGATACCTCCCCCGTGAAAAAAATTCTGTTAAAAGTCACCCACAATGATCACAGAGAAAATTTCTTTAGTTATCTTGATCCTGTGACTTGATCAAAGGATTGAAAGTCGTCCTGCGACCTGATCGCAGGATCTAAAATAGATAGGAAGCATATATATACATCATGGATTCTGCGGTCGAGCCGTAGAATGACAACACCGTCGTTTTTCCTCAGTCCACATAACAAAGCATTACTTAGCATGCTCCGTGGTTTCAGGTTGTGCTTATTCAGAAGTTTTTTTATTGCTCTTTTTTACCGGCAGGAGCGGTATCTTCTTGGCACCGTCAGGCGCTGTGAATATAAATGATTCCTCCGGAATTTGATCAAGTTTCGTAAAGGATTTGAGCGTTGCAATATACTGCGGCGAGCCGGGACGTTGCTTATACGTTATAACTATTTTTCGCAATTGCGGCGCATCCCCGGCATCAACCCATATCTGCCAGTCAACGTTTTTCTGAGTGGCTGCAATGTGGTGGCATTTTATGCCCTCAACATGGTGGATCCCCAGATAGCGGCAGGTTTTGACATTTTTCATCAATACGGAATACAGGTCATCAGAGAGCAGGTCTGCAAGGGGTGTGGTTACCCCGTATTTATCAACCAGCATGTCCATGGTCTCGCCAATGGAGCCGGGAGCAGCCACCTGCCCATACGCATTATTGTCACGGTCAAGCAGGGTAAAGGTTTTGTCGTCTTTCCAGATGGTCGTGTTGGTAATGTCACCCGTTGACTCAATCCAGAACCGCTTCGGTTCACTTACTTTCAACTTTCGCACATGGGAGTACTGAATTTTTTGCCCTGACTCAAGCACCTCGTCCATAGTGTCAACGACTTCCACGCTGGCTGCGATATTTTTCCTTTTTTGCTCATTCAATACCTTTATAATTTTCTCCGCCTGCGGATCACGCGAGGGGACAGCAGGCTTTGACTGCCCCCGGCAGATGCCAAAAAACAGGGGTAATGTAAATGCCAGCAAGAATACTGTTTGAACAATGCGCTTCATATGTAACTCCTTTTTGTAAAGTTAAAACGTGATGTACAAAAAATTCCTTATGTATTAGATACGTGCCCCCTGACTCTGAAAGGTTTTGCAACGTGCGCGTCAAAAAGCCGATTAACGAGTCTGTTTGTTTGTCATAAGAGCGTTTACTGTCAACTGTTTCACTTAATTCTAAAAATTAAGTTGCATGCGCAAGCCGCCCACGATAACGGTGTTATCAACGCGCTTGTTACCGGGCTCAATGATTTGCAGGTCCGGAGTTAGCTGCACCCACGGGGTCAGATAGATATTGTAATACAGCTCCCCTCCCTGTTCATTGCGAAGTAAGTTCTTCTTTACAGTGGACGACAGATTGTCGGTGAACCACACATGGTAATAGCCCACACCGAACGTGTCCTGGCAACGCCCCGTTATCAAGCCCTTGCCGCCGATACCGAATGAGGCAAAGTATTTGAAGGGGTTTGCCTTTCCATCAGACACGCCGTAGCGGGCAAACACACCAAACCCCTGGTCCTTGGTGCCATCCTTCAGATACAGGTAGTGGTCCATGTTATAAAAGAAGCACCACGAATTTTTATAGGTTTTCAAGGGGATACCCCGGTTGGGCAGCAGAATCTGACTCAGAGTTGTCCGCCGGTCCTGGTTGAGATTATTAAATTTAGCGTTGCTCCAGGTCCCGCCGAACAGCTGGTGCCCAGGAAGCCCTGCTATGCAGGTCTTGAAGCGCAGCTGGGAAGCAACCGTTGTCCCGTTGTGCATGGCCGTTTTATTCCCGCTTTTTATCGCACTACCCTCCGTGTCCATCACATTTAAGTTAAACTCCGCTACCTTGTTGTGGAAAATAGCCCCAATGGCAACTGAACTGTAGGGGCACGTCCTCAATGTTACCGGATTTATGATAAACGCGGTGTTGAGAAACTGGGTTTTATAATCATGGGCAAATTCGTTTATATCTCCACCTTCCAGGGTGTTCGTCTTGCCGGCGAGCAGCCCGAAGTTTTCTGAGAGAAACTGCATGAACAGAAAATCCGTCAGACCGGTATAATTTCCATTTGGCCAGGGAAACAATGCATCGGTGTTGACCGACATGATTGAGCCCGCCACAGAGTTGATGCTCTTGCGGTAATTCGACATGCCCCGCACCTTGAGGAACCCACCCGGCCACAGCCCCAGCTTGCCGAAGTCCAGGTCCATCTCATAGTCAGCAGTGCCACTGTTGCGCCAGTATTTATCACCAGTACTGCCGTCAGTGAAATTGCCCTGGTAAATCTCGGTCACAGAAGCTTTAAAAATGATGCCTTTCTTGGTAAGCTCATTGCGCGCTCCTCCCCAATCACCGGTGAGTGTTGAACGGGTCCACAAACTGCCGCTGTAGTCCGGCGTAGCCAACTGCGCAAGTGTTTGCACAGGGGCACTTAATATAATCATGGTGACGGCATAAACGATCATCATCAGAAAAGATTTGAATTTATCCATAATATATTTACTCCCCGAAATTTTCTTTGGCACTTACAGCCTGATCAAATAGTAAACGTACAAAGATATTATCTCAGCCACACTTTTTTATTAGGGACGGGATGCTCCTTGCCCACGTGTTATGACCAGCGGTCCCTTTACCGCGTCCATTATATATGATAAAGGAAGATTATGTTCCAGCAACTGTGTCATCACTCGCAAATACTTGCGGATATGGAGAAAAAATTTCTTGTACCCTGCGCAAAGATACTGAAGCCCCGGTTCATCGTAGTCGGTTTTTGAAAAACGATGTTTGGGGCAACCGCCCTGACATGCCGCTAACACCTCGCAGTCACCGCACCAGCGAGGCAGCGCTGCTTCCCTGGCCACGCCAAATCCCGAACGCAGTGATTTGGCGACCATATCCGGGAGCGTTTCGGACATGATATTGCCCAGCTGGTATTGTGGATACACGCAATGGTCGCAGGCAAAAACATCACCGTTATGCTCTATTACCACTGAACGGCCGCACGTCTTTGCATGAACGCAAACCGGTGAAAGGTTGCCGATCCAGGCATTCAGCGCCCATTCAAAGTTCATAACAAAGATTTTTCCCACGTCATGCCTGACCCATTCTTCATAGATAGCGATTAGAAAATCACCATACTCTTCAGGGATGACTGACCATGGCATGACGTCTTTATGCTTCATCTCCAACTCCAGCGCGGCAGGAGCGGCAAGACGAAGCCCCTGCTGTGCGCTGCCTATATCGGCCGGGCGCTCGACGATCGGAGTGAACTGAATAAATTCCACGCCGGCATCTCTGAAGAAGCGATACACCTCGATCGGCCGTGCAGCTGTTTCGCGGGCCACGCAGGCCATCACATTATATTCAACCCGGTGTTTTTGCAGCAGCCGCAGGCCCCGCATCACCTGATCGAAGGTTCCATTGCCCTTCCGGTCGTGGCGATACCGGTCATGGACTTCCTTTGGACCGTCAATGCTGATTCCCACCATGAAGTTGTGCGTTTTCAGGAAAGTGCACCATTCATCAGTAAGCAGTGTTCCGTTGGTCTGAAGTGAGTTACTAATGGTCTTCTGCGCTTTGAACGGTTTCTGTAATTCGATGACCCTCCTGAAAAAATCTATTCCCAGCAGGGTTGGCTCGCCACCCTGCCAGACGAACTCGACAACCGGCGTTGGCTGAGACGTAATGTAGTTAGTGATGAATGCTGAAAGCACATCATCAGACATGCGGTACTGCTCATCTGGAGCAAAAAGCGCATGTTTCTCGAGATAAAAGCAGTATTCACAGTTCAGGTTGCACAACGGCCCTGTGGGCTTGGCTACAACGTGGATGCCCTGCGGGCTCTCTTGCTTCTTTTCGTTGATGTCATTGTGCATGTCCTGCATATACGAAAGATTTTCTCCTCGAAGAGAGGGGGTAGTAAAGAATGGGCGAACAGCCCTCCCTTCTAATACCTATGTTTACTTAATCCGACAGCGCTTTTTTACGAGAAGCTTCCTTCTGGCTCTTCTCCGCCTCCACTTTTTCCGGCGCCTTCATAGGCCTGACCTCGACCCTGACCTTAGATATATGGCCCGTGAAGCGCGACTTCGCCTCTGAACCAATGGACTCGACTATCGGTGTGGCCAGATCAATGCCGACATCGGCGGTCTCGTCGGCCGAGAAGATCATGGGCTGTGTGTGCTCAATGCGCCCTTCAGCAACCTTGTCATCATTGACAAAGAGTGTGCCCATTCCACCCTTGCCAAGCCCGCCGCCGTCATAGGCAAATTCAAAACGAATCGTAGCCTTGCCGGATTTGAGCTTCTCCTGCCCTGTGACGGTGAAGCGCTGCAGGCCGAGGAAGTTGTAATCGTAGGCAGGAGTGCCGTCCTTCACGTAAAGCGCCCAACCGCCGAAACGGCCGCCTTGGGCAATGATGATGCCGTTCGCCGTTTTCCCTTCCGGCACCTCGATCTCGGCGGTAATGGTCTTGGACTTGTTCTTAATATTCAGGAATACATTTTCTGACATTCCAGTCATACCCTCAGCAAGCGTGATAGATGTTCTCTTGCCCATCAGGTCAGGACGGCCTGCTAACTCGGCATTTGTCCGCTCGAGCGTCCTATCATCGATTGGCAGCGCATTGTTCTTTTCGGCTTCCTTCAAAAACAGTGCCTGCATCTCTTTGAGTTTTTCGGAATTTTTGGCCGCAAGGTCGTTGGCTAAGCTAAAGTCTGTCCGTGTGTCAAACAGCTCCCAGATATCTTCAGTGAGCGCACGGCGGGGTTTGGACTCCCACGGCGCCCTGTGGATCGTCCTGGCGAACCAGCCGTCGTGGTAGATTGCGCGGTTGCCGAACATCTCGAAGTACTGGGTCGTATGCCGATCCTTCGCCTTGGCATCGTTGAACGTGTAAACCATGCTCACGCCGTCCATGGGGCGCTGCTTCACGCCGTTAACAACTTTCGGTAACGGAAGTCGTGCCGCCTCCAGGATCGTCGGGACAACGTCGATGACGTGGTGAAACTGGGTGCGCAGTTCACCCTTTGCCTTGATGCCCTTGGGCCAGTGCACGGCCATGCCGACCTTGGTTCCACCGTGGTCCGAGGCCACCTGCTTAGGCCACTGGTAGGGAGTGTCCAGCGCCAACGCCCAACCCGCAGCCATGTGCGGGTAGGTCTTGGGCCCGCCCCACTGGTCCATGAACTTGAGCATGTCCTCGACCTTCTCCTGCACGCCGTTGAAGTAGGTACTCTCGCTAAACATTCCATTGCGGCCGCCTTCGGCACTGGTGCCGTTGTCGCCGTACACGAGGAAGATCAGCGTATTGTCCATCTGGCCGGTCTCCTCGATGGCCGTGATCACACGTCCGATTTCGTAATCTGTGTATTCAAGAAATCCGGCAAACACCTCTGCTTGGCGGGCAAACAGGCGCTTCTCATCAGCAGACAGAGAATCCCAATCCGGAATAGCCTCGGGCTTAGGAGCCAGTTTAGTACCCTTTGGGACGACACCGCTTTCAATTTGCCGTGCTAAGATTTCTTCTCGTAGTTTGTCCCAGCCCTGGTTGAACTTACCCTTCCACCTCTCAATCCATTTTGCTGGAACATGGTGTGGGGCATGTACGGCACCAGGGGCGAAATAAACGAAGAATGGCTTATCGGGGGTCAGCGCCTTTTGGTACCTGATCCACGCCGCCGCCTGGTTGGACATATCCGTCATGAAATGGTAATCCGGATCATTCGGCAATTCCACCTGGTGCACACCGTCATAGATGAAGGGTGCCCACTGGTTGGTCTCGCCGCCGAGGAACCCGTAGAATTTATCAAAACCCTGCCGTGTAGGCCAGCGGTCAAACGGCCCCGAGGCACTGGCCTCCCACGCAGCCGTCTCGTGCCATTTGCCAAAGGCGGCGGTGCTGTAGCCGTTGAGGCGCAGCATCTCAGCGACTGGAGCAACCTCGTTCGGAATCTTACCGGTGTTGCCGGGGAATGCCGTACCCGTTTCGATAATGCCGCCCATGTTGCAGACATGATGATTACGACCGCTCTTGAGGGCCGCACGCGTCGGCGAGGAAACGGCGGTGGTGTGGAAATTGTTGAAAATAAGCCCCTGTTTGGCCAGGCGGTCAAACGTAGGTGTCGAAATCGGCCCGCCATAGGTGCTGGTTCCCGCAAAGCCAAGATCATCCACCAGAACGATCAATACATTCGGGGCACCGTCAGGGGCCGTGACCTCAAAACGCGCAGGAGGAGTTGCATTGCGTACATCGAGGACGGTGCTCGGTGGGATTTTCGGTTCCGGGATCGGAAGTGTTGTGCGATCCAGTACTGACTGCGCCGCGGCTGTTGCGGCGCACGCGGTACCCAGCGCAAGGCTAAGGGTTGCTCGAACGGTATTACACTTCATAATTATTCTCCTTTCTCTTTTGTTAATAAATTAACTGAGTTAACCATTGTGCCGGATAGAACTGGGGCTTAGAACCTGATCACTGTGCTGAGACCGGAAAAGACGGCAGTGTCACTTGCCAGACTGGGCTTGATTATCTGCACATCTGCCCCCAAGCTGAGCCACGGTGTCAACGCGAAATTGTAACAGGACTTTCCCCAAAAAACAGGGATAGAAATTGTGGAGATGGCATAAGCAG
>CAZQKW010000052.1:0-23229 GCA_964594075.1 uncultured Thermodesulfobacteriota bacterium | reverse complement strand
CGCCTCTTCCAACGCGGCATGCGATTGCCGTAATCGTTCCTCCAACTGCTTGCGCGGCGTTATATCTCGCACGATACCACCAAAAAATATTTCCGCTCCTTCCTTCCAGGAAGATGTAGATGTTTCAGTGAGAAATTCTGTGCCATCTTTTTTTAGCGCCAATCCTTCCACGGTTTTCCCAATATAATATGACGAGCCCGTTGCAAGGAATTGTTCACGATTTGTGCGGTCAACAACACGTTTTTCCAAAGGACGTAGCAATTCAATAGATTTACCTATAATCTCGCCCGCCGCAAATCCGTAAATTTCCTCGGCCGCCCTATTCCAAAACAGGATGGTGCCCCTGCTGTCTGCAATGATAATGGCATCGGGCGATGATTCTGCAATAGCTCTAAAACGTTCTTCGCTATTACGCAACTGCTCCTCAGCCAGTTTGCGTTTGCCGATATCCCTGATGCTGGAACGCATGCCCAAAAATGTGCCGTCTTCTTTATACAAGGGCTGGTAGGAAACTGAAACCCATTTTAAATCGCCGTCTTTACACCTGATGCGAAATTCAACATCCTGTGCACTGCGTTGTTTCAGCCCGTTCTTAAAATGCTTTACTATCCGGTCGCGATCTTCGTCGTAAACGATGTGCTGTAACCGACTTGGAAGGTTCAAATATTCTTCACGAGAATATCCGGTTACCTGTTCCACAGCAGCATTCAACCATACAAGTTTTCCATCCGGGTCAACCAGGTTTTCCCAATCGCAACTGTAATTTGCAATAGCTCGAAAAAATTCTTCGCTTTGTTTAAGACGCGCATTATCATTTTTCAAATGGGATATGGTAGCCTCTAATTCAGCATTGCGGCGTTTTACTTTTTTTAGTTGCTCCAAAAGCTGCGTTTTACTATTACGTGTGTTTTGCATATGTGCTATCTCCCGCAGGTTAACCAAAATTGCACAAAATGGGATAATCCTCCGCAACAGAAAAAATGGTATCTTTGTTTTTCCGGCGAAACGTTGTGTGCGGTAACAACGTTACTGTTTTCCTGAACGCTCCTCGTAGCGCCAAGACCAAACATGCCTTGACATCTCACGGCACAAATGATACTGTGCCATGTGTAGCGGAGGGATGGCCGAGTGGCTTAAGGCGGCGGTCTTGAAAACCGTTGTCCCGTGATGAGCGGGACCGTGGGTTCAAATCCTACTCCCTCCGCCAAAAATTTGACAATAATTTTATACATCAAACCGTTTAGCTAATCCAAATACCTTTTTTTTGATATGGTGTAGTTTTTTGTGGAGAGATGGCCGAGTTGGTCGAAGGCGCTCGCCTGCTAAGCGAGTGTACACTCAAAAGGTGTACCGAGGGTTCGAATCCCTCTCTCTCCGCCAGTTTCTGCATCCGCTCAAGCACAGCCACCTTCCTGCAATAGTGCTTTTCCCGATAATAAAATAGAAAATTATGCCGATAATGAAAACCGTTGCCCCGTAGGGCTGGTATGCCCTCAATACTATTCATTTATAATTATTTTATTGTGGAGAGCCAAAGGTGGATCAAACTAACAAAGCAACTGCAGGGTTTGTAGAAAAAAGAGCGCATGCTCGTGCAATTACAAAAATTGAAATTGAATTTAAACAGGAAATCGATTTTGTTAGAGCCTACTTGCTTAACATCAGCGGTGGCGGTATTTTTGTCAAAACCGACGAACCGTTCATCCTTGACACTATCGTCCAGTTGCGTTTTACTCTTCCCGGAGATTCCCGGTTTATTGAAACCGAGGGAAAAATAGTTTGGTGCAACCCAAAAGGCGGCCGTGGGTATTTCCCAAAAGGGATAGGGATAAAGTTTACCAAATTGAATTCTGACGATGCTGAAAGGATTAAAAATTTTGTGGATAAGCATTACAAGGACATTGCAAGTCACTCTTTTCTTTAAAGGGGATTAATGTGCATGATCAATTTGCTGATACCCGCATTGCTGTTCCTGGTAGGCGCAGCCATTGGCAGTTTTTTAAATGTGTGCATAGCGCGCATTCCTGAAAATAAATCTATCATTTCCCCGCCTTCCCACTGCCCCGTCTGCAAAAAGCCGATAATTTTTTATGATAATATTCCCCTTTTAAGCTATATCGTATTGAATGGGCGGTGCAGGACCTGCCGCATGCCGATACCCTTTTATTACTTCTTTATAGAGTTGCTCACGCCGCTCATTACACTTGTCCTGTATGCGTATTTTGATTTGTCAATTCCCTTTCTTCTTGCCTGCCTTTTCACCTATGCGCTCATAGTAATCACGGTAATTGATTACCATCATAAGATTATCCCCAATGTCATTAGCCTGCCCGGCATACCCATTGGCCTGCTCTGTTCTTTGTTCGTGCCCTGGACTGACATCCAATCATCCCTGATAGGTTTAATTGCCGGAGGCGGCATACTGTATCTTATCGCAAAAGGTTATTATCTCTTGCGCAAAGAAGAAGGCATGGGGGCTGGAGATGTAAAACTGCTTGCAATGATTGGTGCTTTTCTGGGATGGAAAGGCGCGCTCATTTCTCTTATGCTCGGAGCTTTTATTGGCACCATTGTCGGCATAGCAATGATGCTCTTCCGGGGTAAAAATGTCAAATATGCCATACCGTTTGGCCCGTTTTTATCCATCGGCGCATTCTGCGCGCTCGTCTGGGGCAATACGCTTGTTTCTTGGTATCTGAGCCTCGGGCAATAAGTGGCCGGAACGGTTCATAGCGGTTTTAAACACCATGTATCCAAGCATCAGAACCACGATTTTCTGGAATATTTTCCTTCTCCTGTTAGCCGCTGTATTTCTAATAGGCTTTGCTGTTTTGCGGATAACCGGTCAGGAAATAATGAAACAGCGCGTCAGCGCTGGCGAAGATATTTTTTTTTCAATCAGTACCGCGATTACCCAGCTTGTAAACACCAACCCTTCGTTGCTTCATTCCCCATCCCTGGCTTCTGAACTTCAGAGGCTTATAACCGTGTTAGGAACAAATAAGGGCATCATACACATATGTGTCGCCGACCGAGAAAAGCGTATTGTTGCAACCTCAGAGGAACACACAATCGGTCAAAGAGTCGCAGACACAGAGATTCCGCTGGCATTCAAAATGAAAGAGCCGATAAAAAAAACACGCGCTGCTGCAAACAGCGGCAGGCAGCTCATTATCTGGGGGTCAATACCGCACAATAAAATAACTCCGATAGCTGTTCTTAAAGTTGTTTTTTCACTTGCAGACACCGACCGGCAGATTGCGCAAGCAAGAAAATTGCTGATTACCTATATTGTATTTGATGCAGCGATTCTTCTTTTTTTCGGCACCTGGCTGCTTTCCCGATACCTGGTGAAACCATTGCACAAAATAACCAGACTTACCGAGCAGATAGCCCAAGGAGAGCTTGACCCCGCGGGATTTTTAAATAACCGCAATGAAATTGGCCAGTTATCGGCATCACTCTGCAGGATGGCTGAACGATTGAACGAGGAAAAGCACAAGGTGCTTCAGCAGGTTCGCAGCCTTGAGGAAAAAAATCGGCAGATCCAACAGGCGCAGCAGGAAATCATCCAGTCCGAAAAGCTCGCATCTGTCGGCCGATTGGCGGCGGGGATTGCTCATGAAATCGGCAACCCTATCGGCATTATACTGGGTTATATCCAGCTTCTGCTCACCCACCAGATCAATGAGGAAGAAAAACAAGATTGCCTACAGAGAATGAATGCTGAAACCGAGCGTATTAATGGGATTATTAAAAACCTCCTTGATTTTGCCCAGCCCTCGGCCGGACATATTGAAGAACTCAATCTGAACAGCATCATTCAGGAAACACATGCTCTGGTTTCTTTTCAAAAAAAATTTCAGCATATAACCACCACCTTTGAGTGTGACTCCGCTCTGCCGACGCTTGTGGCTGATGAAAAACAGATCAGACAGATACTCATCAACCTCACGCTGAATGCCCTTGATGCCATGCCACAGGGAGGAACTCTTATGTATAAAACAGCGGTAGAAAAAATTGCCGACCGGGAATATATAGCTTTGAGCTTGACGGACAGTGGAACCGGCATCAGCACTGATATTATGGGGAAGATTTTCGACCCTTTTTTCACTACAAAACAACCGGGGAAGGGTACCGGTCTGGGCCTTTCTAATGTTCAGCGCATTGTGAATTCTCTGGGCGGCACCATCAAGGTGTTCAGCGAACCGGGCAAAGGAACGCGATTTACGATTCTTTTTCCGCGTGCTTGCAGATAATTCAGGAGGAGTAATGAACAATAAACGAATACTGGTGATAGATGATGAAGAAAATATGCGTCATTTTCTTAAGTCGTTACTGGTCAAAGAAGGGTACGATGTGTCGCTTGCGGCAGATGGTTTAGAAGGGCTTCAGCTCCTTGAAGATCATATATTTGACATCATTCTCTGCGACATTCGAATGCCGCAAATGGACGGCTTGGAGTTTCTTAAACAGATACAAGGACGGAATAATGGATCAACAATTATAACGATGTCCGCTTATGGCACCATTGACCTTGCTATTGAAACCATGCAGCGCGGTGCCTATGATTACATTTCAAAGCCGTTTAAGCCGCCGGAGATAATTCTGACCCTGAAAAAAGCCGAAGAACGGGAACGGTTGCGCCGGGAAAATCAGGCGCTCAGACAGGAAGTAGAAAAAAAGTACGACTTTCATAATATCATTGGCAAGAGTCCGCAAATTATATCTTTGTGCGAGACCATAAAAAAGATTGCACAGCATAAAACACCAGTCTTAATTTTCGGCGAAAGCGGCACCGGAAAGGAGCTGGTGGCAAAAGCGCTGCATTATAATAGTCCGCGCAGGAATCAGATGCTGCTGGCAATTAATTGCAGTGCGATCCCTGAGCCTTTATTGGAAAGTGAGTTGTTCGGCTATAAGAAGGGATCTTTTACCGGCGCTGTTTCAAACCGCAAAGGGCTGTTTGAGGAAGCACATGAAGGGAGTATTTTCCTCGATGAGATAGGCGAGATCTCTCCAGCACTCCAAGTAAAGTTGTTGCGGGTGCTTCAGGAAGGTGAAATACGCCGTCTCGGTGAACAGCAGCCCATCCATATTGATGTGCGTATTATAGCTGCAACAGCAAAGGATCTGGCGCGTGAAGTTTCACAGGGAACCTTTCGCGAAGATCTCTTTTACCGCCTCAATGTGATAACGGTACATATTCCTCCCCTGCGCGAGCGTTCAAGCGATATCCCGCTGTTGGTTGCCCATTTTATGCAAAAATATAATGATGCCTGCGGGTTGAACATTGAAGGAATTACACCGGGCGCTATAAAAATGCTCATGCGTTACCACTGGCCGGGTAATGTGCGGGAGCTCGAAAATGTAATTGAGAGAAGCATGGTTATGACAGACAATGCAACCCTCAACGAACATGATTTGCCCGAATACATACAAAAATATGGAACGGAAGAAGAGGATGAACTTTCCCCTGAATACTCAATAAAAAAAATGGAAAAAATAATGGAGGAAAAACTTATTCGCAAAGCGCTTGAAAGAACCCGGGGAAATAAAAGCCGCGCCGCAAAGATTCTTGAAATAAGCTATCCTGCATTGCTGAGCAAGATCAGTGAATATGGTATTCAGCAGTAGAATTGCTCGAATCGCTGACCGGGGGGATTATGAGCTCAACGAGAGGTTTCCTGAGCCGGTTTCCGCAATTGATATACCTGATAAATGATAAAGGGTCTAACTGGTGCGACTTATGTGTGTACTTATACTTTAAGATCAAGCGCAAAAGGACAGCGAATACTCGCCATCCGATGTTTTCCGTCAGCTTCGTCCAGATACCACGCCCCTACTTTTAAAAAGTAACCGTTTACACTTCCCGAAATCGTTCCATCTTTATTATATTTCCACTGCTGTTTCTTTTTTGCCCCGTAAATGCTTATGATAGTATATATATTTCCGGCGCTCATATGCTCCAAGTCGCACTTGCTTGGCACTGTGTCATATTTAAGATCTCCCCATGACGGATGGGAATGAAAATCCCCGATTAATTCCATATGCGAAAAATTAGCAAGTGCCTTTTGTAATCGTTTTTGCACGCGGTAGCTCGGATAAACTTCAACATTACGACGGGTTGCCGTCTGAAAAGGAATGGCGTGCTGCAAAAGGAATCCCCCGGTTTCTTTTTTGATCCCAACCAAAAGCCCCATGCACTCACGATGGAAGGTCTCAACCGAGGCTAAAATCATTCCTAAAAATGCGTTTTCAGCTATATATATTTCCATATCATTCTCCGAAAGCACAATCAGAGCTTGATTATAATTATTTGTTTTTTCATTGACTTATTTTTAATGTTCCTATATTTCTGAAAATGTCGCATGCTCTCACGCTGATTGGTGCAACAGCGGTGAATCCATGAACCGATTATTGTTCGAGCCTCTATTAAATCTAACCAACTTTAAATAAAAAATCAACCATTCTTTGAGCTAATAAAATTATAATTTTTTAATTATAAATAATATATTAAACTATTTTATATTTTTTTATTTATATGATAATACTTTTAACTAACGACGACGGCTTAGATTCGCCGGGCATCAGGATTTTAATAAGTTATTTTAAAGAGTTAGGAGAAATATGGGCGGTTGCTCCGGACAGAGAAAAAAATGCAATAGGCAGGGCTCTCACATTGCATAAACCCTTACGGGTAGTAAAGAAATCAGCTCGCCAGTTTGCTGTAAACGGAACCCCCAGCGACTGCGTAAATCTTGCCATTAACAAATTGCTGCCCGCAAAACCAAATCTCGTAGTTTCCGGTATCAATAAGGGAGGCAATCTTGGAGATGATATATCGTATTCAGGAACAATTTCTGCCGCTTTTGAAGCCACTATTCTGGGGGTGCCCGCATTTGCTATTTCACTGGTAGCACGGAATAATTTTAAATTCAAACCCGCAGCATTATTTGCAATTAAACTTGCAAAATTGATTCTTAAGCACGGCCTTCCCTCTGATACCTTCCTGAATATTAATGTTCCAGATACCAACGGGAGAGAGATATCTTCTTTTAAAATTACCCGACAGGGTAAAAGCATTTACGATAATACCATTGTAGAAAAGCTTGATCCTCGCGGCGGGAAATATTACTGGCTGGGTGGAACGAACATAAAGTATAAGCCAATTCCGCAGTCAGATTTCGTGGCCATATCGCAAAACTGTATTTCAATAACACCGCTTAAAACTGACCATACTAATTATTCAGCACTGAAACTGCTTAAAGCTTGGGAACTTTCATAAGGTTGTTTGTAATGTTTTTTGTATAACCTTTTAATAATACACTGAATAATCAAACTATTCCTCGGTGTTGTGAATGATACAAATAGGCGTTATCGGTGCTGCTGACTGTTCTTCTGAAGGAGCATCTTTGGCCTTTCAAGTCGGCAAGCTGCTTGCGCAGCACGGCGCTGTTCTGGTTTGTGGCGGTCTGGGTGGCGTTATGGAAAGTGCGGCGCGCGGTGCCAAAGAATCAGGTGGTTCAACTGTCGGCATTCTCCCCGGAACCGATTTAAGTGAAGCAAACCCCTTTATTGACATAAAAATTGTAACGGGTCTAAGCCATGCCCGAAATATTCTGGTCGTCCGCTCGTCCGAGGTTCTCATTGCTATTGAAGGCGGTTATGGGACTCTTTCAGAGATCGCCATAGCGTTGAAACTTGGCAAACCGGTTATTGGATTAAACACATGGAATATTGACCCCGGCATCATTCAGGTTAAAACGGCTGATGAAGCTGTAGCAAAAGCGTTAAAACTCTGTCATAAATCAATATGAAACGATATCGGAACGTTTCCCGGTTTGCAAATATTGCAATCTTAATCATCACCCTGACAACACTTTCATGCGCCTCAAAACCGCCGGTTTCGCCCCCTCTGCCGGCTCCGGTCACAAAGCCAGAGGGAATCTACCATACCGTGGCGAAAAGCGAAACACTCTGGCGCATCTGCAAAACATATCATGTTAATATTCAGGAAGTGGCGGAACTTAATAACATAAAGAATCCGTCCCTGATACGGGTTGGAGATAAGATATTCATACCCGGAGCAAAACAGCAACTTCAAGTAAAGGTGCTTCCGTCGGATACCGGTGAGACAGCACCGGAAATTAAACTGAACAAGGGGATGTTCATCTGGCCGCTGAAGGGTAAAATAATCAAGCAATTTGGTATTAGTGATGGCTATAAAAACGACGGGATTGATATCGCTGCTCGTGCCGGCACTAATGTTGTGGCAGCCTATTCCGGCAAGGTAATTTTTGCCTCAAATCTTAAGGGATATGGCAACACTATTATTATTCAACACAATGATAAATTCGCAACCGTTTATGCTAATAATGAATCGCTGTTAGTAAAAAAGGGGGCTCTGGTCAAAACCGGACAATTAATTGCCCGGGCAGGCAATTCTTCCCGGGTAACCACTACGATACCACACTTGCACTTTCAGATACGGGAACAAAACCAGCCGCGGAATCCACTGTTTTATCTACCATAAAAAAGTACTACTATACGGTTAATCCGCAGACCAGTCTTTCCCATTACTACATGACTTCCTACCTAACCAATCTTCTCCTGCCCTGCCCGCAGAAAGACTTTAACTGCAACCTTCCCCGCAATGTTGCCCAATCTGCCCATCAAGCAGCCACGACAACTTTTTAAAACCCCGTCTGTAAGGAAAGCTGTGCACTGCTTTCTGATCTTAAAATTAATACTGGACCTCCAAACCTCTACAATGTAGATTGCCGGGGTCTTTTTAATCTGGAAATTAGAGATATGCACTTCCCGTTTATCCGGTCATTTTTAGGACTACGGCCAAATACCGATTTGTGAAGAATAGTCGCCAGTGATTTCGCATCATACACTCTGATTTCAAGATCTTCATTGTACACAAACGGCTTAACAGCATCTACTTTTGCATCTATCCACAGGGAGAACTTGATTGGCATGGTGCGGCCGACTTTATTAGTTTCAGTCGCCGGCAATAGCCTGATGATCGCCCCGTTGCGAATGCTACAGGCAGGTGGGTACCTGTGTCAATCCCTCTTCACTGTGCTGTTTCGTAACCCCTTGCCTTAGGTCTGATAAAACTTCACTCCCTGGTGAATAGTCTCTTTTATTCGTCCTTCCTTAATGAGCATACCAATATATTGAGATGCTACCGATTCATGAATGCCCATAGACTTGCTGATGTCTCCCATCGTGCAGGGGCGCCTTTTTAAAAGTTGAATAATTGAGCTCTTGATATCGTCAACAACCGCTGAATGACGCTCGCTGCGAAATTCTTCTATGATTTCCGCCTTGTCTCCGAATAGCACTTTTGCCAGTTCAAGCGACTCCATGCGCGCTGATTCAATATGCTGCTCGGCAGCGGGACGAAAAACTGAATTGATCTGCACTTTATCAGGGTTTATTTCACTGATGACCGACCCCAGTTTTTTCAGTTCTTCTATTGAATCATTAATTCCCTTAACGACCATGACCTCAAGCCATATTTGCCCGCGAAATTCCTGTCGCAACAGTTTCAACCCCTCCACAATCTGCGCAATATCCAATGAGGGGTGCGGACGGTTTATTTTTTCAAATACTTCGGGCGTAACAGCGTCAAGGGAGGGGACAATCACATCTGCTTCCATCACATCGCGGCGCACTTCGGGGAGATAAAAAAGGGTGCCGTTGGTGAGAACTGCTACCGGGATAGCGGTCATCTCTTTAATGCGCCCAATCATGAGCCCCAGCGCGGAATTAAGTGTTGGCTCACCGGACCCTGAAAAAGTAATAAAATCAATCTTTTCTTCCTTTTTCAGAGCTTCTCTCAGTTCGGACAAAACTGGTTCAGGCGAAATCCACTGTTTGCGTTCAAGGGTTTTTGTAGAGGTTCTGCCCACCTGGCAATAGACACAATTAAGCGTGCAAACCTTAAACGGCACTGCATCAATCCCCAGGGAATACCCCAGTCTGCGCGACGGCACCGGACCGAAAATATGACTCATTCAAACCTCCCTTTTCCCGGAAGTCAGAAGACAGGAGTAAATAGTCCGAACAGTGCGTGCTGAAAATTACTCTGAATTCTGCATTCTGACTTCTGAATTCTTTTTGGTTATTTCTTTCTGAAATCTTTCTTTTATGTACCGCGGAGAATGGGGAATAATGGAAACCTCACTAATTTCCGTGTCGGTCTCTGCGACAATAATAACACTGCAATCATAACATTTTTTCAGTGTATGACGAAGTGCAGCAATTGTTTTAACTTTTTGCACATTCCTGTTGCCTGCCCCTTTTGCAATTTTAGCTAAATCGGATCTGCCGGCTGTATAGGTGGGCTGATTTCCTGTGCTCCCATAGGCCTTATTGTCAATAACAACCAGACAGTAATTGGGCGGCGCATGATGGGCAATCGTTGCCAAGGTTCCTAAATTCATGAGCAGTGCGCCATCCCCGTCTATTACGAACACCCGCCGTTTCTGCGCCAGCGCAACTCCCAGTCCAATAGAACTTGCCAGCCCCATCGAGCCGAGCATATAGAAATTTCTCGAACTGTCCTGCACCGCATACAGTTCCCTGCTGGGATGACCAATATTGGAAATAATGAGCCCGTCTAATTTTACAATTTCCCTTATTACATCACTCCGTTTCATCCCAGAGTTCTCGCGATAGAAAAGCTGCATGTATTTTATTCCTGTGAAACGCGTCGTTCACAAACAGACTCAGTTGGGGGAAATCGCGCAATGTTTTTACCTGCAAATACGGTATCCTGAGTGTTTCGAGCAGACGTGGTGCAGCCTGCCCCATGGGTATTTGTGCTGATATCTTTTCCCCGAGTCCGCCCCGGTGGCTCATGAGAATGAAAAGTGGCAGCTTATATAACATGGTAAGAGACATGAGGGCATTGATGGAATTGCCCAGACCAGAATTTTGCATTAAAAGCAGCGGCCTTTTCCCTGCCAGAGCTGCTCCGGCGGCAATTCCCACGCCTTCTTCCTCTCTGCATACCGGGATGTGCCGCAACGGTTTTTTTCCTATCTCGCGCAAAATACCGGCAAGCATATTGCACGGAACGCTCAAAATTGGTTCAATAAACTGCTGCAGAAAAATCATTACCAGTTGTTCATCAACACTGGTTGCAACGGTCTTTCTTGATAGTTTTGCCGTCATAGAATGGAACTATATCATAAACATTGACCCGGGCAATAAATCTGACATCATCAGCATACCCGATGGACGCAAGGTGGGCTGCCGCAGGAGACTCAAGTATAAAATGGGCAATTAATGTCTCATCAAACGGTGTCCCGTTGAAGCGGGCGTGCAGCGCAACTGCCACGGCAAGATCCTCGCTGACCCCGTGTTCTCCGTTTGCAGCAATAAGGCAGAGATTGCTCCCCGAAAAGCGGGCGGCGATCGCCTCCATGTTAAGGCTTGAGCAAATCCAAGCACGCGGAAGTGCGCAGAGCAGCGGAATAAGGTTGCTGGTTTTAAATGCTAGAGCCTTAAATGGCTTCTGTTCCACTCTTGCCAGAAGCTCTACCGGTGAATTTCCAAGGTCGTAGCCTGCCAGCTTAACACCTCTTGATTCTCCTGCTATGACCATGCCCTGTTGTTTCAAATTGAAAGCCTGCTCGTCATGAGTCACAGGAATGATTTCCTCAACCCCACCTGCCAAAGCTGTCACAATGGTGCTTGAGCCCCTGAGGGTGTCTATTACCACAGGCACATCGGTCTCTACTAATTTGCCTGTCCATTCGTGGCCGATAAAAATCCTACACCTTCCCAAAAGTATCTCCACGGATACCGCGTCTCAGCGTCTCAAGGGGAATCACATCGTCGCTGCGTATATTGCCCAGATTAACCTCTATGCCAAAATGAAGGATCAGGTAGGCTTGCTGGCTTTTCTCTGGGGCCTCAAACATAATATTTTCAATGCCGAGTGCCCGCACCAGATCCTGCGTCATTTCCTCCTTAACCCCGCCCTTATCATCATAAATGCCAAGGTTTTTGCCACTTTCGCGCGCTTCTATAATGACCTGAAAAGCACCTGCCTGCAAATCATGCTGCGCCTCTTCAATCCGCTGCGCCACCGTAAGTTTATGATCTTCATGCGGGTCCTTTTTCCCTACCTCTGAGATAACGGTGAATCCCCTGGTGCGCGCCTGTCTAATGGCTGCTGTCTTATCCTCATAATTAAGCATGATGCTGCCGTTTGAAATTTCAATCAGGTTAAAACCAAGCTCCCAGGTATGGTTAAAAAATTGTTCTGTTGCTCCCCGGCTGTAGGCGATCTCAAAAAGAGTTCCCCCTGTGCCGACAGCGATATCATGACTTTTATAGAGCGCTACTTTTGCGCGTATTAGCTTCTCTGAAAAAAGACGGGAGGTTCCCCAGCCCAGTTTTATAATATCAATGTAGGGTGCTGCTTCCATGAGGTCTTCTGCCTGGTTCATCCCCAGCCCTTTGTCAAGCACCATGGTAATTCCCCTGATGCGCGGTTTTTCCGAACGCGCTGGTATTGGTATAAATTCAAACGCCTGTTTCACCTGGTAACCTCATCAAAATACCCTGACTCGTGTCGCGTTTTTTTGTAATACTGGTCACGAGCAACTGGTCACATGTTACCCATGCGCCTGTTTGCCTCTTTACCTTTTAACCTTTTTCACGTTTTTACTATATAAACATCCGCAGTAACGCTGCCGATACAGTCCGAGGCTCCTGCTCAGCTCACAACTTTTTCTGTATCCATCGCCTTTCTTAAAATCAGCTTCCAGGAATGGCATGCCGATTTTCTTTGCAGCAGCATTTCCCGCCTTATTGATTGCTGCCGCATTTTTATGCGGGCTTATGGTCAGGGTTGTGGCAAAAATGGCAAAACCATTTTCACGGGCACAGCGCGCGGTCTCTTCAAGGCGCAGAGAAAAGCATCGCTCACAGCGTTTTCCGCCTTCCGGTTCATCTTGAAAACCGGCTGCCACCTTTTCCCATCTATCGCATTCGTAAGCTCCCTTCAGGAGCGTTATCCCTTTAATCAAACAATATTGTTCAAGAGCTCCGAGGCGTTTCAGGTATTCCTCTTCCGGCTGAATATTAGGATTATAGAAATACGCGGTCACCTGGTAATCGTGCGCCAGAAGCTCAATGACATATGTGGCACAAGGCCCACAACAGGCGTGGAGCAGCAACGATTGTTTATTGCGCTGATCCGAATGCGGTATTAATCCGTCCAAGATTTCGGTACCTGAAAATCTTTATTCCCGCCAGGAACGGTGCGAGTTTAAGCTGAAATGCCTGCGAAATCTCCGCGTGTGCGGCAAAGCCGCACAATGAGCAATGCACCTCAGCACGGTTTTTCACATAGCAGCCCATATTGATTTGCCCGTCAGGCTCTGCATTGGCAATCATCCAGTCCTCGCAACGCCAGCTATTAGTCTGCAGGGCTTTCAGGCAGTCTGTCGAGTCTAAAACTGGATATCCCTGCTGTTTCAGGTCGAGCAACTCCTGTAACACGGCAACTCTATCTGCAGCCGTTAAACAGAGCGCATGGTCCCCATCATAGGGATAGTGAAACTGTATGGTAAAACCCCGCACCTTGCCGGTAAAATACTTTACCAGCGCAGGGATTTCCTTGTGATTTAAACTATTTATGGTGATATTTACCAGTAAATTAGCGTGGCGGGATGTTTCTATATGGCGCACTATCTGTTTAAATGAGTTCCCTCGAATCTGCCTGTTGGTGTCATGAAGTCCATCAATGCTCACCCAGAGGACATCCGACGGAACGTCGAGAGGAAATGTCCCGTTGGTCACTAAACCGACACTGAAAAAAAATTTTTTTGCCTCCTGTACCACATCGTGAATCGTATATATGCCATCTTTCCAGAGAAACGGCTCGCCGCCCTCAAAAATAATAATACGTATGCCGCATTCTCTTAAGGACTGCAAAATATCAACTACTTTTTTAAATGAAAGCGTTACCTGTTCGGGTTTTTTCCAGAAAGGACAATGCCGACAATTTAAATTGCATTTATGCGTGATTTTAAAGCCTGCGAGGATGGGGATTCGTTTGCCAAATGCCCGGCAACGCATATAATAGTTGAGAAAATACGCAGGCCAGTAGTTCTGGAAAAACACGGCGCTATTATTATCTCCTTTTGCCCCGGCCAATTCGTTTAACCTTCTTTTTGCGTTTCTTTCTCCTGCTTGACTGCTGTCTGCTAATCTTTCCCATGCTTCCTCCGCTGATGATTAATAAATTTCATAGGTACCGTCAACGTGCTTATGTATGTATTCTTCATCGCTGCGAAAGTAAGGTATCGCATTTGTTTTTTGTTTTCAACTTTTTTCTTTTTTGCGAAGCCCCATATGTTGGAAATGAAGAATCTATGGTATAAAAAGTGAAACACTCTTAACGATGCACGACATAATATGAATGCACGATTTCTTGAGATTGAAATAACCGGCAAGTGCCTTTACCGATGCAAACACTGTTATGGCGACTTTCCTAAAGCAGGGGAATTGTCTCTTGAAACTATTCGCCGGATAATAAAGGAAGCACGCGGTCTGTTTGACTGTCTGATATTTTCCGGCGGTGAACCGTTCCTCCACAAAGACCTGCAGGCAATGGTAGCTGAAACGGCTCGAGACTTTTTGGTATTTATTACCACCTCAGGCTATCCAATCTCTGATCAGCAGCTCTCACAAATCAGACATAAATCCATTCTGGTATTTGGCCTTGACGGCATTGGGGAAACACATGATGCCTACCGGGGTTTCCACGGCGCATTTAAAAACCTCATCCAGATGATGGACCGGGCGCGTGATGTGCCGAAGGAAATTATTGTCACGCTGTGGAAAGGAGTAATTCCCCAGATTGATGATATCATAACGCTTGTTGGAGACTACAATGCCATCGTGCATTTTAACGGGCTGATTCCTGTTGGCAGAGCCAAAACAAATCCCGACATTCTGCCAGAGCAGAAAGATCTGGAGCAGGCATATGAAAAATTGCTGAAGCTAAAAATGACCGGGGGCTCCGTTGTTACGGATCTGCATAAGGTAAGTGAAAAAGATAAAAAAGAGGGAATCGCCCTTTTCTGCCGCAACCGCTATAACATCACACCCCAGGGAGATGTAAGGCCGTGTGAATTTCACCGCGCAGTTTTGGGAAATATTTATCAGGAATCATTAAAAGCAATTATCAAGCGCGCGCAGCAGTCAGCACTGATAAAGGCCCGTGAACAGGGATTTAAAAATCATATCAGGCTTGATCTAAAAAACCCCTTTGACTATCACACCACCATCTGCCATCGCCTGACCTGCTGATTGTCATCTGCTTTACTTACTACGTGCTCCGTGACTCACACAAACAGGTTGTTGAACGATTAGTTTTTGCACAGGCTGGTAAAAAAACTTTCAATGCAAGGCGCGCGAAATCATGAGGAATGAGGCGTCCTTTTAAATACGCGCAATGACGAGGGATGAGCGCTACGCAGCAGAGGGTGGTTTTCAACAGCCTGCTAAAGCGTTGGCGATTGCACCCTTCCCTGCAAAACCCAGTTTCCCAGATAATTAACCTGCTCATTCAACGCACACATATACATACTCATGACCGGCAGTAATTTTTCATAAATTTTATTTGTAAGCCGTGGACTTTGCAGTAAGAGTAAACGAAACGGTTCTTCTTCAATTTCCAATACTTTTGCAGTATCAATGCTCATAAATGAAAAACACGGCGGATTGTCTGACAGTTCGCCAAATACATCGCCATCTGAAATGGTTTTGATTATTTTGCTGCCCATTTCGGAGAGCGTTTTAAGAACTCTGCATTGGCCGGAAAAGATTATATATAGGCTTTTCCGGGTCTGTTTTCCTTCTTTAATAATGTTGGTTGAGGGTGGGTATTCTTTTAACTTACAACTTTGAAAGATTTTTTCAATTTCTTCATCAGAGAAGCCAGAGAAAAAGCGCAGCCCTTTCAGTGCCGTCAACGGGACCGCCTGCTTGCTCTGCGTCTTCTTTCTTTTCACTTCCTTCTCTTTATTAATACCCATGAGAATCGGGCAAAAATTTATGATGCCGGTTATAAATCCATAACTTCCCACTATAACTGCAACAATCCTGCTGATGGCTGCCAATTCAAATATATTCAAGCCGAGCATGATCAGCACAAATCCGCCCAAAATCCTCATGCCTCTATCCATAGGATATCGTCCCTCCATTTGTCCCCTCCGCTCCACAAAATTTAAATAGCAATCCATAAACGAATGGGCTCACATGAGATGAGCCCATTCGTTTTCCCTACAGGTTTATTTAACATTGATGGTGATTTCACTGTTCTTTGCTCCCTTTGCTATCTGGGAGGTAAAGGTAGCGGTTGCAATTTTATCGGCTTTTGCCTCTTTGAGAACATTGTTTACAAAGTCCTGATCCATCTTGGCAAGAGCCTGATTATAGCCAGCGGGCGCCTGGAGCATTGCTCCCACTTCAACAAACGGATCCATGGCGGCAACCAGAGTAGCGGATTTAGCATCAGCCGCAGTAATGGTATAGCCTATATATTTCTTCTTCTGGCAGTAGCGTATTATTTCAGCTATGTCCCGCGCAGTCTTGGCTTTGCCGATCTCAAGATCAATTTTGGCGTTTTTTACCCACAGGGGCGGAAATGTCTGCCACAACTTTAAATAGATATCCAGCGCTTTTCCTTTTACAAAAGTATTGAGCTGCTGCCAGGCAAGAAAATCAACCGCAAAAAAGCCCAGAAATGAGCTCGGGCCCTGTTCTTCAAGCGTCCGTTTCTGCTTTTTCAGGATGTAGATGACCGGCTCTTGATCCCCAATTTCAAGGTCAACAAAACGATTTTCCACTTCAGGTAACGGCCGCGCAGGGTCCGCATCACGGGTCCGCAGCACTATTTGACAGGCACAGGCGGCACCGTCGCGGCATCTGCCAGACGGCAGTTCAACCAGAATATCCTCTTTTAATCCTGCTTTTTTGGCATCTTCAATTAATGCCCAGAGATATACATAGGTAAGATAAACTTCTTGTCGATAGTAGTCGTGCCGCTTATAGGTGTTGTCAGCAGGACCATAGGCAGGATTAGCGCACCATAAAACGTGGCCAACATGCTCGTTTTTGGTGCTTCTTCTGGTAACATACAGGGCCGGAACCCCGATAAAACAATCCTCAACAATCCTGCCAAAGGTAGGCAGGTCCTTTACCTCCTTGAGGCCGAATTTCTGCATCGCGCCCTGAAATGACATGTGTGCCAGTGCTGCCCATACATTGCCATAATACTTCAAGCCGTCCTCCTCGCCCAAGGCTGGTTTAAAGGTGCGCCATATGTAATAGACATGTCCAAACAGAGACCGCAGTGCCTCCACCGTTAAATCTTTCAAGTTCATTTTAAGAGCTTTTGCGTGTTTCTCCATAAAGGGGAGAAATGGTGATGCTGTTTTCTTGGTTGCCATAGAAGATTCTCCTTTCGTCAATCAATGATTCGTTGTTAATAAGGACCTAATAAAACTGTTCCGATTTCAGACTTTACGATCGTGTTGCTTTACACAAAACAAAAACTACATGACCAGTCGCCAAACCTGCTACACGCGGCTTATGAATTAGGCGATAGATCCGCTTTTCTTTATGGTTCAGCAGTAACAATATCTTCCTCTCTTTGGGACATCCTGTTAAAGATGTTTACAAAAAATTTCACGCATTTGTCAACAGAAATGACTTTGCAAGTAATTTTTTGCGTGCTAAAAAACTTTTTATTACCCGTCCAAATAATATCAAATCTTTTAAATATTTATTTGAGCTAAAGTTTATGATTACCTGTAATCATAAATCCTTTTTTTAGAATCACTGGAATACGAGCTATGATACTTACCGTCGGTGCTACCGGCCACCTTGGCGGAGCAATAGTTGATGAACTCTGCAGAAGGGGTAAACCGGTTCGCTGCCTGGTGCGCAAAGACGCTGACATCTCAAAGCTTACCGCAGCCGGTGTTGAAATTGTGTACGGCGATGTGCGCGATCGTGAATCGCTCAGCCAAGCAGTGCAAGGGGTGCAGGCAATAATCAGCACCTTTAGCACCAGAATCCTCAAAGAGCGCAGGGTCTCCGCATTGTGGGAAAATGACTATGAAGGCAATTTGTCCCTGATCAAACGTGCTCAGGCGGCAGGAGTTAAGAATTTCATTTTTACCAGTTACTGGGGGCTGGCCAAGTTTGGCAATTTCGAACACGGCAGGATAAAAAAGCTTGTTGAAGATTTGCTGACTGTGAGTGGTGTTGACTATACGGTCTTTAGAATTACCACCCTTGCCACTGATTTGTCCATTTTACTGGGAAACAGATTGCAACGGAAAGGCTGGGCGCCAATGTTCATGAAACGGGAGGAAAAAGTCCGCCCGATTCTTCCCGAGGATCTCGCATGGTGCATTGCCGATGCGCTTGACAACCCAAAGGCTGCGCGTCGCATCATTGAAGTTGCCGGAGAAGAAGAATACACATTTCTTGAGCTGCAACATCTCTTTTCCCGTTGCTTGGGCAGAAATGTCAGCTTTGTTTTTATTCCCCCGGGTGTCGCGCGACTCTTAGCCTCCTGCATAGATTTTGTTACGAATGATGTGTATAATGCAAAAGGGCTGGTCTCTGCCTTCACGGGAGGCAGCACGTGCGATATTAAAGAAATGCACCAGATATTCGCCATCAGACAGGGCAGTTTTGCCCGTCATTTGGAGGATTATTTAAAAACGGGAAACATCATTACGCAACCGCCGCAAACACCATAATTCACTTTCCCTGCTGTAATGCCATGGAAAAAGTAAAACACATTGAGATACCATTGAAAGAAGATGAACGCGGGTGGGTCGTCTGGCCAATAGAGAATGCAGAACTTGACAAGCGCAGGTTGTGCAATGTTCATCTTCCATTTCTCAGACCCGGCGCGGTGCGCGGCAATCATTATCATCGGAAAACGATAGAATACACGCTTATTTTATCGGGCCCCACCCTGGCGGTCTTTGAAGATAACCGCAGCGGTGAACGCAAAGAAGAATTGATCCAGGGGGATCGCCCGGTACTCTTTCGAATTGAAGCAGATGTGACGCATGCTTTCAAAAACCAAAGTCCTCACGCCGTCTACCTCCTGTGCTACGAACAGAGGGACGAAGACCACGAAGAGCATGACATATATAGAAAAACTATACTCCTTTAGCTCTGCTTTCTTCATTTACTAACAGGTGGCTCTTCCAGTTCTGCTTTTTCTAACAGAACCTTTCCCAAAGATTATCCTGAAAATTGAGGCAAAACGCTCGTCTATCACTTGACAACCACCCACATATTATTTTATCCTTTAATAGAATAATCTCCGAGTCATTATCCCTAAAGAAATTAATTCCATGGGTAATGGCCGACAGGGTTTTGCTGGAAACGGCTCAACCTCCCGACCGGAAAGGAGAGAAACAATAGTTCCCTGATTCGCTTCCGTTCGGGTCAGGGTTTTTTATTTCTCAGTCTTTCAAACAGTATGATACAACTGATTGACGCTTTTAACCGGCACATAAACTATTTGCGCATTTCGGTAACAGATCGCTGCAATCTGCGGTGTATCTATTGTATGCCCAAGGAGGGAATTTCACTTCTCGGGCACAACGATATACTCCATTATGAGGAACTTTTAAGAATCGCCCGGATCGCAGCAGCTAAAGGCATTTCAAAGATAAGAATTACCGGAGGCGAACCGTTGGTGAGAAAGGGTCTTGTTGAGTTTATTGCCGAACTTGCTGCCCTTGAGGGTATCACGGATCTCTCGATGACCACTAACGGAATTCTGCTGGGCTCCGCCGCTGAAGCACTCCGCAAAGCGGGACTTAAACGGCTCAATATCAGTCTTGATACGCTAAACCATGAAAAATATGAGATGATAACCAGAGGGGGCAACATCAATCAGGTGCTTGAGGGAATCAAAATAGCAAATGGTGTCGGGTTTTCTCCTCTCAAAATAAATATGGTAGTAATACGCGGTATTAACGACGATGAAATTACGGCTTTTGCCGGTCTTTCTTGGAAACATGCGGTGCATGTCAGATTCATTGAATACATGCCCATTGGCAACGAAAATGGCTGGAGTAAAGAACGGTTTGTCTCTACAGAAGAAATCAAAAAAAGAATTACTGCTCTCGGGAGACTGGTCCAAATCCAGAACAATAACGGTGCCGGACCTGCTCAGATGTTTGCTTTCCCGGGTGCACCGGGCAAACTGGGGTTTATCAGTTCTATAAGTAGTCATTTCTGCGCAACATGCAACCGCCTGCGCCTGACTGCCGATGGCAAATTACGCACCTGCCTTTTTTCCGATGCCGAAGTTGACCTCAAGACCCCGTTGCGAAACGGGTGGAGCGACCAAGAGCTGGAACGTATCATAACTGATGCAATTCTTTCAAAACCGCAAAAACACCATGCGGCAGAGCCTGTGTTTAAAAAATGTGCACGCGGAATGTCTGCAATTGGAGGCTAAGCTGTTCGCCACTCCGGAAATCGTGAATAAATCACATGCCATTTACCACCCTGGGTGTGTTTAAAAGCAGCGGATACGCGGTATGTCCCTTGTTTCCTGTTTGAGCCATACGTATATTGTCACCGTTTCCGGTGCGCAGTCCGGCATAGGAAAAACCTTGCTTGCCGAGTACCTGCTCCCGTTACTAAAAAATTTTGCGGCTATTAAAATCACCATAGAAGATCTTTTCACTGCCGTTGTCTGTGACGATGCAGCTATTTTGGTGCCGGGCAAGGACACCTACCGACTCAAATGCAGCGGTGCAAAACAGGTGGTTTGGGTGAGAACGCCAGAGCACAACCTCATCGAATCAATGGAACAGGCTTGTTCCCTGCTGGTCGATTGTGCGGGGGTGCTGATTGAAGGCAACAGCATTCTCACCTATATCAATCCTGACCTTGCCTTCTTTGTCTATGGCGGGGAGCTGCAACGGCTTAAGCCCAGCAGGCTGTATGCTTTGAAAAAAGCTCACGTCATCATTAACAATATTCGGGATAGCAGCGCCGTCACGACCGCTCATGAAAAAACGCTGCGCGAGGCAAACCCCACTGCGGTAATAACAACGCTAAACTTGAGCAACCCCTCAAGCGTTACCTCGTTTCTCAAGACGGTTCTGCAACGCCACCCGTTCGCGAAAGGATCGCCCCCGTGACCGGGATCGTTCGCGCCACCAAAAAAATTCTTGCCATTGACATTGGCCAAGGGACACAGGACATTCTTCTTTACGATCCCGCGCAGAACATTGAAAACTGTATTTCGCTTATACTCCCCTCGCCGACAGCTTTTTATAACAAAATGATCGAACGCTGCACGCAGGATTTGTATATTTATGGTTCAACCATTGGCGGCGGGCGCATTACCCATGCATTGATACAGCACATCAATAAGGGTTACCACGTTTACATGGATCCAGAGGCAGCGGCCTCGGTCAGAGATAACCTTGACCGGGTGAAAAGTCTGGGAATTCACATCGGGAATCCGCCCCATGATTTTAATGGGATGCGCCTTTTTATAAAAGAAGTGGATTTTCCTCTCTTACAACAGTTTCTGTCAAACTTTGCCGAGGATGTAGATGTCGAAATCATTGCGGTGGCAGTGCAGGATCATGGCGTTTCAGCAGAAGGAAAATCAGATCGGGAATTTCGTTTTGAGGTCATCGCGCAACGCCTGCGCCAGGACAATACTCCGGCACATTGCGCCTACTGGGCTGACGAAGTGCCGCCTTTTTTTACCCGCATGACATCGCTGATAAAGCATCTGCAAAAAAACTTTTCCGAAAGGATACTGGTGATGGATACCGCTTTTTGTGCCGTGCTGGGATGTATTGAGGAATATAACTCGCCCTCGGTTATTGTTAATGTAGGAAATGATCACACCCTGGCGGTGCTGATTAAAGACCGTAAGATTGAAGCACTGTTTGAGCACCATACCGGAATGCTCACACCGGAAAAACTGCGGCATTTGATAACCCGGTTTTGCCAGCAGCATATCACTTCGCGCGAGGTCTTCAATGACGGGGGTCACGGGGTGCTTTATTTGAATCCCGGTTCTGTGTCATATGAACAGATAATAGTTACCGGACCCCATCGCGAAAAAATGCGTCTGACCGGTCTGCCTGTTATATTTGCCGCGCCGGGCGGCAACATGATGCTCACCGGTCCGTTGGGCCTGGTGAGAGCATGTCAGTTCAAATGTGCGCACCAGGAATAAACCAGGAGAGACCACTGACGGCAGGTCTGGCTAAAAGTTTTCGATTTAAAAAAGAACTAATTACCCCACCTTTTTGCTGAGCATTTTTACCAAATTATTTTTTGATTGCACGCCGACCGCTTGATCTACAATCGCGCCGTTCTCAAAAAAAATAAGCGTCGGGATACTCCTGATGCCGTATTTTTCAGCAATAGCGGGATGTTGATCAACATTGAGCTTGCCTATTTTCGCTCTACCTTTATACTCGGTCGCAAGTTCCTCAATCGTTGGCGCCAGCATTTTACACGGACCACACCAGTCTGCCCAAAAATCAACCAGGACCGGCAGTTCTGATTTCAATACCTCATCTTCAAAGTTTGACTCAGTCAGTATGATTTCATCAGCCATGGTACTCTCCTTATACATAACTATATTTGTTGGATTTCAGGGTTCTTGCTGGGACAAAATTGGTTTATATTATTCAACATAAAAAATAACCCATGATAATGCAAGAATAATCAGCAGTCGCACGGTTAAATTAGCTTTTTTTAAATAGTAAGATTCTTACCTGTTTAAATCTGAGAATTGTGCTCTCAGCGTGGTATCGTTTAGCTCTTGGTGAAAACAGTTATGGTCGGGGTGAGCAATGGCTGCGGCGAACACACGACCCATTGCCGCAAGCACTGAGCCCGAACAAATGAATCAGAAGCCAAATAAATTTCAAATATCTTTGTTTAGATTTTTTCTTGATGCGAATGAAGAAAAGCACAAGGATTTGTGGGGCGCTTTTTTCAGTTGGCAAAATTTTTAGTTTCCGCTTCTTTATGCGATTTGTTTGAATTGCAGGAATACTGTTTGAGGGAAGATACTGTTTAAATGTAAGAAAGTCCAGCGTTATTTACAATTTTTCGGGGAAAAAGTAAGCAATGAGTTTCTCCTCCGGGGTCATACCGTTAATA
>CAZQKW010000051.1:0-24409 GCA_964594075.1 uncultured Thermodesulfobacteriota bacterium | reverse complement strand
AATCCGTATTTTTTTGCAATTACTTTACGCCATCACTAAACGTTGGAACAAAGTCTAATTTTAAGTAAAAGGAGGTAATTTATGACCTGCAGAAAAAATATTCCTTTTATGTTTTTTGTGGCTCTTCTTATGTTTTTTCTGGCTGCGCCTTCCTGCAACATTCGACATGAACCTATAGGTGTCCTTTATGTGCTCCATGGGGGAATGGATACTAACAAATCTATGTATATGTGGGATGCTTCGGTTCAAATGTTCACCTATGACCAGAATCATCCAGTTTACAAATTTGTTATAAAAAATCCCGCCATGTGGCCGGCGGTGTTAAACCCTGAAACCACGGAATTTGCTGTCAGGTTTTTAAGAAAATATGAATTCACCTACGATCGTATTGGCGGCACAGACCCCTTTCAAGAGCTTTCTGAGAAGCAACTCGCAGCAATGAAGGAGGAATTAAACCACAATGAATATGGCTTAACGTTTGAAGTTGATTGGACAAGCTGGCTTGCCGCTGATCATATAGATCATTTGCCGTTTCCCCGTTTTTTCTATAATGCACCGGGCAACGGCAATCATCTCACGTATTGCGGCGAAGGTGATGCTGATGGCCCCTGGGAGAATTGTAATCCTGAACGATACAATGTTGATGGGCCAGTGGAAAAACTCCTGAAAAAGGGGGTGTCGCGAATTATTATGATTGACATGACTGTTGGCGGTATGAGGTTTTATAAATCATTTGATGTCGTCCAGATGGCAAAACGCGTTATTAACCAGTGGAATGAACAACATGGGACATCTATACCCCTAATCTGGGTAAATGATTACAGCAACCTTATGGAACGGTCTTATCCTGAAGATGAAGGATGGACCTCAACTGTTGGTCCCCCTCAAAAAGATCGCCATGTTCTCATACAAGGAAGCCCCAATCCGATTGCTGCAGATCCCGAACTCGCTGCGTTCCATGTAAAAGGAATCGAGGCCCGATTTAATCCAGACGTTTCTGATGAGGAAACCGGTGTCTTAATGTTCAGCCATGGTTTATTTGATCCCAACAGACGATTTTTTGATCCCAAAATAGACGATGTTATTACGCTGCAGAAGAATATTAAAACGCTGCTCATTGAACGCCATCCCACTATGAACCCGGAGCATATTATCGGCGGTTTTGGTGGTGTAAAACAATTGAATCCCCTCAATGGAATTGTTGAAGTTAACAGGGAGATGCGTGGTGAAAATCTTGCTCATTCTTATTATCATGAAGGCGAAACAGAATTACCTGAGGATGAATGGGGATACCGTTATTGGGAGGCACTTGAATACTTAAAAAACCGGGGTGTAAAACACATTGTGGTTGATTTTACCAATTATGTGACATTTTCAGTGCTTGTTCTTGAAGTATACAATCAAATATCGAAAGAAATTGGGGTAAAAACATGGTTAAAATACAGCGACGGCGATTTTGATCGTTATCCGGTATACGGGAATCCGTTTGCCGATTACTGGGGCAACTGGGCAAACACGGACTGCGGTATGCAAAAATGCTGTTTCACCATGGGCGGTTGTGGCGAAGGATACACAGATTATCCGCCGCCACGCCAAGGGCCTCTCGATAAGGCATTGAGCGACCTTGATCCGTCGCTTGTTTATGACAATAGCGATTATGGCCATCTCGGCTATAATCCCGCGTTAGGACCCCCGGATTCAACACGGCCTGTTCAAGAGCAGTATTCGGGAACATGGGATGTTTTTGCGACCATAGATGATAATCCACTATTTGGTAAAATGCTGGCTCAACATGTGCTGAACGCTACAATCAATCCATTAGTTTATATCACCAACAAAGAGGTAAAGAATTCCATTACTGCAGGCGAAAGCATCGTCTGGCAAGCGCATGTCAGTGGCGGTAAGCCGCCATACCGTTATGAATGGTCAATAAAAAAACAGGGAACAACGGATTGGCGGCCCATGAAGAAAAATAGGGCTACCTGGACATGGGGGACGGGAAAACAGGATACAGGTAGTTATAACATCCGCTGCAAAGTCCATGATTCCATGTCGCGTAGCAACGAGGTTGTTTGGGAAGGATTTAACGTATTATAATCATGAAATTAAGAGGCAGCATCGTTAACGATGCTGCCTCTTTTGTAAACGAAAACAGCCACGTGAAATCACCGCGAGTTTCTGTGTTTTTTATTATCGGCCCAAAATAGTCTCAGAATTTATATTACCCTTACCATCAAAACTCCTTCAATTTTTTTAAGCTTCTCAATAACTTCCTCATTGATATTATTATCAATATCAATGATATTATAGGCATATTCGCCTCTGCTCTTGTTAAGCATATCGGCAATATTTATCTTTTGCTCGGCAAGCACCGGGGTAATTTGCCCAATCATATTGGGCACATTGCGATTTGCGATAATAAGACGCTTGGCGCCAGACTGGGGCAGGATGCATTCCGGAAAATTCACCGAGTTTTTGATGTTGCCGTTTTCAAGAAAATCCCTGAGCTGTTCCACAGCCATAGTTGCGCAATTTTCTTCCGATTCGGGTGTTGAGGCTCCCAAATGCGGGATAGGGATGACATTGTCCATTCTTAACAGCTCCTCATCCGGGAAATCAGTGACATAACATGAAACTACACCCTGACTGATTGCTTCTTGAAGATCTCTATTATTTACCAGCCCACCGCGCGCAAAATTGAGCAACCGCACACCTTTTTTCATGAGAGTAAACTTATCCTTATTAACCATGTTTTTCGTCTTATCATTTAAAGGCACATGCAGCGTAATATAATCAGAATCTGCGAACAGACTATCAAGGCTCAACGCCTTTTTTACGGTGCGCGAAAGACCCCAGGCAGATTCAACCGTCAAAAACGGATCATAACCAATTACTTCCATGCCAAGTGCTTCTGCATCATTTGCCACCATGACCCCGATGGCGCCAAGCCCTACCACACCGAGCTTTTTTCCTTTAATTTCAGGACCTTCAAATTGTGATTTGTTGTCCTCAATCAACTTTGGCACAGCATCGCCCTTGCCTATGAGGCTTTTTGCCCAGGTAATGCCCTGATACACTTTCCGTGAGGACATAAACAGCGACATAAGCACCAGTTCTTTAACTGCATTCGCATTAGCTCCAGGCGTATTAAAAACAACTATTCCCCGTTCTGAACATTTGTTAATGGGTATGTTGTTTACCCCTGCACCAGCCCGCGCAATTGCTTTTAACGATTGCGGCAATTCCATTTCAAGCATATTATAACTTCTCACCAGTATGGCGTCCGGATTAACTATTTCGGATGCATATTCATAATTATCCGGAGGAAAAAGACGCAAACCCTGTGAGGATATTTTATTCAAAGTCTGAATCTTGAACATAAAACCTCCTTATTGGGATACACCGCAATTCTGATTTCCACATCATTAAGCGCTAATAAATGGTGAATATTAGCATGTTGGATTTCGTACTTCTTATTTGTTTTCCATTTCAAATTTTTTCATGAAATCAACCAGCTTTTGAACTCCTTCGAGCGGCATAGCATTGTAAATACTTGCACGCATTCCCCCCACTGAACGATGACCGGAAAGTTGTACTAGACCCTGCTTCCCTGCCTCGGCAATAAATTTCTTATCCAGCTCTTCGTTTCCTGTCACAAAAGGGACATTCATAAGGGATCTGTCCTCGCGCGATACAGGCGATTTAAACAAGACCGAAGAATCAATGAAATCATACAGCATAGAGGCTTTTTTGCGATTAATGGACTCCATTGCCGAAACGCCGCCTAAATCTTTCAACCATTCAAAGACCAGCATTGCCATATAAATGCTGTATGTTGGGGGCGTATTAAAAAGAGATTTATCTTTTACATGCGTTGCGTAGTTCATCATGGTTGGCGTTATATCCATAGCCTTGCCCACCAGATCGTTGCGAATAATCACAACAGTCACCCCAGCAGGACCAATATTTTTTTGCGCACCGGCGAAAATAATACCAAATTTGCTGACATCAATTACCTCCGATAATATGTGCGATGACATATCAGCCACCAGAGGGACAGCGCCAGTTTCCGGATAGGTCTTATAACGAGTCCCCTCTATGGTGTTATTGGAACAAATATAGAAAAAATCAGCATCAGGCGTGAATGTGTTCTTGTCAAGTTTCGGAATATAGGAAAACTTCTTGTCTTCTGACGTCGCAATAATGTTGACCGAACCGTAGCGTTTTGATTCAGGGATGGCCTTTTTGGTCCATTCGCCGGTATGAACAAAGTCTGCCTTTTTGCTCTTACTGAAAAGATTCATTGGCACCATCGAAAATTGCAGCGATGCACCCCCTTGCAAAAACAAAACGTGGTAATTGTCAGGAATGTTCATAAGCTCTCGTAACAGTTGCTCGGCTCTGGTAATTATTCCCTCAAATGCCTTGGAACGATGGCTCATTTCCATAACCGACATACCGGCTTGCGGGTATTCAACAAGTTCACTTGCTGCCTTTTTAAGAACCGGCTCGGGCAGACAAGCTGGGCCAGCAGAAAAATTATAAACTCGTGCCATAAACAACCTCCTTTGGATAATGATTTTTAAAAACTATATGGTCAGCACTGCATGAAATACATAACAGTCTCAAGTACAATAATTATCAGAGCGCATTCAATTTAAGATAATATTTAGGAATGCAAACTTTCGAGAGTAAACAGGGCAGACAAATACCTGCATTCGCCTATTATATCAATAGTGCTTATAAAAATTTTTTCATTATATGAGGCAGGCAAATTGGCTGAAGATAAATTAATAATGCCTTTTATGCCCCCCTCTATTAACCGATCCAAAATCTCCTGAGATGCGTATTCCCGAACGCTTAAAATGACCAGTTCTATCGCGTTATTTTTTACAACCTCGGTAATGTCGCATGTTGGATAGACCGGTATATCTGTAACGATAGTTTCCAGAAGATTGATGTTTGCATCAAAGCCAGCAACAATTTTAAAATTACTGGTAAATAGCCGTTCGCTCTGCAGTATAGCCCTTCCCAGCTTGCCAAGACCGACGACACATGCATTTCGCTCAACATTCAATCCAAGCGCTTTACCAATATGGTATTTAAGCTTTGATATTTCATAACCAGCGCCGATTGTGCCTATTTCACCAAGAAAACTAATATCCTTTCTGACGCTATGCGAGCCTACGCCAAGATCTTCAGCAATTTTTTTAGATGATATAGTGGTTTCCCCGTTCTTTTCTCTTTCTTCAAGAAGACTATAAATTTTACAAAGCCGCTTAATTGATGGTCTGGGAAGCTGACTAATCATTGCAAGCAATACCAAAATTTTTTATATTGTGAATTATTTCACAAATTAAGTCAAGAAAAATTTTTATTTAAAATATTAATATTTTGTATCTTAAGCTTAAAAATTCAAAATTAATCTTGGCACAAAAATTAAGTTGTGATATATTTCACATAAGGTTAGCTTAAGTTATTTACTAAAAAGGATATTGTTATGTCAAATATTAAAGAATTTAAGGCACTACGGCCCAAAAAAAATTTGGTTAAGAAAATCGCTGAATTGCCCTATGATGTAGTTAGTTCTGAAGAAGCGCGTAAAATTGCATATGGAAATCAGTATAGTTTTTTCCACATTTCCAAGCCAGAGATTGATCTTTCGCCTGAGGTAAATATTTATGATGATATTGTTTACGAAACCGGCAAAAAAAATTTAACTAAGTTTATAGAAAACGGATATTTTCTTCAGGATAAAAAGCCTGCTTTGTATCTATATAGCCAGATTATGAACGGCAAACAACAGAACGGTCTGGTTGCGTGTGTCAGCATCGATGATTATATATCAAATCGAATTCGTAAACATGAACTAACCCGTGAAGATAAAGAAAGAGATCGCACCCGACATATTGAATGTTTAAACGCTCAAACTGGACCGGTTTTTTTGTTTTATAAAGAAAACAGTTCTAAAAAAATACTATATGAAAAAGCGCTGAGGATTAAGCCTGTTTATGACTTTATTGCCTCTGACAGCATAAGACACCTGGTGCGGATAATTGATGATTCAGTCCTAATTGATGCTTTTAAAAAATCTTTTGTGCGCGATATTTTCTATATAGCCGACGGCCATCACCGGGCAGCATCCGCAACCAACGTGGCCTTAAATAGAAGAAAAATAAATCCCTCGTACACGGGAAACGAGGAATTCAACTGGTTTCTTGCGGTAATATTTCCCCATGATCAGTTGCAAATTCTTGCCTACAACAAGGCAGTAAAAGATTTAAACGGCCTCACCAAAGAAAAATATCTCAGTAAAATTAGCCAAAATTTCACCTTGAAAAAGACCGGTATTAAAAGCCCGCAGGCGCTTCATCAATTTTCAATGTATCTTGATTCTGAATGGTATACCCTGGTTCCCGCATTTAATATTTCAAATGATCCGATTGACAGCCTTGATGTGCAAATTTTGCAAAATATGCTGCTTGACCCAGTGCTGGGCATTAAAGATCCGCGTTCTGATCAACGGATCAATTTCATTGGCGGAATTAGAGGAACTCAAGAACTTGAGCGACTCGTTGATTCTGGAGAGTATCAGGTCGCTTTTTCCCTGCATCCGACGTCCATTGAGCAACTTATAGCAGTTGCCGATGCTGACAAAATCATGCCTCCCAAGTCAACCTGGTTTGAGCCTAAGCTGAGAAGCGGACTATTTGTTCATTTACTGGATTAGGATAAACACTTAATTATAAAACTGAATTAAAAATCCGTTCGTCGGCATTTTATTTTCTCTCTCACCATCCTTTCAACTATCCACCATTTGAAAAAACACATTCATACCGGATCAAAAACCTCCTGTAGAAAAAAATACTATTTTTTGAAATATCATTTTCCTATGTTGACTTTAGGAATTAAAGCTTTATATTTTTAATAAATTTATATAATTAAAGAAAGGAAAGTAACCATGCGTTTAGATAAACTTACCGTTAAATCACAGGAAGCACTGCAAGAGGCCCAACATTTAGCTGAAAAATATGAACATCAGCAAATTGAGCCTGAACACCTGCTTATGTCAATTCTTAAACAGGACGGGGGCATTGCTGTTCCGATACTGAAAAAGCTCGGTGCAGAGCCTGCTATCATACTGTCGCGACTCGAGGCAGCCCTTCAGAAATTGCCAAAGGTTACGGGTGCAGTTGATATTTATATCTCGCCACGCACAAAAAAAATAATTGATGCATCTTTTAAAGAAGCACACCGCCTTAATGATGAATATGTAAGCATTGAGCACCTGCTCATAGCAATTGCTGAGGAGCGCGGCTCTGAGGCAGCACGGATTCTGTCGTCTCTTGGCGTAACCCGCGATGCCATTTTTAAAGTATTAACGGAAATACGCGGTTCTCAAAGGGTCACAGACCAGAACCCGGAAGAAAAATATCAGGCCCTGCAACGTTATGCGCGCGATCTTACTGAGCAGGCCCGCAAAGGGAAGCTTGACCCGGTGATCGGCCGCGACACTGAAATTCGCAGGGTAATCCAGGTCCTCTCCCGCAGGACAAAGAATAATCCGGTGCTTATCGGCGAGCCGGGAGTCGGGAAAACCGCTATCGTTGAGGGTCTGGCTCAGCGAATTGTAAATGGCGACGTTCCGGAAGGCCTGAAAGACAAGCGTCTGGTAGCCCTTGACATGGGAGCGCTTCTTGCCGGAGCCAAATATCGCGGCGAGTTTGAAGACCGTCTTAAGGCTGTTCTTAAGGAAATAGAAGAAGCAAACGGCCAAATTATTCTTTTTATTGATGAATTGCATACCGTTGTCGGCGCCGGCGCAGCCGAGGGCGCGATTGATGCTTCCAACATGCTAAAGCCGGCACTGGCCCGTGGTGAATTGCGCTGCGTTGGGGCTACGACCCTCAATGAATACCGGAAACATGTGGAAAAGGATGCTGCCCTGGAGCGCCGCTTTCAACCGGTACTGGTCGGCGAGCCGACCGTAGAAGACACCATTTCAATATTGCGCGGCCTGAAGGAGCGCTACGAGGTGCATCATGGTGTGCGGATTACGGACTCGGCAATTGTAGCTGCAGCCACCCTGTCGCACCGTTATATTTCAGACCGGTTTCTCCCTGATAAGGCGATTGATTTAATTGATGAAGCCGCATCTCGTTTGCGCATGGAAATTGACAGCCTGCCTGCGGAAATTGACGAAATTCAGAGAAAAATTATGCAAATGGAGATTGAACGCGAAGCATTGAAAAAAGAGAAAGACAGCGCGTCCCGAGAACGTCTTGAAAAGCTCAATAACGAAATTGCTCAATTAAAAGTCCAATGTGAAGACATGAAAAAGCATTGGCGCAATGAAAAGGAAACTATCCAGTCCATTCAGAGTCTGAAAGAAAAACTTGAAGATGCAAAAAAAGAAGAGCTCCAGGCTGAACGAATTGGCGATCTGGGTAAGGCGGCACAAATAAGATATGGTGTTCTTATAGAACTTCAGAAAAAAATTGAAGAAGAGAATAAAAAACTGGCTGAATTACAAAAAGATAAAAAAATGCTCAAGGAAGAAGTTGATGCAGAGGACATTGCAGAAGTTGTTGCAAAATGGACCGGCATCCCCGTGTCGCGTATGCTTGAAAGCGAATTGCAAAAACTGGTGCATATGGAAGACCGACTTAAAAAACGCGTAGTCGGCCAGGATGAAGCCATCAGCATTGTCTCCAATGCGGTTCGCAGGGCTCGTTCCGGCATTCAAGACCCCAACCGTCCCCTTGGTTCATTTATTTTTCTTGGCCCGACCGGTGTTGGAAAGACAGAACTGGGCCGTGCGCTTGCCGAGTTTTTGTTTGATGATGAGCAAGCGATGGTAAGAATAGATATGTCTGAATACATGGAAAAGCATTCGGTGGCGCGGCTTATTGGCGCACCGCCTGGATATGTCGGTTATGAAGAAGGCGGACAACTGACCGAATCAGTAAGGCGGAAACCCTATTCGGTAATACTTTTTGACGAAATAGAAAAAGCTCATCCCGATGTGTTTAATGTTCTGCTGCAGATTCTTGACGATGGGCGTCTTACCGACGGCCAAGGAAGAACTATTGATTTTAAAAATACTATTATCATAATGACTTCAAACCTGGGAAGCCAGTTTATGCAGGAAACCAATGCAGCGCGAAAAAAGGAACTGGTTATGGAAACGGTGCGTCATGCCTTCAAGCCGGAATTTCTTAATCGCATAGATGAAATAATATTATTTAACAATCTTGGCGTTGACCAGATTAAGATAATTGTTGATATACAGCTTGCGCTGCTTGAAAAAAGACTTGCAGAACGAAATTTATCTATCATTCTCACGGATAGGGCTAAAGAGTTTATTGTCAAACACGGCTTTGACCCCGTTTACGGCGCACGGCCGCTCAAACGAGCTATACAGAAATATATCCAAGACCCCCTGGCGCTTAAAATCCTTGAAGGCGAATTTAAAGAGGGGGATACTATCACTGTCGATTTTGACCGCGTTACAGAAACTCTGCGTTTTCAAACCGCTAACATAAAACAAGCAGCTCAGGCGGTGTAAATCGCCTTCACTTTTGCCTTATCCACGGCATGATAATATAAACCGAGGGGAGCGGAATAATTTTATCTGCTCCCCTCGGTTTGTTCTTTTATTATGCTACCTAAATCTGTTATAGTAAGAGTGAATGCACAATGTAAAGATACTTAAATTGTTTTAAATACAAAGGCAAAGCATGATTCCATTAAAAGATACTATCCCCTCCCGCACCGTTCCAGTTGTGAATTATACGCTCATTCTGGTTAATGTTGTCTTTTTTTTATATCAAATTTCTCTCGGCTATGAGCTTGAGAAATTCCTCTATACTTGGGGAGTCGTGCCCGCACTTTTCTTTGCGCCGCTTACTTACCGTGAATTAGGGCTTTTTGACAGAGTACTTCCTCTTGTTACCTCTATGTTTCTGCATGGAGGATGGCTCCACCTCCTGGGGAATATGTTATATCTTTATATTTTTGGCGATAATGTTGAAGACCGTATCGGTCATATTAAATATTTATTTTTTTATGTTCTGTGCGGCGTTTTTGCGGTTATTGCCCATCTTTTGACAAACCCTTATTCTCGTGTTCCGACTATCGGGGCAAGCGGCGCAATAGCAGGCGTCATGGGTGCTTATTTTTTTCTTTTTCCCTATGCCCGGGTAGTAACCCTTATTTTTATATTTTTCTTTATAGATGTCATAGAAATCCCGGCATTTTTCTTTCTTGCTTTCTGGTTTATTCTGCAATTTTTGAATGGCACTATATCCTTTTCAGCCCAGAATGCAGCTTCAGGTGGTGTAGCCTGGTGGGCTCATATCGGCGGTTTTATTGCAGGAATTATGTTGTTGTTTCTCTTTGGCGTGCACCGAACAACCCGGCGAATACGTTTCTACCGTGCATGACCAAAAAAGGCAGGAGCATTATTCTCCTGCCTTTAATAGAATAAATCCGCATTAAAATGTTACCCGTTCTCTGCTGCAACCCCGCTGATTCATTCAGTTAAATGAAATAGTAAGCGTATAGGTATGCGGGCCTTCTTCAAGCGACGCTAATAGACTGCTAATTATTATGCCATAGCCGTATTCATAAAAACGTCCGCTGACTGAAATAGTGCACGGGGTAATGCCAACAGCATGCGCAAATCTCTGGGATTCCTGGTCAGTCACCGTAGAAAATGCTCCTCTCTGCATAACGCCGATCAGTTCGCCGTTGGTATCGGTCTTGGTGACACTGACGCTGAGGTTGCCGTTTCCATTAACCACCAAACCGACTATCATAATGTCCGGAAAAAAGTCAGATGTAACCGTATAGGTCTTTGTTTGTCCTTTCAGCATGATTGCAAACGCGGAATTTATCGGCCCAATTGATACGTTTTCAACTTCCAGTGAAAAACCTTCCCCGGGCAATACCAAAAGTGTTAGCAGCAAAATCGGTAAAATATACATAACTAATTTTGTATTAACGGTTTGTTTCATAAATAAACTCCTATCCAATTTTCACCGCACACAGGGTAATTCATATCGCACGCTGCAGCCCTGACGTTTTCCCGGCTAAGTGCAACTAAGCTATCTGCATTACCGTTTCAAGCCCTATTAAAAACTCAACGACACGGTGTAGGCATACGGCGGCGTCTCGGTCGAAAACAGTATCCCCGTTATCACATACCCAAACGCCCACCCCGGCCCCAGCGTGACCGCCGAGCTGATCCGCAAACTCACCGGGCTGATCCCTATATTAAACGCATACACCTCCGCTCCCGGAAACCGCTGATAAATATATACCAACTCTCCTTGCGTGGTGCTCCGCGACATGCTCGCTGTAAATGCACCCGTCCCATCTCCTACCACAATCACCGGAATGATCTGAAAATCCAACGGAAATGCCAGATCCGCCGTCACCGACGTTGACGAGTTCTTGGCCAATACCACAAAATCAAAATCTGCTGCCGGCTCCAGCCGCGCCATATCCCCCCCTGCCCAGACGCTGCCACTCATCAGCACCAGCAGTGCCATTAACATCCCACCTGCCTTACTTACTTTCTTCATGCCCTTCCCTCCTGTGCGTTCGGTTAATAGGTTTTAAATTGTAACGTTTTTAATAAATCCCCTGACCATTGTATTTAAATATTTTTTATAAGCAGCCAGTATAAATAGACCACCTTATGGCGCCGGCAGTGTAAATACAATTGATGCATAGCTCACCGAACTCGAAAAATCTCCGGTTAAATCACCTGATGTGTAATAGCTAATAAGGCTGCCCTGGGCTTGTGCCGGCAGCAATTTTAAAATAATGCCAATCGGCCGCATGCCGCAGATGGTGGCGCCAGTTTCATTCACATAGCTATTAAAACCTTCAAAATCTTTGGCGATGATTTTATTTATGGCGCCGTAATCCAGCTTCTTGAGGTTTTCTCGCGGATTTTCAGTAAATGGTAGATAGCCGAACCGATACCCGTAGTGGGTAAAGTCTGAACTTGCCACAATAATTGTTTCATTATCCAGATATGATGAGAGAACCCGCGCGGCCTCGGTGTAATCATTTACAAACAATTCACCGACGACAAGCGGTACCAGTAAAAAATCACCAATTACCATCTGTAGAAAGGGGAGCTGCATTTCAAGGGAATGCTCCTGCAGTTGTGCGTTTCGGGGGCCTTGAAAAAGTGGTTTGCTAAAAAGAGCATCAGATATAGTTCTGTCGACTTTAATTCTTCCCAAAGGCGTCTCATAGTAATCTTCAGCAGACGTAGCTAAACCCCTGAAACCACTGTAATGTGACGGGCCGAGCACGATGACTCGCTTTATTTTTTGCCCCTTCAACAGTTTGTATCCGCTGGCTGCTGCAAGCCCGGAATACTCTATTCCAGCATGGGGAGAAATGAGTGCAATAATTCTTCCTGCCGGTACAGCAGATTGTGCTTTGGCAAAATAATCCTCAATCTGGCGTTGCAATTGCTTTTTTTCGCCTGGATACCAGCTTCCGGCAATTGGCGATTTTCTTACCTTTTCAGTGCTCATGGCAGTGGCACTACAAATTATACTGAATATGAAACAAAGTTTGATTGACGAAAAAACTCTTCTGAATTGTTTGCTGCCTACTTTTAGATATGATCTCATTTAAAAATCGGCAAGACCGAATTCTTCCATTTCATAACTGAATCCGGATATGATTTTCCAGGTAGCTCCTCCATCGGATGTGTGCGCTACGGTGCCTGATGCGCCCACAACAAAGCCGACATTCTGATCGCAAAACGATATGTTGCGCAGCCAGAACTTTGTTTTTATTGCGTCTGGTTTCAACTGCCAAGTGGCTCCGCCATCCTCTGAGATCAAGTAGGTACCCTTGTTGCCAACAGCCCAGCCCCTATTATTTCTGATAAGAATGGTATAAATAGGTTTGTCAGTTCCTGACGTCAACATATTCCAGTTTGTACCGCCATCAGTCGTCCGTATTATGACGCCGTCCATTCCAACAATCCAGCCGGTATTACTATCTTTAAAATAAATACTGTAGAGCGCAGGCAGCGGTCTATCCCAGTCTTGAGCAGTGCCTGCGTGAACAAGATCTTTACACTCTTGTTTTATCCACGTTTTACCGCCGTCTTCAGTGTGCAAAATGGTGCCAAATTCACCGCATACCCATCCGGTGTTTACATCTACAAAAAAGACACCATTGTATGCAGTATCCTCGGGCTCTTTCTGCGGCATCCAGGTTTTACCACCATCAGCGGTATGGATGACCGTTCCGAACTCACCCACCGCCCAGCCATGCTGCACATCGAGAAAAAACACATCAACAAGATCTTTTCCCGTCCCGCTCGTCTGCGGTTTCCAGGTTTTCCCGCCATCTGAGGTGTGTAATACTGTTCCGGCAACCCCAACTGCCCAGCCGGCATCCTTATTGGCAAACGTGATATCTCCCAGAAGCACTTCTACACCCGTATCCTGCTTTTGCCACGTTGCTCCGCTATCGCCGCTGAAATAAATCGCTCCATGGTTGCCGGAAACCCATATTCGGGAAGTGTCAAGGCATACAACGCTGTGGAGATTTTCACCCGTAATAAACTTCATTTTGGGCATTGCAATTTTTGAGCGGTCAAATTTTTCACAGGCAGATATTATCAGCACAACCGCCAAAATCCATAAAAGTCGCAGCCGAACGGTAGTATTCATGAACCGTATTTCCTCTAAACACGCATTAGTGTTTAAAATTCAAACGATCAGATCGTTGTTAAATCAAAAAACTGCTCATATCAATAAGTCTTATCTTTCAAACTCTGCACCTGATACAGCTTAAGTGGTATGTCTCCGCTGATTACATGCTTGGTATATTTGCTGGGACTTCCATGACTGCGAATAAAATCCATGGTATGTTCACAAGCCATATATGCTGCTTTTTGTCCGATTGCGGTCGGAAACTCCTGATAAAACATTTCATACATCTTCCATAACTGCCCCTGGCGATTATACATAATTTTATAATTCATCTGCCAGTTCTCAGGATCAATATACCAAATCTGTTTAGAATATATGTAATTAGGATCCTTGTTCACGACTTCAACTACCCAGTTGTTTACCCGTTCGCGCTGAATGCCATTCCAAAATCCTTGTCCAGTAATCCGCTCTGCCTTTTTATTGTCAACATGACGGCCAACCAACGTATCTAACCTGCCGATCAGTTTATAGGTATTTCGCGTGGGTGATGTGTACCAGCCGTCATGATCATCATAAATCATGTCGGTCCCATCAATCGTATCCGTCCTCTGGCTGGTCGCATAGCGCCGTATACGTCTGAACATGGCGGTGTAAACCCAGAGATCTTCTTCCCGGCTATGATCCTTATATCGCAATTCAAGCATGGTGGTGTCAACAAAATCAACCGGCGCTATATGCCGCTGAAAAAATGAGTGAAAAATCCCGCGCGAGTTTTGATTGTCTGGTATCTTGGGCACCGGATCCACATCTGTGCGGCTCATCCAGAATGTATCCCAGCGCAGGTGGCCGGCATGGCGTTCAAGCCGGGTTTTACAATCGACAACTTCTCCTTCATTTAAACAATAATGGGTATCTCCTCGGGTATTGCTGTCAAAATTCCAGGCGATCTCAGCTCCGGTCTTTGGTTGCGGAAATGGAATGCCCGCTACATCGCCAAAATTCATCAGCGCATCGTTGGCGTCCAGCTTGCTATTGGGAGCATACTTTTTGGTCTGCTCAATCATTCCTTTGGAAATATCATACGGTTTGTAAGGAACAATTTCAAACCAGAGAGACTCTGCACCGAAAACCTTGGGATCTTTCATTGCCTTATACACGCCTTCAGAGAGAAAGTCCTTGACTTGATCAACATCCGCAGAAGTAATTTTTTTGCCTACCCAGGTTTTTTCCCATTCTTTGACTTTTGCAAGCTCCGAATCATTATAACTGAAGGTGGGAAATGTAATGTCTGCAGACCAGCATAGAACCGGCATCCACGCGGCAAGGATGACAAATAAAATTAACCATACCGAGAAATAGTTTTTTTGCAACTTCATACTCATGCGTGACCTCCTATGGTGCATATTATCTGTTAGTATCGCTTGACTTAAAATTCGTAGCCAACCTTTATATAAATATTGTCTTTATGCTTTGCCTGCGCTTCCCGCGCGTCCCACACATTATTTGCTTGGAAAAACAAATAACCGATTTCATAGCGGTAGTGCGCGCCGGGCGTGTAACGTAAAGAGGTGGCAGCATAGCCCCATTTTTCAGTGTTCCACAACATTCTGTAAACAAAGGTAAAGGCATTGTTATTGAAGCTTGTCCGGGTCATGAGGCTAAAATTGGTGGAAGAATGTTTTTGATAGCCAAAGGTCCTTCTGATTTGATTCACATCCCCTAAACGCCATTGCTCATACCAGCCAAAAGAGGTGTCCAAAATACCATTGGCTCCCAGCCATTGCTGGTTTTGCAGCCACTGCCAGCGTATCGGTCGATCATAGGTTACCCCAATATTAATCACATCCCGCGTGGTTTTACCGGTTATAAGTTTAGCATATGATGGAGCATTTTCCTTGGGATTAGCAGTAAGTTCCGGCAGATGATATTCAAACATAAATTCCCCACGAATAACACCTTTTATTGACGGAACAAAGGTCTGCACGCTTGCGCCAAATAAGTTGTAAAACTGATACCGCCACCATTTTTCTTTAGGCAGTCTTGGGATTGGGTCTCCCGCTACCCTGGTCAACGCAACTGAGTTCAAATAATTATTTACTTCATCAAGATATTGATTTTTAACAACCGGTGTATTATTCATAGCTCGGAAATATGTTAAGCTCCAATCAAGTAGATAGGGTGTTTTTAAAAACCGTACTTCTGAATTTCCTCTGAGCCTGAAGGCAAACTCGGAATTTTTGAGGGCAAGCGCAGGTTTTGAATTGCGCCACATCTTTTCCAGGGCTGCATTCTGCCCATACGGCCAAGGCCTCATACCTGCAGGGCCTTCCGGACCCGGAGGAGAACCCCAGAATGTCCCCTCTGTGGGCGTTCTGACTCCTTCAAAATCACCCGGCACCCAGATCCATTCAAAAATAAGCTGCCCTGGAAGTTGCGAATTATAAAATCCCCGTATCATCCAGAGCCCCAGTTTTATCTCGTCCCACGGATCAATGCCCGGCGTTGTGTATCGTAGGTCAAGCTGGTTAACCTGGTCAATGGTGCGCACCAGTTCAACCTCGCTCCAAAATACAATCTGTTTGCCAAACCGGATATTCCAGGGCCCTTTATAAAAATCTGCATACAGTTCATTTATCCAGTCGTCCTGATCATACCGCGGCTGCTGATACAATTTGCGATTCTCGGTTGTCAGAGAACGCCGGTAGTTGCCGTCGAAATCGGGAACTGATTCATGAAACCAATAAAAGAATCCAAACAGGTTTAACATGGTATCCTGACATTCATATGTCTTGAGTAACAGTTCAAGTGTTCCTTTGGTTCTCAACAGGCCAAAATTTGTGTTGCGATAGTATTTGGTGGTTTTTTTGTCAAGATCAACCCCATATATCATAAATTCATACACACTACCCTTGACCCGCAACTTATCCCCCATAAGATAAAAGGCTGAACTGAACCGTGGGAAGAGGAATACCAGCAGAGTGATTATACATAATCCCAACGATATGTTTTTCTTCATATCAGTTCCCTCCTGTTTTAATGGTCTTGTCTTTAAAGCCCTCTCCATTTACATCTGGAAGTCTTGTTTGGCTTTTACTCTTTTAATGTATTTTGTCAAGAAATTTAGGCTTGATTATGCAAATTAACGATGGCACCAGCAGCAGAGCGCCAAACATATTAAGGGTCAATACCACTGCCAGCAATAGCCCCATTTCAGCCTGAAATTTTAAAGCTGAAAAAACCCACAGCAGAAGTCCTACCGTAATGGTGGTTGCAATTTGAATAATTGATTTTCCATTGGTTATGAGCGCCTCATAAATGGCGTTGGCAGTGGTGAGGCCTTTTTTCCTTTCTTCTGTTACTCGTCCGACAAAATAAATACCATAATCAACGCCCAGCCCTATGCCCACTGATGCGACCGGAAAGGTATTGGTGGTCAAACCAATGTGATAGGCGCCCATAAGCGCAAAAGTGAGAAAGTTTGAAATTGCCAGCGGAATGGTAAGAATAATACCAGCAGTTATTGATTTAAACGTGATAGCAACAAAAACCAGGACGCCACCCAGCGCTAAAATTAAATTCCATATTTGCGCATCGGCGATGGTTTCCCGGATGGCAGCCTGGACACCCACGGCCCCGCCAGCCAGTACATACTTGCCGCCCGGAGGTCCCGGCGTATCTTTTAAATAGGCTTTGATATGGTTCATGAGGCTTTCAACTGTGGTGGGCATTTTGTCACGACAGTATATAATTATATTGGCATATTTGTCCTGCATATCAATGTAGCGATCCCAGGTTCCCGGCTCTCCAGAATACACCATATGCCGGGCAAGAAAACTAAGCACCTGATCCTCCTTTGGAAGATGAAACCACTGGGGATTATCCTCATACGATGCCATAAGAAATGAAGGAAGATAGCTGGCAATTGAATTGACGATCATCACCCGCTCGTGTTTCGCAACATAACGCTGAAATTTATCCATTTCGCGCAGTGTCGGACCCAGGGTAATAAAATTACCCTGCTCGCCTTCGACAATTACATAGAGTGGATTTAACAGTGGCATACTAAACGTGATACGGAACGCATCCTTATTATAGCGGTGGAAGGGCCAGAGAATCGATGACCCGGGCATAAAATCACCAATAATAATCTTGCTTGCATAATAATATGACACCATGCTCAATAGTATGGCACAGCACACCACATACCATTTGCCACGCTGCGGAATCCAGCGCCCTAATAGGCGAAGAAATCTGTCCCGATAGTCCAGTTTCTTTTCAACCATGCCGCTTTCTTTGCGTTTTCTTACTTCGTGCACAAACCGCTTCGATTCAGGAATATAAGACAAAACCAGCGGTGTAAACAACATGGACAGAATAACCGTGGCTATAGACCAGAACGCGCAGGTTATGGAGATTCTGATTAATACCGGTATAGTTGCGATTGCCACCAGTGCAATGCCAAGGGCATCAGTAATAATGCTGGTAAGCCCCGGAATAAACATCGTCTCAATAATGTTTTGCGAGGCCTGTTTTACGTCGCCGGTCAACTCAAATTCCTCCATATACCGGCTCATAAACTGCATTGAGTGGCGGGCAGTCATGAGGGAAATGAGAAACGGCAAAACCAGCATCAGCGGGTCAAGGTTATAGCCCAGCAATGCCATGAAACCAAGCCCCCAGATCGCGCTGGTCGCGGCAGACATAACCGGCACAAACATGGCTCTCTTTGAACGATAATAAACATAAAGCATCACAATAAAAGCAACAACCGTAACAATTAGAATCATCAACACCTGGTTAATATGATATTTGATAAACCCAAGGTGCATGGGCTCGCCCGCTATATTTATTATATGATTATCATCCTCCATTCGTTCACGTATCAAGCTAAGCGCATTGAAGACCACGCTGTAATCTATTGACTCTTCAAAGAAATCTACCAGGATGAGGGTCTTTTTGCTGTCATACGACACAAAAGGTCCGTAATAACGCTGCGTGCTGTAAATTTTATCTTTAAGTTCTTCTAATCCCTTTTCTGTGGTCGGCACATCAGGAAACATGAGCGGCGTAATTACGGTGGTTCCGGAGCTGAATTTAAAGTCTTTCATCTTACTGGTGGCAATGGAGCGAATCTTGTACGGATCAACGCCCGGAATTTTTTCAAGCTCGCGGGTTATCCATTGCACCTTCTCCAGAGTCTTGGTGTTAAAAATGTCGCCCTTGCGCACCTGAACCATAATGAGAACCTGATTTGCGCCGCCAAAGATATTACGAATCCGATTATGCACTTTTATATAGGGATGACTCTGCGGGAGAAGGTCATTAAAAGAGGTGTAAATCTGAAGTTTGGTTGTCTGGAATAAAAAGAAGATTGTTGCTACAAGAATACCAACAAGCCACCATAGCCGGTATTTGATGACAATTTCAGCAAATCGCTTCAATGTGCGTTCTCCTTCCTGCTCCCTCTGTTATTATTTTGCGGTCAAATTATTTTTATTAATGTTAGGTTGAAATGCAGTAAAAATAAAGCGGACACACCTTGAACGATGGATCAAGATGAGCCCGCTTGCAGACTAAAATCTAAAAAATATTTTTTGGACATAGTCTTTTTTTATTCTTGGGCAGAACTGCGTTATGTTATGATTCAGACTTGTTTAGATTAAAACACGTGTATTGTCAGCGCTACACTATTCACGTATGCAAAAGAACATCACATGAGGCACATTAGCAAAGGTTAATAGTTTGACTTTTAAATATTTCAAAATCAAACTATTATAATATTTAGCATTTGGCAAGCATTTTTTTACTTAAAGACAAAAAATTTTTTACTCATTTCGCTTGTTCATCCATTATGGCAATTGCCCATTTGTCAAATAACCGGTTATACCTGATAATACTTATTTCCCCAGTATCTGTCTTTACTTTAAAATAGTCCATGGGCGGAACAGAGGCATGGGTGCTTCCTTCATACCACCGGTCAACAATTTCAATAATGGTATAGGTTTTTTCGTTAAAGCGAAAACTGATTGGCCGTTCTTGACTTTTATACCCTTCGTAACAGCAAACCTCAATTACTTCAAAACGCATTGTCTGAACTCACTTCGTCTGATTGCGGTTCTTTTCAAAACATAACTTTCTTGCTATAAATGAGGAGAAACCCTGGCAGGATGATTTCATGCAGGAACAGAACAAATGGAATGAAAAATACCGAAACACGTGCACGCCCGGCGAACCTGCAGAACTCCTTCACAACTTTATGCAGCTCCTTAAAGGCGGTAAAGCCCTTGATGTAGCCTCAGGAACCGGTAGCAATAGTGTTTTCCTTGCTCGTCACGGCTTTTCTGTGGACGCGGTGGATATATCCTCAGTTGCAATTAACCTGTTAAGCCGGTTTGCAGAAAACAACCGTCTTGCTATTACCGCCATTGAGGCTGATTTAAGGAACTATCACATTCAAGAAAACACCTATGACGTAATTGTCAATTTTTATTATTTAGAACGCCGCATTATCCCACAATTAAAGCAAGGGTTGAAAAAGGAAGGCCTTATCTTTTTTGAAACCTACACTGAGGAGCAGCGCAGTTTTGGGGGGATTTCCAATCCCGATTATTTACTCAGGCCAAATGAACTTCTTTTTTCTTTCCTTGATTTCTTTATAGTTTTTTATCATGAGCGAATAGATGCCCAATTGCAACATAAAAAAGCAATTGCGAGCCTCATTGCGCAAAAGGTCTAAACATTCTTATTTCACCGCAGCACATTTGAACTGCCAGCAATTACATCTTTACCCAGTTCTCCAACACATTGACTATGAGCCTTACGCCAAATCCTGTTGCCCCTTTTGGAATATAGGGCTTATCCTTTTCCGCCCATACGGGACCTGCAATATCTATGTGGGCCCAGGGTGTTTTACCGGCAAACTCTTTTAAAAACATCCCGCCGGTAATAGCCCCTGCATCGCGCCCGCCTGCATTTTTTATGTCAGCACTGTCGCTTTTAAGCATTTCCGCATATTCGTCCCATAAGGGCAATTGCCAAACTTTCTCGCCGGTGACTTTTGAAGCCTGCTTCAATTTTTCAAGCAGCCCTTCATCAGACCCCATCAAACCGGCAACCTCACTGCCCAGTGCGATAACACAGGCCCCGGTAAGGGTCGCCAAATCAATAATTGCTTCAGGCTTATAGCGGGTTGCATACGTCAGGGCATCGGCGAGGATCAGCCGCCCCTCTGCGTCAGTGGTAATTATTTCAACGGTTTTACCGGACATGGATGTTATGATATCCCCGGGCTTAAGTGCGGCCCCATCGGGCAAATTTTCTGTTGCCGGAATTAGCCCGACTACATACAGGGGAATGTTCAGTTGGGCAGCAGCCTGCATAATACCAAGTACGGCTGCTCCTCCCGCCATATCATCCTTCATCCGCTCCATGCCCTGCGGCGGTTTCAAAGATATGCCGCCGCTGTCAAACGTAATGGCCTTGCCTATCAGCACTATGGGATGGGCATGAAGAACATTTTTTGGCTTATGCTCAAGAATAATAAATTGAGCAGGTTCGCGGCTCCCTTGAGCTACACTCAGAAAACATCCCATACCCAGCTTCTTAATCTGCCCTATATCTAAAATTCTGACCTTTAGGCCGTAGTGTTTCGCAAGGGTTTGTGCTGTTTGTGCAAGATAACCGGGCGTTGCTTTATTTGCCGGCTGGTTAACAAGATCCCTCGCCAGCTTGACCGCGTTGCTTAAAATTTCTGCTGACAAAACTGCTTTTTTAAATGTGGTGTATTCATTCCTGCCCTCAGCCAGTATGGTAAATCCCTTAATTTCTTTGTCGTGTCTTTCTTCGTTTTTAGTCTTAAATTGTTTAAAACTGTAAAGACCAAGGCAAACGCCCTCAACAATCGCTTTAACCGTCTCTGAACTTGAAATGCCGGATAATTGCACAAAATTGTCAGGCACTAAAAAATGTTTTATTCCCATCTCGCGAATAAACCGCGCCCCACTTGATGCAGCACCGCGTACTTTTTCCAGCGTGCAGTCCTGTTCTTTTCCCAACCCAACGATGAGAACCCGTCTCGCCGCTATTCCTTGGGTTTTATGTATGAGAAATGTTTTGTATAATTCACCCTTAAAATCACCCCGCTGAACAATTTCTGAAATCATGCCTGCCGACGCCGTATCAAGAGAACGCGCAGCCGCTTTGATGCCATCCTTTCCTTCAAAAATGCCAACCATTATTATTTCGTCTTTGATTGCTGCAATATTTCCTTCCTTCACCTGAATTTTCATATTACCGCACCTCACTCATTCTCTGGTCTTGAATACTAACGGATAGGATCATGTTTTGTTAATAATTTTATCCGGCCTGCGATTATTATCTTATTTCTGGCTGTCACCGCAAGAAAAACTTATTTTGAATTAAAAAAAATCATAAAAAATAACGCCTCCATTTTCGGAAGCGTTATCTCTATCCTGCGTGAAATTGCCGCTACTCTTCAGACAGTGGTAATGGGATTATTTTTTCTTCCAGACTACTCCATCTTCCATGATGATTCTGCCTCGTTTAATTTCTCCCTTATTTTCCTTGCCAAACATAATAAAAGTTATCATGTTATCGTTAACTATGTATTTCCCCGATGCTTCGGCTCCTTTATCATCAAATATACGGTATGTTCCGTCAGGCTTTAATTCTACTGACATTGATGTGCCATCTTTTTCGCTTATATAAATGCCGGGCACTGACGGTTTGCAGCCGTGCATAAGAAAACTACTCATCAATAAGAAAACAACCAAAATACGTTTCAATGGTTTCATAGGTTCATGCTCCTTATTATTGCTGTTTTTTACCTTACGCAAGGTTGTTTTGTGACCCGCGACCTGTGACTCGGAACTCGTGACTCGTTACTGAAACAAACGGTGTATTATTCTTGGCATAACTTTTATAGGACCATGTAGTGTGGAAACACCGTTAATGTCTATATCCTCAAGTTTATACCAGTAGGTCTTTCTATTACGCACATTCTTATCAATAAATTCATACGCTGCGCCTTGCGTGGCAGTGCCCTTTGCTGGAATCAACTCGGTATTTATTTTTATATATTCTCCGGTTTCTGTCGTGGAGCGGTACAGATTAAATCCCACGTTGTCGATTTCTGATTCGGTTGACCATTCAAGAATTACGCTTTGATTACGAGGACTAGCAATAAAACGTGAAAGCCCGATTGCGGTAGGGGGGGTTGTCGTTGTCGTAGTTACGGAAGGCACATATTCATATGCACCTATATCATATAGATACCCCTGTGGCCTTACAGTCCACTCTATATCATTTGATGGCGCGTCACTACTTGTGCCAGTATCAATGCAGGGAGATATTGATTGCAAATGTAAATCGCCGTAATCATCATCTGCTGTTCCCCAAATATTATCACTGCCAGGGTTTGGATACCTTATAAATAAGGGATCTGAACGTATATTTCCATTTGTTCCAGCATATCCATCCTGATCTATATCACAGTAATTTACTTTGTTCTTATCAAATAAATTGCCGTCAAATAGTTGTGGCCATTTCCCATTTGCAGAGGTATTTCCCCAAAAAATACAGTTAATAATTTTCGCAATAAAATGATTAAAGCTGATTGCTCCTCCCGATATACAAGAGCTGCAATCCGTTGTTGAACTGTTTTGAACAAAAGTACAATTAATTATCTTTTCAAGGCAATAACTATCATCAGATATGCCGCCTCCGTTTGAACCTTTATTGCCTACAAATACACAGTTTATAACCGAGCTTTTACCGGGCATTGAATAAATATAATTACCTTTTAACTGAATGGCGCCTCCGCTATTTATTGCTGCATTCCCTGCGAAGATGCAGTTGCTGATCTGTGTATTACAGTCTTCAATTTTAATGGCTCCCCCAGACCCACCTCCGGGACTGCCCTGCTGAATATCGCTTGCGTTGCCCCTAACAATAGTAAATCCATTAATAACAGCATCAGCAGTTATAAAAAAACAGCGGAAAGAATCCTGTCCATCAATTATAGTTTTATTATTTGGACTACGTTGGTTTCTATCAGTTTCTGTCCCCTTGAATCCGCCATATAAACCAACTGATCTATTTATTGTAATTGTTGAAGAAAGAGGATATATACCCTTTTTCACCCAAATCTCTCCACCTGTATTATTTATCCCTTCTTGAATGGTTTTAAAGGCAGTAGCCCAGCTTGTCCCGCAATTTGCTGAGCAGTTGCTTTCATTATCAACATACATTATTGCATTGGGGTCACAAACATCACCAATACCATCACCATCATAATCGTTTTGTGAGGGGTTATAGATAAAGGGGCAATTGTCTGATCCGATACACGAAGGATCTGTCCTGCCTGGGTCGCAAAAACCGTCATTATCATTATCCGGATCGCAAACATCTCCGATACCATCACCGTCTCTGTCTGCCTGATCATAATTATAAATGAAGGGACAATTATCGCATGCATCCCCTAAAATATCGGTGTCTGAATTGGTCTGGTCAGGATTGTATGTATTAGGACAATTGTCGCAATATATACTGTTATAATCCGAGCAAGGATTCCCATCACCGTCACTATCGCTACAGGAAGCAAGACACAGGCTGATGCATGCATTAACGTCCATGCCTGGGAGGATATACTATTTTTAGTTGAAAATTGAAGAAGTGGCTCCCCCGTGGCATAA